>NZ_JBXWOE010000006.1:0-258921 GCF_059610725.1 Ruegeria sp. CDSC045
CCAATCTCCTGAATCGGCTTCTTCTTCGCCTCACGCGCAATTTCGATGTCAGATTTATAGCTCATTGGGTTTCGGTCTCCCTGCATAAAATAGGCCAATAGTGTTCCAACCAGAACGGCAAGGAGCCGAACCAGATTCGCATATATTTTTCTTTAAAGTAAATATTTATTCCCTAGGGTCAATATGCGAGTTTAACACTCCCTGAAAGTGCTACTCGATTCATCATTAGGAAACAGAGGCTGGCCACAGCGATCAGGCGTATCTTTTCCGACCCGCGCTGAGACCAAGCAACCAATCTTCAACGATGCGCTGCTCTGGGAAAGCTTTGTGAAGAGGCCTTTTTAACAGGTAGTATCCGGACTGTGTTCGCACTGATGCGCCCTGAACCGGTCTGACCAAAGTGCCGCTTTCAAGCAAAGGATCAACAAGATGGGCCCAACCCAATGCAATTCCCAGTCCATCGACAGCTGCCTGCACTGACAATGGATAGGTATTGAACTCCACTGCCTGTTCCATCGAGGAGGTCGATACCCCATTGCCACTGAACCAAGTGCGCCATGTCATCCACTCTGCATGGCCACTGGCCACTTCAATAAGGTCCAGTTCCGGCAGCGCAGATATATCTGCCGCCTTGGGGTTGCTCTTGAGATACTCTGGGCTGCAGACCGGAAATACGGTTTCTCCGAACAAAAGCTGTGCCTCGTATCCCGGCCAATCGCCATCTCCACGCAGGATCGTCAAGTCCATCGAATCCGACAGGCACTCTGCGTCGCTGTCAGAAGAGACCAGCGAAATACGGATGCGGCCATTTGATTTGTTGAACTTGCGAAGTTGCGGCATCAGCCAAAGAGAAGCGACAGAGTTGGTGGCGGAGATCGATACCGTGTTGGCCTGATGTTTGGCCAGCATATCCCGGCTGACATCCCGCATCAGGTCCAGCGACTTCTCCACGGTTGCCAGCAGGATGGCCCCTTGTTGGGTAAGCGAAACAGATCGGTGCCCTCGCACAAACAACGGCACATCATAGTGTTGCTCTAGCAACCGCACTTTGCGGCTGATCGCCGTTTCAGAGATGTTCAGAACCTTACTGGCCTGCGCAAAGCTCTGCGCCTTTGCGGCAGCTTCAAACGCCAACAAATAGTCGAGCGGTGGAAGGACTTTCCCTGTGACTGAAGTTTTCTTTGGCATTTCAGAGCGGATTCCCGAACTGGACGTTATAGCGATCGAAAAACATTTGGCCTCATCTGCTGGCAATCGATCAGGCAACTAATTGTTAAGATAGCAAAAAGTCGGGTTAGCCTCAAGAATTTATAGCCAAAGACCCTCAAATTTCTGTTCTGCGTCTGGGGCGATTCTGCGCAGAATGCACAAATTCGGGGCCGGAAGAGTCCACAACCTAAAAAATGAACATCACTCAGGGAGCAAACATGAAACTTACAAACCTCCTTTCTGCTGCAACTTTGGCAGCAGTAGCGGGAACAGGGGCGACTGCAGAAGACAGCAGCGACCCGATCGTGATCCCAATTCACAATTGGTCCAGCCAGATCGTGATGTCGAACGTTGTCGGCCTGATCTTTGAAGAGATGGGCAACAACGTCGAATACGTCACCACCGACAGCCAGGCGGTCTATGAATCGGTGCGCCTGGGCGATGTGGCGTTGGAGATGGAAGTCTGGGAAGGCGCGTTTGGCGCGTCCTACAGGGCGGCATTGGAAAAAGGTGGCCTGCATGACGCAGGCGATCATGACGCCGTTACACGTGAGGATTGGTGGTATCCCATGTGGACCAAGGAATCCTGCCCGGGCCTGCCAGATTGGAATGCATTGAACGACTGCGCACACCTGTTCGCGACAGCCGAAACCGGCGACAAGGGTCGGTATCTGGATGGTCCAGTTGACTGGTTGAAGCACGGTAAAGAACGCGCCGAAGCACTTGATCTGAACTTTACCGTGATCAATGCGGGTTCCGCCGCAGCCCTTTGGGCCGAGATTGGCGCGGCTGAGGCCGACAAAACGCCGGTACTGGTTTTTAACTGGACGCCAAACTTTGCCGAAGCCGTCTGGCCTGGTGAGTTCGTTGAGTTCCCAGCATGGGAAGACGGATGCGACAAAGACCCAGCCAAGGGTCCTAACCCGAATGCGTTGTATGATTGCGGCAACCCCGCCAAAGGTTACCTGAAAAAGGCAGCCTGGGATGGTATGAAAGACAAATGGCCGGCCGCGTATTGCGCCCTGACAGAGATTTCTTTCACCAATCCGCAGATTGCCGAGATGGCGAAGCTGGTCGATACTGATGAGCTTGAACCGGAAGAAGCCGCCGAAGAATGGCTGGACGCCAACCGCGCTGTCGTCGATCCTTGGATCAGTTCCTGCAGCTCATAATCCCGGCTACATCCACCGAAACTGGCGCGGCCTTGACCATCTGATCGATGCAAGGCCGCGCTCAACAAGAAAGTTAGGCAGCCATGTCCGCCACAGCGCCTGTCATCTCAGCCAAAAATGTATGGAAACTGTTTGGGCACTCGCCAGAGAGCTACCTGAAGTCCATGCCCGCTGGCCGCGGTTTTGATGAAATCCGTGCAGATGGGTATATCGCCGGTGTCAAGGATGTCTCGATTGAGGTTGGCCGTGGCGAAATGCTGGTCATCATGGGTTTGTCAGGGTCAGGCAAGTCGACGCTGGTACGTTGCTTCTCGCGCCTGCACGACATTACAGGCGGAACGATTGAGGTTGAAGGTCAGGACATCATGAGCCTGAGCGAGCGCGATCTGATTGAATTGCGCCGAAACAAGATGGGCATGGTGTTTCAGTCTTTCGGACTGCTGCCACATCGCACGGTTTTGGACAACGTGGCCTTTCCGTTGGAAATGCGCGGACAAGATCGTCATGATCGGCGCGAACGCGCGCTGGAAGTCATCAAGTTGGTGGGCCTTGAAGGTCGGGAAGAATACTTCCCACGGGAATTGAGTGGCGGCCAACAGCAAAGAGTGGGAATCGCCCGGTCGCTCGCCATTGAACCCGATATCTGGTTTCTGGACGAGCCATTCTCGGCGCTTGATCCACTGATCCGCCGCGAAATGCAGGATGAATTCCTGCGATTGCAAGAGATGCTGAGCAAAACCATCGTTTTCATCACGCATGATTTTGACGAAGCACTACGTCTGGCAGACCGGATTGCAATCATGCGCAACGGCGCGGTCGAACAATGTGACACCCCCGACAAGATTGTGATGAACCCTGCCACCGAGTACGTGGCCAAGTTTACCGAAGATGTCGACAAGGCCCGGGTCGTACATGCCAAAGGCCTGGCAAAACCTGTGAACGGTCATGCCTTGGAGGGCGCACCAATCAATGGTGGATCAACCATTCACGAGCTGGCGCGAGTTCTTGTCAACGATAACCGCATTCTTTTGCCGGTGGCGGATGACAAAGGCGTTGTCACCGGTGTTTTGGAACGTGACGCCGCATTGAATGTTCTGCTTGGAGCTGAATGATGGCGGCGCTGTCCACCGAAGTACCGGACACTTCAGACGGGACGTGGGGAAAAACCAGAGTCCTGACTACACTGCTGGCCGCCGCCTTCGTGCTGATCGTTGCCAAAGCTGTCGGAGTTCTGCCCGAATGGCTAAACCGCATCCCCGAAGCCGCGATTCCGCCGACGGCGCAGGTTCTGGATGCAGTCTTCTACTTTATCCAAAATGATCTTGGCCTGATCTATGTCACACGATTTATCGCCGAAGGTCCGCTTGAGTTCCTGCTGGATACGTCAGCGAACCTTCTGGAAGGCAAGCGCCGTTGGCCCAATCTAGGCCCGATCCCATGGTCCGCAATCGCCGCAGTGGCAGCCGTCGTCGGCTACGCCGTAGGTGGTTGGCGTCTGGCCGCATTAGGCGCGGGAACCTTCATCTGGACGGCCGCAATCGGGCAGTGGAAGATCGCCATGCAGACGATGTCTGTCATCGTGGTTGCCGCACCGCTGGCGTTTCTTTTGGGCTTGATACTGGGCATCGCCGCCTGGAAATACCGCTGGTTCGAGCGGATGCTGAAACCCATGCTGTCCGTGCTGCAAACCCTGCCCTTCTTTACGTATCTCTTGCCAGCAGTGATCTTTTTTAAGGTCGGACCGACAGCTGGGGCCGTCGCAACAATTACTTTTGCCATCCCGCCGATGATCCTGATGACCACTCTGGGCTTGAAAAAAGTCAGCCCCGAAGTGATCGAAGCAGGCCAGATGTCTGGATGTACCAAATGGCAGATGTTGCGCCACGTCTACGTTCCAGCCGCGCGGACCGAGGTTCTGGTCGGCGTCAATCAGGTGATCATGTTGTGTCTTGCGATGGTTGTTCTGACCGCCTTTATCGGAATGCCCGGTCTTGGCGCGAAACTGCTGGCGATGATGGGTAGTTTCAAGCTGGGCCGTTCTTTCGAGATTGGCGTAACCATCGTCCTTCTGGCTGTCACGTTGGATCGGATGTCAAAGGCCTGGGTCGTCAAACAGCCAGTGCACTTCGAACGCGGCACCCCATGGTGGAAGCGCCACCAGATTTCGCTGGTCGCACTGGGTCTGTTTGTTGGGTTCACTCTGCTGTCTCAGGTCTTCCCGATCCTGGCCGAAATTGGCCGCAAGCAGCATCTAAGCCAGGGCAAGGAAATCGACGTGGTTATCAAGTCGTTCCTGGCCATCGACATGATCAAAGGGACAACCGAATGGTTGCGCTGGTTTCTGAACGTCAAGGTTCTGATTCCATTCCGGAATACGCTACTCGCCATTCCAACTCCCGCGTTCATCCTTCTGGTTGTTTCCTTTGCTTATTGGGTTGGTGGCCGAAAGCCCGGCATCTACGCAGCAGTCTTCTTTACGATTGTCGCGTTCTCGGGCTGGTGGGATCGGTCGGTTATCACTTTGTATACCGTGATCTCGGCCGTTGCGCTGGCAACCATGATCGGTATCCCCCTGGGCGTTGTCGCAGCGCGGTCCGCGCGTTGGTCCAAGAGCATTTTGCTGGCTTGCGACACTGCGCAAACCTTCCCCAGCTTCATTTACTTGATCCCTGCGATCATGTTGTTCGGGGTCAATGATGTCGCGGTTGTGTTCTCGATTCTGATCTTCGCCGCCGTCCCGCTGATCCGGTACACCATTATTGGCCTCAGCAACGTGCCGCCGGAAATGACCGAGGCAGCAGATATGTCCGGCTCGACCCGCCGGCAAAAACTTATGTCGGTTCAGTTCCCTCTGGCGCTGCCAACTATGGCGGTCGGGTTTAATCAAGCCATCATGTTCGCCTTCTTCATGGTCATTATCGCGGCCTTCATTGGAACGCAGGATCTGGGGCAGGAACTTCAACGAACTCTGGCAGGTACCGAACTGGGCAAGAACTTTGTGCTCGGCATGAATGTCTCGCTGATGGCGCTTACCTTCGACATGGCGATCAGCAGCTGGGCTGATCAGCGCAAAAAGCGGTTGGGGCTCGACTAAGATGGCACAACAACAGAGCGCACGCACCGTTATCCGCTTCGATGACCCCGGATTTGTCCGGATGCGGATGGACGGCCTGCCCGATGCGCAGGTCTGGTGGAAGAATATCAGTTTCGATGAAGAAACCGGACAAGGCAGCTATCTGATGAAGATGGCGCCAGGCACACGTTCGAACCCTCATGTCCATTACGGGCCGGAAGAGTTCTTTGTGCTTGAGGGCGATCTGACCGACCACGACGGGTTTCGATATCGCAGCGGCGATTTTGTCAGCCTTGCTGCCGGGTTCAGCCACTATTCGCGAACCGAGGCGGGATGCCTCTTGGTGGTCACCCATCGCGGTGCAACCGAAGCCATTCAGGAAAACACACTATGAATGTGAAGCCGGCCTTCGAAGTTCCATTCGAACGCAGCGGGGTTCTGGTCCCCGGCCTTCCGATCCTGCCGCATGGAACGGAACGCCACCCGATCCCCGGAATGGGGTCGCGCGCGGTACCGGTGTCCAAAGGCGATACCATCACGCTGCTGGATCGCGATGGGATGCAACCGGCTGAGATGGTCTTCTTTTCCCCTGACCGAAGCTCCGATGCAGCCATGCTGGGCACACAGGGGCATGGACGGCCCGAAGGTTTGATCACAACCCTCGCAAATGGATCAGCATCTGGCAAAAAAGTTCTGCGTGCATTGGAAATCGCGGGCTTCGACATCGGAAAAGGTGACGCAATCCGGGCATTCGCTGGCGGTTCACGCCCGGGCGACATGGTGCATTTCGTGGCGGAAAGCGATGGTCTTTTGATTGTCGCTGCACCAGGCAAGGCTATGCGCCCCGAGGACAACAACCCTCCTACGGATATCATCTTGTACATCCAGCGCTCAGCGCCCGGATTGGAAAAGCCCGATGTCGGACCACCCGATCCGCTGGCCGATCCGCTTAAGGATTTCAATATTCAGCCGGGAAATGCGCACTCATACGAAGTGAAGGCCGGTGAATTCATCCAGATCGTCGATATTCGTGGCCGAGAGTGTTCCGATTTTCAGGCATTCAGCCGCCGCGCACTGGATCAGGGGATCGAGCGTGAAATCGACCCGACAACAACACGCAGCCTGATGGGCAGCTTGTATCCTCAACCCGGGATTTTCTCAAAGTACTGGTCAGTAGATCAAGAGCCTCTGATCGAAATCGTTCAAGATACCTGTGGGCGCCATGACACGTTCGGTCTGGCCTGTACGGCGCGATATTACGAAGACCTTGGCTATCCCGGCCATGTGAATTGTTCGGACAATATCAACAAGGATCTGGACCAATATGGCATCAAGCCGCGCGGTGGCTGGCCAGCGATCAACTTCTTTTTCAACACGATGCTGGATGACACCAACGCCATTGGCATGGACGATCCGTGGTCGCGACCCGGTGACTTCGTCCTGCTGCGCGCCCTGACCGATCTGGTCTGCGTCAGCACCGGCTGTCCCTGCGACATTGATCCAGCAAATGGCTGGAATCCAACCGATATTCAGGTGCGAACTTACAAGGCGACCGAGGATTTCAAAAGATCCTACGGCTATAGAAAATCTGCGGAGGCGGATGTGGAAGAAACCAAGAAAACTGCGTTTCACGACTGCTTTGCACGGCACACCCGTGATTTCGTCGAATATAACGGCTATTGGCTGCCCAACACGATGACCAATCATGGCGCGATTGCCGAATATTGGGCTTGCCGGGACAAGGTTGCTGTCATGGACCTCAGCCCGCTGCGCAAATACGAAGTCGTGGGACCTGACGCCGAGGAACTGATGCAGCTTTGCGTGACCCGCAACATGAAAAAGCTGAGCGTTGGTCAGGTCGTCTATACGGCTATGTGCTATGAGCACGGCGGCATGATCGACGATGGCACCGTCTATCGTTTGGGTGAGACGAATTTCCGCTGGATCGGCGGGAATGATACCAGCGGATTGTGGCTGCAGGAACAGGCCCTCAAACGCAATATGAATGTCTGGGTGCGCAATTCAACTGATCAATTGCACAACATTGCGGTTCAGGGACGGCATAGCCGCGAAATCCTTTCGAAAATCTTCTGGACCCCGCCTCAGCAACCGACGATCGACGAACTGCCGTGGTTCCGGCTTTCGGTCGCGCGGGTTGATAATGTGCAGGGGACATCTGTTGTGATCTCCCGGACGGGCTATTCCGGCGAGCTGGGATATGAAATCTTCTGCCATCCCAAGGATGCCGTCGAAATCTTTGATCGTGTCTGGGAGGTGGGCCAAGAGTATGGCATTGCGCCTCTGGGCCTGGCCGCATTGGACATGTTGCGGATCGAGGGCGGTCTGATCTTTGCCGGGTCAGAATTCGACGATCAGACCGATCCGTTCGAGGCCGGCATCGGCTTTACTGTGCCGCTGAAATCAAAGACCGACGACTTCATCGGGCGGGCGGCGATAGAGGAGCGCAAGGCCCACCCACACCGCAAACTGGTTGGATTTGAGATCGAAGGGGGTACTGTCCCCTCACCCGGTGACTGCGTGCGCGTTGGGAAAGCGCAGGTCGGAGAGATTACCAGCGCGATGAAATCACCCATCCTCGGCAAGGTCATCGCTTTGGGTCGGATTTCGGTTACCCATGCCATCGTTGGAGCGGACATCGAAATCGGGCAGCTGGACGGCCAACAAAAGCGGTTGAAAGCCAAGATCGTGCCATTCCCGCATTTCGATCCAACAAAGGAACGTGTGAAGGGAATGTACGCAGAAGCGACGGTTTCGAACGCTGCAGAATAGCCACGGTGGTGTGACATTAACTTCTACCCGACCAAGGAATGCTGATGCTCGGACCTCATGCAACTCGAGTAGTGGCTTTCCAGGTCAAATGCCTCTGGGCAGTGATATCGGATTGTTAAGACTGAGCGGTCGGCCACGAACCACTGCAAGCCTTATTGCTTGGGTACCAATCAAAATAGTCTTTTGCTTCAGTGAGCTTTCGAACGCGTGGCTTTGCGCGCTTCCCGAGTGTGCCACTGAGATTTTGAAACAACAAATTGGATCCGCTGAAATGCCCTGCGGCATCGCCAACAAAGCGTTTCTACCGGATAGCGTAACATGTAGGGGCTAATTCCACTTGTCCCGTCACAGAATTCATCCGCAAATATAATGACGTCCATGCCGCATTCGCGAGCAAGCTTGGTGAGAATGCTAACCCACCGCCAAACGGTCCTGCATCCTGCCCGAGGCCATCGCGGACAGAGCGACCATTGTTGCGGCTGTTCCCAGAACCATTGCCAAACCACCGATCTGGTAAGTGAGGCCAGACAGCACTGTGCCCAGCAATCGGCCGGCCGCGTTGGCCATGTAATAGAAACCGACATCCATCGTGACCCGCTCGGCCTGAGAAAAGGACAGGATCAGATAGGAGTGCAGCGAGGAGTTCACGGCAAAGATCACTCCAAAGATCAGCAAGCCGATCACCAGCGTAATGGTCAGCCAAGTGGCGGGCCCCGAGGACAAAGCCACAGCGACGGTCAGGGCGGCAGGCACGCAGAACAGGGTTACGGCCCAATCGCGTGCGGCGCGGATTAATTGGGGCTCGGACCGGTCAGAGGCGCGCAGGATCTTTGGGGCGCTGGCCTGAACTGCGCCGTATAGGATGATCCAGGCCGCCATGAATGTCCCGATCATGAAAAAGGCCGCTCGGTTCCCGGTTTCGGACCCGTCGGACAATACCGCATAGAAATAGATCGGAATCCCGACCACAAACCACACATCGCGCGCGCCAAACAGAAACATGCGGGACAGGCACAGCCAGTTGATATTGGGGGATTTCGAAAAAACCTCAGAGAATTTTGCGCCTTTACGCCCTTTGGGCAGGCCCGGCGGCATGAACAAAATCACCGAAATCAAGATGACGCCCAGAACGCTGGCCATGGCCAGGACAGCCCAGTTAAAGCCAAACGTTGCCAACAGACCTGCGCCCAGCAAAAAGCCCAACCCCTTTACGGCATTCTTGGACCCCGTCAGAAGGGCCACCCAACGAAACAGGCCACCATCCTCGGTCGGAGCCAGCAGTTTCACAGCGGATTTCGATGACATCTTGGCCAGATCCTTGGCCACGCCGCTGGCACCCTGAACGATCATGACAAAGGCCACTTTGGCAGGAATTGCCCAATTAGGGTCTAGTTGAGTCAGCAACAGCAGCGCCCCCACCTGCAGGCCAAGCCCCGCATAGAGTGTCGAGGTCAACCCAAACCGAGCCGCTAGCCAGCCCGCCGCCAGATTGGTGCCGATGCCGGCGATTTCATACAGTACAAACAGATAAGCCAGCTGGACCGGAGAGAAGCCCATCGTATGAAAATGCAGCAGCACCAGCATACGGAGTGCGCCGTCGGTCAGCATGAATGCCCAATAGGCCGCCGTGACCGCGATATAGGCGGACAACCCTTCGGGCTTCTGGGTCACAGGGCTGCTCCGACCATCAGGGCGACGTCGACCAGACGGTGCGCGTATCCCATCTCATTGTCATACCAGGCGTAGATCTTCACCTGTGTGCCATTCACCACCATGGTCGACGGGGCATCGATGATCGAGGAGCGCGGGTCATTGGTATAGTCTGTCGAGACCAGAGGGCGGGTCTCATAACCCAGAATACCCTTCAAATCTCCATCGGCGGCTTCTTTGAAAAACGCGTTGACCTCTTCGACGGTTGTTTCCCGCTCCACTTCTAACACGCAATCGGTCAGCGAGGCATTCAGCAGCGGCACCCGGACCGCGTGGCCGTTCAACCGGCCTGTCAGCTCGGGGTAGATCAAGGTGATTGCCGTGGCCGAGCCGGTGGTGGTTGGGATCAGCGAATTCAGAGCCGAGCGCGCGCGGCGCAGGTCTTTGGCGGGTCGGTCCACGATGGTCTGCGTATTCGTCACATCATGGATCGTGGTCATCGACCCGTGCCGAACGCCCAGATTTTCGTGGATCACCTTGACCACCGGCGCCAGGCAGTTGGTGGTGCAAGAGGCAGCCGTCACGATGTGATGCGCGCTCGGATCATATGTGCCTTCGTTCACGCCCATCACGATATTGGCGGTCGGGCCATCCTTGACCGGTGCCGAGACGACAACCTTCCTGACGCCTGCATCAAAATATGGCGCCAGCTTGGTCTCGGTTTTGAAGGCGCCAGTGCAGTCAATCACCACGTCGACCCCATCCAGTGGCAGCGCGTTCAGGTCGCGGGTACCGACAAACGGCAAGCGCATACCCTCTATGGTGACGCTGTCTTTGTCATAGTCAAAATCGGCATCCCAACGGCCATGAACCGTGTCGAATTCCAGCAGATGCGCATGCATTTCCGGATCACCGACCCCGTCATTGATCCAGGCGATCTTCGCGCCTTTCTCCAACAGGGGTTTCAGGGCCAGCTTGCCCATCCGGCCAAGGCCATTCACGGCGAAGGTAGTCATAATGTGTCCTCATCGGGTGTTCGGGCGATATCATCGACGGCAGATTGCAAGGCGATCCGGTCGAGGCTTTCGACCGGCAGAGCGGCAAAGGCCTCAATCCGACGCCTCAGCGCACCATAGGCGTTCTGGAAGGCCAGGCTCTTCTCGGCCTTGGTGCCGGTTGCCTTGACCGGGTCGACCACCCCCCAATGTCCGCTGATCGGCTGCCCATCCCAGGCCGGGCAATCTTCGTTCGCGGCCTGATTGCAGACGGTAAAGACGAAATCCATCTCGGGCGCGTCGGGGGCGGCAAATTCTGACATATGTTTCGAGCGCAGGGTGGATACATCATGCCCTTTGTCCTTCAGGACCTTCACCGCTATGGGGCTGAGCCCGGATGAGGGGTGTGTGCCCGCAGAATATGCGGTGAAACGCTCATCCGCCAGCGTGCGCAGGATAGATTCGGCAAAGATCGAACGGGCGGAATTGCCGACGCACAGGAACAGAACATTATACTTCCGGCCCGCTGGCCTGTCGCTGGTTTTGCCGGACGGGAGGCAGATTTCCGGACGTCCACGGCAGCAATCGTTCAGAAGGTAATCCAGCATGTGTTGCACATTCTTCATCTCGATCGAGTAGAGCAAAGAGGTGCCAGAGCGATCCTGCCGAACCAGCCCCGCATGGCGCAGCGCGTTCAGATAGTTCGACAGCGTGTTGGGCTTGATCCCCAGCCCCGAGGCAAGCTCGCCCGCCGGGACGGTGTCGGGAAAGCGTCGCATCAACATGCGAAACACCGACAGCCGTTGCGGGTGACCCAAAGTCGCCAGTTGTTCTGTTGCTATAATTTCCATATTTCATGAAATATAGAAATATATAACTGCAGTCAACCCGGTTCCTATTTCCAGTGCGCGCCGGACCCTCAATGAACGGTGATAACAAAATGCGGAAACAGGTGCTTCTGAGGTCATGAAACCCGGGGTTTCACCGCTTGCAAGCACCCGCACAAGGGTTTAAACGAGCCTCGCTTGCCTCAATAGCTCAGCTGGTAGAGCAGGTCCTTCGTAAGGACAAGGTCGGGGGTTCGAGTCCCTCTTGAGGCACCATTTTTTCAACTAATTCAATAAATTATGATTTCTTGGGACATCTAAATCATCCTGTCGTGATTAGCTTTGGTTACTCGAACTGTAGACGGTCTCTGACTTTACCTAGCACTCTGTCGTCGCCAGGACAGTACAGCCGCCGCAATATCAGACTCTGGCTCCTCTCCTGCCCAGCGGTCCCAAAAGTCGATGGTTGCACTGTTTGGTTTGTATCTAGGCTCTCCTACTCGGACTCTGGTCGGCAAAAGACTCGCATCACCAACAACTAGAGCTTCACCGACATCGAGAACGGGCAACAGGTCCCCAAACCCGCCTAGACTATCTGGCAATAGTCGTCGGATAACGCTCTGGTCATCACCATTCGTCAACCGCATAGCGACCACGTTGTTGCACTGGCTCAAGACTGTCCTGTTCACCTCCGACGGACGCTGACTAATAACCACGAGCCCAACACCATATTTCCGGCCTTCTTTGGCAAGGCGCTCAAAAATGCCCACGGAGATATCGTCAACTCCGTCGCGTCCCGCTCGTTCAGGAATGTAGAGATGCGCCTCATCGCAGAACAAAGCAACAGGGTGACGCTTCTCCACAGGGGTCCATTGGGTAATGTTAAAAACCAGCCTTGCAAGAAGGCTCACCATCAATGGCAGGATGTCAGAGGGAACTTCCGAAAAATCAATAATCTTGATACCGCCGCAGTTGCCAGCCTGTATTCCTCGGCTTGCAGTCAGTGCGCGGGCCAGTCTTGGCAGCCATTCCATATCCATGCATTCTGCGTGCGGTTGAAAAAGAAAGCCAAGACGACGATCTAGATGCTTTGCCTCAAAACGGGCAACCAAGCGGCTCAATTTACCATTAAAATCGCCGGCTTTCGTTGTATTTGCCTTTGCACCTTCCACGCGTTCTGTATCAAGGAATTTTAAGCGCTCCAGAACTTCGCCGAGTGGAAATGGAACTGGGCTATCAATTGTGAAATTGGCCAAAACTTCTGCGTGATTTCCGTCAGTAAGATACTTACGCTTCGCGTCCGTAATGCTGTTGGCCATCACCATTGCTTGGTTGGGTGCGTTCTGATCAGAACGATCAACAAATAGAGAAACCATGGCTTCATATCCAAGAAGCCAATAGGGTAGGTAGAGAACACCGTCATCAAGCCCTTGATCTTGATCAAGATCGCCCGGGCCAGCAACGCGCAAGTGTCGAAATTCCTCGCCATCGAGCGTCCTATATTCGCCATGAATATCAAACAATATGGCATTGGCCTGATTCAGGTTGGCTACTTGGTCCAGCATGCGTGCTGTCGTGTACGACTTGCCCGATCCAGTGCTGCCAACGATTACGACATGACGCTGAAATAGCCGGTTTCCATTCAGAAATGCTGTTGCATCCTCGTCGAGGGTGTATTTCCCAAGCTCAAGCTGCGGCCCATCACCCGTTACATTAGAGATGACCTGCATGAAGTCTGTCAGACGTTTACCTTCTAAGGCAAAGCAGTTCGCGTCAATTTCTGGCACAGTTTCAAGTGTTCTTCGAAAGATGTTTTCCAGCAACCCCTGCTTGTCAATCAAGGTGCCAATCAATGAAACACGCACCAAATTGTTCTCAGGTAAATCAATGACTTCGTCTGTATCGTCCTTTGATTCTTCTGGCGTGATTTCGGGTACTTTGCGTGTGATCCTCGACACCACCCCGACCAAGTGTTGCCCTGCTTTGCTACTCTGAAGCGCGACCAATCGATTAACCTGAACTCGCTTTAGGCGCTCAAGTTCATCAACTCTCACAACGACTACCGCCGTATCCACGGCAATAATCTTCCCTAAAGCTTCACCATCATCATAGTCAAAAATTGCCACCCAAAAACCTCACAAAGCCATCTTGTTAAAACTATCAAACGACCAAAGATCAGGCTGAGCGATGCTCATTCCTTCGGGGTGCTCCGGCAGAAACACACGAGTTCCGTCGCCGTCCCTCTCTAGCGCCATGTATGCCTGCCCTGCACTATCAGCGAGGAACCCTTTGGCTTCATCCGTTAGTGTACGAGCCAATATCACGATTGGGACATTCCGTTGTCTGCACTTTTCAACGATTTTCGGCTGAATATGCCGATCACGAAAACCGTATCCTACACAGAGGAAGGATTCCGCTTGATCCAGTGCTCTGTCTGCTCCTTGGATGGCAGACCGAAAAGGCTCGTCGTGTGTTCGCTCATATTTACTGACACCTGGCGTCACGATCAGCGGTTCAAAATCCTCTGGCAGCTGTTCAGAAATCGGTAAAGATACGACGCGACCACGATTGTCGACGAACCAATCCAACGAACCATGAACCTTCCATATTCTGACCGTTCTTGCCGCATGCGCGCCTCGTCGAACAGATACGGGATTGCCGCCCTCACGGTTTTGAATGATCCCTGGTGCAAAACCTGTCGCGTGAACGTATCCCGCTAAGTCAGAGGCATACTCAGCCACACGGTCATAATTTGGGGTTACAATATTTGTGACCATGTGAGTGCTCTTGAACATTCCCTGAAGTAAATCAGAGAGGCTAAAATGCTCCTGCCCACGTGCAGCCCGCCCCATCAAAGCAATGTCATCTTCAGCAATGGCCTGCCAAGTAAGCGCTACAATCTTTTCGACAAGACTTAGCGGTGCAGCAGTTTTCAGAAGAGCTTCTTCTAGGCCATCATCGTTGGCTAAAGCGGCTCTGATTAGAACCCAAGCATCGGTTTCTTCGCCTTCGTCAGGCTTGATGCGATCTCGAAGATACTGGGCCAGATCGCCCATGCCTCGTAGACCATGAACAACCGATGCCCCGCTGCCCAAGATGACGACTGGGTGTTGCTGAAGGCAGCCTTGGGCTACTGTTGCAATCCTCTCGATGATTTTCTCTTCTTCGCTCACAATCTGATCTCCGCGTCGGGATTTCCGGCAGCGAGCGCGTTCATCCAGGCAAGACAAAGCTCGCGGCTTCGAAACTCACCGAAGGCGTCTTCCTCTAGTCGTTCAACGATTGGGAAGGTCGAGAAGACATAGCGGACATCGTCACGATCGGTGAGGCCGTATAGAATGAAGAACAGTGCGTCGAGCTTGGCACGCAGCATTGCACGTCTGCTTTCGTCCCAGCCAAACGGTGGGCGGACCACCCCTGCATCATCGATGTGGCCCAGCTCGCGCGCAAACGGGGCAATATCGTGGGAGGTGTAGGTCAGCTCCAATACGGTTTCACATACGATCTGCGACGCGGACTTTCTGCCAAATCGTGTCGATTGAAAATCTGCAGGTGGGATTATCGGAAGCTGTTCCAGTATGTACCAGCTTGCGTGGTTGCTCAGGATCTTGGTCCTGGCAACGAAGTCGACCATGGTGCTGTTAAGCGATGCCGCCAGTATGGCTTGGGCTTCTGCACGTTCTTTTTCGTCTTCGATTTCGATCCGCAGTATTGGGAGGGTGTGTCCGGCGCCGAACGGCGGGATGATGCAGGAAATCAGGGACCGGGCATTCGTCGTGGATGTGACATCCTTGATCGCCAACTCAACGCGCAGATCGCCGGGATTGAGCACAAAATAGCGAGGCGCAATCACGTGGTTCGGGTCACGCCGTTGCTCTTCCGTGGTCGCCGCTCCTTGGCCACTGCGGTGGAGATTTGCATCAACGGTCGTGATGCCGGACGCGCGATGATCGAACGCTTGGACCATCTTGCCTTCGTAAAGGGGCACCCACGTTCCTTGTGAGCTGCCCCAAACACCGCCGCTTTCTGGCCAAGCGCCTTCCTTTTCCTGTAGCTCCTTGGCAGTCCGAAATTGGTCCGAAGAGTTGGCCATGTGATAGAGAGTGGCGTACTGGACTGGCCAGGCTTTGACTTCATCGCCCGACGAGCGATCTACGAGCACGGGAAACCTGTCATAGATCTCAGTCGAGATTTCCCGGTCCCGGGTAGCTCGATAAACCGGTGCGGTCTTCGAGTTCGGATTGACGTGTTTGAAGTGATCGACACCCATACTGAACACTTTGCGGGGGTCCTTCAGTTCGGCGATGTCCCGAACAAAAGTGGCAAAGCGGCATTGGTCGAAAGTCTTGTCCCCTCCTGAGAAGACAAGGACGCTGAACTTGAAGCGGTAGTAGACGTCTGGGAAAAAGAGAGGTCCGGAGGCCCGCTTGTTGAAGAAGTCGAAATAGCAAGACGCGGCATGCCCTTCTATCAGCTGCGAAAAAAACTCCTGCGAGCTGGTTTCTGTGGCGATGCCAGATGGGATCAGCAGCCCGACGATGCCGCCAGGGGCGATTATCTTTCGCGCCCTTTCGACAAACAATGAGTTGAAATTCGTGTCGCCACCGGAAAGGAGAGGGTAATCTCCTCCCTTTCTCGCCATCCGGCTGGTCGTTTCTGCGCGGGCATTCGCTTTCTCGAACTCCGATGCGAGCGGGTCGCCAGCTTTCTGCAGATCGGCGATCAGAACTTTCCGGTCGGAGGCCCGTTGAACCCTTGCTATCTCCGGACGGCGGGCGGCGAACCACTCGACTTGCTGAAGCTTGATCCTGTCCCAAGGTGGGTTGCCGACAATTGCGTCGAACCCACCATTCAGCAGGTCATCTTCCCAATCAGACCAGATTCCAGGGAAAGCGACTTGCCAATTGAGGAAGTTTTCTTCGGCAATCAAAGTTCGCGCTTCTTCGAGTATTTCAGCAAACCGTTGGTCGGCATCACGTTTGATCCGGGGATCGCGTTTGCCCATGGCAATGGCCAAAGGATCACCAAACTGCCCGTCGAAAAAGACCTTCAACGCAGCTTTTCCTGCCTTGTCTTTGACGCCGATCCATTCCAGCGCGTGGATAAATTTCAATAGAGCGTCGAGGGGCGCCGTCATCTCCTGCACCTCGGCAAACACGTCGGCCGAACGATGCGCCTCGGCGATCTCAGCGTCTGTCAGCCCTTCGACGATCTGCATCTTTGAGGCTGCCCGAAGCGCTCGTCTCATGGGCTCGTGCAGAAGGAGCGGTGTGCCGTATGTCGCGGCCTTGTCGATACCGCTCTTGACCCATGATCCAAAAAGGCTGTCCCCGCACCGCAAGTGGTGATCCAGGAAAGACAGTGGTGCACCCACGGTGAAGGTGTGGAGCCACAGAGCTACCTTCGCGAGTTCGACTGCCATCGGGTTCTTATCGACGCCGTAGATGCAGCGCTTTAGGACCATTCGGCGAATGATGTGCCGGTCGTCGAGTTGCTCCTCGTCGATTGTCCAGTTCCGTTCGTCAGCGTTGGCTAGGATGGTGTTGCGGATCGTATCGATCCTCTCGCCAAGCGGAGAAATATAGTCTCCCCATTCCTCGGGCACATCGAGCTCGGCCTCTGCCATGGCTGCAATCACCTGATCGGCCATGAAGTCCACCAGACTTACGAGAAAATGGCCGGAGCCCATAGCCGGGTCACAAATTTTGAGGTCAAGAAGCGCGGTCGCGGGATCGAGGCGCTTAAGCTGCCCGATCTTGCGATGATCTGGCAGATCCCCTTGCCCTAGCTCTTCGATCTTGTCTTTGAACGCACGTTTTCGCTCTTCAACAAGCGGCTCAAGGGTCTCTGTGAGGATGAGCTGCACCAAGTCATCGGGCGTATAATAGCTGCCCGACCCTTTGCGCGCGAAGATGTTGGGCTGAACGGTGATATCTTCGCCGTCGCGCGTCACCTCGTATTCGAGGAGCCGCTCATAGATCGAACCAAGCTGCTGCACCGAGAGGTTGCGGTAGTTGATATATTTGCGCCCCTCCGGCGTCACCTCAAAGGAAAGTGCGTCGATCACACGCGCCATGACCGCATCGGGGATGCGGATATTGTCCAGGATCGCATGGCGCTCCTGGTCAAACAGACCGCCATTGTAGGGCGGCAATCCTATCGACGCGTCGCCTTGATCGATCGCCAGGAATAGGTCGGCCATCGCTCCCCAATAGCGCGCGGCCGTATCCGAGAAGACGTCGTTATTGTCTTTGCGTTCTTTGACATCAAGGCGCACCTTGTTGCGCAGCCCATAATCGTCATAGCGTGTGTCCTTGACCGGCAAGAGGTCGCGGTCTTCGGCATAGAGGATGAACAAGAGGCGATAGAGCAAGATCAGTGCGGCTTCGCGCACCTCTTGAAGATCAACCTCGGGCGCGGACTTGACGATGGCGCGCACCAGATCGGGGAACACCTCCCCGAAAACCTTGTTTGAGAGGTCTTCGGCAACGCGCTCTTCGTAGAACTTGCCTTCTTCGAGGGCTTTTTCATGGAAGGTGCGCGGATCAGCACCCGAAGGCACGAATGCCTCGCGGCAAAACACAAGGTAGAAGACCTTCAGCCAGTGGCGGCGATCAGCCTCATTGAGCGCAAAAAGCCCGTCATTGTGCCCTGGCAAGTCCAGGATCGCGGCGATGTCGAGCTCGAAGAACTGCTCGGATACCGATCGTGCACCTGAAAAATACAGCCGCCACTTCGAGCCGTTAGTCAGAATGCCCCAACGTAGTGCGCCATTGGTGATATCGTCGATGCGGCGCAAGTAGCGGAGCATCTGGGTTGATGGGGCGGTTTCCTCCCCGCGCCGGCCGGAGCGGCGATCGAGTGGGCGGGCCCATCTTTTTGATTCGACCACAGCGCGGCCGAACTCATAGCGCCTCCATTCTTCGGGGAAGCCGTTCGCGTTAGCCTTCGTTTCGGCGCTCTCGAAGAGTAGCCCATCGGGCACGTCTTCGCGGCCCTTTGGTGACAAGTTTTGCTGGCGAAGGGATTCCGTCCAGCCAAGCGCATCGAGGATAGGCCAGATCAGATCGTCTTCTGTCTGGCTTTCATTCGGTGTTTGGGAAATTGGGAAGCGGTCGAATTGACCTCGTATGCTCTCGGCAAACTGGTCAAGATCAACATCACCAAGTGCGTTCCACTCCGAAACGTCCTTAATGGATTCGGTTAAAAAGTCGGAAGTAAATAGACTGCCCTGGCTTGCGATCTCACTACTCAAGTCGAGATTTCCTCTTGTTTTTTATAAAGGTACCAGTTGATTGAACGCAGCGCAGCACAAATGTGGCGATACGGAACATCGCAATGGCTGTTTATGCCGATTGCTGCGGTGCCCTCACGGACAAAGTGACGGTTCGCTATACGCCCTTTTCGTTAGTACAGTTATTTAGATGTGTCTGCTTGTATCCATCAGCTAGATTGATTTCATGAACTTCGTTTTCTACGACACAGAAACCACCGGCACGGACACGACGTTCGACCAGATTCTTCAGTTCGCTGCGATCCGAACGGATCAGGACCTGAACGAACTCGACCGCTTCGAAACCCGCTGCCGCATTCTTCCTCATGTGATACCAGCACCTGGTGCTCTGCTTGCCACGCGTGTCACACCGGCAATGCTGACCGACCCCAACTTGCCGTCGCACTACAAAATGATGCTGCAGATCGCAGAGAAGCTGCGCGCGTGGTCTCCTGCGATCTTCACCGGGTACAACACCCTCTCTTTCGACGAGCCCTTGCTTCGCCAGGCCTTCTACCAAACGCTTCAGCCGGTTTACCTGACCAATACCAACGGCAACCAACGTGCAGATGTACTGCGCTTGGCCCAGGCCACAGCGGTACTGGCCCCCAATGCTATGGCAGTACCTATCAGTGCCAAGGGCAAGCCGACCCTACGCCTCGATACCCTGGCACCCGCTAACGGTTTTGCCCATGAAAACGCCCATGACGCTTTGGCAGATGTGGAGGCCACTATTTACATTGCGCGGCTGATCCGTGACCGCGCGCCTTCTATTTGGAATTCCTTGCTGCCGCTGGTGGACAAGAGCGAGGTCGCTAGTCGCCTGGGCACTGGTGAACCCAATTGCATCGTCGAGTATCACATGGGGGTACCATCCATTCGTGCCGTTATCGGCTGCGGTCATCACCCTAAGAACCCAACCATGCAGGCTGTGTTTGATCTGCGTCGAGACCCTGCGGAAGTTCTGAACTTGGGCGACAATGAATTAGTTGAAGAAACGAAGGGGCCCGACCGGGCGCTTCGCACCATCTATTCGAACAAAATGCCAGCCGTGGTCGACATAGCATTAGCGCCTGACCTTCCAGCCACCATTGGCCTGCCCATGGCCGAGATCGTCCGCCGGGCCGCTGTGGTGTCCGCTGACGGCCAATTTGCTGCACGGGTAGGCAGGGCGATGGAACAGCGCTACCCGCCCTTCGAGCCTGCCCAGATCGTCGAGCTGCGGATGTATGAGGGCTTCCCTAGCCGCGCTGACGAAAACCAAATGCAGTCGTTCCACAAGTCGGAGTGGCCGGAACGTGCGGCGATAGCCGAATCCTTTGAGGACGACAGATACCGCGAACTGGCGCGGCGGCTCGTGTTTGTGAATGCGCCCGAGGCGTTTACCGATCAGCGCCGGACGAAACTGCTGACCTGGTTGGAAAATCGAAAATATGGACGCGACGGCGTTGAAGTTGGCAGAACATTGGAGAATGCACGTGAGGAATTGGCGGAACTAGAGTCAGAACATGATGATTCAGAAGAATTTCTGGAAATCGAACGATGGCTGGAAAGCCTCAAAAGCTAACGGGCCCGCAAGCACAGGCAATGCGCGCGGATAGGCGCCTCACCCCGATCGATTGGCCCAAGTTGTGGAACTGGGAAGTATGGGTTGTATAGGTTTTTTAAAATTTGGGTTGGGGGAACCAGAAGCAACAAGATGCGCTACCACCTGTATTACCTAGCTCCCCCATATCAGCCACTAGAACGGTGTTTCTTGCTCCCAGCGCCCATCTTGTTCCGGTGATTCCTGCCACTCATCCAGATTGTTGGACCATGGAACCCGCTGCCCGGCGTAGAGCTCAAATTCGCGGCGCGCCTTGTTTAGTTCCGGAAAACTATACCGGGTGGAACGCGTCTTCTTAGGCCCACCAGGACCATGAACAAGGTATGTGCCACTTGGCACGGTTTTGACAGAAGGAATCATGCGATTCCGATTCTTTCCGAACGTGGTAACCGGAATATATGCGCCACGCCGATCCCGAGCGCACATGTCCCCATAGAGAGCGCCAATAGTCGAAACTCCTGGGGCGTTTCCGGGTGCGTTCGGTTGGGGCAGGACACCCTCATCCAAGACCTCAAACATGTACCGTAGCACAGGGCCTCCAGCACGTACCGTTTGCTCAAAGAGCCCAGCTGTTTTGATCGTTTTGCGCGGATCTGGCCCCTTCGAGATATCCCGTTGCAAAAGATCG
This sequence comes from Ruegeria sp. CDSC045, assembly GCF_059610725.1. NCBI lineage: Bacteria > Pseudomonadati > Pseudomonadota > Alphaproteobacteria > Rhodobacterales > Roseobacteraceae > Ruegeria > Ruegeria sp. CDSC045. The sequence goes on from NZ_JBXWOE010000006.1 coordinate 21,224, forward strand.
TGAAGGAAAGCCTCGCGCCCGCCGCCTTCGAACTGAACCGCAATATCCTTGAAGTAGGTCTTGTTATCGCGTTGTGTGTCGGCGACCTCAAGCACTTGCCAACGCCGATCTGCTAGGTCGGCGGGTACGGCTGCATCCTCATTCGAGGCCACCAAGAAGATCATGTGGTTTCGAACCTGAACTGGATCGATGCCCTTTTGCTCAAGTACGACGAACGGTTCAGTCAGCCGGGTCTTTATGACCCCGGAATCAGTTCGATCACCCGAAAAGATGCCCTCATCTATGAAGACGCAGCGCTTCCCGAAGAGGTGATTGTTGAAGCGTCCCTTCACGTGTGCCGAATGCGTAATCGTCGTGAAATGGCGCCCCCACAGGCTACCGTACGCATGGGCCAGAACGCCTTTTCCCACCCCGGGCAGACCGAGGAACACCGGCGCGGTACCTATTACAAGTCCAGGCCGCTGCACGCCCAGCGCGAACCAGTTCAGCATCCATTCGGCAATCTCGGTGTCACCACCAGTAATGTTATCCCGGATATGCTCCTCTAGCAGGCTCCAGTCGCCAGGAGCCGGTTTCACGGCAAATCCCGACCAGACGTTCCATGCCGTACCGTTTTTTCCTGGCGGGTTCGCTGGATCAAAGTCGAGGCGATATATGTGATCAGCATCTTTGTGTCCCAGCCAATATTTCGAGAGAGGCATGGGACTTTGGCTACCATCGCTATTTACTACAAAGTGCTTTTGTGCAGCCAGGCGATCTTCAAACGGTCGCTTGCCCAGAAGCGATATCACCGAGTTGCCGTCATCTTCGGGCTTTTTGACGATGATCGTTGTCTTCTGACCGTGCGTAAAGATTGCGTAATTGACATTCATGTCCTCGATGATCGGATCAACTGGGCGATTCCAGCCATTCTCTTTCGCCATATGGTAAATGGTGCCGAGGCTTAGCGAGCCGTCTGGCTCAAGTGTTTCCCAGCGATCCTGGCATTCGTCATCACCCTCAAATTTTGCTGATGAACGCGACCAGGAAAGCCAGACCGAATATCCAGCTTCCCTATGTACGGTTTTCAGAGTCAAGCCGACCTTGATCCAGATATCGTAGTCGTCCGCGGGGATGCTCAAGAGCGCGTCCTCTAGAAGCGTGATACTGCTATCACTCTGGTGCGAACTATTGCTTGGGCTTTCTGATGCACGATTTCTAGTTGGCACATTGGCCTTGGCTTCTGGCACCGGTGGGGAGAAGAATTCGCTCAGCATAGGCGGCTCGAAGTCTTCAAGCGCCGTAGGGTGAAATTCTGTGTCGAGAGGAACAGACGCGCGCGCAAAGGGGAGAGCTACGGCATTGCCGTAACCCCCTTCTTTGATGCGGTCATTTTTCGGGAAGATTTCAACTTGCTTGGATTGCACGCCACGGGCACCGTCTGAGAAACCATGGTGTGCCACGACTTCCTTAAGGTAAGCACGTACATCATATGCCTTTTGAGGGGCGGCCCAGAAGACCCAGGCGTGTAGCCCGGCCCCACCACCGGAACGGCACAGAAGCACATGCATACCCTTTTCTTGTAGGTCGTTGACGATGGGTTCTGCCGCTTTGATCATTTCCGACCAGTCGAGATTTTTGTCATGGTCGTCGAAGTCGAGGACGGCACACCGGGTTTCGTCACCCACGACGAAGTAACATGCTATCGGCGCGCGATTGTTTAGGTGCGCAAGGACAACAGACTCGTCAATCGTCGCAATGATCTTGCGGTATTTGATCGACCCACTGTTTTGATAGGCCGCGTAAGCGTCTGTGCGACCAAGTTCTGCAATCGCGTGAACAAACTGCATTAGGTTAGATGTGCATTTTTGGAAATCAGTCATGACCACCTCCTTGAATGAAGGTGTCAAGCGCCGATTTGCGGTACCTGATCGCCTTTGTTCCGAGGCGAATTGCCTTGGGTCCGCGTTTCTGACTCCGCCACTTTTCGAGTGTGCAGGGTTGCAGGTTCAGATACTTCGCCGCCTCTTTTGTGTTCAATAGGGCGTCGTCGTTGAGTCCGCGCGAAGCGGAATATGTCGAATGAACAGCCATGAGCCATTTCCTTTGCGTGACCTGCGGCTGGACAGAGTCCTGAAGCCGATCAGGCTAATTTTCAGGGAATGACTACGGCCGTGGGCTGGCCCGCTGTGCGGACACTTGACGTTCGTTTAAGGGATCACCACGCTTGCGATCCTACCGACCTGGACCCGGCCTAATCTCACCGGCCTTGGCAAGTGTCACCTTGCCGTTCAGGGCAAACTTTCTTCCAGGCAACGCTATCAGTACGCTTAAACGGCAATTTCGTCAATGCGGGTACGCAAAAATAATACTTAATAGATAAATACTTAAGCGACATTGGGCCAGGATTATGCATCTCCACCAGTAAGTTTGAGTATCTGGTCGGCAACTTGACTCACGGGACCCCTAAGGCGTTCTGCGTTTGAAACAATGTACCCCGTAGTGACGTCTCCCGACAGACGGTGGTTCAAAAGCCGTTTAAGGGCGTAGTGCGGGATGTCTAGGCTCTCAGCGATCGTGATAAACGTTCGCCGCAGATCATGTAGAGTAAAAGCCACGCCGGAGCGTTCGGTCACCCGTCTAGTAAACTTCTTCGTCTCTACCAAGTGGCCTGTGCGGCCGCTGCTGGGGAACACCCATTCAGACTTTCCTACGATTTTCTTACGTTCCAACAACAGTTTTGAAAGGAAGTCAGATAGCGGAAGATCTAGGGGATCACCGTTCTTGGTTCGTGGGATGTGCAGCGCCTGATCTGGTAAATCCAAATATTCCCACCGAAGGCTGGCAATCTCGTTGCGGCGCATGCCAGTGAAAAGAGCGATAAGCAAGAAGTCGCGCGAATAGTCGGGTTCCTTCATGACTGCCGCCCACCACACAGGTAAGTCATGTGCTGTGACAGCCCCACGCCGCCGCCGTTCAGGATACCAAGCTCGCGCCTGTGTAAGGATGTTGACCGGGTTCGGCGGGAACTCGTCATGCGCGGCCGCGGTTACATTGTACACAGATCGAAAATGACGCATTACATTATTGGCTGTCACCTCGCCGTTGGCCTTTGCAATCCGTTGGTGCCGCTTCAGCACCATCTGTCGACTAATGGAAGTGACCGGCGTGCGCTTCCAGTCTTTCAAGTACAAGTTCACAGAGCGCCCGTAGCGATCCCGCGTGCTATTAGCGAGGGTGGTACGTGTGGCAAAGAACCCATCGAAAGCCTGGCTAAGCGTTATATTTTCTTGCGCGGCGCGCTTCTTCTCAGCGTTTGGATCGATACCTGTTGCCATTTCGCTAAGAACGGCCAAGGCTTTTTTGCGGGCGGCATCTACGCCCAACACATCTGCACGACCAATAGAAACGCGGCGTGTCCGGTTCTGTACCTGACCTTCAGCAAAGAAGACTTTTGACTGAGAACCCACGCGCAGGCCGAAACCGCGCAGCATTTCGTCGCGATAGAGAACTTGTCCCTTTTCGGGGTGTGTAAGCGCATCGATGGCGCGTTTGGTAAAACGAAGTGTAGGCATTGAGACCTCCTGTGGCCTCAACTCAACTTAAGCATGAAATCTCGAAATTACAATCATTATCAGAGACTTATCATGTTTTGTCTGGCTGTGTCCTACACGCGCATGCGTGAACCAAGACACCTTTGATCACCGGTTAAATACATAGAGCTTTCGGGCTCATGAGATCGATTCGCTTCAAGCCACTTGGCGCTACCGTGCGTCACGCTCTGTCCTTGAGATGAGAACGTCGCTAAGCTGCAGAAAATTGAGCGGTGAGTGCTGAAGAGTGCGCTCCAAAAGATTGGTATAGGCATGGCAGATATTAAGCTTTTTAAGCTGGGCGCAAATTTGGTGACAGAGCTTGAAGGCCGAGCAGTTGCTTTGGAGAAGTCATTACAGGACATTTTCGAAAACAACTTAGAAGAGTTGCTTGGCGTCCGATTTCTTGCCTCTGAATTTCGCACAACCAACCGCGGTCGAATGGACACGCTTGGAATTGATGAGAATAATTGCCCGGTAATTATCGAGTATAAACGCAGCACCAATGAGAACGTTATCAATCAAGGCTTGTTCTACTTGGATTGGCTAATGGACCACCGGGCCGATTTTCGCCTGCTTGTCCTGGAGAAGTTCGGGATGGAAGTTTCTGACCAGATTGAATGGTCTGCACCAAGGTTGATCTGCATTGCCGGAGATTTCACGAAATACGATACACACGCTGTAAACCAAATGAACCGGAACATTGAGCTGATCAGATATGTTCGGTTTGATGGTGATCTGCTTCTGCTTGAGCAATTGACTGCTGCTTCGGCTGAGCCAGCTGCAACAACCACAGTCAACGGTGGAAAGTCAAAACCCAGCACGGCCGTTTACAAAACTGCATCAGAATACCTGGCTCAAAGCGACCAATCTGTGAAAGACAGATATGAGGCCGTGCGGGCATATCTTGTAGCGCTCGGTGACGATGTTCAGGAAAAAACGCTAAAGTTCTACTTCGCCTTTCGGCGCATCAAGAACTTTGCCTGTGTGGAGGTGCGGCCCCAAACAGGAAAAGTGCTTGTCTATCTTAAGATCAATCCTGACAGCATTGAGGTAGAAGACGGTTTCACGCGTGATGTTCGAAAAATTGGACATTTTGGTACTGGGGATCTTGAGGTGGCAATTTCGAGTGAGGCCGATTTTGAGCGCGCGAAACCGTTGTTCGATGCGAGCTACGAAGCATCCTAGCAGCCGAGAAGGGGAAGATCATTGGATAGACGAACAGCATTTGCTTCTCTGGGTGCGTCCGGAATTTTTCGTCAATGGCACCTGACGGCTGCGGATGGCGTTGAGGTGGTTTCGATCTGGGAACACCTCATAGATGGAGATGATGCGGAAACGCATGTGCATGCTAAGTACTTCGCCGATTTCCAGCCCGGGCAAGAGGTTCGGGCTGTCATTCAGCGCGGGTCGCCGGATCCTGTTACGGGGAATATGCGGACAGAAAACTCAAAACCCGACGAAGGGACATGGGAAGTCGTGTCAAAGGAGACCAGGCCCTTGGAAGGTCAGTGGCTCAAAGAGCTTCATGTCGTCAAACTGAAGCGGGTCTAGTTAGGCAGCAGAATGAAGGTGTTCGTCGCGAATTTTGGTGAGCAAAACTATGCGTGGCCAGACTGTCTGAGCCGCGGAACAATTGCGACGATGAACACGGTTGAGGCTCAGCCGTTTTGGGAAGCGGGCGACCGAGAAGGATACATCCAAAATAGAATGGGCACCTTAACGGCCGCCGGTAACGTGCCAACACGCGCTGTAGCTTCTAGGTGGTTCAATCTGATGACCAACATTACCGAGAGCAACGGCGACATTTGGCTACACAGCGACACGGAGCACCTGTGGTGGACGGAGTCTTCAAACGACGAACCTTTGTTCGAGGACCTCGTAGAGCCGGTCGGTAGGCAGCGCCGCGTTATCATATGTCACAAGCCATGTAAGCCTTGGTCGAACAAGAATGTTAAGGGCAACCTTATGCCTTGGGCAGGACTTCACCCGAAGGCAAAAGACTTCCTGGCCACTGAAGCGACGATGCAGCAGTTGGGTCCTGATTATGCGGGGTATTCGCTCGCTTTGATCCGAGGAGAAGACCTGGAACCTTGGCATGGGCGCGACGACTGGAGTAAGAAGGTTCAGCAGTCGAAGTCCAAAGCCGGAGCCGTCACGGTTTTTAACAATGAGCAGATTGCGGCGTGGAGGATGGCGCGAACAGCGATTCAAACCATAACTCAGTCCAACGGCCAGGTAGCCGAGCGAACTCATAAGATCAAAGATTTGGGTTTTGCGTCTGAAGAAGCACTTAGAGAATACATCGAGGGTCTAATAGCCGACCAAGACCGTCACTGTGCACTGACGAGCTTGCCGATCAATTTCAATGAGACTGACGGAGACGCAGAAATGCGCGCATCGTTGGATCGGATCGACAGTAGTCGCCACTACGAACCAGGGAACCTACAGATTGTTTGCAAGTTCGCAAATCGCTGGAAAGGGGCGGATGACGATTTAGAGTTTAAGCGGCTGGTAGATGTGTTGAAAGCTTTCTCATGATCGGGTTTGTTGAACCCAGTTTGTTTACTTTGCGAAAAGCCGATCGAATTGGGGCCAATATAGCTCTCAAAATCCGTCGAACCAGGCCTTGTCCTGACCCCAATTGGTCACAGAGCCGTCGATGGGGTGGGGTTGCCAGGGTGGTGCGGTTGCTGGCAGCTACACTTATGGTTAGCAAAACTGCGCTCTACCCGCCAAGTTTACATAAGGGCGCTTATGGGAGCTTCACTACCTGCGGTTCATGAGTTGATCTTGTTCAGTCACTCTGGTTGAGTGCTTCGTATGCATACAAAGGAATTAGCGCTCCAGCTTTTGGAAACACACCACCCTTCGTCATATTTCCTAGTTGGGCCAAACGGGGCAGGAAAAAGCAGGTGCTTGAGAAACATGGCACTTGGACTGCGCGGTCGAAAGAACGTGGTCGCAATAAGCAATACGGTCTACGATCGCTTCACCGGCCTGCGTGGTTTAAACAGAATGTCGGCGGCGAAAGGCCCGAACGTGCCGGCCCAGGCGATAAAGCGAGCGATCTCAACTCTCAACGACAAAGAGTATCCAAGTTTTTCCTCAATCTCGTCCATCTTGAAATACTGCGGCTATAATGACGCCGTCGGGCTTTCAGTGCGGCGCGGCAAGCGTTGGAGTTCGGAGATTTACCCGCGCGACCTTGAGGAGTTAGGCATTCCAGGTTCGGATTATGACGAAATTCAACGTGCTTTGACTTTTGCACGTAGATTGCAGACGGAGACCGTATCTTGGATCGAGTTTGAGTTCTTTGGAGACTCTTTTCAGGCATCCTTCCTGTCTCAGTACCTTTCAATTTTGAAATGGGAGGCAGAGCTAAAGAAGCTCAAGATTATCAGGTCAGTTGAGGTACTACTGCAATCGATAGACGGGAATACTGTTCCTATTCGACGGGCCTCTTCCGGACAGCTTACACTTCTGGCAACGATAGTTTTCTTGGCAACAGAGGTTAGCAGAGAGACTGTTATACTGATTGACGAACCCGAAAACAGCCTTCATCCAAAATGGCAAAGCGAGTACTTGGAGAATATCTTGGTTGGCAGTGGCTACATGGAGCCGAATGTAGTTATCGCCACCCATGCTCCACTTGTCGTTTTGGGGGGGGTGCGTGCTGGCAGAAGGGATTCGCAGGTATATAGGGTCTTTGGCGAAAAGCTCGAACTAATTGACATCGGTGAACTAGAGAGAGAGCCGGACAGTATTGAAGAGCTTCTTTGGGAAGCTTTTGAAACAATTACTCCAGCGAACCATTTCCTCAGCCGATCGCTGTCCAGTTCACTTGAACAGCTCAAAGCCGGGAAAATCAGCATCAATGAATTCGATTCCATTGTTGCGTCCTTTAAGGGTGCCAGCTTTGACGAAAAACAAACAGAGTTTCTCGATGCGGTTCAACAACTTGCGGAAAAAGTCGACGCTGGGAATGAAAGCTGATCAATGCCTGACCCGTTCGAACCTCCTTTGACAGATTTCAATGTTAGCGAAGAAGAGCAGAGTGCAATCGACGCGGCTCTTGCAACTTCAAAGCCCTGGGATCATGAACAAGATGAACTATCCGACCACAAAGATGTACTATTGCAATTGAAGGTCAGAGTTCGAGACTTTCACCTTCAACGCCACGGAAATAGTTGTTGCTATTGTGCGAAAAACTTTGAAGGCGAGTTCACGTACGTTCTGGATCGCGAACATGTATTGCCAAAAGACGATTTTCGTTCGCTCGCGTACACGCTCTGCAACCTCGGCGTAGCATGCAAGAAATGCAACATGAGGATCAAAGGACGGGACACGAGTTTTGTTGTCGATATTGACACCATATTGTCGAACTATGATCGATCGGACAGGTATTTATTTATTCATCCCAATTTTGACCGTTTCTCAGATCATATCGCAATTTCAGAAAACATTTTGGACGAGAACAAGTTAATTGCATACAAGGCGCGCAACGGCAGCGTGAAGGGAACTTATCACTACGACTACTTTAAGCTATCCGACCGGGAAATCGAGAGCTTGGACCAAGCACAGGGTCTATCTCCTGAGTCGTCTGACATAGCGAGACATGTTTTTGAGCTTTCCAAGCAGTACCTTCAAAGCCGATAGTTCAGTTCTGGTCGATAGGTGCAGCCGTTATTATCATAATGGACCCCATCGGTTGTGCGTAGTCATTTCTCTCGGGTGCCTAGGCTCCGAAAAATCGTGTTAATCTCCGTCTCCAAATGTTGGCCTCTGTAGACAAATGAAGTCTCATGTCGCGCGTACTTTCCGTGTCGATCGGCGCTAAGCCAGTTGTAAGACCCGATTGCAAGCAGATCGCTGTCAACTGCTACGATCTTGCTATGCAACCTAGGCACTTCGTGAAGTCGAACGCCAATTGTGAAAAGAGTTTCCTTGGCCAATGACATCTGGGTTTGACCTTCATTTGTCGTTTTAGAGTTTAGAAGGGGATCTGAGAATACATCCACCTTGGCACCCCGACTAATCGCCTTCGCGAAAGCAGTTAGGAAGCCGACGTTCTCCATAGTACGTGCAATGATCCACGGACTGACGATTGAGTATTGGCGCCCATTCCCAGCGAGGACATCAATCAAGAACGCGTCGTGCTCAGCAGCGTCGCGGAGCATCTGGAGCTCGCCACTATCATTCTGCAGATCGCTCCTGGGCTCCGTTTCAAACTCAAGTGCATTCTCCGTTGAGCTGAACAGGAAATCACCAAGCATCGAACGAGGTGATCCCGGAGAAGCAGTTGCCAAAACGTCCATGTCTCCGAAGACAAGACAACTGTCTTTAGCGCGGGACACAGTGACATTGAGCATGCTGGCCGAGGCGTCGATGAAATTGCCGTCTGCATGTTTCGAGTAGACAGGGGAGAAGATAACCACAGGTCGCTCTGCCCCCTGTAGTGAATGAACCGTACCGATTGTCATACCATCGCGTAAATCGACGGAGATACCTCTGTTTGCACAGGCTGTCCGAATTTCACGCACTTGTCGTCCAAATGGTGTCACCACTCCAACAATTTGCTCAAGGCGTGCCTGGTATCGACTTTCCAGTTCCGATCTATTGGCGTCCAGCCATGCAGCAATAGTCCGAGCCTCAAGCAAATTTGCGCGACTACTTCCCAGCCGTATTGCTCGTCCATCTACGTGCAAATATCCCAAACCTGGCAACTTGGCGTCATCGGGAACTGGACCTCGAAGAGGACGCAGTTTGCCTTTGTAGCAAAGTGCGTTGCTGTAGCCTATGATCTCGTCATAGCAGCGCCGATGTTCAAAGAGGTAAAGTCCCTTCTCAAGTTCGGCATATGGTGAAACCTTACAAGCTTCCTGCGCAATCCTCATGGCGCTGCCGGACGTGGTGCATAACCCTCTCGCCGACAACTCACTCCAATCTTCATCGTTTTGGAGCAACCCAACTTCTCGTAGGTTCCCGACATCTACCGGCTTCGGCACGGATGAGATGGGTTCAATCTGCTGGGTGTCGCCAATCACAAGAGCACGTCTAGCCAGGGAAAAGCTCGCCCCGGAGACTTCCGGCAAGACTTGCCCAGCCTCATCCACAATCAACAAATCAATAAAGTTATACAAATAGTCTTTCGCCCATTTACCTCCGGTTTTGCGACTGTAAGTTAGTTTTCCCGGCAAACTGGCGAATGTGGCAACAGCGCAAGGTGTTAGCATCATGCGTCTATGCCAGCGAGGAACGAGCGTCGCCTTCCCTCTCTTGTTTGAGGAGCCTGCGATGCCCGCGAGGTCTTCCTCCATAGACAGCAACCAACGCCCTTCCCAATAGTGGGTCGCGAGCTGAAAGAGTCTAAAGCGAATGCTCAAATCGGCGGCGCGTTCCAAGTCCAGGTCATCCTCGGCGCCGCAAACAGAGCATTTTGCGCGATGCCAGCGGTTCTGAGCATTCGCGAATGCGAAACGAAGACGACGAGCATTTTCTAGGTCCTGCTCGGCCTGTTTTGCCAATTGTTCGACAGAACGAAGGTTTCCAGTGACATGAGCTTCAACGTCCGCAACACGATTGAACCCATCAGCGTCCGGCATGAACTCGTGGATCGCCTGTTGGGCCGATAACACCCGTTTTCTTTTGATGGTTGGCAGAAAACCTAAGATCGCCGTTACGGTAGACTCAGCTGCTAGATGCTTTTCCAAGGCAGTTTTTGCGGCTTTGATCCGTTCCTCGTTGTGTTGCGCTTCTGCTACCGCCTCAGTTAGCCTCTCTTCTGTTTCGTCAGGGTTCTCACCGAGAACCGCTTCTACCGCTTGCTTTGCCTCTTTGAGGGTCTTGGCAGCCTCGTCCAGTTCTGAAAGCTTTTGAGCCTCTCTTGCCATTTCATTCTGAATGGTTTCGACAACGAGCTCTACGTTAACTTCTGACAGATCGGAAAATGCGAGCTTTGCTTTTTGAAGATACTCTTCCTTGGCTCGTGAGAAATACTCGACACTTTCGCAGGCTGTTTGAAAATCTTCTGTTTGGTACTTCTTTGCTGCTTCCAACTTACGAGAGTGCGATGGAAGGAATACTCCGAAACTCCAGATATCTGGTAGCCATCGTCCGGCAAATGGACCTTCTCCCTTGGCGAAGTCTTTTCCAAAGGCATCAATGATGTTTGTCACCGCCTGATTGTTGGTGGACGCAGCAACGATGATCGGTGGTTCCTTACCTTTGAGGGCAGCTTTGATCCAGAGACTAGCCACCGCCGAAAGTAGCATTGTCGTCTTGCCCGTGCCTGGCGGTCCATTCACGGCGATAACTTCCGCAGGAGACATGGCGTCAAGGTAGGCCAATACCTGACGCTGATGCTCAGAAAGAGGAAAATGTGGATTAGAGTGGCCTAAGCGGCGACTGAATTCACTCTCAACCTTAGGGTCCGGAGGAGATTTCGATTTGCTCGGTGCAGCGACCTGCCTCAATAGAGGCGCATCTGGCTTCTCACTAAGCAACTTGTCGTAAAGATCTACGATGTTGCGGATTGTGGCACTGGCATCTTCTGCCAACTCGAGAAAACCGAAGCCCATAGACTGGTAGTCTTCGTCGCCATTCGGCCAGCCCTCTGCCACAGCGTCCACCATTTGACGACAGTGCCCGAGGTATTCTTGCCACGCGTTGTCATCGATCATGTCAGGCAAGGGTGTCTCGGTCAGAAAATCATCGAGGTCGTCAACACTACCGATTGAAAATTCTCCGGATGGAAGTGGTGAAAGGACGTCTCGCGCCAGCGCGTTGCGCAATGGGGTGATCTGGCCATCACGGTCCACTGTTGCTTCCGTCACAACTGGTGCAACGATCTCCGGTAAGCCGTCGACACGCGCTGCGCCGTGCGAGGACTTTCGAGCCATAACGAGCGGCCAAAACCTCACGGCAACGTTCTTGGTCGATTTCTGGCCCCCAAAGACCCTGTCCAGGATCGCATCCGGCAGTGTCCCCGAACGGACCGTCTCCCTGGACACCTCTATGAACCGTTTTCGATCCCGTTGGGTGAACTTACCGTCACCTAAGGCACTGTCCGCTAACGAAACACGCCAATATTTGAGGATCTTCTCTGCTTCTTTGTCCATAATTCGCTTTTTCGCCGCGGAACTACGCGGTTGTTTGATTGGGAGCCGAGCCGGTGGCGCAAGTAGGCCAACAAGCCGAACAAAATAACTGAATTGAAATGCTAGCGCATTGTTTTGCAAAGATTATGGCGCGCGATTTTGAACTTAGCTAGAGAGAAAGAACATCGGCTTCGTTCCATCGTCACGAATTTTGAATCATAACAGCCGAATACGAGCGAAAAACAGTGGACCAGGTGGCTGCCGACACCTTGTCTCAAAAGTAGGTGACTATTGACCAATCTACCTATCAATGGCGCTGTATCGGCGGCTCCAGGGCATATCACTCAAGTTCTTCTTGTGGTCGGGTCGTCGTTTCCTTGAGCTCGATGCTAAACCAAAGCTTAGATGCAGCCGCAGAGCGCGATATCCAAAAATCATAAGCCTCTGATTTAAATTTAAAAATTACTGTCGCCAATTCACCGCCTAGTTTTGGAAGAAAGCCTCGTGGATCTTCTCAGTTGTGAAAACAAAGGAGCAATCACATGGCAAAACGAACTTCAATGACCTCCTCCGCAGTTAGCCGGATCAAAAGTGCTACGGCAAAATCTTCTGGCGGAAAAGTGCCCAAAGGTTCCTTCGCGGCAAGGGCGGAATCTGCAGCCGCCAAGCGGGCCAGTTCCAAAGTTTCAAGGCTCAAATAACCAAAACTCATTGTGGCGGACGCCAAGAGTGTCCGCCATTATCAAGGATACAAGTATGAAGTACTGCAACGACAAAGACATCCACAAAATGATTAAAACAGAAGTGAAGCTTGGGTCGGTTTTTTACCGCGGGGGCAAGCATGGAAAGCTTACTCTGCCCAATGGTGGCGTTCTAATCGTGCCCTCAAGCCCGAGCGATCGAAAAACGCTGTCGATATTGAAAGCACAAGTACAATTTTTGAAGTCTCAGGGAGTTTAAGGGCAATGGAGAAAAATGAACTTAGCCCGATCCCTCAGATTAGTGAAATTGTCGCGTTCTTTTTGCAGAATTTCACAGCGCAACCAGACGTAAAAACCAAAAAAGCGATGGATAAAGCCATCGAGAGACTTCGCGATGACACTCCTTTGAGCGTTGAAGATGCCGCGAAAATACTGAGAAGGTACGCTTCCAAAACAGTGGGTCTTTTAGATCCATCAAAGCAACTGATCAACGACCTGCGGATTGCCTTGCAAGGCTATATCGAACACGTGTCGGAAATTGATTGCGGGCCGCTTCCATCACACGAAGTGAGGCGTACCTTTGATCGATACGCGAGAAGCTATTGGTACATGGTTTTTTCCTTGTATTGCCCGCTTCTGGACGACCAACAAGTGCGGACGTTGATGAACGACCCGAATTCCGCGGTTCCTATTGCTTGGCGTGCATTTCGAGAGGGAAAATCTTGGAGCGAAGCGCTGGTTAAAATTTCCACTCTCAGGTGTTCAAAACGACAAGAAACTTGGGAAGAACAAGTAAAGGGCTGGGAAAACGGAACGGAAATGCGCGTTTCTACAATCTTGGAAATTGCTACCGTAGAGCGTGAGCAAGCCGTGGCGCTTCTTTTGGCGAGGGCTTACGCGCGCTACTGCCAACAAAACCTCGCTGCGAATTCCGCATACATGCCTGCCTATATCATCACGATTGAGCAAATTCAGCCAGCGCTACAGTCTCTGCTAGCCGGACCCTATGCGGACTTAGAAACATTTGATCCAATTGCAGAAAATTCCGTGCTTGAGCTGCTAAGATTACTGGATCCAAACCGCCGTAAGGAATTGGGTGACCTAACCAGGGCAAGAGAGTGTTTTAAAGCCATCGAAGCTACACCAGAAAGCCACCTAAGGCTGCCTGAGTTACACATTTTCCAAGGATTACTTGAAGTTCAGTGTGGAAACTTTGAACAAGCGATGTTTGAGTTCGAGCAATCTGCAACATGGTTCAAGTGGCGCAGCCCACATCAGTTCAGGACAGCACTATATCTCATCCTCATCACTGCTCCTGCTCTCAAAAGAAAACAAAAAAGCATTTTCAAAAAATGGCGAGGTTGGGCTGAAGCCTATGGTTTAGCCACCGTTGAGTTTGAGCAAGCCGGAAAGCTCGTAGAAAACTTTCCTTTTCCTTTCTTGGAGACAAAACAAAGGCAAACAAAACCCACTATGGAAACCCGTAAGAGTCTCGTGACGGTGCAAGACGTAATGCGCGCCATTATGGAAACAACAGGGGATAATGCTGATCTCCCTGCGCGTACAATAATAAACCAAAAGGATAAAAGCGGACGAACGTGCTTGCATCTGGCGGTTTGCCTTTGCAAGCCAACTTGGGTGCAAAAACTGATCGATGCAGGTGCTGACGTTGAGGTGCAAGGCAAGTTTGGCCAGACGCCACTCTATGATGCTGTTTCTATGTTCCGAAAATATTGGGCTGGAAGTTCGCGGTGTCCAAAGACGGAACTTCAAAACGCAGTGGGTCTATTGCCGACAAGATCACAAGCGAGCGTATCGCCGTTCTTGAGCGATGAGATCAAAGCACTGCTGTCGTCCCGTCCCGAATTTGCGCGATTTCTGAATGTACTTAACGAAGAGTTCACGCCCAAGTTTCCCAAGGGCGCCTCTAGGAGAATTGTGATGACATTGCTCCACGACGGAGGGGCCAACCCTAATACGCGCGTGGCAAATGAAGAGGATGGTCTGACGCCATTCTTGTGCGCAGCGGAGATCGGGGACCCTTGGTTGATCGAAACCTTACTGAACGAAGATGCCAACATATGCGATGCTAGCCAGGGGGCTAACGCTTATGATCGCCTTGTGAACTTCGGGCACGTCGATGTGGCGAAATGTTTCGAAGATCGACTAAGGGATACTGACCAGAGTAATGACGCGCAGCCCGAACGCATGCATTGATAGTGCGCTGGCGTATCGAATGTTGCCACGCGATTCTTTTGTGTCTCTTCGATGATCCACGCCGGCTGCAGGCGAATGGCCGCTGTGCCGGTCGCTTCCGGTGGTCCAGGGTTGGTGGTCTGAGCACCAATACGAGACCTCTCTGTGAAATGGAGAAAAACTTAGGGCACCGGTCACCAGAAGCACGGCTCACAACTTACACATTAGCCGCACTGTGGCTAACGCTCTCCAATTCCGTCGGAACGGGAAAGACCAGTGGGTGAACTTACTCGAGAGCCGTCGATGGGGTGGGGTCACTAGTAGGGCGTTGTTTGTGATTTAGTAGGGGATTAGTAGGGGATGTACGTCAAACGTTCGCGGGTACCATCCGACGCAATCCAAGACCTGGACCGGAATTAATCAAATATTTGTAGTGCGTTATCCAAATCGAGGCGGTTTGAGCCGGTCACGTCCAACCCATGGACGCCAAAATTCGTAAGGACAAGGTCGGGGGTTCGAGTCCCTCTTGAGGCACCATTTACTTTCAGAGGTAAGCAGAAATCGCAACCACTTGAACGTAAAGTGATTTCCGCACTTCGAAGGGCTTTGTCCCGTCAACTTGCCGTTTGGTTTCTCACACCCGTTATTGGACGAAGGTGACATCGAAGAAGCCATCGCCGATCAGCTACAATCGCCACGGATCTCCTCGGCAGATCATCGCACATGCGGTGTGGTTATACGTTCGCATCAATCTGATCCTGCGTAACGCCTTGGTGCTATGTAAAAAGTGGTGAGCCGTGCAGGATTCGAACCTGCGACCCACTGATTAAAAGTCAGAAATACTCTTCTCTTAACCTTGAATCTGTCTTCGTCCACAATCGTCTACTGGCGCCCCTAAAACTTTATATTTCAAAAAGGCCTGTGGCCGGTTGTATGTTGTGCCCCAGAGAGAAAGCATCTATCTTTGTCCGTAGTTGTCCGCCAAAATCCGACGAATTTTGTCCCCCAAGTGTCCCCCAGAGGCTAAAGCGTGAAGAAAGAGCTTACGAATGCTTTCCTGATGAAGCTTAAGCCCCCGGCCCAAGGGCGGGTCGAGGTTTCCGACACTAAGCGCATTGGGTTACGGTTGCGGGTGTATCCCGCTCGTGCGGTATGGATGTACGAAAAGCGCATCAAAGGCGGCGCGAAGCGCAAACACACATTTGGAACCTATTGCACATGGTCGCCCACTGGAAAGCGTGAGGATGGGGCGCTTGGTCTGGGGGAAGCGCGGGCGCTGGCCCTAGAGATAGAGGCAGAGGCAGCCCGTGGGTTTGACCGCGTTCTAGAAGCCCAGCAAGCCCGTAGGGATCAGGAGCGCGCCGCTGCGACGGCCCAAACCCTTCAGGAAGTTATGGACGTGTACGACGAACTTCACCTTTCCACGCTGAAAAGGAAGGGAGAGCGTAAGCGCCAGCTAGAGGATGCATTGCGCAATCACCTAACCCGGCCAATTGGTGACCTGACCCGAGCCAGCTTACAAAAGCCGATTGATGATAAGGCGAAGGAAGGCAAGATGTTCATGGCCAACCGGATCAGGGCCGCTTTGAAACACTTCACACGCTGGGCATGGCGTCGGGAATATCTGAGTGAGAATGTTGGCGACCGACTGGAACGCGCCATCAAAGAGCAAATCCGAGATCGAGTGCTTAGCCTGGATGAGATACGGGCAATCTGGAAACAAACTTATGAACTCGGGGATCTCTGGGGTCCGCCGGTGCGCGTTCTGTTGCTAACAGTTCAGCGCCGCACTTCAATCAACAACCTGTGCAAAAGCGAATTGGAACTTTCAAAGTCCCGATTCAAAAAAGCCATTTCTCAGGAAAAGAATGACCGAGGACACATCACCCACCTATCGGCCCCGGCAATGGATGAGATTGAACAGGTTCTAGCCCGCCGCGAGCAAGCTCAGGCAGAAGCTAAGAAGAGTAAAAGATCCGGAAAGACCCCTGCTACATCCGCTACATCAGATTTCCTGTTCACGACCACGGGTCGCACTCCGATATCCGGGTGGAGCAAGATGAAAGCCCGGCTTGATGAGCTGCTTGGCGATAATTTCGAGCCATGGCGTCTTCATGATTTCAGGACGGCGTTTGCAACCCACATGGCTGAACGCGGAATATCTGAATCTGTGGTGGATCGGGTATTGAACCACGCCGCTACAGCTTCAAAAGCCAGTGCTGTGGCCCGTGTCTACAATCAGGCTGAACTGTTATCTGAGCGCGCGGTCGCATTGAACAAGTGGGCAGAACTGGTGACTCAGGAGAGCGAGGATGTAGTTTCAATTGGAGTTGGCCTGTGATTGACACCGACTTAGAGGAATTGATTCAAGACTCTGAAATTCTATTCAAAAGGTTGATTGAAATGGATAACTCTATCGATGGCAATCGGGAGTTGAAGGCAAGGTTGGTACGCGATTGGTGGTTAGTCTCCGCAAAGATATTGCGCGCCATAAACAACAGAGGCGCAAAAAACGAAAAAATTAACCCATTTCCGACAGCTCTAATCGCAAGGCTTGCAAAAATAGCCGAGGGTCTTGCCGGCGGAAGCATTCACCCGGTTGTCACGGACGCCAAGAAAAAAGGCGCGTTTTCCTTGGGTGAGCGTCAGTGTATTGCGGTTGCGATCCGCTACAAGAGTGCGGCGCAGGCCGGTGTTATTAATGACAAGCGGCACACTCGGACGGTCTGCGAAGCATTTGGCGTCCAGCCCCAAACTGTTCAAAAGTGGATGCGAGAAAAAGACAAAAGACTTCGTGGGGTCCCCGACCCGAGGCTGATACCCGGACAGCTAAGGGAAGAACTCAGGCGCGCAGGTGAAGCTTACCGGAAGTGGGGATACTACGGAACCGACAAGGATGGAGTGTAGCAGAGGCCAACGGAAAGCGCCGGTAATGTTGGTCCTCTCAAAGCAAATTTAGAGGCTTAGCTTCCTCCGTATCGACTCGGATACGGAGAAACGAGCATGGATATTATTGGAAAACATGAAGTCCGCCCACGCGCAACGGATGTGTCAGGGGCGGTTACTTACACCGGAATGTCCCGGAGTACCCTCTATGAGGAAATGAAAGCCGGGCGCCTCAAATATGTAAAAATCGGCAACTCCACTCGTATCGAATATGGCGAGTTAGACCGCTGGTTTGATGCCAAGTCGAAAGAGGCCGCCGCATAAACGAAACCCGCACCCCAATCTGGGCGCGGGCGGTATACGATTGCGGCTAGTGGATTAGTTGTGAATGTAACCGTTTATCGCCCTTGGTGCAACGACCAAGGAGAATAAACATGAATACCGAGCAGAACCCGGAGTCCGAACTCCCCCCATCCAACGCACTACGTATTTACTGTTGGTCAGACCTCCCGAACCTGACGGCTCCGGCACTGTATCGGACAACTGACCCAGGTCAGGAACCGCGTGAATTCTACGCGTCCAAGCATAAGCGCCAAGTTCTTGAGGGTCTGATGCGATCACCCCTCTACGCGGCCAGCTATTGCCGCTTGTCGGACAAAGTACTGCCGCTGCGCCGTGATAATGGAGTGAAGATCCAGTGTAAATTATATCGCAACGACCCTGAAACCGGGCACGAAAGATTCGGCGTCTATTTCCTCATCAGCAAGGTTGAACTGGTCGAAGCTAGCGAGGTGGCAGCATGAGAACCCGCGAACTCCAGGTCCACGTCATTCGCCGCAAGCATGGTCTCTCTGAGGCCGCAGCACGCCTTGTTGCAACCCTACACTTTGGGGAGGGCTGCTAATGGTCCTCATCACACAGATCCCGAAGAACAGCTGCGAGGAATACCGTATCAGCCGGGATGAGTTCCGGGGACACGACCTCATCAATATCCGAGTCTACTACATAACTGAGGATGGTGAGATGCGTCCTGGCAAACAGGGCGTGTCGTTCCGGGCCTCATTGCTACCTGAATTCATGGGCGCGCTCAGCAAAGTGGAGGCCGCGTAGATGGGACAGAAGGCATTCACACAGATCAATTCCAGCATCCTGAATTCCAAGAAGCTCAGGCAATGCAGTCACGAAGAAAAGTGGGCGTATTTGTGCGCCCACCTATCCCCGCTCGGCAGTTATACCGGACAGTTCGAGTATCCGTTGGTTATGTGGCAGCGTGATGCCCAAGTCACGGGTATCGAACCCGTCATCGAGCGTCTGAGCGAGGTGGGGTTAATCCAATTCGACAACGACGAAGAGTTTGTCAGGATAACCGGCTTTCTGCGCCAGAGACCGCCCGAGAACGCCTCTCGTGCACTCTCGCTGGCCATGGACCTGAGCTACACAACGCCACTTGAAGGCAAGCGGGCTGACATGCTCGTTGGCGGGGTTGCTGAATTAGTGGTCGGGGCGATTCAACGAGCTCAGAACTGGAAGCCTGACAGCAGTGATTGGCCCAAGTTGCGGGACACAATCAAGTCGCTGTTGAACGCCACTTGGCAGCAATATGAAGACGCCCTTTGCGAAGGCCTGACCAGCGAATTGGAGACCGCGTCCGTCGCAACAAAGGCAGAAATCGGCTCTCTGTTTGCCCCTCTCACGGCCTACGGACGGGACACCGTGTCAGCACCCTCTGGACACCCTGTCGACACACGAGACGTAGACGAGACGATACTTATACGAGACGAAAACGAAACTAAGACGAAAACTTATACGGCGCGAAATTCCGATTTTCCCCAACCTCGAGAGTCGGGCCAGGAGCAAAGGTCGGATTGGCAGAGAACAGGGGAGTCCGTGTCCAGGGCAGCGCTGAATAGCACCCTGGCGCAGTCGGCAAGGGCATCGAGATAAGGAGGTTTGAATGAGCAGTAAACAGAACCGTAATAACGGAACCAATACGGACGAACGAAACCAGGACGGCACATTCGCAACAGGCAATCCCGGCAAACCACGTGGAACCCGGCACAGGGTCACACGGGCAGTTGAGGAGCTGCTTGAAGGTCAGTCCGAAGCAATCACACAAAAGGCGGTTGAGATGGCGCTTGAGGGTGACAGCACGGCGCTGCGTCTTTGCCTGGAACGGATAGCTCCTACCAGAAAGGATGCGACCGTTTCGTTTGACCTCCCGCCCATCGGATCGGCGCAAGAAGCATCAGAAGCGGCCCAGGCGGTTCTGCAGGCTGTATCTGAAGGCGAAGTAACCCCGTTGGAAGGAGCAACTGTCATGGGGCTGGTGGAACAATACAGGCGGGTACTTGAGATCACAGAGCTAGAGCGCAGGATATCTGCATTGGAGGCAGAAAAATGAGCTTGAAAAATCGCATGAAGAGACTCGAGCAACTAAATGGCTGTGTGAAACCCAAAGTCACCATTTTCAATACTCTGTTTGAAGACAAAGAAGGGAACGTGAATAAGGAAGCGGGGGTTGTTTACGCTCTTGTTGATTGGGGACAGGGTCGCTGTGCAACGGTTAGCCGCACTGAATCTGAGACCATTTTCGCGTTTGAATTGCGGCTTGACCGTATAAGCCGACTCAGTTGGGAAGAGGCGAAAAAACAGAATGTAGTGCAAAAGTGGGGTGACCAATTAGCAACCAACTTTAGCTATTAGCCCACGACGTCGAAAATCTAGAATGGCCATTGGAATAAGGTGTCTTTTTCCAGTTTTCTCAGAGTTTTAACGGAACACAACACCACACTGTGTACCCTTTGGTCGAGGGACTGGCGTTACCCACAAGTAGTAAGCCGAGCCCGTTCGACAAAGTGGAAGAGACGTCGCGGACCTGGACCGAGGTCTTCGGGAATCTTTCTAGGCGCAGTCTCTGTTACTTTGTTGATTTGGCTTCTGTTAGGGCGGACTTTCGATATCTTCCAGGGTTGGCCCGGTCGGATCGCAATATTCATACTGGGTGTTGGAGCGATTTACCTCTAGTTCCGCTTGAGGCCCTGTTGCTCAGTCCCCAAGCATCACAGTCTTCCAGGTCTGGATCACCCGGGCCGGTCGCCTGATTGCCACGCGGCCAAGATCCTCTGCCGTTGGCGACCAGACCTTGACGTCGAGATATTCGCGACCGTGCTTGTTGCAGGGAAAAGGGGCGTGATTCAGCGGCCAATCCGGCCCCACTATCTCAACCAGATCCGAAGCCAGGTAGTTCATGCGCTTGTGGCAGAGGTTGCAGCGCAGCGTGATTAACTGATGAGCGCGGGCAGCATCTGCCATCTTTCGAGACGGCTTTGCTGGGTGTTCTCGTATCGGCGGATTCGCGGCGGGCATGATGAGAACATTTAGAGAACATTTTCAACTTGTCCAAATCGATTTTTAAGGCTCCTTATTGTCGAGTTTCGATTGTCAGCTCTGTGCCCAGAGCACCAAATGCAGCGGCAGGACTGTGCAGGAAGCAGACTTTGCAAAGCCTCCAAACCGTCCCGTTCCGAGTTGTTGTAGTGTCCTCACTCGTTTCTGTGCGGCTTCACCAAACCGGACCCTGAGATTCTGGTGGCCAACACCCATTTCAGATGAGTGGAAGTTTGGGGCCTACAGAACATTGATGATCGAAACGATTGCTACACTCATTACAAATCCGTTGGTGAACCTCTTATTGAAGGTCGCATGGATTGCTGGCTGGACAATTGGCATTCTTGCCCTCATAGCGGCGAGCGCTGTTAAGCCTCTTAACCAAAAAGAGTGCCTCTCAGTTAATTGCACCGAACTCTGTCGTCTGCTCCAGAAAACTCAGAAAGTCCGCACCCAAACCGCGGCAACAAGTTTTGCTCCGAGAAAGAGGAGATGAAAGGTCCGAGAAGCTTGTGGGTGTCTTCCGCATCCGCAGATAACAGACTATTCAACGTAGCGGCATCACAGAGTTCAGTAGCATTGCAGGCTCCGACCTCATCAAAGAACTGCGTTAGTGACAATATAGCCTCTAGCAATTCTGCATCAGAATCGGCAAGCGAACCAATATGGGAAGCCAATTGTAACTCAGAAGGACCACTTAAAAACAACACCATGCTTTCAGGCGAGGACAGCGCTGAAATGATTAAAAGGCGCTTCTCAAGAAGCGGTTCGTCATTCAATTGACTTGCATATGCAAGCGATCTTTCAACGCGCAAAGAGTGATTTTCAAGATACTGGCTGTAGAAGAATGCTGGAACGCCAAATAACGCGATCGACAGTCCAAGTACATCGACGACCTTCTTGAATGTCGGGACGTCACTCACACACATTACTCCTGACCACTTGCAGGTCGACCAACCCTTCTGACGGAATACTCTCGAGTAATCTCTCTGCCCTAGTTCGAAAACATGTAATGTCCGAACCATCGAGCGACAGCACTCTTTGGACCTTTTTGGGGTCTGTGGGCCTGATCGCGACAGTATTTTCAGATAACAGTCTAATGTCTTTCACACTAATTTTGGGGTTCGGTGCATTTTCAAGAATGATGACCATCGGAGGTTTTGGATACTCAGCTATATATCCGGCAAAATTAGCGACCACCAAGCGTAAGTCCTTGGCGTCAACAAGCAACTCAGTTTCAGCTTCAGATCGACTAGCAAATGCGGCAGCAAAACATGTGACCAGCAAAAGCTCCACTCCCCTCAAGAGCACAAAGGACATAACCCTTCTTCGAAACCGAAATACCATTATCGTTGCCCTAAACCTTCTAGATGTCCAAACTCGCCCTAGTAGAAAGCGTTTCAAGTCCTTGAACAGAGTGTGCAGACATGACCCTTCGCTATCTCTTTTGTTACATAGCTGTGTTTTGCCTTCAATCCTGCAGTTTTAGCGCGGATACCGATGAAAGCGACCATCCGGCAGATTTCTTCGAGCGGGAGTTTCGGTCGTTCGAACCCGGGGTATTCAACTTTGATGAAAAGGAAATCGAAGTAATTGAGAGGGCGTGGAACGACTCGGGCAACCTCACCGAAGAAGAAGCCCGCTTATTCTTCGCCCAGCTTGAGCCAAGGCTAGAAAGAAACGATATTTTCAGATGCGATGTTACTCTAGAAGGACGTATTACAACTACAAAAATTCGCCAAGTAATAAGGGAGATTGAGAGTTTCAAACGCGATATTCGTCCACCATCTTTGTGCCTTAACTCAAATGGCGGATCGCTTGAAGCGGTTTTGGAACTTGCGGAGAATTTAGGACCTAAGAGTCTAGGAGGGTTGACGACCCTTGTCAGGGATGGAGACAAGTGCCTCTCATCTTGCGCTTTGATCCTAATGCTCGGCCATGATTGCACAGCAGCAACGTGTGGCCTCAGCCGATACATTGAGCCAGGTGCAGTCGTTGGGTTTCACGCTCCGTATCTAGATAGTTCGGCGAAACTCTTGCCTGAAGCGCTCGTTCCAGAAGCATATTCAACAGCTCTTCTGCAATTTTCTGAGCTCCTCTCATTTGGAAACAGCGAGCTATTTCCAAGTTCTACAAGTGTCTTCCCACCGTACATAATTCAAGAGATACTAAAATTCGGCCAAGACGAGTACTTTATTGTAGATACGATCGAAAAGGCGCTACTTGCCAAAATCCAAATCACTGGACAGATGCGCTTAATAGATGACCCCTATCAAGCCTTCTCTGACTTGTGCACAAACACATCTCTAACTCACTCACCTAACCCCTACTCATTTGTCGGCCCCCTTCCGTTCAACAGAGTTGAAATCCGCGAACTGAAAGGAGTTCCGGTTAGCTACACGCTTTACTTCCCGATAATACAATGGGCCAATAGTTCGCCATATAGTTGTTCGATTTCCACCAACAACTTTGGCTTTGGTAGTGATCAAATCCAAACACTGTTCGGACCGGTGGACATATTTAGCGTTCACGAAGAACGTGCCTCAGATGAGGTCGGTCAATTGGCAAGGATCTTTGCGGCCGATGTGACAAAGTACAGGCGATTTGAGGTGCGTGAGCAGTCACTCGAGGACGGCATGTCGGAAGTGTCAAGTTTGATATCTTGGGTGCAGCAGGACTTTAATTCCTGGCTTTTTTGGCCAAGAAGCACGCAAATCTCAGATTTGAGACTATAACCACCCAAGACCGACTTCCACTGTCGAGTTTTCTGTGACCGTGTTACCCGCGTTACGGTCAACGAGACCAGCTGATGAACGACCGCTTTGGGCTGCCTGCGGTCTTTAACCCCAGACAGGCGAAGGGCGACAAAGTCCGCAGAGCCGACATCAGGCGCTCCTATTTGTCGTCTACAATTTTCAGGGCGCGCACTTCTTGCCTCAGGATCGTTTGCCCCCGATCACCAGGATACCGTTCGACCGGGCCGTGAGCACACCACGCGGGATTTCGGGAAGCGAAAGCCATAAGTCGGCGGATCAACCGGCCCTCGGTTCCGGCTTCAATGTGTGCGATCTTCTGACCTTTCAACAACTCCATGGTTCTCGCCTCCTGTTTAGTGCTCACCCGCCCGACGCGTCCGTCGATTACCCAGAGTCGCTAACTCGGTTTTGGCACCCCAGCCGCTGAGCTGCCATGTGGTGGGTGAATTGCTCCTTTTTGTGAACTACAGGCTGTACTGCAACTATCGACTGAAAGTCCAAGCCGCAAAAAGTAGCAAAAACAAAACCACAAACAGGGTAAACTTAACAACCAAGGGTCGGTCTTCATCGGGGATGTAAACTCCCCCTCCGCACATTGGGCAGCGTTTAGTACTGATAGCCCTAGCGTTGGGATGTGCTGTCCAACCACAATCCACACACTTTCCCCTGTAGCGACCCATTTGCTCGCCCTCCTTACTGTCAACTACAGTTCCACTTATTGTTCTTTTGCTCGGGAGTAGAATGCACCGAGAGTGGACAGTCCTTGGGCAATAAGAAGTGGAAGCACCAACATTCCCATCATTGCCTCCGCCATTGCCACACCTCTGCACTGACCCACTGGGACTACGTTCCCATACCCTAGCGTGGTGAATGTCGTAAAAGAGAAGAACTCGAAGTCCATCTCGTTTATTGGATCTAGGCAATCACCAACTTGAGACAGGACCTCATATGCTCTGGCAAATGCCTCTGGAACAGCAAAGCTGTAACCAAGGCAGGCGCATAAGACCAAAAGGGCCAATTTTGGTTGCAAGCTTTTGTTGGCTCGGTCTTTACCCGCGACATACCTTAGAAACCGTTCAAGGAAACTTTTCAAAACACTACGAACAATCAGATACACTACCCCCAACACGGTCAAACTATTGAGGAGAATACCCCGTATTAGGTGTTCGTCACTTGCTGAGGCTTGCCACAAAATAATTTCGGTCAGCAGGCTTCGAACCAGAACGATTGAGAGTACAACAATGATTATCCCCAAAACTAAAATGGCCGTCGACGCAACAATTCGGCCGAATTGCGCCCGATACTGCGAAAAGTCCGTCAAGAAAATTTGTCCTCCCTATTGTGAACTTCATCACTACAAATCAGTAGCCACTTTTGACCCAGAAATCTCTTTCTTGATCGTAGCGGTAGACATCCATATTTCGAGTTGTAACGGCGTCCTTCCTTATGGCGATTGCCTCACGATCAAACCACTCAAGAATGAGTGCACCCGTCATTTCAGATTTGTTTTCGCGCCATTCAGCTTCAGCCGCGCTTTTCCCCTCTGGAAAAACTCGGGCTGTTCCATCCGGCAACATCAGGACAGCGAACCGGTATATTACAGATCCTGATAGTGAGTTTTCACCAGGCACTGAACGATTGGCAGCAGCGTTCAATTCAGCCTGACCGCGCCAGTAATCTACTTGCATCTGCAACAGCTCAATCTCGTGTGCCGCCTCAGTTCTGAGCGGTGATACAGTCCCACTGGCGATATTCACCTCATGGCGCAATCGATCAACTAAATCAGCCATTATCCATGCTCCTCATTGTGATCTACAGATGCGCCGGGATAAGCCGTGCTGCCACCCATTCCCGACCCAAGTCCAATTCAGCTATGCGGTCAACGATGCAGGTCGCGCACAGCAAACCACTTTCGTCTTTTCTTGGGCTGATCCGCTTCCATAGATCGTGGGGAATGACGGTATCCATGACAATCTCTCGACTACAGCTTTCGCACTGGCATGCCATATGTCCTGCCTCCTTATTGTTGATCTACATCGCTGCAAAACAACTCTCGCAGCTTGCCGATGATGCGATTCGACCCATCGTCGGCAAGCCCCAAATTTCTCCTAGCGACGTCCTGCATATCTTTGAGGCAATTTCTGTAAGCGCCTTGTATGTCAGCAAGCTGCTTTCCAAAACTCTGCGTCACACGTCCGGGTAACTCACCAGCCTCATCAAGATCACTCTCAAGTAAATTAGTCCTATCTAAGAATTCTTTTGAAAACTTGAGCGAACCTATGATTTTTGCCTCCGACAAACGGTCACGAAACTTCTCCATCTTGGCTTGGTGTTCACGATCTACACCGTCTGTAATTCTTTTTCCCGTTGCCTCTGCTTCCAATGTTTCGTTGACAGCTTGGAGTGCCTCGTATGCGGCAAAAATAACTGCGTCATAGGCGCTTTCACGTTTTTCCCACCATTTCTCTTTCACAAAGCGTCGAATCCCATACTTGACTGTAAGAAAAACACCCAATCCTACAGTCGAAAGAGACTTAAATAGGTCAACAAAATTACCGTCTAAATCGTTAACCCATGAAAAAAATCTACAATACTAATCAAACGCTGTTGCTCCCTATTGTTGAATTTCGATTGTCCGCTCTGAGTCCTAATGAATAATGTCGAACCGTAGATGAATGTCCGCTTTCTTCAGCAAAATGGCGAACGGTCATTGACGTATTTACGAAAAAAGGGATTGTTGTAAGGTCTAACCCAAGGTCTCTCTGCATTTGAGGGTGATGTAGAGAAAATAAAATTCGACTACTTTATCAATGTCTCGTATTCTGTTGGGCAGCCTTCTGCGGATTGGTTGGCGTTCTTTGCCAAGGGCGCAAAATTCATTTTGAAAGTTTCATACATGGTCATTGTTTGAATGTTGGGAACAGCGACCGAGTTGAGCAGGTTGAACGCGCGTTCGCGCAACTGTATTCCGCACAGCCAATCTCCCGATGTCATCTCAAACAACGCCCATTCTGCAATGCTGTTTGCTGACTGATGTCGAAAGGGGTCCGAATTGAAAGACCGCAAGCTTTCAACTGCGAGAGCATAGTTTTCTCGAACCCTGCTGATGGTAACACCAGTCGGCTCGCTATAGGCCAAAGCTCCCTTTAGCCTGTAGACGTCAGAAACCAGGGATGGATTTGCCTGAAGCTCCGCCTTACTAGCTGCTATGTCGTAGAGTTCATCTGCATATTTTACTTGCGAAGTTTGACCAAAGGTGTAGGCCAAAATCACAATCTCTTCGGCCTCAAGCTCGTTCACATAATTTCTTACTCTATCTCTATTTCGTGATAGCAGCGTGACTTGCTTTGTGCTCATTGCCCTAATGTAGATGTTTCGGGTTTCGGCGTCCAATATCTGACTGACGTTTGATGCTGTGGTAGCAGTTACGTCGGAAAGTTCGACAACGAGTTCCTTAAGCGCTGAAACTTCAGAAGCTCTTCGTGCCTCAGCGGATAATATGAAGCGATCCCATACTCCTAGTGGGAAAGTATACAGCAACGCCACAATCAGTGCCGCCACGCCACCCCACTCCTTGAGCGAATCTAGTTTTGACTTCTTTGCGCCATCTACGATTTCCTCCAATTGATCAATTCGTACTTCCAATTCATCGTGTTGAAGGTGTTTGCGTTTTTGTGATTTCCTTAGCGCAATGTGTTTTTTCCGTGCTGGAGTTTTCATAGCTGAGTTATCATCTAACAGACTTCGTAGGCATCTAGCATTACGGCACACCGTTGCGGTCCGGGTAGATGATACCAAGAACCTGGAGACGGAAGGGCGACCTGACAAACTTGCAAGATTCCCTGAGGGCTCAACCAACCTTGTTGCTTGCCAATGCATACAGCAAATTGATCGGCTGCGGTTTCGTTCATTTGGCCCAAATGATGCGCACACTCATGCGCATAGAGGAACGCGATAAATGCCGTAGGATAACCAGCGAGATCTGACCGAAGGTATATCGGCCCGCCGGGACTGGAACGGCCGAGGTTATCTAGCTGGGGGGTGACTATTGTCCAAGCTCCCTGGCAGCTAAAAGGGTATCCATCAATTTGGAACGACCCTGGTGGATAGTTCTGTGCATTTGCGACTGCATAATTTGACACAAAAATCAAAGCCGCCAAAAACCGTATCACAACAAATCTCCTAGAAGATTAGATCCTTATGGCAAATCAAGTTTTTACTAATTGTCAGTTGTTGTAATGGGAAAAGTACACTATTCGGGCCTCACTTTCTAGACAAATGCTACCGCTTTCATAATAGCCAGTTACTATCAAAGGAATTTTCCAGAGTGGTCATGCACTTAGAGCCTCACGCATTCAGTCGGTGCGGAAAGCGGACCATCACTTCTTTGCAGCGAAAGGTAGCTTTCTCCCGTAGAGCAGACATCGACACTCCCTATTGTTGACCTTCAGTTAAGCCAAATTGGATTTTAAAATCCGCCGTATCGTTTTCTTCGTCGACGCTGTATAACAGTGATCCGCCAAGAAAACTCAAAGCCTTTGTGCGAAGAATAGCAGCAGCAGATTCACTCAAACCGCCTTTTTCAGACAGGATATCCACTGCCCAATTTCGAAGCGCATCACTTTCATCGCCTTCTGGTTCAACACTAAGGATACCGACCGCGATCTTTACCATTTCTGCAGATTGTTGACGCTCGCGAATTTGCGAATTGAACCAGATAGTAGCGCCGCCGATTACTATAGGCAGAGCAACCTTGCCTACAATCTACAGCTTGTCCCAAAACCACTTTTCGTTTGAGTCTACGTCGGACATCGTCTGCTCCTTATAGTGGATCTTCCTCCGCGTTCCGCTTGATAGCGGACTTCATCAACTTCGCGACCCGGTCCAAGTCGTCTTTCAGCGCTTGAATATCCCGGTCTATCGCCGCCTCAGAAGTGCACAGAGAGTGCAAAGGCTGTCTTGCGGCAAAAACACCAACACCTTGGATTCCATTGTTCTCATAGTCGAAAGGCTTCATGGTCACTCCTTAGTGTGAACGCGGCGAATCAAGTAACGAAGAAACGCGAATTGGCAAATTCCTGTCGAACTTGTGAGTTGTTTCAGTCACCGCTTCGGCGACCCAATTTGGTGTTTGAGGGGCTAATACGACTTCGCAAACAAGATCTCGCACCGAAACTGGCAGGTCCATGCCGACAGATCCTTGAACGAGGCTTGGCCCTCCAAGCTGTTCGTGTAGATTCTGCATGTAGACAACCCGCACCTCGTTTTCGTGAGAAAACTCACTCCTCTTATGAAAGTACGGCGCTTTTGAATTATTGGGTGACTCGAAACATTCAGTGTCCCAATCGATATAGTTAACAAAGGTGAACGCGACATGCTTTGGGAGCTGACAAATCAATTTGGCAACATCTGAGACAATAGCGATGCAATAGTCATTGTTAGAATACAACTTCCACATCGCTGCGGACTCTTTCTTGTTCCAATGCCAACAGTTTACGTAGGTTGACTGCCTATCTTCTTCTAATTGATCTGCAAATTTCCGCGCTTGTTCAAACGGCTGAGGAGTGCCGGGGGTAATGCTTTGCATTGCCTGAACAGTGGAATCATTGATTAAACCCTCAAATGGGTCCTCGAACATGTCCGCCCTCGTCAGCCGAATGCTGTTAGAGTTCAAGAATGATAGATACCTCGCCAAGTCCATGTATCGCCAGATACGCAGAGAGGTATGTTCATTTATGCCTTTTGGCATCCACCACTTTTCGCAAACAGATTCCACGTATTCCCTCAAACTATCGTGTACAATACCCTGCCCGCTTGAGCCGTGACCTAGCCGCGCGCGTCTCTAGGTGCCTGTACCGCCCGCCCGAATAGCGGGCGCAATCCAGAGCATGACCGGCGGCAATGACTGCCGCGCCTATATCCTGTCCGTCAGCATAGCAGACACCCACCCAGCGGTCGTGTGTGCGTTCGCCGTTCAGGTCGCAGGAGATGGACTTGCCGCGCAGATAGTTCACCATCCACCGTTTCGCGTTCTGGCCAGATCGAGTGCCGAGTTCGGGCGCATCGACGCCGTTCAGCCGGACGGGTGTTCCGTCAACAACGATAGTGTCGGCGTCCCGAACGTGTAGGGTGCCAGCATGCGCAAGCGGGGCGATAAATATCGCAGCTATGAAAAGGTACTTCATCGGATAAGAACTTCTTCTTGCCTATAAATTCTTCCGCCAATCTATCGGCTACACACCAAGGAGCAACCCGTTTGCGCTGAACGAATACTCCTGTTCTTTACCGATGATGACGTGGTCATGAATCATAACCCCAAGTGTGTCACAGGCCGCCTGTACCCTCTCGGTCATTTCTATATCTGACCTGCTAGGTGTAGGATCTCCGGACGGATGGTTGTGAACAAGGATGAGAGAACTTGCGTTCAGTTCAAGTGCGCGCTTCGCAATCTCACGCGGATAGACGGGCACATGGTCTACAGTTCCTTTGGCCTGTTCTTCATCCGCAATCAAAACGTTCTTACGGTTCAGGTACAGAACTCGGAATTGCTCAACTTCGCGGTGCGCCATTGCCGTGCGACAATACGTGACCAACGATTCCCAGGATGAAACGACATCCCGCTGCAGAACTTTCGCTTGCGCCATCCTTTGCCCAAAGGCCTCAACAAGGCGCAGGTGATAGTAGACCCATTCGGTTGCACCATCGACTTGCAGAATACGGTGCCTCGAAGCTGCAATCACCCCATTCAAATCTCCGAACTCAGCCAGCAAACGCTTTGCCAATGGCTTGACGTCGATCCTGTGAATTGCGTTGAACAGCAGAAGTTCCAGCAGTTCGTATTCGGGCATTGGTGCATGCCCACCCTTGAGAAACCGAGTCCTCAGACGCTCACGATGCCCCCAATAGTGCGGTCTTTTCACCCCGTCATCGCCCTTTACAAGACCGCCCCCTGCTGCGTTCGTTGGCGAGAGGCGGTTGCGGTAAGCATAACCGGGCGCGTGCGCCGTTTCAGTGATTGATTCAGGTGGCGGCGTTCGTGCTTCCAGATCCTCAAGCCCCTGCATCGCCTCCTCTGAAAAACCATTCTGCCCGTCGTATTTGACCAACTTGCCAAACCTCGTTTTGTCCCGGCCGATGACTTCCTTCAACTGTCCCAATATCTGGTTTTTCATCACCGTACCTTCCTGCACACAACAACAATGACGGCGGGTTGGTTAACGGATGGTAAACAGCTCTAGAGTTGCTTTGGCTGCTCATCTGTCGACTTGGATCTAACCTGAACCAATTGTAGCGTTATGTTCCTATCTTGTTCTTGTTTTTATGGGGTATTATGATACCGTATACTTGAATAGGTAATGAGGGCGGAAATGCAGGTGGCGCAGGAAGAAAAGAAGGATTCACAACCAAAGGCGGTACGCATATCGCTGGCGCATGAATTCGGACAAGACAAGTTTGAAGAATTGGCCGGTAATGCCGCAGAGATGATCCGTAGCGGATTGGTTCAGTATTGGAGGCTGAACGGCACTTTCGGCATTTTCTCCCTGAGCCACATACAAAACGTGTGGAATCTGGAGACGCACTTTTTGGGCGACACCAGCGAATGCCCTGACGAGGAACTTAAAGCTATCGTCAACGCGTTCTGGGACGAAGAATGCCCCGAGTACATCACTGCGGTAAGCCCCACGGACTGGCCTAACATCTGGCTACATCAGCAAGCGGGCTTTCATCAAACCGGGTTGCTGCCCCTTTCGCACGGTCCCGCAATCACATGGGGGTATCGCAAATGTCACTGAAAGAAACACGGATTTGCGGCGCAAAGCTGCGAGGCGGTACACGCTGCATGTCGGAGCCAGTGCAGGGCAAGACACGCTGCCGCCTGCATGGCGGCGCGTCCACTGGGGCTAAGACTACGGAAGGTCGAAGAAAGCAATCAGAAGCGGCAAAGGCCCGCTGGGCGGAAATCAACAAAGCAATGGCCATGATGAAAGCCAGGGGTCAAAAATCAAATGAGGTAAGGCCATGATGAGGCTACCAACTAAAAAGCAGACGGGGTTCGTCTTTGGTGGCGATACTGGAGTATCGTATGATGACTTGCAGCGTAAGCGACAGGTTGTAGACGCCTTGATGGCAAACTCAAACCGGATGCCACAAAATCTTGGTGAAGGTCTTCACGCTATCGGGAATGCCTTGATGGTGCGCGGATTGAACAAGCAAATCAAACGCAGCGAAACGCAGGGCCAGGAAAAGGCGCACAGCCTTATAGCCGCCGCCCTGTCAGGTGGTAAGCCCGCTACGTCTAATACGGGCTTCGGTGTATTCGATTCATCCAACCCAAGCACAGGTGTTTCTTTTACTCAGCCGCGCTCAGAGGCGCAGGCAATCGGTGACGATGCCATGGCGGCACTCGGCAAGCCCAACGCCATGTCCCTTCCCGGCTTGTTCGAGAGCTTGGAGCAAGAGCACAGCTTGCCAGCGGGATATTTGGAACGAACCGCCCAAATTGAAAGCGGCATGAACCCCAATGCGCAGAATCCAAATTCCAGCGCCGGTGGAATTTTCCAGTTCATTGACAGCACAGCGCAGCAGTACGGGTTGACAGACAAGACCGATCCGCAGGCGGCCGCACGAGCCGCGGCGCGACTGGCAGCAGACAACGCGGCGCATCTGCGCAATGCACTGGGCCGAGAGCCCACATCTGGGGAATTGTACCTTGCCCACCAACAGGGTGCGGGCGGTGCGGCCAAACTTCTATCAAACCCCAAAGCAAGCGCCGCAAGCATTGTGGGGAATGACGCTGTATCCTTGAATGCTGGTGAAGCGGGCATGAGCGCGGGCGACTTCGCAAATCAGTGGGTAAGCAAGTTTGGTGGCGGTTCTCCACAACCTTCACAACCTCCGCAGTCTGATTACAGCGCGCTTTATGAGGCGCTTTCCAGCCCCTGGTTGGATCAGGGCCAGCGGGCAATGCTCATGGCGGAACTAAAAGACCGCAGGGCGGCAGACGCCCGTGCCTATGACCGCTGGGAGCAAGCCAATGACCCAATGCGGGAAATGCAGATAAAGCGCGCGCAGCTTGAACTTGAGAAGTTGCAGAACCCGCAGCCCGGCTACTCCCTCCTGACCGATGAGCAAGAAATCCAGATGGGCCTTGATCCAACGGGTAACTATCAGATTGGGCCGAACGGCAAGGTTTCCCAGATTGGCGGCAGCGGAACGAATGTCAGTGTTTCGACCGAAGCCGCGATCCCGAAAGGCTACCGTGCAATTAGGGATGAGCAAGGCAGATTATTGTCCTATGAGCCGGTACCGGGTGGGCCTGAGGACACTAGCGCTGCAGACGCCAAAGCGGCTGAAGCCAAAACCACATCGGCCAACATCGTCATGGATGAAATCGGCATTGCTAAAGAACTGATTGCGGGACAATCAGCCTTGTCCCCAGCAACAGGGCTGACTGGCAGTATTGCGTCTACCATTGACAACACCCGTGCCGGCGCACTGAAAAACAGGCTGACAACCGTCAAAGCCAACATCGGCTTTGATAAACTTCAAAGCATGCGCGACGCCTCACCCACTGGCGGGGCGCTTGGTCAGGTGTCCGAGTTCGAAAACCGTTTGCTACAGTCAGTTTTCGGCAGCTTGGAACAGGCACAGAATCAGGAAGATATCCTCTATAACCTCGATCGACTGGAACAACTCTATTCCCGCGTCATTCACGAGGGCATTCCGGAAGAAGAGGCGCGCGAGATGTACCGCCAAATAGAGGTTGGCGGATTGGCGCCAAGCGGATCTGGTACCCAGGTTGGTGTCGCCGAGTATTCCAAGATGGGTCTTAACGACCTCATCAACCTTGACTTAGACACCCTCACGCCTGCCCAGCAAGAGGCCTTGTCGCGTCGCTTTCAGGAGTTGGGATATTGAGTAACGATCCGATTTCAGACCTCAGACTGCGCCAATTGAAAGCGCGGCAAGCAGCGGCAAAGGCCGCACAGGGCACTCCACATGGCGACGGCTCGACAGTTGCCCCCTATGACCCGTCTTTCTTCGAACGGGCAATGACAGGCCTGCGCCAGAGCGGCATTGTACCGCGCGCCAACATCCGCGACTTCGAAAGTATCGGGGCCGGTGTTCGCAGCGCGGTTGATACCGCAATGTTCGGGTTCGGTGACGAAGCCCGCGCACTATCCGAAACGCTTGGTCCGGTTGCATATGGAATGCCCCCCGGCTTGTTTCCACACGAGACAGACAGTTTCGGTGAAAACCTTGGCGAAGAACAGGCGCGCTCAAAAGCTACGCGGGCTAACAACCCAACGGCCTCGACAGTTGGTGATGTGGCCGGGCTGGCAACTGGTGTCGCGGGAATTGGCAAAGCTGGGCTGAGTCTCGCGGCTAAGGCTTCGACACCGGGTAAAGTGGTCGCTGGGTCTGCGGGCGATGGCTTGCTGTATGGTGGCCTAGCAGGCGCTGGTCACACAGACGGTGACTTGGCGCATCGTGGCATAGGAGCTTTAGAAAGTGGCGGTATCGGCGCGGCTACTGGTGGTGCTGCAGCGGGCGTCTTTTCTGCCGCCCCTGCCGTCCGTGGGTATGTCGCCCGCAGAGCCGGTAAACCTGCTTCTCAGGCGCAAGCACGTATCGCACGGGCCCTGACACCTGATACGTCGGCTAAGCTGGATGACCTTGGCCCCGAAGGTATGCTGATGGACGCCATGGGCGAACGTGGGCGCGCCCTGGCGCGTTCTACGGCCAATTCCAGCCCAGAGGCCCGTGAGTTGCTGGAAAGCGCATCCAGGGCCCGGATGGCGGGCCAGAGCGATCGGATGACAGATAAGCTGCTTAGAGCATCGCGCATGGATCAACCGCAAACGGCGGACGATTTAATCCAAGGCATTCGTGCACGTGCTAAGCCTGACATTGACCGTGCATATGCCGAGGCGCGTTCTCTGGGTCACGATATTGATATAACGGCGTTTGATGATCTGTTGCAGACCGATATGGGTCTCAAGGCGTTCCAGCAAGGAAAACGTCTAGCCGGGGATCGTATGGCCGCTGAAGGGGCTTCCGGTGAACCCTCCGCTCTTGCCGTGCTGGATGAAGCCAAAAAAGCATTGGACGACATGGCTCGGCCCGCACTCGGGCAGGGACCGACCAACGAGCAGGCGGTTGCAGGGATGCTGGCAAAGCGGCTTAGGGAGCGAACAGACGCCCTGACACCGGCGTATGGTGGCGCACGGGATATGGCCGCCGAAAGATTTGCCAAGGAGAGCGCGGTGCGTCTTGGCGCAGAAGGCGCGAAACCCCGGAGCTCTGCGAACTATGCGGATCGGGCCCGGGCAGCGACAAAGTCCAATCCTGTAGAGGTCGCTCAGGGCTACGCCGCTGGCAAAATAGACGCCCTGCAGAACCGCAGGGACACACCCGGCGCGCTAGACACTCTGTTCGGCCCGAGACGGCAGCAGGACGCCATGCAGTCCGCATTGGGGCTGGAAGGAGCCCGAACGGTACGCAGTCAGATTGCGAACGAGCGCACCTTCGCTGATACCCATCGAGCGCTGACAGCGAATTCCACTACAGCGCGCCAGCTCATTGAGCAAAGCCTGTTAGGTGGAATCGGCGGCGGTGCGGGGTTTGCAACCACGGGTGACCTGCAAGGTGCTGGCGCAGGTGCAGCTGCTCTGTTGGCGGCACGACACGGCGGGGCAGCGGCAATCCGAAAGGCCACAGCAGGCCGGGAAGCAAAGGTTGCTCCGGTGATTGCTAAAATGCTGACTGAGGCCGGTGTGCCAGCACAACTGCAAAGCACAATATCCAAAGCTCCCTATAAGGTTCGGGAAACGATTGTTCGCGCTTTGATGATGAATGCTACGGGGCCTCAGTTAAGTCCTGAGTAAAGTATCCAGGCCCCGTATAGCACGGGGCCTACTACTCCAATCATCCCGGCACAGCCCAAAGCACCCCAACCGAGTAAGGAAAGTTGTCGGTCGTTGTCACTAGCCAAAGTCCACAGTGACCAGCAGATGAAGGCATACAGGAAGACCGACGCAGCTACGACACAATACAGTTCAAAAATGGATAGGTCGGCAACTGTCATACAGACAAGATGGATACAGACATCCCGACTGTAAAGGCCGCTCAGGGGTCTAATGAGTTACATGCAGAAGAGCACTCTGCCGCCCTTGATAGATGGCTAAACTCCGAAAAAATGCCGTCCAACCCTGTTCATCGTTGGCGTAACTTCGTTCTCACGAAAACGCAATTCACGAAGAAAGTCGACTGAGAGCTGAAAACTCCTTACCGGACAGTGTGGCGGCTGCGATTCGTATTGTCCGCAGGCGCCCAACTCTTCATCTGGATTATTTAGCAGGTCTGAGAACAGTCGCCCGTGAACAAACAATGCTGTCTCAGCGGGCTTTGTAGACTTTTCTCTGCACGCATCAACGAGCATCACGACACTTCCTGATAGCAGGCTTAAAACTTGGCAGGAATAAAAGAGCTTTTCGCTTGTATTGAAGGATGGAACCAGAATGTAATCGATGTATTCGAGTCCTCGGCTCGCCTTGTTTCTCAGAAGCGACATAACAACTGTTGGGTTGTAGGCATCAACGCATATCAGAACAGCTATGTTTCCCAGATTGGTATCGTAGTAAGTTATGTGAGGGCGGTCAGGTGGTGAAATTCTCTCGTCAGTCCGCTCGGCAGCATGAAGTTTGTCGTGAAGGATGGGTATTTCAGGGCTATCTGTACGTTCGAAACTTAAAAGCTCTCTGTTTGGGAATATCCTGGCTCGATTGTGGCAGGTGTGTCCGCTTCCTGTATTCTCATGGTCGTAGCCTGTTCCTGCAACTAAGAAAACTGGCCAATCAACCGCGTCTATTTTTGCTCTAATTTTTTCATGAAACGCCTGCTCTCGTCTTGGGTCTTTTGACTTTACGTAGTCGGTTTCCCCAAAACAAATAATATTCGCGCCATGATTGAGTGCTGTCTCAAGTGCGTCCAAGCGCTCTCGTTCCCATTCATCCGGATCAAACAGCGCATCTTCATTTGCATCATCATTAACATCAGGGAACGAAAAACCATTTTTTTCGAACATTTTGAACGGATAGCAGTTTGCGATACCATGTTTCGCTAGGGAGAGGCCTGCGATATCATCACGGGAAAACCCAACTGCGGAAAGAGTTATGCTTTCTCTTGAGAGGAGCTTCTCGGCGCTCAAATTTTTTGACAGGCGCTTTCTCTCGGCTCCGTTTATGTCTGTGGCCGCCTTAAGAAGTACTCCAATTGACGCAGGCTCAGCTAGTTGCTCGTTGTCAAGCGCAACTGTCCCGGCGCGACTATACTCCTGGAGGGTCAAGTGCGCTCTTTGGTAGGGTTTTACTGCCTTAAAAAAACGGTCTTTGAAATCACTCAATCTCTAACCCAACATTGTTACTCAACAAAACTAGTATGCAGACCCGATTTGGGTCGCAAGCTCAGCAGTAGCTCCAACACTTTTAGGTGGTTTTGCCTTGCCTTGATTCTCATCAGAGTATTTTGCACTTCCCGCGTCTACAAGGCCAGCAATGTAGGCGTGGTTATTCTCCGTCGTCGCTACAAAAACCGAGTCGGCTCCGTTGCTCGCATGGAAGGGTACAAACTCTGATTCGTCATAAAGAGTAAACTCAGGAGTCACAGTCGCATCTTGACCAACTTTAGGCATCGATAAAGTGGTTATTCTTCTGAGAGTATCTGCTAGTTCAGAATGGTGAATAGAGGTCGCACCGCCCATCCATGTAAGCTCGGAATAGTGGTCCTTGATTGCGGATGAAATCTCTGCACCAGCGCAATCTACTGCGAACACATCAATGGAACCTGCTTTCTCAAGCCTAATTCTTTCCGATTGCGCAAAGGAGAAGTCTCTTTCGTACAATTTCAATACGGCGTCGTTAGCCGATTCCGCGAAAGCCTTTGAAATACCATGGAGTTCTTTGACATCTCCTTCAGAAAGAGTCTTCGAGTTATAACTCCAGTTGCTGACAACTCGGGTCCAAATTTTACTTTGAGCGCGCCCAGAGCAAACAGTGAGGCATGAGCGTGCCGCGAAGAGCCACTTTCCTGTGTCGATTGTGATTAGCGGAAAGTCCAGAATAAGACCTGGGTCAAACCTGGCGGTGATTTCTTCACCTTCTTTGCATTTCACTGCCGCACCTGATTTCGATGTATAGGCGCCAATTATGGCTCGAATGTACTCGTCTTTTCTAGGGATTATCTGTCGCCCAATCTTTCGGGCGTCTCGGAAGGAGTTGTTAACCCTTTCGATAGGCAGATCCACTCGGTGAAGCATTGCATTTACAATGGTACCGCTTCTGAAAGACGTCGAGAGGAATTCACACAAAGTCCCGATCCTAAGATATTTTGCCAATAATAATCTTGGCCAGCTTAGAGGAGTTTCAAGTCCGGTTGCAAGCTGACGATGTCAAGACCAATCGTCGAAAAGAATCGTGTCGGTAGTTGGGCGTACGTCGAGAAAAACAGGGGGTTATTACATTACGCTGAAAAAATTTGGAAAATTAGTTCACTATCCTTTGGTCAAGTCATTGTGAGACCGTTTGATGCAAGCAAACTTCTGCCGTCGGCATAACTTCGGCACTGGCCCCTCATTTACGCACCAAAGAGATACTGCATGCATGTCCTGGCCATTGAGGGGGGTCGATAAAATCTCGCATTCTTGAATTAACATACGCGCAAACTTACCAGCGTATTCAGTTTAACTGATGCTGGCGCGTCGGTCAGTGAATTTTGCCACACATGGATGCCAAGACGGAGGTGTATAAGGCTATCGGGCGAGTACAATTGGCTAAAGATAATGACTTCTATCACTTAGTTAAGTGGGTAAAAAAAAGCCGCCGAGTCAGGGCTCTGTATACCCAGGCGGAGCGAAGTTTCGGCTCAATTTCTGATAGGGCGCCAAGTGGAATATCACTAACCATCCTTCCTGACCGATACCACACCCGGCCCGCTAGCCGTGTCGCCTTCGTCCAGGAACTGAATGCCTTGGGCTTCGAGAGCTGAGCGTATCGCATCCGCTGTATCCTTGCGGCCACCAATAGGTCCGTCCTTGGTTTCGAGCCTTGCTATGGTTGGATAAGAAACCCCTGAACGCTCAGCCAAGTCCATTTGGGACCAAGCCAAAAGGGCCCTTGCCGCTTTGATTTGCCTAATTGATAGAATTTCTATTGACATTTGCACTGCTCGTTATGATATATTTTCTATCAATACTACAGCCGGAGGACATAGCAATGCAAGAACAACGCGCCAGCGCGAACCG
This sequence comes from Ruegeria sp. CDSC045, assembly GCF_059610725.1. Lineage (NCBI taxonomy): Bacteria > Pseudomonadati > Pseudomonadota > Alphaproteobacteria > Rhodobacterales > Roseobacteraceae > Ruegeria > Ruegeria sp. CDSC045. Next base: position 60,122 of record NZ_JBXWOE010000006.1, read on the forward strand.
GGAAAGTGCGGCCACGCTCGAAAAATACATCCAGGAATGCCAGGAAATGGCCACAGATATTTCCAGCCTGATTGAGTCGGCTGCTGTAATCGACAACGAAGGCACATATCCCAACGGCGTTACGGCTCTGCTGAAAGTGTCCGGTGGCATGGCAAACCATTTGGCGGCAAGATTGGACAGCGTGAGCTTGCCAAGGGTGCAGCCATGACGGACAGAGAAAAAGCGATGGCTTTTGAATTCAAGCTAATCAGCGTCGGAAATCTAGTTGAAGCCTTGCAACTGGTTTGTTCTGATTTTGCTCAGGCAGCGATTCAGGACCCAGAACTGAATCGGCTCCGCAGCGCCGTCATCGGAATAGGCGATGGCTTAGAAAGGCTGGTTGCCGACAACACCTGAATTTTAAGTACCAAAGAAGGGCGCGGCATTTCCTGCGCCCGTTTTACATTTTGAGATTTGATATGTACCAATACAGCATCAACCGGCATTGGTCGGACCAGTTCTTGCCCGAAATAAAGAGCATCATCGGTTCGCAACTCCTGCAGGCCGCGCCAGATCCACTGGACCATTTCCAAGCCACGGACCTGTTGATGCTGGACGCCAAGGACATGCGGATCGCGGCGAGGGTGCGGCGACATGGTTATGCAGCCAGATACCCGCATCAGTTCACCATTCGGGCCAAGCTGCCAACTGGCGCTGAAACAGAGTTGTCCAAGATAGTAAACGGCTACGGGGACTGGATGTTCTACGGCCATGCAGGACCGGACGGACAATCGATTGTAAGCTGGTGGCTGATTGACTTGCGCGCGTTTCGAGCGGCGCTGATCCGGCAACGAACTACTGGTTCGCAGCTATATATGGGTGACATGCGAAATGCGGATGGCACTTGTTTCAAGTGGTTTGATATTCGATCGTTTCCGAAGGAGCCGCCGTTGGTGGTTGCGCATGGTTAATCGACTATTAAGTACCACAGGTAAGTATTCGTTTTGATTCGTCGATGACTCTTTGTTTCAGTGGATTCCAAATTATGTGCGCAGTTGGTACAATGCCGTCGAGGTATAGACATGCTTGAAAAAAATAGAACAGTCCCAGCAAAGGTCATTGCGCGTTGGTTTCTAAACCACGCGGACCGAAGTGCTGGAGAAGCGATTACACACTTGAAACTTCAAAAACTAATCTACTATGCCGATGCCTGGTTCTTGGCCAATTTCGACCAACCCTTGATCGACGAAGAATTTGAAGCATGGGCGCACGGCCCTGTTGTGCGCGCTATATATGCGAAGTATCGCGGCAATGGTTGGGATGCTTTGCCACCCGAAGCCGGTACGCGACCTCCTGTTGAAATCGAAGGTTTCTTGGAAGCTGTTTTCGATGAGTATGGTCAGTTCGGTGCAAAGAAATTGGAGAGGCTCACTCATAGCGAAGCGCCGTGGGTTGAGGCCCGCGACGGACTTCCGCCTGAAGCAGCTTCGAGCAAAGTTATTTCGAAACTCACCATGCGAAATTTCTACGGCGAGAAAATTGGTAAAGAAACCACAGCAAGCCTTTAGGATTAATTCTGGTCAGTCCGCGAAGCCGGGCTCGCTTGATGTCACAAAAGTTCATTCACACAGGCGAAAGCCTGCGTCTGTCAACTTGAGGTACTATCAGCGATCCAAAGAATGCTTCTCAAAATGGAAGCCAAGAGAACTTAAGGTCTTTTCCGGGTTCATTGAGAAGATGGCAACGAAGACTGAAACAGACGTGACGTCGGTGACCAAAACTTGCCACTCTCACAAAGGTTCGACTTCGAAATTGTTGCCAAAAGAAGTCAGCCCAGACGTTAGAATGTACAGTTTGGATGTTGGTCCAAAAGGCCGTGTACATGGGTTCTTTTCTCAAGGTACTTTCTTTCTAGTGTGGATCGACCGCGAAGGGAAAATCCTCGGCCATTGAAGATTTGAGCGGTGCAGAACTCATAATTGCTTTACTGGCTAGAATTCTGATTTCGGCAACAGCGAATCCCGGCACCAACACCACTGAACAGCCAGATTATTGAAAAGCAGCGGTCATTTGCGCCGTCTACAGCTGGGCACTGTGGGTGAAGTTCACCTACATGTAGTGTGTTCTAACAATAAGTTGTAGAAATGACTAAGAGCCAGTGTTAAGCTGGCTCTTAGGACCTGGTGGCAGAATGGTTATGCGTCCGGGCTTGCATTTCGGTACACGTCGGTTCGATTCCGACCCAGGTCTCACTTCTTATACTATAGCCTCGTTGATGCGGGGCATATTTTTTGACGCTATTTCTAGCTTCAAAAACAACATGACATACTACCAGTTGTAGTGCAAGTGTATTACACTTGTGGTACAAATTCATATGCCAGTAACCCGCTCCAAGAAAGACAAAGGGAACATCTCACTGCGTTTGTCGCAAGCAATCATTGATGCGTTGGATGAATTGGCAGAGCAGGCTATCCACGGGACCAACCAGTCAGAAGTCGCGCGGTATTTGATTGTGCGTGGTCTGGATGATTTGCGTAGGGATGGGTACTTTAGAAAAGAAACTTGAGCAGAATGTGCAAGCCCCGGATTGGCAAGGCTGGTCAGCGCATTTGTCCCCCATTTGTCCCCCAGAGACAACGCGACAACAACCGATGCACCAGCGCTTTGATCAATAGTGCAATGCATTTTACTGTTATCATTCGGTAAAAAGTGGTGAGCCGTGCAGGATTCGAACCTGCGACCCACTGATTAAAAGTCAGTTGCTCTACCAACTGAGCTAACGGCCCACTCTTTTGTTTGGATCCTTTGGATCCGTGGCGCTCTGTAAGGCATTTTCCCGACTGGGTTCAAGGCCTTATTTCACACCTCGTTACGCCTGTAGTTTCTTTCGAAACGGCGTCCCGATAGGCGGCCTACTTAGGCAGGTGGCGCAAGGGGGTCAACCCCTTTTTTCACGAATCTGCGCCACAGGGTGGATTCCCATCCGCAGCAACGTTATATGCCCGCCATGCAAGGAATTCAGAACACCGGATTGCCCTTTATGAAGATGCATGGGCTGGGCAATGACTTTGTCATTGTGGATGCGCGCGCGCATGAGGTCGGGGTGACTCCAGCCTTGGCCCAAGCCATTGGGCATCGGCAATTTGGGGTCGGCTTTGATCAGCTCGCTGTCATCGAAAATGGCGCATCAGATGCCCATCTGGTGTTCTACAACGCCGATGGCTCGACCTCGGCCGCCTGTGGCAATGCCACCCGCTGTATCGCGCGGTTTCTGATGGAGGAAACCGGCAAACAAACCCTTACCCTGACCACCGAGCGGGGAACGCTATACGCAAGCGATGCGGGGGACGGGCTGACCTCGGTAAACATGGGGCCGCCGCAGCTGAACTGGCAGGATATCCCGCTGGCCGAAGACGTGGACACGCTGGAGCTGCCGATTGAGGGCGCCCCAACCGCCACTGGCATGGGCAACCCGCATTGCACCTTTTTCGTCGAAAATGCCGAGGCGATCCCGCTGGCAGAGTTCGGTTCGCGCTATGAATACCACCCGCTCTACCCGCAGCGGACCAACGTGCAGGTCGCGCAGATCATCGGGCCAGATCACATCCGCATGCGGGTGTGGGAACGCGGCGTGGGCATCACCCTGGCCTCTGGGTCATCCTCCTGTGCAACCGCCGTGGCCGCAGCCCGGCGCGGCCTGACCGGACGCAAGGTGCAGATCGAGTTGGACGGCGGCACAATCTGGATCGACTGGCGCGACGATGGCGTCTGGATGACCGGCCCCACGGCCCATGTCTTCTCGGGCCTGCTGACGCCGGAATTCCTGAGGTCGCTGGGATGAACCCGCCCAAATTCACCACGCTGGGCTGCCGCCTGAACGCCTATGAAACCGAGGCGATGAAAGAGCTGTCACAACAGGCAGGTCTGACCGATGCGGTGGTGGTGAACACCTGCGCCGTGACCGCCGAAGCCGTGCGCAAGGCCCGGCAGGAAATCCGCAAACTGCGCCGCGAAAACCCGAATGCCCGGCTGATTGTGACCGGCTGCGCTGCGCAGACAGAACCGCAGACCTTTTCCCAGATGGAAGAGGTCGATGCCGTCATTGGCAACACTGAAAAGATGCGACCCGAAACCTGGAAAGGCATGGCGGCGGATTTCATTGGTGAAACCGAGGCCGTCCAGGTTGATGACATCATGTCGGTTACCGAAACCGCTGGCCACCTGATCGACGGGTTTGGCACTCGTTCCCGCGCCTATGTACAGGTTCAGAATGGCTGTGACCACCGCTGTACCTTCTGCATCATCCCATATGGCCGCGGTAATTCGCGCAGCGTCCCCGCGGGCGTTGTTGTGGACCAGATCAAGCGTCTGGTCGATAAGGGTTATAATGAGGTCGTTCTGACCGGCGTTGACCTGACCTCATGGGGGGCTGACCTGCCTGCCCAGCCAAAGCTGGGTGATCTCGTTATGCGCATCCTCAAACTGGTGCCTGATTTGCCGCGCCTGCGGATCAGCTCGATCGATTCGATCGAGGTCGATGAAAACCTGATGCAGGCCATTGCCACAGAACGCCGCCTGATGCCTCACTTACATCTGTCGCTGCAGCATGGCGACGATCTGATCCTGAAGCGGATGAAACGCCGCCATTTGCGTGACGATGCGATCCGCTTTACCCAAGAGGCCCGCAAGCTGCGCCCCGAGATGACCTTTGGCGCTGACATCATCGCCGGTTTCCCGACCGAGACCGAGGCCCATTTCGAAAACTCGCTAAGGCTGGTTGCCGATTGCGATCTGACATGGCTGCATGTCTTCCCCTACTCCAAACGCGAAGGTACACCCGCTGCCCGCATTCCGCAGCAGGTCAACGGCAATGTCATCAAAACCCGCGCCGCCCGTCTGCGTGCCGCTGGCGAGGTGCAGATTGCCAAGCACCTGACCGCCCAGGTTGGCAAGATACATCACATCCTGATGGAAAACCCGCATATGGGCCGGACCGAGCAGTTCACCGAAGTCACGTTCAAAACCGCTCAATCCGAAGGGCAAGTCGTGACCGCCACCATCATCGGCCGCTCCGCAACACAGCTCAGCGCCTGATCCGCCCCTTCCACCTGCATGCAACAAAAAACCCCCGCTGCCAGTGGCGCGGGGGTTTTTAACTTTTCAGAAAAGGCGCTTAGTGTTTCTTCTTACCTTTAACGCCTGCCCACAGACGCTTGTTGACCAGGTACAACAGGACCGACAGAAGCGTCAGGAAGACAACACCGACAAAGCCCGAATACTTACGCTCCATCATCTTCGGTTCAGCCGTCCACATCAGGAAGGCTGCAACGTCTTCCGACATATGCTCGACGTCATTTGCGTGGCCATCGGCAAACTCGACCTGCTCATCCGAAAGCGGGGGCGCCATCGAAATCCAACCACCGGGGAAGGCGGTGTTTTCGTACAGAACCGTTCCCGCTTCTTCCTTTTCGTGGCCGGTATAACCATCCAGCAACGAGGCGATGTATTCCGGGCCGCCCATGCCGTTGACCAGCTGGTTGATCCCCAGACCGTAAGGGCCGTGGAAACCAGCGCGCGCCTTGGCCATCAGGCTCAGGTCGGGTGCGCCAACGCCATCATTGGCGGGGAAATGGTCAACGGGTTTAGCCGGGCGGAAATCGTCCAGCTCGGGGTCGAACACTTCAAAGTTGCCCGCCGCATAGGCGGTGACTTCGTCTTCCGAATAGCCCAGCGCTTCGAGGTCACGCAGAGGCACATAGCGCAGGCCGTGACAGGCCGCGCAAACCTCGGTGTAAATCTGCAGGCCGCGCTGCAACTGGTGTTGATCCCAGGTTCCGAACGGGCCTTCGAATGAGAATTGGAAGTCCTCGATATGCTGTTCGCCTCCGCCTGCCGCGTTAGACGCGACAGGAGCAAGTGCGATAGCAAACGCGGCACCGATTGCAAGTTTCTTGAACATGTTTCCGGTCCCTCTTCTTACTCGGCCGGCGTGGCATCGGCGTCAGCCTTGCCATAATGCGCGTTGAAGTCTTCTTCGATGGTTTCCGGCTGTGCATCGGGTTTTTCGATGACACCCAGAACCGGCAGGATCACGAAGAAATAGCCGAACCAGTAGGCCGATGCGATTAACGAGAAGGTCGCATAGGGCTCTTCTGCGGGCATCGCACCCAGCCACATCAGGGCAAAGAAGTCGACGATCAGCAGGTAGAACCACCATTTGAACATCGGCCGGTATTTACCCGAACGTACGGTTGACGTGTCCAGCCATGGCGCCAGAGCCATAGCCAGGATCGCACCAAACATCGCCAGAACACCAAAGAACTTGGCGTCAATGATGCCGCCGGTGATGAAGCTGGCGAATTGAACAACCCAGACCTCGCCGGTAAAGGCACGCAGGATCGCGTAGAACGGCAAGAAGTACCATTCGGGCACGATATGTGCCGGTGTTACCAGCGGGTTGGCTTCGATGTAGTTATCCGGGTGGCCCAGATAGTTCGGCATGAAACCAACAATCGCCCAGAACACAACCAAGATGACCGCCAGTGCGAACAGGTCCTTGATCACGAAGTAAGGCCAGAAGGGCAGCGTGTCTTTCTCGGCCTCGGCTTTCGAACCGCGGCGAACCTCAACACCTGTCGGGTTGTTGTTGCCGGTGGTGTGGAAAGCCCAGACATGCACGATGACCAGCGCCGCAATTACAAAGGGCAGCAGGTAGTGCAGCGAGAAAAAGCGGTTCAGCGTGGCGTTGTCCACAGCCGGTCCGCCCAGCAGCCAAGTCTGGATCGCGTCACCCACAAACGGGATCGCACCAAACAGGCCGGTGATCACGGTCGCACCCCAGAAGGACATCTGACCCCAGGGCAGAACATAGCCCATAAAGGCAGTGCCCATCATACAGAGATAGATCAGCATCCCAATGATCCACGTAACCTCGCGCGGGGCTTTGTACGAGCCATAGAACAGGCCGCGGAAGATGTGGATGTATACCGCGACAAAGAACAGCGATGCGCCGTTCATGTGCAGATACCGCAGCATATAGCCGCCATTCACGTTGCGCATGATGTGCTCGATGCTGGCAAAGGCCAGATCAACATGCGGAGTGTAGTGCATCACCAGAACGATACCGGTGACAATTTGCAGGACCAGGCAAAACGCCAGGACGATGCCCCAGATCCACCACCAGTTCAGGTTCTTGGGGGTTGGGATCATCAGGGTGTCATAGATCAGGCCGACGATGGGCAGGCGGCTGTTCAGCCACTTCTCGCCACTTGTCTTCGGCTCATAGTGATCGTGGGGAATTCCGGACATCTGGGTCTCCCTTAGCCGAGTTTGATGGTGCTGGCGTCCGTCCACTCAGCGGGCGGAACGGGCAGGTTTTCAGGTGCAGGACCTTTGCGGATACGGCCAGCCATATCGTAATGCGAACCGTGGCAGGGGCAGAACCAGCCGCCAAAGTCACCAGCATCGCCCAGCGGGACACAACCGAGATGAGTACAGACGCCCATCTGGACGATCCAGGCACCTGCGGCTTCGCCTTCCGGCGACGGCATCACGCGGTTTGCATCCGTGGCCGGTGCATCAGCATTCAGATTGAAGTTACGGGCCAGCGGGTCAGGCAGGGCATCCACGCCATCGGCGTCCTGCTTCTGCGCTTCGTCGATTTCGACACCGGTGCGGTGACGGATGAACACGGGTTTGCCCAACCATTTGACGGTCAGCTGGGTTCCGGGCTCGACACCGCTCACATCCACGCGGATCGAGGACAGCGCCTGAACGTCTGCCGAGGGGTTCATTTGGTTGATCAGGGGCCATACGGCTGCACCCGTCGCAACGACACCTGCGCCGCCTGCGACGTAGTAGAGGAAATCTCTGCGGGTGCCTTCGTGGTCTTCTGCGTGGGACACGAGGTTTTCTCCGATTCCGGCGCCCGGCAATACCGGGCAAACATGCATCAGCACCGCATCAAAGCGGCGTCTCATCGCGGCTATCTATCCGGGAGAAATCGGTTCGTCCAGCGGTCATAGGCGCGCACTACGCCGCATCTTGGCATTCATGTCACAACGAAAGGCGTTTTTTTCAAGGGATGGGCCGGATTACCCGTGAACGTTTGCCCTGCTGCGCGGGTGGTACAGGGAGTGATTCGGATGGCAACCAGGCAACGAAAACACCCTCACAACACAGAACCGAAGACTGTTGATCGGCGAAAATCTGCAAAATTCTGACCTGATTTTGCCACGCAAAAATCCACTTCGATTGAATCTACCTTGGTAAAAATAATGAGTTAAAAATAGATATTTTTCAACACACTAGATGAGTCTCAATTCGATTGCACATTTGGCTGGAATGTCCCAAGGGCCTGTAACAGGACCAACCTTAACGGGATTTTTCCATGCCAAAGCTTTTTACAGCCACTCTGACCTTCGCCCTGACTCTTTCATCGCAATCCATCGCCGCCGGCGATCCGGCAAAGGGAGAAAGCCTCTACAATCGGTGCTCTTCGTGCCATGCAATTATCAAAGATGGAAAAGTTCTGGTCAAAGGCGGCATCACCGGGCCGAATCTCTATGGGGTCGTAGGCCGGGTGGCCGGAACAGAAACCGATTACCTGAACGGAAGCGAACGCCTACCAATCGGGATGTACACCGATGACATGATCCGTGCCGGCCAGGAAGGGCTGGTCTGGACACAGGAAAACATCGTCGAATATTCGCAGGACCCGATTGTTTTCCTGAGGGACTATCTGGATGACGAAACCGCCCGTCCGAACATGAGCGTCAAACTGAAAAAAGGGGCTGAGGATGTCGCCGCTTATCTGGCGACCTTCAGCAACTGACCAGCCCGTCCGCTCACCTAGACCGCATGAGCGCGGCGAGGTGAGTGGTCTCGCTTCCGAACCCGTCTACCGCCACATGATCTGCGGCGGCTAGACGGACATCGTCCGGCTTGTTCTGGTTCAGCTTCCAGGTGCCCTGAATGTCATCTACCTGCAATTTGCAGGGCAGAATCATGCGCATCATCTTGTCCAGAGCCTCCGCGCTCATCTTGCTGGCGCTCCAGGGTGGCTTGGGGTTCAACCGGCGCTCATAAAAATCCGACTGACGATCGAGTAAATCGCGCAACGCGTCCTGCGGAAGAAGCGAAAGCGTTCCGGTCAGGTGCACCGCCACATAGTTCCAAGTGGGCACCTGATCCTCAATCCCGTACCAGTCGGGCGAGATATATCCGTCAGGCCCCGATACAGCGATTCGAACCGTGCGCGGTTCATTCAATGCCCGGACGATCGGATTGGACCGCACCAGATGCAGCGAGGCTTCTGCGCCATCTTCTGACAACAGAAACGGCACATGGCTAAGCAAAGGCCCCTGGTCCGCTGACAAAGCCAAAACACCAAATGCGCGCTCGCGCGCAAAAGCAATATGACTGTCACGATCCTCGGCGCGGAAGGCGGGATTGGGGTGCATGGCGGTCCTCCTGCAAAAGCTCTTGCAGAACCGCGCACCTATTGGCAAGGTGCGCCTCGTTCTCAGGGCGGGGCGGAATTCCCCACCGGCGGTATGCGGGCGATGACCCGTAAGCCCGCGAGCGGCCCCTTTTCGGGGTGTCAGCAGATCTGGTGAGAGGCCAGAGCCGACGGTTACAGTCCGGATGAAAGAGAACGTGCAGTGTGCCGGTAACCCCGCGCGCCTGCTCGTGATCGCCTTGGGTGACGTGTCATGTCGTGCTGGCAGCGAAAAGTGGGAACCGGTTTTCGCAACCGCCAGCAGACCACCAAACCGGAAGGAGATCTTGATGACACACACCCGCTATGCGTTTGTTAAGGCCAGCTGGCATGCCGATATTGTCGACCATGCACTCGACGGGTTTCTGGAATTGATACCCGCCGATCAAGTGGACGTGTTCGACGTTCCAGGTGCATTCGAAATGCCCCTGCTGGCCCGCGATCTTGCCCAGACTGGGCGCTATGCAGCTGTGACCTGCGCGGCCTTTGTGGTGGATGGCGGCATCTACCGGCATGATTTCGTGGCGCAAGCTGTGGTCGATGGGTTGATGCGCGCAGGTCTGGATACCGGTGTTCCGGTTCTGTCTGTTTCGCTGACGCCACACCAGTATCAAGAGACGGACCACCACAATACCATCTACCGCGCGCATTTCGTGGATAAGGGGCGCGAGGCGGCACAGGCGGCGTTGAAAATCACCGCGATGCGGACGCAGCTGTCCTCGGCGGCCTGACCGGAAAGGGTTGGGGTGCTGGGCCCCAACCGCAAATCCGCTTGAGGCTACGGGCCTTGCCCGCTAATCACGATGCTCAGAAGGAGCACCCCTTATGTCGATGAACAGCTTTGGCCATCTTTTCCGCGTCACCACCTGGGGTGAAAGCCACGGTCCCGCCTTGGGTGCCACTGTTGATGGCTGCCCGCCGGGGGTGACCATCGACGCAGAGGTGATCCAGCACTGGCTAGACAAGCGCAAACCAGGACAGAATAAATACACCACCCAGCGGCGCGAGCCCGATCAGGTGAAAATCCTGTCCGGCGTGTTCGAAGGGCAGACGACCGGAACTCCGGTCCAGCTGATGATCGAGAACACTGATCAGCGGTCAAAAGACTACGGCGATATCATGGAAAAGTTCCGCCCGGGCCATGCTGATATCACCTATTGGCAAAAATACGGTATCCGCGATTATCGCGGCGGTGGCCGCAGCTCGGCGCGCGAAACCGCCTCGCGCGTTGCCGCCGGGGGCCTGGCCCGCGAAGCGATCAGGCAGATCGCACCGAATGTGCAAATCACCGGGTACATGACTCAGATTGGCCCGCACAAGATCGACCGCACGAATTTCGATTGGTCACAGATTGAACAGAACCCATTCTGGACGCCCGATGCGACAGCCGCCGAAGATTGGGCCGCCTATTTAGACGGGTTACGCAAGTCCGGCAATTCGGTCGGGGCAGTGGTTGAGGTCGTTGCGCGTGGTGTCCCTGCCGGGATTGGTGCGCCAGTTTATGCCAAGTTAGACACTGATCTTGCCGCAGCGATGATGTCGATCAACGCAGTCAAAGGTGTTGAGATCGGCGAAGGCATGGCCGCAGCTGAACTGACCGGCGAGGCCAATGCCGATGAAATCTTCATGGGGCAGAACGGCCCGCAATACAGCTCGAACCACGCAGGCGGCATACTGGGCGGGATTTCGACCGGGCAGGATATAGTCGTACGCTTTGCGGTCAAACCGACCTCGTCGATTCTGACCACGCGCAAAACGATCACCAAGTCCGGAGAAGAGACCGAGATCATCACCAAAGGCCGCCATGACCCTTGTGTCGGCATCCGTGCGGTTCCGGTTGGCGAAGCGATGATGGCTTGCGTAATCCTTGACCACCTGCTGTTGCACCGGGGTCAGATCGGCGAGAACCGTGGCCATATCGGCTGAGCTGCGCACCCGGCTGCGCGGCATCGTCGCACAGCGCATGAAAACAGATCCTGCCCATGATCTGGCGCATCTGGATCGCGTTTGGATCAATGTACAGGCCATCGCGGACACGCAAGCAGATATTCGGGTTCTGCTTGCGGCAAGCTATCTTCATGACCTAGTCAACTTGCCCAAAGATGACCCCGACCGCCACTTGGCCTCACGCCGGTCTGCTGCCGAGTCAGAGCCTATTCTAGAGGAATTGACGTTTTCACGACCCGAGATCGACGCCATCCAGCACGCCATTGCTGCACACAGTTTCTCGGCCGGGATACCGCCAGAAACACCCGAGGCCCGCTTCCTACGCGATGCAGATCGGCTTGATGCACTGGGGGCCATCGGCATTGCGCGCACCTTCGTAGTGGCTGGCGCATTGGGGCGCGACTTGTATGACGCCGAGGATGCCTTTGCCCGCGCCCGTGATCTGAACGATCAGCAATTCTCGATTGACCACTGGAAGGTCAAACTGTTGAGCCTGCCGGCAGACATGCTGACGCCCAACGGGCGCGAATTGGCACAGGCGCGTGTGGCACGGATGATCCGGTTTCTTGAGGCGTTCAGCGAAGAGATCGGCCAACCCCTGCCCGACACGTGGAAATCTGCCTGATTGGTACAATCCAATCGTTGATCTTTCCCAGTCAAAGGCTCAGGTTCCCGGCCAATGGCACAATCCCTGACTTCCCACCGACCCATGCTTGCCGTGGGCCTGAAACTGGCCGCGTTGGTTCTGTTCACCTCAATGTCTGCACTGGTCAAGGCCCTGTCCGAAGATTTCCCGCCCGGTGAACTGGTGTTTTTCCGGTCGCTCTTCGCCATTCCCGTCATCATTGCCTGGTTGCTTTGGCGCGGAGAGCTGGCGCAGGGCTTTGTGGTCAAAAAGCCGATGGGTCATTTCTGGCGCGGCGTTCTGGGCACCAGCGCCATGGGTCTGACTTTTACGGGTCTCAGCCTCTTGCCACTCCCCGAGGTCACCGCGATTGGCTATGCCACCCCGATCTTCACCCTGATTCTGGCCGCGCTGATTCTGGGCGAGCGCATTCGCATGATCCGCATCGGTGCCGTCGCGCTGGGATTGTTGGGCGTGCTGATTATGGTTTGGCCCAGGCTGGGCACCACCCAGATGGAGATGGCAGCCACAATCGGGGCGCTTTGCGTGCTGGCGGCCACACTCGCCCGTGCCTTTGTTCAGATCCACATCCGGCAGCTGGTCAAGGTGGATCACCCGGCCGCGATCGTGTTCTATTTCTCGATGACCGCTACCCTGCTTTCAGCTCTGACCGCGTTTTGGGGTTGGACCATGCCGACGCTTAATCAGGCTCTAATTATGATCATAATGGGGTTGATCGGCGGTGTTGCACAGATTCTGGTCACCTCGTCCTATCGCTTTGGTCAGGCCTCGATGCTGGCCCCTTATGACTATACCACCATGCTGTTTGCCATATTCATCGGCTATATCTGGTTTGATGAGCTGCCGACGCTTGCGATCCTGTTGGGTGCGACGCTGGTGATTGCGGGCAATGTGGTCGTGATCTGGCGCGAACACCAGCTGGGGCTGGAACGCGGCAAGGCTCGGTCCCTGACCGATCACAAAGCGTGACTTTACCTTTTTCAAACTTGCCCTAGTTTGGGCCCAACAATCACAGAGGTGCCCGAATGAGCGACGCGCAGGATCACAAAGAAAAGATGCAGCAGGTGCAGGCCAAGCACCGCAAAAAGGTCTCTGAGGCCGTCGACCCGGGCCGTGGTCTGGTGCTGATCAATACCGGCAAGGGCAAGGGCAAATCCTCGGCCGCGTTTGGTGTCGTGATCCGAGCGCTGGGATGGGGTCAGAAAGTTGCCGTCGTACAGTTCATCAAGGGCAAGTGGAAAACCGGCGAGCGGCGGTTTTTTGAAGAGCGCAATCTGGTCACCTGGCACACGATGGGCGAGGGCTTTACCTGGGACACCCAGGACCGCGAGCGCGATATCGCCGCTGCCAATGCGGCCTTCGACAGGGCGCGCGCGCTGATGGAGAGCGGTGAGTATGATCTGGTCGTTCTGGACGAGATCAATATTGCCCTGCGTTATGAATATCTGACCGTCGATCAGGTGATCGACGGGCTCAAGGCGCGGTCCGACAAGACCAGCGTGTTCCTGACCGGCCGCGATGCGCCAGAACCACTGCGCGACTATGCTGATCTGGTCACCGAAATGACCGAGGAAAAGCACCCGTTTCAAGCCGGGATCAAAGCCCAGCGCGGCGTAGATTTCTGAGCGCTTTATCAAGGTCACCGCGATAAGCCGCCCGTTGTTTGAACGGGCGGCTTTGTTTTCCGAGTGGGAAGCAATGGTATCGAGGCGTCAGGGCATGTGCCCGTTCAAGCAAACGCCTCTTGCTCTGGCGCGCTGAGCGAGATGACCGCCACCACCGCCGCGCCGTTCAGCCAGTAGAATATCGCATCCAGACCCTGGAACCCAAACAGGCTGGGTGCCGCCAGAAACACCACCCCGACCAGCAGATCGACGCCCAGATGGACGCGATAAGGCAATACCCTCCAAATCCCCAGATGATGATCGGTCAATACGGTCAGGACAAAGGCTGCAATGCCGGTCACAACCGACAGCCACAGGGCCATCGGATTGGACTGACCCAATCCCAGAACAAACGGCAGCGCCATCAGGGCGATGGCAACCGGGTAATCGAGGTAGGCATGAATATTGCGGGTAACGAAACGGAGAGACATTGCATTTTCCTTTCCTTGTTTGAGATGATCTCAAACTAGGACAAGTAGGTCGAACGCTTAATTCTGGATCGTCCATGAAACCTTGCAGATCGTTCAGAATGATGGAGGATCAATGCATGGCTCGATAAGCCGCCGGTGACAGACCGATCTGTTTCTTAAACACGCGGGAAAACGCGGCCTCAGAGGCATACCCCACCTCGGCCGCCGCATCAGAAACGTTCCAGCGGCTTTCGACCAATCCCTGACAGGCGATCTGCATCCGCCAATCGGTGAGGTATTGCATGGGCGTGGCCCCCATCTTTTCAGCAAAGAGCTGGGCAAAGGCCGTGCGGGACATAGCGGCCTCTCGGGCCAGGGTCTCAACGCTCCATTCTACCGCTGGTGCGCGGTGAAACGCGGTCAGCGCGCGTGAAATTCGCGGATCTGCAAATCCTGCCAGGGCCGAGTCACTTGGGCTTTGATGTTCAAGATAAGCACGGATGGCCTGCGCGAACAGCACTTCGGACAGTTTCAACGCGATCAGGTCGCCACCGATACGCGTGCCGCTGACCTCGGATCCGATCATGCGCAGGGTGGACTCGAACCAGGCCCCAGCCTCTTCACCGTAATTCTCGATCAGGATGTAAGGCGGCAACCGATCCAGCAACATATGCCCGGTACCTTGTCGACCCGGAGGGCCGGTGAACGAGAAGTGGCCGCAGATCAGTTGCGTGTCACGACCTTTGTCCTCTCCGCCATAGATCAAAACCCCATCCCCCGTGTAACCCGCATCTTCCAGCACCTGCTCCAGAGGCAAAGCGTCCAACGGCTTGACTTCGTTGCACAGCAACGCATGGGCCGTACCATGGGGAATCAGGATCAGATCACCCTGCTTCAAACGCAGTGTTTCCTCTGTATTAGAGACGAAAACATGAAGCTCACCCCGTTGAACAAAATGAAACCGGGCGACGTTTTCAAAGGCTGGAACCTGAATTCCGAACGGAGGCGTAAAAGAAGTGCGGAAGTAAAACGTCCCGCGCAAGGACAGACGGGTGAGGATATCGCTGAGAAGGTCTAACATTACCGTAACCTACACCCCGCCATGCGTTCGTCCAGTTACCTGTACGATCTGCAATGAATTGCGAATGAACGGCAAAGAAAAGCCCCCGCGAAATCGCGGGGGCTCTATCTGTCTCAAATCTGCGATCAGGCGCGGACCAGCGCCTCATAATCTGCGGCGATTTCGCGGGTGAGGTCACCGACCTCGAACCTATAGTCGCCGATTTGGCCCACAGGCGTGACCTCGGCGGCGGTGCCGGTCAGCCAGCATTGTTCGAAATCGGCCATCTCTTCGGGCTTGATGCGGCGCTCATGCACGGTGATGCCTTTGTCTTTAAGCATCTGGATCACGGTTTGACGGGTGATGCCGTTCAAAAAGCAATCGGCCAGCGGGGTATGGACTTCGCCGTCCTTCACAAAGAAGACGTTCGCCCCGGTCGCCTCGGCAACATAACCACGCCAGTCCATGAACAGCGCATCCGAGCAGCCCTTGGCCTCGGCCTTATGCTTGGAAATGGTGCATATCATGTACAGCCCGGCCGCCTTGGCATGGACCGGGATGGTTTCAGGGCTGGGCCGCTTCCATTCCGCGATATCCAGCTTGGCGCCCTGCATCTTGGCGTCGCCGTAATAGGCACCCCAGGGCCAGACCGCTACGGCCATGCGGACCGGGTTCTTGGCCGAAGCCACGCCCATATCCTCACCCGAACCACGCCAGACCAGCGCACGGACATAGGCGTCCTGCAAGCCACTTGCCTTCAGCGCGTCTTCCTTTGCCGCTTCGATCTGGTCGATCGTATAGGGCATCGGCATGTCCAGCGCCTCGGCCGAGGCGACCAGCCGTTCAGAATGCTCCCGGCTTTTGAAAATTTTGCCGTTATAGGCCCGCTCGCCCTCAAAGACCGAAGACGCATAGTGCATCGCATGGCTCAGAATGTGGACATTCGCCTCGCGCCAGGGCACAAGTTCTCCATCCATCCAGATGACACCGTCACGATCATCATACCCCGCCATGCGAAACCTCCCTGCCTGGGTTGAATATTCCGATTATTGCGCAATATAGGTCCGAAGTGGACATAAAGTTGCGCAAAAACTGCGATTCGATACCTGTCCGCTCTTGGAATGTCAACAACGCTGACATAAACTCGGACCTGTGTAACGAATGAGGCAGAATATGTCAGATACCCGCCCCGCCCAGGCCTTTGGCGGAGAAAGCCTGTTGTTTCTTACGGATGAACAGCTGCGGCAGGGGATCGAGGCGATGTTTTTCGCCTATCGCGGGTTCACGGCGGACCCGGATCGCATTCTGACACAGCTGGCCTATGGGCGGGCACACCACCGTGCTATCCACTTCATAAATCGCGCGCCGGGGACGACCGTCAATAACCTGCTTGCTATTCTTGGGGTGACGAAACAGTCTCTGAACCGGGTCCTTCGGACATTGATTGACGATGGGTTGGTCGAAAGCAGGGTCGGTACAGTGGACAAGCGCGAACGGCACCTGTTTCTGACCGAAGCCGGGAGGGCGCTTGAAACCAGGCTGTCCGAGGCCCAGCGCGTGCGGATGCGCGCGGCCTATAAGGACGCAGGCCCAGAAGCGGTGTCTGGGTTTCGCAAAGTGCTTGAAGCAATGATGGATGCTGATATGCGTCATGCCTATACCAAATTGCGGGATACGACCTCATGAGTGATATGGACGCCCATCTGTTGATCGTTGACGATGACGAGCGTATTCGCGATCTGCTCAAGAAATTCCTGATGCGAAACGGGTTTCTGGTGACCGCGGCGCGGGATGCGGCCCATGCACGTCGGGTGCTGTCGGGGCTGGATTTCGACATGATCGTTCTGGATGTGATGATGCCCGGCGAAGATGGTGTCAGCCTGACCAGAGCCCTGCGCGAGACCCACACCACCCCGATCCTGTTGCTGACGGCGCGGGGCGAAACCGAACACCGTATCGCCGGGCTTGAGGCGGGGGCCGATGATTATCTGGCCAAACCGTTCGAGCCCAAAGAGCTTTTGTTGCGGATCAATGCGATCCTGCGCCGGATGCCGGAAACCCCGGCACAGGATGCCGCAACCAAGATTCTGCATCTCGGCCCGATCCGCTATGATGTTGAGCGCGGTGAGATGTGGCGGGGCGAAGAAACGGTCCGCCTAACCGCAACGGAAAGCCAGCTGATGAAGATCTTCTCGGCCCAACCCGGCGCCCCTATCAGTCGCGCCAAGCTGGTCGAGGATCTGGGCCGTGATAAGGGTCAGGCGCAGGAGCGTGCCGTGGATGTGCAGATCACACGGCTGAGACGCAAGATCGAGCAAGACCCGAAACAACCCCGGTACCTGCAGACCGTGCGCGGGGCCGGGTACATGCTGGCACCGGATTGATTGAGCCGCTGCGTGGCGGTTCTTTGCCTTCGGCGAAGGTATTTTGACCAGATGAACAGGGGATTGTGATGAAAACTGCCCTTTTGACCCATGCGGATTGTCTTGGGCACGTGACACCCGAGGGGCATCCGGAACAAGTCGCGCGACTGGAACATATCCTTCATGCGCTGGATAGGCTGGACCTGGATCGTGTGACTGCGCCGCTTGCAGCCGATGATGACCTGCTGCGTATTCACCCCGAAAGCCATATTCGCGACATCCGCAAAAGTCGCCCGACAGAGGGATTCCGGCAAGTGGACGGCGATACATTCATGTCGCCGGGATCTGTAGATGCGGCCTATAGGGCTGCAGGGGCTGTGGTAAAAGCCGTGGATTTAGTGCTGGGCGGAGAAGCCCCAAATGCGTTCTGTGCCATTCGCCCCCCCGGCCATCACGCCGAGAATGAAACCGCCATGGGGTTCTGCCTGTTCGGCAACGCCGCATTGGGGGTGAAACACGCGTTGGATCATCACGGTCTGCGTCGCGTCGCTGTGGTGGATTTCGATGTACACCATGGCAATGGCACGCAAGACCTGCTGTGGGATGAGGCGCGCGCGTTGGTGATCACCAGCCAGCAGATGCCCTTGTGGCCGGGATCAGGCCGCGCCGACGAGACCGGCGCCTTTAACAACGTCCTGAATATTCCACTGTCCCCCGGAACTGGCGGCGCCGAGATGCGCGCCGCCTACGAAACATTGGCTTTCCCGCGACTGCGCGCCTTCAAACCCGAGCTGATCATAATCTCTGCCGGGTTTGACGCCCATCAGGATGATCCGCTGGCCAATCTGAACTGGGCCACCGAAGATTTCGCCTGGATCACTACCGAATTGTGCAAGATTGCCGATGAGCATTGCGCGGGACGTATCGTCTCGACTTTGGAAGGCGGGTATGATCTGAAAGCCTTGGCCGAGGCCACACGTGCCCATGTGGAAGAGTTGATGAAGGCAGCCCGATGACAGATACACCCGTTGACCAGATGACATTCGAACAGGCGATGAAAGAGCTTGAGGCCGTTGTCGGCCAGCTGGAGCGTGGCGATGTGGCGCTGGACCAGTCCATCGCCTTGTATGAACGGGGTGCAGCGCTGAAGAAACGCTGCGAGGATGAACTGAAGCGGGCCGAGGAAAAAGTGGCCGCGATCACCTTGGACGCCGATGGTCAACCGACCGGGACGACGGTTGTCGAAGGTCAGTAAATGTTTCGCGAAAGACTGGCGCAGGATGCAACGCTGATTCAGGGCCATTTTGATCTGGTTCTGGGCGCGCTGGACGATCTGGATGTGACACAGGCGATGGCCTATGCCACGCAAGGCGGCAAAGGTCTGCGCGGGTTTTTGGTGCTGGAAAGCGCGCGGCTGCATGATGTGGATACAGCGCGTGCGATCTGGCCTGCCACGGGGATCGAGGCATTGCACGCCTATTCTCTGGTGCATGATGACCTGCCCTGCATGGATAACGACGATTTGCGTCGCGGGCGCCCGACAGTTCATGTGAAATGGGATGAGGGCATCGCGGTTCTGGCAGGCGACGCGTTGCAGACGCTGGCATTCGAACTTTGCACCCGTCCCGAAATTGGCCCCGCCGAAATTCGCGCGGAATTGGCCTTGTCTCTGGCGCAGGCAAGCGGAGCGCAGGGCATGGTGCTGGGCCAGGCGCTGGATATCGCGGCGGAATCGGCAGACTCTCCGCTGACGCTGGAAGAAATCACCCATTTGCAGGCAGGAAAAACCGGAACGCTGATCGAGTGGTCTGCATGCGCCGGCGCGCGTCTGGCCCAAGCTGATCTTGCGCCCTTGCGCCAATATGCCCAATCCCTTGGTCTTGCTTTTCAAATCGCAGATGACATCTTGGATATAGAGGGTAACGCCGAAATTGCGGGCAAGCGCCTTCAGAAGGATGCCGAGGCGGGAAAGGCCACGTTTGTGTCTCTGCTGGGCCTCGACGCCGCCAGAACCCGTGCCGCGGAGCTGGTGGAACAGGGCTGCGCCGCGTTGGAAGGCTATGGCGCGTCGGCTGAAACCTTGAAGGACGCCGCCCGCTTCGTTATTGCCCGGGACAGCTAAGCCAGGAACGCGCCATATGTCTGACCGCCCGAACACTCCTCTGCTGGATCTTGTGAACCGCCCGGCCGACCTGCGGCAGTTTTCGGACGCGCAGCTGCATCAGGTGGCGCAGGAATTACGGGCCGAGACGATCTCGGCCGTATCGGTCACCGGCGGGCATCTGGGTGCGGGTCTGGGCGTGGTGGAACTGACCACCGCGCTGCATGCGGTATTCGATACGCCGCGTGACAAAATCATCTGGGATGTCGGGCACCAGTGCTATCCGCATAAAATCCTGACCGGGCGGCGCGACCGGATCCGTACCCTGCGCCAACCCGGTGGGTTGAGCGGGTTCACCAAGCGCAGCGAAAGCCCCTACGACCCGTTTGGCGCGGCGCATTCCAGCACCTCGATCAGTGCGGCCCTTGGCTTTGCCGTGGCGCGCGATCTGGGTGGCGTGACGCCCGAAGGTCTGGGCGATGCGATTGCCGTGATCGGCGATGGATCTATGTCGGCGGGCATGGCCTTTGAGGCGATGAACAACGCAGGCCACCTGAAAAAGCGCCTGATCGTTATCCTCAACGACAATGAGATGAGCATCGCACCGCCGGTTGGCGCCCTGTCCAGTTATCTGTCGCGCATTTATGCCGAAGAACCGTTCCACGATCTGAAGGCCGCCGCCAAGGGCGCAGTGTCCTTGTTGCCGGAACCGTTCCGCGAAGGCGCCAAACGCGCCAAGGAAATGCTCAAAGGCATGGCCGTAGGCGGTACTTTATTCGAAGAACTGGGCTTTTCCTATCTCGGCCCGATTGACGGACACGACATGGATCAGCTGTTGCCGGTGCTGCGCACGGTCAAGACGCGGGCTACCGGCCCGATCCTGATCCATGTGCTGACAAAAAAGGGCAAGGGCTATGCCCCCGCCGAGCAGGCCCGTGACAAGGGTCACGCGACCGCGAAATTCGATGTTGTGACGGGTGAGCAAAAGAAGGCGCCGTCAAACGCACCGTCCTATACTTCGGTTTTTGGCAAGACGCTGGTGGAAGAAGCCGCGCGGGACGACAAGATCGTCGCCGTCACCGCCGCCATGCCCGATGGAACCGGGTTGAACCTGTTTGCCGAACGCTACCCGTCACGTTGTTTCGATGTAGCGATTGCGGAACAGCATGGTGTGACGTTCTCGGCGGCTTTGGCTGCGGGCGGGATGAAGCCGTTCTGCACCATGTATTCGACCTTCCTGCAGCGCGGCTATGATCAGGTCGTGCATGATGTGGCCATTCAGCGCCTGCCCGTGCGATTTGCCATCGACCGTGCTGGTCTGGTGGGCGCTGATGGGGCGACCCATGCCGGATCGTTTGACATTGCCTATCTGGCCAACCTGCCGGGCATGGTCGTGATGGCCGCCTCAGATGAGGCCGAGCTGATGCATATGGTGGCCACCGCCGTCGCCCACGACGAAGGCCCGATCGCCTTCCGCTATCCCCGCGGTGAAGGCGTGGGCGTGGACCTGCCCGAGCGTGGTGAAGTGCTTAAAATCGGCAAAGGCCGGATAATTCAGAAGGGCGCGCGTGTGGCATTGCTGTCTTTCGGTACGCGCTTGGCCGAAGTACAAAAAGCCGCCGAGGCCCTATCCGCACGCGGCATAACCCCTACCATAGCCGATGCACGTTTCGCCAAACCGCTGGACCGCGACCTGATCCTGAATCTGGCCTCCGATCATGAGGCGCTGATCACCATCGAAGAGGGTGCGATTGGCGGTTTCGGCAGCCATGTGGCGCAGCTACTGGCCGATGAGGGTGTGTTTGATCAGGGCCTTAAATACCGCTCGATGGTGTTTCCGGATATCTTCATTGATCAGGCAAACCCGGCGGATATGTATGCGGTTGCCGGTATGAATGCCGAACAGATCGAGGCCAAGGTCCTGTCTGTTCTGGGTGTGGCCACGATTGGTGAAAAACGCGCCTGAGGGACCATTAAGGTTATCAACTCCAAGGAAGAGCGTGCCTCAAGATAGCTCTTCAGTGAGTGAAGATTGAACTAAGCCAACATAAGTAAAAGATATTGCAAGTTTGTGATTTCACACGTGTCGCTCTTGTTTGGCCTTTTTGACTCTTTCCGCATTGCTTACACAGTCGCGGCCAAAAAAAACGGGCACCGAGGCGCCCGTATTAGCTTCTTCTCGATGTTGATCAGTGAACCGTCTCGACCTTGTGGAAATCCAGATCACGGTCTTCGGGCATCCCATTGATGCTCAGCACCTCTTTGCGCTTGGTGATCAGGATATAAACCACACAGGCCAGATAGAGGCCGACAACAACTGCGCCGATCCACTGGATCTGCAACCACTGGCTTTGGAACAGCAAGGTCAGGACGAACAGCAGCACAACATTGCCCGCCACATAGATCGCTTTACCAAAGCGGGCGACTGTCATGTTCAGGTTGTCCGTATAGAGCCTGATCAACGAATCCAGTGAGTTGATCACGAAGGTCACGCCCACAATCACCATCGCAATGTTGGTGATGCCTGCAGTGCTGATGCCGTTCAGGTGGTAATAGTAGAGAACGGTGAACCAGATCGCCAAAGGTATCGACGGAAAGATCAGCAGAGCAGCCAGTAGCTGCCAGGTCTTCAGCCCACCTACAAAGCGAGATGTGAACTGGCCGATCATGATCGACCAGGCAAACCACCAGAACAGGTAGAAGGCGTGATAATCTGTCAGCGGCAGGACAAACTTGTGCAGGTTGGTGAAATAGGCACCAACATTGCTTCCGGTTTCCACAAAGCCATTCACGCCCATGCCCGCAGCAACCCACATGCCCAGGATCAGTGCCAGGAACAAAAAGGTCGAGCCCACCGACAGGATACGCACGTATTTCAGGTCGGTCGAAGAATAGGCCGCTGCCAGAATGACGACAAACACGATGACATAGAAGGTGGTGACCACCGACTCGCCGTCTCCGACCTCGGGCAGGTAGCCGGGCAGGTAGATCAGGAACAGGCTGGCGGTGAAAGCGCAGGTGCCGATGATGACCACATTGTTGATCAGCTTGACCAGCGGGATTTCAAAGAACTTCACGCGCGGCTCGATGACACAGAAATAGAACGCGGTCAGAAAGTAGAACGCCCAGATCAGAAAGCCCCAGAACCCGAATTCGATCGCCAGTGGGTTGGCAAACGCATAGGCGGGATCTTCGGCATAGCCGCCGAATTCGGTCAGCGGAAACATGATCAGGCCGACATCCAACCCGGATGTGAACAGAATTGCGATGAAGGTGAACAGATGAACCGGCGTTACGCCGACGATCCGCAGATTCCACCACTTCACCACAAAGAAGGCAACAAGGCCCAACGCCAGCAAGACGCCAAATGATAGTATGTACTCCAATAGCACCGACAATCCTCCCATTAATGTCAGTTCATGACGCTGTTATAGTTTATTGGCTGATCAATCAATAAAAACAGCACTGCTTGCGGCGCGCGCTTATTCGGTCAACAGTGCGCGAAAATCTGAACAGGGGGTCGCGATGGATTTTCGCGCAATGGCCATGGGGCTGACATTTGCGTTTATCTGGTCTTCGGCCTTCACCTCGGCCCGGATCATCGTGGCGGACGCATCGCCGTTGTTTTCCCTGGCTCTGCGGTTTCTGATCTCGGGTTTGATTGGCGTCGTGATTGCACGGGCGATTGGCCAAAGCTGGCGGCTGACGCGGTCACAATGGCATGCCACCATCCTGTTCGGGATATGTCAAAATGCCCTTTATTTGGGCCTAAACTTCTATGCGATGCAAACAATCGAGGCCTCTGTTGCCGCCATCATCGCCTCGACCATGCCATTGCTGGTTGCCTTGGCCAGTTGGCTGTTTATGGGCGACAGATTACGGCCAGTTGGAATTGTAGGCCTGTGTGCCGGGTTCGCCGGTGTTGCTCTGATCATGAGCAGTCGGATCGGCGACGGCGTTGATCTGTTCGGCGTCATGCTTTGTGGCATTGGAGCGCTTGCGCTGACATTTGCCACGCTCGCAGTGCGTGGGGCGACATCGGGCGGGAATTTCATGATGGTGGTTGGCTTACAGATGCTGGTCGGATCGGCCATTCTGTTTGTTGCAGCACCGGTATTCGAAACGATTCATATCCACTTGACGGTGCCGCTGGTCCTGGCCTTCACCTATACAACTCTGTTTCCCGGCCTTCTGGCCACGTTCATCTGGTTCCTGCTGCTGGATCGGATCGGCGCAACCCGGGCGGCCACGTTTCACTTTCTCAACCCGGTCTTTGGTGTCACCATCGCCGCGATCTTGTTGGGGGAAAAACTGGGGCCGCTGGATGCGGTCGGGGTGCTGATCACCACTCTGGGCATTCTGGCGGTGCAACTGTCCCGCCAACCCGCTGCAAAACCGGCCTGACCCACACATAAGCGCGAGGAACGCAAAACCCCCTTTGCTTTCCGCCGCCAAACCCCATCTATAATGCGAACCACCAAAGCGACCGGAGGAGCCATGACCCGTTACACCAAATCCCCTGAGGCCATCGCCGCATTGTCGCCCGAGGAATATCACGTCACGCAAAACAGCGGCACCGAACGGCCCGGCACTGGCAAACTGCTGAACAACAAAGAGCCCGGCATCTATGTGGATATCGTCTCGGGTGAACCTCTGTTCGCCTCGGCGCATAAATACGAATCCGGCTGCGGCTGGCCCAGTTTCACCAAACCAATCGTGCATGAGCATGTTGAAGAACTGCGCGATGCCTCGCTGGGCATGATCCGCACCGAGGTGCGCTCGAAACATGGCGACAGCCATTTGGGGCATGTGTTTCCCGACGGCCCGCGCGAACATGGCGGGCTGCGATATTGTATCAACTCAGCCTCATTGCGGTTCGTCCATCGCGATCAGATGGAGGCCGAGGGCTATGGCGAATTCCTGATTCATGTGGAGGAGATCGAATGACCGAACATCGCGCCGTTCTTGCCGGGGGCTGCTTTTGGGGCATGCAGGATCTGATCCGCAAACGCCCGGGCGTTTTCCGCACTCGCGTCGGATATACTGGTGGAGACGTGCCCAACGCCACTTATCGCAACCACGGCACCCATGCCGAGGGAATCGAGATCTTTTACGATCCTACCGTGACCACTTATCGCGATCTGCTTGAGTTTTTCTTTCAGATCCATGACCCGACTACGGTGAACCGGCAAGGGAACGACATGGGGATGAGCTATCGCTCGGCCATTTATTATGTCGATGACGCCCAGAAACAGGTCGCCCTGGACACCATTGCCGATGTGAATGCCAGTGGCATCTGGCCCGGCAAGGTCGTGACCGAGCTGGAACCCGTTGGCGATTTCTGGGAGGCCGAGTCCGAGCATCAGGATTATCTTGAACGCATCCCGAACGGCTATACCTGCCATTTCCCGCGCCCGGATTGGGTTCTGCCCAAACGCGACGCGGCCGAGTAAGGATTAGGCCCGGATCTGGGGCTAGTCAGACGCCACCCGCGGCCTTCCACTGGCCTCGACGGTGATCATTGCCTCAACAAAGACCTCCTGCGCTTCGATACGGGCGGTGCGGATATCCCGGTCGACGATCACTCGGATATCCTCTGCACCGGCTCCGCGCACTTCTCCTTCCGCTTCAGCCCTCAGGATGGATTCCAGCAGCGCCATCGCCTCGTCAGAATCGCTAAAGTCCTGAGGCCCGTCTTCAAGATGCACCCTGTACCGCCCTTCGGATGGCGCCGTGACGGTCCCGGCCCGGCGCAGTGTCAGCCTGCCAACAACCGCTCCAATCGCATTGGCCACGCCCGTGTGTTCCGGCAAAATCATGCGGCATCGCAATCTTTCCCCGACTGCGGGGTAATAGCTGGGGGCCGACGCCCCAAGACCGATCACATCCACATTCAGTGCCGCGTCCAGCGCCACCAAACCGCGATGCCCGGCCAGACCTTTCCGCGTCAAAACATGCCGGGCCAGATCGGGTGCCGGAACGCCGAACTCCTCGGCTTCTTCTGAAAAAGCGGTCTCTAACAAGGTCAAAGAGGTCTGTTCGGTCAACTGATCAACGATCATCTGCGCCAACAGATCCGGTGTTGCAGCCAGCATATCGCCGGTGCCAATCCGTTTTCGCGCCACCAGTTCCAGCGCTTTGCGTGCAGCCTCTGCGTCCCAGGCATCCAAACGGCCCAGAACATGGCTGGCATCCGAAGGTGTCACGCCGGATACCTGAACGATTCCACGATCCACCAAACGAGTAAGTGCGCCTGTCTCCATCCGCGTTTTAAGCAATTCAGACAGCGGCAGGACCTTCTGCCCCAAGCGATCCACCAGGGCGGTTTCCCTTGCCCCCAGACCTTCGGCATGAACACCCGGTACCAGACGTGCGAACCGGGTGTCATGTTCACCCACGGTTGGGGCCCGCAACTGCGCATCCAAGGCCGTGTGAACCTCGTCGGGCGCTTCTGACGCGATCAGAGATACGGGCAAAACACGGCGCGGTCCCAGGAAGATGCCGCCGCCCAGCCCTTCGGTTACAACATGTACCTGACTGTCCCCGCCCAACCCGTGGGTCCGCATGGCGACGGCCTCCACCATGGTGCGAAAGCCGCCAACCCTGGCACCTTCTGGATCAATGGCGGGCTTGCCATCCCGGATCAAGGCGACATCGGTCGTGGTACCTCCGATATCTGATACCAGCGCGTTCTCGGCTCCCGTTAGCCAGCGCGCCCCGACGATCGAGGCCGCAGGGCCGCTCAAAATCGTTTCAATCGGTCGATCCCGCGCCTGTTCGGCGCTCATCAACGCTCCGTCGCCGCGAACCACCATCATTGGCGCTGAAATACCTAGCGTCACAAGCTGATCCTGTGCCCGTCCGATCAAGCGGTCGATCATGCCAATCAACCGTGCATTCAATACCGCTGTCACTGCACGTTTTGGGCCATTCAACTTGGCCGACAGATGGTGCGAACATGTCACCGGCGCACCCGTCCGATCAGAAATAATGCGGGCGACCTCAAGTTCATGCGCCGGGTTTCTGGTGGCGAACTGCCCGGCCACCGCGAACCCGGAGATACCAGAATTAGAGTCTAAAAAGGCCTCAATCGCCTGAACATCCAATGGCCTGGCCTCTGTTCCAGCATGCGTGTGACCGCCCGCCACAACCAAAGCAGGATCCCCTTTCAAAGCATCCCGCAGACCATGCTTTTCCAGATCTCCTTCCCTGAACCCGATATAGACAAGGGCAACCCGGCCACCCTGCCCTTCGACCAGCGCATTCGTGGCCAATGTCGTTGACAGCGACGCCATTGAGATCTGCTCCGGTGACACCTGAGCCTGCGTCAGAACCGCGGAAATCGCCTTGCCGACGCCAATCGCCAGATCAGCTCGTGTTGTCAGAGATTTGGCTGAAGCAATCACCACAGTCTCATCCCGGACCAGCACCGCATCCGTATAGGTTCCGCCTGTATCAACCCCCAAAGCCAGCGCCATCGGGTTCTCCTTCCTGTTCGCTGTGATTGGGTTTAGCGGTTTGCACCGACACGTCCAGCCTGTTTGCGGCACCTAGGAGAGTTGTTTGACCGCCCAGCGCGCGGCATCTGCCACGGCTGAATCCGGATCCTCTGTCAAATCCTGTGCAATCGGTATCAACCCCTGCAGGCCCGAGTTGCCAATGGCGTACAGCACATTTCGCACAAACCGGTCCCGTCCAATCCGCTTAATCGGAGAGCCCGAGAATTTCGTTCGAAATTCCGGATCGTCCAGTCCAGCCAATTCCGCCAGCCGAGGAGCCTTCAGATCCTCACGCGCTGCATAGCGCATGTCACTGGCCTTGACTGCGAATTTGTTCCAGGGGCAGGCGGCAAGGCAATCATCGCAACCATAGATCCGATTGCCGAGTTTCGCGCGCAGGTCATGATCAACCGGACCCTTGTGTTCGATTGTCAGGTAAGAAATGCAGCGCCGCGCGTCCAACTGATAAGGCGCCGGGAATGCGTCTGTCGGACAGGCGGCCAAACAGGCCCGGCAGGATCCACAGTGATCCACCTCTGCTTGATCCGAAGGTAGGTCCAGAGTTGTAAAAACAGACCCTATAAAGGCCCAATTTCCCCAATCGCGACTTACAAGATTGGTGTGCTTACCCTGCCATCCCAACCCCGCAGCATGACCCAAGGCCTTTTCCGGAACCGGGGCGGTATCGACAAAGACCTTCACCTCGCCACCAGCCTCGGCTATCAACCAGCGGGCTAACCTTTTGAGCCGCTTCTTGACCAGGTCGTGATAGTCCTTGTTCTGCGCATAGACTGAGATCGCCCCTTTCTCGGGGTGGTCCAGAATCTCGGTTGGATCATGGTCGGGCGTATAGCTTTCGGCCAACATGATCACTGATTTCGCCTCGGGCCAGAGCGCTGCCGGATCGCCCCGCCAATGGGTCCGCTCGGCCATCCATCCCATCTGCCCGTGATATTCGGCCTGCAGGAACGCCTCCAGCCGGGCGGGCACTTCGGGGACATCCCACGGGCGACAAATGCGACAAGACACAAAGCCCTCGCTCAGCGCCTGTGCCACCAGCCTATCCTTTAAACCCGATCCGCTCTTCATCTGGCCCTAAATACCTTCGGGGGAATCGCGCCCCAAGGCGCGATGGGGGGCAGACTGCCCCCCTTACGTGACCCTATCAGAAATCCAGATCTGCGTAATGGGTGGGCGGCCTGAACCCAGGAACCTGATCCGCCAGAATCGACCGGAAAGCAGGTCGGGATTTGATCTTGGCATACCAGTCTTTAACTGCCTGAGACCGATTCCAATCTACGTCCGAGATATAGTCCAGCGCCGATAGATGCGCCGCAGCCGCAAAATCGGCCAATGTCATCTGATCCCCGGCCAGCCAACGGCGGTGATCCAGCAACCAGGCCATGTAATCCAGATGATACTTGATGGCCTTGGCACCTTGTTTGACATTCTTACTGTCGGGATAGCCCTGACCGGTAACTTTCTTGTTCACGCGCTCATAAACCAGTTTGGATGTCACCTCGTGATGGAACTTGTCATCAAACCAGGATACCAACCGGCGCACTTCATATCGCGCCTCGGGCGTTTTGGGCATCAGCGCAGGATCGGGCCGGGTTTCCTCAATATATTCGCAAATAGCGTTGCTTTCGGACATGATCTTTCCGTCCAGACGCAGAACCGGGACTTTTCCGGCCGGGTTGCGGCGCAGGAAATCGGGATCTTTCTCCCAGTATTTCTCCTCGACCAATTCAACCTCAATCTTCTTTTCCGCCAGTGACAGGCGCACTTTGCGGCAATAGGGGGACAGGGGAACATGAAACAGACGCGCCATGGGCTTCCAATCGAACCAGTGATTACACTCAAGCTTTAGCCTTGCAGGGCCTTGGGTTTCAATCCTCGAAACAATCCGCGCGACCATCTGCGCGAATGGTGGCCGCCCCATCGAGGATCGAGGCAGCCCGTCTGCGTGTGCGGACCGACGGATCCCGAACGGACCTGTTTCTGGGAGAAGGCAGGATTGCGGCAATACGTGCGGCCTGAACTGGCGACAGCTGGGCCGCGGTCACATTGAAGTTGCGCTGGGCTGCGGCCTCAACGCCAAACACACCTTCGCCAGTCTCGGCCACGTTCAAATAGACCTCGAGAATGCGCTGCTTGCTCCAGAAAATCTCGACCACGGGGGTGAGAGATGTCTCAAGCGCCTTACGCACCCAACTGCGCCCCTGCCACAGGAACACATTCTTCACCACTTGCTGCGTGATGGTTGAGGCGCCACGTGTACCGCCTTCCTCCAAAGCATCGCGAATGGCATCGACATCAAACCCCCAGTGCAGGCAGAAATTGGCATCCTCTGCCGCCACCACGGATCGCGCCATGACGGGCGAGATCTGTTCAATCGGCACCCAATCGCGCTGAACCTTGCCCAGCCGCCGCCATTCAGACCAGATCGTATGGGTTACCGGGGGATTCACCACAGAAAAAAGCACCACAAGCCCCACAACAAACGCAACCAGACCCAATACCGCGCGGGTCACCCAGCGGCGAATCCGCGATTGTGTCTGGTTCTTTGCCTTCGACGCTTTACTTTTCTTACTGCTCGATTTGCGCGCTGCTTTCTTTGCCATATTGTTGCTATACGACGCGGCGACGATGTTTGGAACGGATTAAATCGCCAAAGCGCGCGCCTCGCGCGGACGTATCACGGGACGGGCGGTTTCTGGCAGGACCGCGTCGCGGGTCTGCAATTCGGGAAACAGGGCCAGAACTTCAGCCTTTGTCTCGGCGTCAGACTGAGAGAGCGCGTGCCCCGGGTAATAACTTTCGCTTTTGGCCCCATTTGCAATGACGATCTCATGGCGCGAAAAGAGAAGATGAATATAGTCGATCTGACCACCCTCAACACGCGTAACAGAATCCCCGTTGACCAGGCAATGCGCTGCGATCAGCACTTCGGAATAGCCGAACAAATACGGCGCCCGCCAGTCCGAGACCAGCATCCGGTGCTGTGGCGACACGATCAAAGGCTGTTCCAGCCCTAGCACGCCAGCCTCAAACCGGATCGGCGCCAGCTTGCCTTCGGCCTCAACCGTGGTCCGCCCCACCCAAAGCAGCGGCTGCGCACCGTTGTCCGATGTGATGACCATATCGCCGGGCTTCAGATCTTCGATAAGACGCGGGCCATCAGGCGTTTCGATCAGCGTTCCGGGGGTGAAACAGGGCGGGCCAAGATTGCCAACATCTAGCGGCCCCTGCGTGTTGACAAAGGTTGATGAGACAAACGTGCCCGGTTGCAGAACCTGCCCGTCTGTTGGTGTAAAGACACGGGTTCCGTCAGCAAGATAGAAGGTCGTGCCGGTATAGGTGACATTGCCAACGCCGGTCACGTTAATCGTAACAACATCACCCGGCCACGACGAAGTAACATCCTGGCCGTTTACCGTATCCCCGCTGGGCGCGTCGATCTCGCCATCGTCATCCACATCGGTGAGGTTGAATTTATCAACAACTACCGATGTACCGCCCGGTGGCGGATTCGCGGGGTCAAACGAATAAAACTGATCAAGATATGTGGTTGGCATCTAACAGACTCCTACGCGTTCGCACGACTGCAAAGCAGCCTAACCGCAACTTCCGAACAAAAAGTGACGAAATCTAGGCTTATTGGGCCCGTTTCGACAAGGCAAACGACCACCTAGGACCAATAAAAGAAAACCCCACGTGTTTTAAAAGACACGCGGGGTTGCCATTTTCATTAGTCCTCAGATTACTCTGCAGGAACCGCTGTTGCCTCGACCGCCAACGGATGGCTGAGCTTGTTCAGCATCTCTTTCGGGCAGACCTGGATAAAGTTCGCCTTCTCGACCTCCCAGTGCTGCAGGATATCCGCAGCCTTGCGGCTAATGGTTTCGGCCTGGTGGGTTTCGATCAGCGATTTCAGCTGGTCTTCCCAATGGCCAATGGTCACGGGGCATGTCACCAGCGTTTCCATATTCATCAGCGCCTGCGCCTTGCCGTCGGGGTCGTACAGATAAGCCATGCCGCCTGTCATGCCCGCTCCGAAATTGGCGCCGATACTGCCCAGGATCACGGCGACCCCGCCGGTCATGTATTCGCACCCGTTCGAGCCGCAGCCTTCGATCACCACCTTGGCGCCTGAATTGCGCACTGCGAACCGTTCTCCGGCGCGGCCTGCTGCAAACAGATACCCGTCCGTGGCCCCATACAGAACCGTGTTGCCAATGATGGTGTTGTCATCCGCCTTCAGCGGGCTGACCTGCGGTGGACGCACAACAATCATACCACCAGACAAGCCCTTGCCGACATAGTCATTGGCATCACCCGAAACTTCAAGCTTGAGTCCCGGCGCTGCAAACGCCCCCAGCGACTGACCGGCAGAGCCCTGCAGCTTCACGTGCAGGTGATCCGACTGGAACGTGTTCCGCATCCCGAAATTTTGCACGATATGGCTGGAAACCCGCGTCCCAACGGTTCGGTGCGTGTTTTGCACTGCGTAAGACAGCTGCATTTTCTCGCCGTCTTTCAGGAACCGGGCCGCATCGCGCACGATTTCCGCGTCCAGCGTATCGGGCACCGCGTTCCGGTCTCTGTCGCGATTATAGACGATGTTATGGGCACCATCGACGGTGATCAGCAGCGGGTTGAGGTCCAGATCATCCAGATGCGCCGAACCGCGGCTGACCTGCGCCAGCAGATCGGCCCGACCGATGATGTCGTCAATCGACCGCGCACCGAGGTTGGCCAGCAGCTCGCGCACTTCTTGCGCGTAGAAGGTGATCAGGTTGACGACCTTATCCGCGTTACCGGTGAATTTGGCGCGCAGGCTTTCGTCCTGAGTACACACGCCAACTGGGCAAGTGTTGGACTGGCACTGACGCACCATGATACAGCCCATCGCAATAAGGGCGGCGGTGCCTATACCGTATTCCTCGGCCCCCATCATCGCGGCCATGACGATGTCACGACCGGTACGCAAGCCGCCATCGGTTCGCAGGGTCACGCGATCCCGCAGGTTGTTCATCGCCAAAACCTGATGCGCCTCGGTCAGGCCCATCTCCCACGGCAGACCGGCGTATTTGATGCTGGTCGCGGGCGAAGCGCCGGTGCCGCCATTGTGACCTGAAATAAGGATAATGTCCGCTTTTGCCTTGGCTACACCTGCAGCAATCGTGCCAACACCCGAGGACGCCACCAGCTTGACCGTCACCTTACAGCGCGGGTTGATCTGTTTCAGATCATAGATCAACTGCGCCAGATCCTCGATCGAATAGATATCGTGGTGCGGCGGCGGTGAGATCAGTGTTACACCCTTGGTCGAATGGCGCAGGCGCGCAATCAGGTCGGTGACCTTCATGCCAGGCAACTGCCCGCCCTCACCGGGTTTGGCACCCTGGGCAACCTTGATTTCCAGCTCTTCGCACTGGTTCAGGTATTCGGCGGTTACACCGAACCGGCCCGAAGCCACCTGTTTGATCTTGGCCGAGGGGTTGTCACCATTGGGTTCCGGCACGAAATGCGCCGGATCTTCGCCGCCCTCGCCGCTGTCGGATTTCGCCCCGATCCGGTTCATCGCAACGTTCAGCGTCTTGTGCGCCTCGGGCGACAGCGCCCCCAGCGACATGCCCGGCGTCACGAACCGTTTGCGGATCGAGGTGATAGATTCCACCTCTTCAATCGGGATCGGCTTGCTCAGCGGTTTGAAATCCATCAGGTCGCGCAGATGGATCGGCGGGTTCGATTGCATCTTGGCCGAATACTGCTTCCACAGCTCATACGACGCTTTGTTGCAGGCCATCTGCAGCATATGCATCGAGGTCGCTTCCCACGCATGGGTTTCGCCCGACTTCCGCGCCTTATAGAAACCACCGATCGGCAGAACATCCAGACCGCTTTCCCAGCCCTTGGCATGGATCTCTTCGGCCTTGGACTGAATACCCGTAACACCGATGCCGGAAATCCGGCTGGTCATACCGGGAAAAAACTCGGCGACCATGGCACGGCTGAGGCCCACGGCCTCAAAGTTCAATCCGCCACGATAGGATGAGATCACCGAAATCCCCATCTTGGCCATGATTTTCAGCAAGCCCTGGTCAATCGCCTCGCGGTACCGCGCGACATTTTCGGTCAGGCTGCCATCCAGCAACCCGCGATCAATACGATCGGCCAGAGAATCTTCGGCCAGATAGGCGTTGACTACAGTGGCCCCGCACCCGATCAGAACGGCGAAGTAATGCGGATCAACGCATTCCGCCGACCGCACGTTCAGCGAGCAGAAGGTGCGCAGACCCTTGCGGGTCAGATGCGAATGCACCGCGCTTGTTGCCAGGATCATTGGCATCGCCACGCGACCCTGACCTGAATTCATATCGGACAACACCAAATGCCCCGCGCCCGAGCGCACGGCCTCTTCGGCTTCGGCTCTAATACGGGCCAAAGCTGCGCCCAGCGCCCCTTGTCCGGCTTCAAAGCTACAGTCAATTTCTGCCAATGGGGCATTGAAGTTTTCTGCCAGTGCTTCCCATTGGGAATTGCCCACAAACGGGCTTTCCAGCACGATAATTTCGGTCTGGCTGCTGTCTTCATCCAGCACGTTTTTCAGGTTTCCGAACCGGGTTTTCAGCGACATCACACGATATTCGCGCAACGAGTCGATGGGAGGATTGGTCACCTGGCTGAAGTTCTGGCGGAAGAAATGGCTGAGCGGACGGTACTGTTTCGACAGAACAGCCGATGGCGTGTCATCGCCCATTGAAGCCAGTGCCTCTTTTCCATCTTCGGCCATTGGCGCCAGAATCTGCTCCAGTTCCTCGATCGAATATCCGGCGGCGATCTGACGCTTGCGCAGCTCCTCGCCCGCATAGATCGGCGCTTCGGTGATTCCAGCCAGAGACTCGTCCAAATCGTTGATCTTGCCGACCCAATCGCCGAATGGCAGTGCGCGGGCCAGCTTGTTCTTGATCTGCGTATCGCGATACAGCTTGCCCTTTTTCATATCCACGGCCAGCATTTGGCCCGGGCCCAACGCGCCCTTTTCGGTCACGCTGGCCTCATCAATCGGGACCATCCCGGCCTCGGAGCCTGCAATTACAAGACCATCTCCAGTGACCACATAACGCATCGGACGCAATCCATTCCGGTCAAGACCGGCACAGACCCAGCGGCCATCGGTCATGGCCAACGCGGCAGGGCCATCCCAGGGCTCCATCACCGAGTTGCAGTAAGAATACATGTCGCGCCAGGCCTGCGGCAGTTCCACCGCCTGCTTGGACCAGCTTTCGGGCACCAGCATGGTTTTCGCCATCGGGGCCGAGCGGCCTGCGCGTACAAGAACTTCGAATACAGAGTCTAATGCGGCAGAATCCGACGATCCACCAGCGATGATCGGTTTGATATCCTCGGCGTAATCGCCAAAGGTGCCGCTGGCCATGCGGATTTCATGGCTTTTCATCCAGTTGACGTTGCCCCTGAGGGTGTTGATCTCACCGTTATGGGCCAACATGCGGAAGGGCTGGGCGAGCCACCATTGCGGGAAGGTGTTGGTCGAATAGCGCTGGTGATAGATGGCGAAGGCGGATTCGAACCGTTCATCCATCAGATCGGGGTAGAAAACCGCGACCTGCTCGGCCAGCATCATGCCTTTGTAGATGATCGAACGACACGACAGCGAAGCCAGATACAGCCCGGAAATCCCGGCCGCTGCGGCAGCCTTTTCAATGCGGCGACGGATGACATAGAGCTCACGCTCGAATGTCTCTTCGTCCACGCCTTTGGAATTCGAGATCAGGATTTGCTCAATCTCGGGCCGGGTCGCGTTGGCCTTTTCGCCGAGGCAGGTGACATCAACCGGAACGTGGCGCCAGCCATAGATATAATAACCCATGCGCAGCACTTCGGATTCCACGATGGTCCGGCACTGTTCCTGCGCACCGAAATCGGTGCGGGGCAGAAAGACCTGTCCAACCGCGATCAGCTGATCCAATTTGGGCTCGTGCCCGGTGCGACGGATCTGGTCATAGAAGAAAGGAACCGGGATCTGCACATGGATACCCGCGCCGTCGCCGGTCTTGCCATCCGCATCTACCGCGCCGCGGTGCCAGATCGCCTTGAGCGCGGCGATGCCAGCATCCACAACCTTGCGTGACGGCTTGCCATCGACTGAGACCACAAGACCCACACCGCAGGACGAATGCTCTTCTTCCTCGGAATAGAGACCGTTTTCGGCCATGAACTGACGTTTGGCTTCTTCGGCCCGTACCCAATCGGCATCATATTTGGTCATTGGCTGTCTCCTTCTTCCGGCAGGCCGTACATGGCTTCGACCTCAGCTTTGGTCATCTGCCGACGCTCGCCTGCGAACGCGTACCCGTCGGGTTTTTTGTCGATATAAAGTTCCAGTTGCAGCGGGTTGTCCGTGTCGTCGAACAGGCCTGCTGCCATTTGGGTATGGCCGTGCATCTGACCTGGCAGGGTAATCCGGTACCAAAGCGCCGATCCGCAATCGGCACAAAACGCGCGTTCCGCCCAGTCCGAGGACGTAAAGGTCTTAACCGGCCCAAGGGCCGCATACCCCTCTTGCGCGGGAAACGTTATCAGCATCGAGCTAGTCCAGCGGCGACACTGGTCGCAATGGCACGCGCCCAACGACTCTTTCGCCGGGGTGGCAGTCACTGTGACCGCGCCGCACATACATTGGCCTTGCAATTCGGGCATCTCTGTCCCTCCTGTCGCGGGGCTTATTCGGCTGCAACCGCAGCCGTGTTGTTGAAACGGTCAAGGATCGCGTCGGCGCAGT
Source organism: Ruegeria sp. CDSC045 (assembly GCF_059610725.1). Taxonomy (NCBI): domain Bacteria; kingdom Pseudomonadati; phylum Pseudomonadota; class Alphaproteobacteria; order Rhodobacterales; family Roseobacteraceae; genus Ruegeria; species Ruegeria sp. CDSC045. The sequence goes on from NZ_JBXWOE010000006.1 coordinate 96,099, forward strand.
CGCGCCCATCGCGGATCGCCCAGACCACCAGCGAGGCACCGCGCACGATGTCACCGATGGCATAGACCCCGTCCATCTCGGTCTCGCCGGTCTCGAATGCTGCTTTTACAGTGCCCCAGCGGGTCACGGGCAGGTCAGGCTGGCCAAACAGGGTGGGCAGGTCTTCGGGCTCGAACCCCAGCGCCTTGATCACCAGATCAGCGTCTTCGACATAATCCGCGCCTTCGATCAACTCGGGGGCCTGACGGCCGGTGGCATCGGGCTGACCCAGACGCATCTTCTGGACCATAACGCCGGAAACCTGATCATCGCCGGTAAAGCCCTTTGGCGCGCTTAGCCATTCGAATACGACGCCTTCTTCCTCGGCATTCTGCGTTTCGCGCTGCGATCCGGGCATGTTCGCGCGGTCGCGGCGATACAGGCATTTGACCGAGGTCGCACCCTGACGGATCGAAGTCCGCACGCAATCCATCGCGGTATCACCGCCACCGATCACGACAACTTTTTTGCCTTCGGCATTCAAACGGCCATTGTCGAAATCTTCGACCTCGTCGCCAAAGCTTTTGCGGTTCGAGGCTGTCAGGAAGTCGATGGCCTTTTCAATACCCGTCAAACCGCTGCCAGGCATGGACAGGTCACGCGACTTGTAAACGCCGGTTGCGATGATAATCGCATCATGTTTGGAACGGATTTCCGCGAATTTGGCGGCGTCCACGTCGCAATTCAGAACAAACTCAACCCCGCCATCAGCCAACAGGTCATTGCGGCGCTGAACAACGTCTTTTTCCAGCTTAAAACCCGGAATTCCATACATCAGCAGTCCGCCTGCCCGGTCATGGCGATCATACACGGAGACCTGAATACCCGCACGGCGCAGCATGTCCGCCGCTGCCAGTCCACCAGGGCCGCCGCCGATGATGCCGACGCTTTCGCGGCGCTCAGCACCCGGTACGACCGGCTTGACCCACCCCTTTTCCCAGGCTGTGTCGGTGATATATTTCTCGATCGAGCCAATGGTAACAGTGCCGTGCCCAGATTGTTCGATCACGCAATTCCCTTCGCACAGGCGGTCCTGTGGGCAGATGCGCCCACAAATCTCGGGGAAGGTGTTGGTGGCCTGACTGGTGTGATAGGCCTCCTCCAGACGGCCCGTTGCGGTCAGGTTCAGCCAGTCGGGGATGTTGTTGTGCAGCGGGCAATGCGACTGACAATAAGGCACACCGCATTGGCTGCAGCGGCTGGCCTGTTCTTCAGCTTTGGCAGCAGCGAATTCGGCATAGATTTCGTCAAAGTCTTCCGTGCGGGCATCTGCGGCCCGTTTTTCCGGCATTACTCGGTCGATCTGCACAAATTTCAGCATCGGTTGCTTGGCCACGGGTCAGACTCCATGAATTGGCTTGGTCGCGCCTCTTTAAAAGATGCGTAGGGGGATTAAAAGTCAAGTGTACTGACCTTTTTTCAAAAACTTTGCGGGATTCCACCGATGACCAGTGAGAAATACAGGATTTTAGTTCCGATTCGGACCTATTTGCATCCTTTTCTTTTCCTTACCGCGCTTATACGCAGGGATCACAAAGAACACGTGACGGCAGCACGGGCAGGTAAATGAGTCTTTTTCAGTTGATTCTTGCAGCAGTCATTCAGGGAATTACCGAATTTCTGCCGATCTCATCTTCGGGTCATCTGATACTTTTACCCAGCCTGACCGGTATGGACGATCAGGGGTTGGCCATCGATGTCGCTGTGCATGTGGGCACTCTGGGCGCCGTAATTCTGTATTTCTGGTCTGATGTGAAAATGGCGATTTCCGGACTGCCGCAGGCTCTTTTGGGGCGCACCGATACACCACAAGCCCGATTGGCCCTGGGGCTGATTCTGGCCACGATCCCAACCGTCATTGTCGGAGCGATCCTGTTCAAAACCGGGCTCAGCCAGTCTCTGCGCTCAATGACGGTCATCGGCTGGACGATGCTGGGGTTCGGCATATTGCTCTACTGGATGGACCAGAAAGGGCCGCAAAGCAAAGAAACCTCTGACTGGGGCCTGCGCGATGCGATGATCATGGGCCTGTGGCAAGTTCTGGCACTGATCCCCGGAACATCCCGGTCCGGGATCACGATCACCGGGGCGCGCCAGCTTGGATACAGCCGCGAAGACGGCGCACGCATCGCGATGTTGATGTCCATACCCACGATTCTGGCATCCGGAGCGCTGCTGTCCACAGAGGTCATCCGCCAGGCAAATGCCCAACTGGCGTTCGACAGTGCTGTTGCTGCCTTCTTTGCGTTTCTGTCCGCGCTGCTTGCCTTGTCGCTGATGATGCGCCTGTTGCGCAGCGTCAGCTTTACGCCATACGTGATCTACCGCGTAGTAGTGGGCGCAATCCTTCTGGTCATCGCCTACAGCTGATCAGGTCCGCATATTGCTGGCCGAGTTCTGTATGTCATCATACTGACCCGAGGGGCGGAACTTCCACAGATAATCCGGCAGGACCGATTCCAGCGTCGCCGGCTCGATCCCCAGATCGGCAAAGCCAAGCGCGCTATCCGAAGCAACATTGTCGTGACGCAGATTCTTGAGTTGATCACGCGTCAAGATATTGTTCGGAAACAACTGAAAGCTCGCAAATTTCATTATGTCCAGCATTCCCGCCATGATCCGGGCCACCCAAAAGGGAATCCCAAGGATAATCCGGTGACGGTTGATCACATCCAGCATCTGCAGCATCAACGCACGGAAGGTTTTCACTTCGGGTCCGCCCAGTTCGTAGACACCCCCGCTGGCCTGCCCCAGCACGCCCTGCACCGCAGCCTTAGCGACATCATCCACATAGACCGGCTGAAATTGCGTCTGGGCCCCGACCAGCGGCAGAAATGGCCCCATCCGGGTCATCGCAGCGAAACGGTTGAAGAACTGATCCTCGGTTCCGAAAATCACCGAAGGGCGCAGGATCATTGCACCCGGCATATGCGCCAGAACACCGGCCTCGCCCTGCGCTTTGGTACGAGAGTATTCGCTCCCCGCCTCGGCATCAGCACCAATGGCCGAGATATGGACCATACGGGTTACACCTTCAGCGGCTGCTAGACGCGCAATGCGTTCAGCCCCTTCGGTTTGAACGGTATCGAATTCATTCCGGCCAATCTCGTTCAACACACCAACACAGTTCACCACCGCATCAGCCCCCCGCATCGCCAAAGCAACCGAAGCGTCATCGCGGATGTTACACAGGACAGGTTCGACCTGCCCCACCGCACCGTAGGGTCTAACAAACATCGCTTCGTTCGGACGGCGCACCGCAACCCGAACGCGCCAGCCTTCATTCGCCAGACGTCGCGCAATATACCGGCCGACAAATCCGGATCCGCCATAAATCGTGACCAGTTTGGACATTTGAGGGCTCCTGCTATTGGGTCCTGATCCGATCTACCGCCCAATGCCCTTTCAAACAAGGCGCAATAACGCCGCGCAGCCACGAAAAAGCAACGCGGCACAGACGGTTGAAAGCGGTGGTCAAAAAACTTTCGAAAAACTTCCCGAATCCGGTTGACGCCTTCCGCCAGTAGGCTTAAACGCCCCTCCACGACACCTGCCCAGGTGGCGGAATTGGTAGACGCGCTAGCTTCAGGTGCTAGTGTCCGTATGGACGTGGAGGTTCGAGTCCTCTCCTGGGCACCAAACTCCAAACATCTCCCTACTTTTCAAGCGATTGCGCTCGTGCGCTTTTCCGTTTCTTGCCTGCGCCTAAGCGCTGCAATAGGTTTAAATCGCGCGCTGAATTCCAGCGTCCAGACAAGATCGAACCGGGACCCTAAAGCCAATCCCGCAAAATCGGGATCAACGGCACATCTGCCGCAGGCATCGGGTAACTGCGCAGATCATTCGCACGCACCCATTTCAGCGCCTGTCCTTCCTTCGATTGTGGAATGCCTTCCCATTTGCGGCAGGCAAACAGCGGCATCAGCAGGTGGAAATCATCATAGCTGTGGCTGGCGAAGGTCAGCGGGGCGAGGCATGAGGCCCAGGTGTTGATGCCCAGCTCTTCTTCCAGCTCGCGGATCAGGGCGGCCTCGGGTGTTTCGCCGGGTTCGATCTTGCCGCCGGGAAACTCCCACAGGCCCGCCATGGATTTACCTTCGGGGCGCTGCGCCAGCAGCACCCGGCCCTCAATGTCTATCAGGGCGACCGCAGAAACCAGAACTGTTTTCACGACCGGTAATCCGCGTTGATCTCGATATAGCCATGGGTCAGGTCGCAGGTCCAAACGGTGGATTTACCCGCGCCCAGCCCTAGATCGACGCCGATTACAAGGTCCTGAGCTTTCATGTATTCGGCGGCGTCTTCCTCGCGGTAATCGGGACTGACCCAACCTTTTTCGGCCACAAGGATGTCTCCGAAAGAAATGCTCAGCAGGTCACGGTCGGCAGCTGCACCCGATTTTCCGATGGCCATGACGACGCGGCCCCAATTCGGGTCTTCGCCCGCAATGGCGGTTTTTATCAGTGGTGAATTGGCAATCGCCAATCCATGCACCTTGGCGTCGGCATCGGTGACGGCCCCGGTCACACGAATTTCTACGAATTTCGTGGCGCCCTCGCCATCGCGTACCACTTGTTGGGCAAGGTCCAGCATCACGGTTTCCAAAGCCTCGGCAAAGGCGGCATTGTCTGTCGCATCCACCCCCGAAGCCCCAGTAGCACACAGCAGCAGGCTGTCCGACGTCGAAGTGTCGCTGTCGACGGTGATGCAGTTGAAAGTGCGGTCGGTTTGCGCACCCAGCATCTGCTGCAGCGCGGATTGCTCGACCTGGGCGTCGGTGAAGATATAAACCAGCATCGTCGCCATATCAGGCGCGATCATGCCAGAACCCTTTGAAATCCCCGCAATAGAGACCGTTTTTCCGTCAATCTCGACCTGCGCCGAAGCTCCTTTCGGAAAGGTATCCGTGGTCATGATGGCCCGCGCTGCATCTTCGATTGCGTGGCGACTGAGGCCGGATTTCAGGGCCTCAAGCTGCGCCACGATGCGGTCATGCGGCAAGGGCTCACCGATCACACCAGTTGACGAGGTAAAAACCCGTTCGACCGGTACGCCTGTGGCCTTGGACACTGCTTGCGTCACCTCGGCGACCGAGCTTTGGCCATAATGCCCGGTAAATGCATTGGCATTGCCCGAATTCACAAGGATCGCCGCCGGCCTGTCACTTGGCCCGCCGATCTTGTCCTGACAATCCAGCACGGGTGCCGCACGTGTGGCCGAGCGGGTAAAGACCCCAGCCACTGAAGTGCCTGGATCAAGGACCGCCAGCATCACATCGGTGCGGCCTTGATAGCGTACGCCGGCTTCGACGGTCGCAAAGCGCACACCGTCAATCGCGGGCAATTCGGGAAACGCCGCCGGGGCCAGCGGAGAGACTTTGGTGATCGAGGCCACGGGGTTACTCCTGAATCAGGTCCAACTGACGCACGATGCCCGGGTTCACATCTTCGAGTGCAGGACGTTCGATCTGTGCAGCCTGGGTCAATTCGCCGATACGGGCCTGAATAGCTTCACTTTGCAGATCCTGTGCCAGCTCGTCGCGTACCGCATCAAGTGCGGGCGCTTCGGATTTGCGCTTGTCATTCAGAATGATCACGTGCCAGCCGAACTGTGTCTGCACCGGGTCCGACACCTGATCCTTCTCAAGCGCGACAACGGCGGTTTCAAACTCGGGAACCATCTGCCCCTTGCCGAACCAACCCAGCACCCCGCCATTCGGGCCGGAAGGACCGGTTGATTTTTCTTTGGCCAGCTCGGCAAAGTCGGCGCCATCATCCAACTGAGCCTTAAGGTCTTTGGCCTCATCCTCGGTCTCGACCAGAATATGGCTGGCATTAAACTCATCTTCGCCTTCAAACTCGGCAAAGCGCGCATCATAGGCGGTCTGAATGGTTTCTGCCGTTACAACTTCGTCGATCAGGGCATTTACGGTCTGAACCGCCAGCAACGACCGCGTCTCGTTCTCGATGGCCAAGGCGTTCAGATTGCTCAGCCCTTCTTGCTCCTGGCCCAGCAACTGCTGCTGAATCAGCTGTTCGATGATGAAATCATACAGAACATCATCTTCGACCTGCTGATAGTTGGGGGGCAGTGTCGCAACTGTTGCGATCACATGCGCCAGAGTGATTTCTTCGCCGTTTACGCGGGCGACCACCGTGCTGGCATCGGGCTTGGTTTCGGCGGCCAATGGCAGCGCCATCACCGTTGCAAGGGCCAGCGATGGCAGAAAAGTGAGGCCTTTGGGCATGGAATCATCCTATTTCTTTGCCACGGCAGGGCGCAGCGTTGACACTCTGGAACCTGCCGCTTACATCGCTTTGAAGCCTTGGACAGGGCCGCCTTTCACCCCCCGTATCTATGGGTTGCGCGCAAGGTGGGCAAGCCTGTCAAAACCAAGACAAGAACAGATCCGCTGGAGTGAACATGCTGGGACTCGGAACGCTCGCCAAAAAGGTGTTCGGAACACCGAACGACCGCAAGATCAAGGCGACCCGCCCCCTGATCGAACAGATCAACGCGCTGGAACCCGAGTTCGAGAATCTGTCGGATGACGGCCTGATCGCAAAGACCGCCGAGCTGCGCAAACGTGCGTTGGAAGGCGAAAGCCTGGATGATCTGCTGCCCGAGGCGTTTGCCAACGTACGCGAAGGGGCAAAACGCGCGCTGGGCCTGCGTGCCTTTGATGTGCAGTTGATGGGCGGCGCCTTCCTGCATCAGGGCAATATTTCCGAGATGAAAACGGGTGAAGGCAAGACATTGGTTGCGACCCTCCCCGCCTATCTGAACGCGCTGACCGGTAAAGGCGTGCACGTGGTCACGGTGAACGAATACCTGGCCAAGCGCGACTCGGAATGGATGGGCAAGGTGTTTGCCGCCGTGGGCATGACCACCGGTGTCATCTGGTCAGGGCAGCCCGATGCCGAGAAAAAGGCTGCTTATGCCTGTGACGTGACCTATGCCACCAACAATGAGCTGGGTTTTGATTATCTGCGCGATAATATGAAGGCGGAACTGGATCAAATTTACCAGAAACACCACAATTTCGCGATCGTGGATGAGGTCGACTCGATCCTGATTGACGAGGCACGGACGCCGCTGGTCATTTCGGGGCCCTCCGAGGACCGGTCGGACCTGTATACCGCGATTGATGCGCTAATCCCATCATTGGGAGAAGATCACTTCACGCTGGACGAAAAGTCCCGGAACGTGACCTTCACGGATGAAGGTAACGAGTTTCTGGAGCAACAGTTGATTGCCAACGGCCTGATCCCAGAAGACCATTCGCTGTATGATCCTGAAAGCACCACAGTCGTTCACCACGTGAACCAGGGCTTGCGCGCGCATAAGCTGTTTACACGTGACAAAGATTACATCGTGCGGGACGGCAATGTCGTTCTGATTGATGAGTTCACCGGTCGCATGATGCCAGGTCGTCGCCTGTCGGAAGGTCTTCATCAGGCCATCGAAGCCAAGGAAAACGTGCAGATCCAGCCCGAAAACGTAACATTGGCCAGCGTGACGTTCCAAAACTACTTCCGCCTGTATGACAAGCTGGGCGGCATGACCGGCACCGCGCTGACCGAGGCTGAGGAATTTGCCGAAATCTACGGTCTGGGCGTTGTCGAAGTACCAACCAACAAACCGATCGCGCGTCTGGATGAGGACGATCAGGTCTTTCGTACCGCGGCCGAAAAATACGGCGCCATGATCGATGAGACAAAGGAAGCCCAGAAAAACGGACAACCGGTCCTTCTGGGCACCACGTCCATCGAAAAGTCCGAATTGCTCAGCCAGATGCTCACCAAAGAGGGTATCCAGCACAATGTTCTGAATGCCCGCCAACACGAGCAAGAGGCGCAGATCGTTGCCGATGCGGGCCGATATGGCGCAGTAACCATCGCCACCAACATGGCCGGTCGCGGTACTGATATTCAGCTGGGCGGCAATGTGGAAATGAAGGTTCTGCAGGCGCTGGCCGAAAACCCCGAGGCAGATCCGGCCGAGCTGCGTGCCGCGGAAGAAGCCCGCCATGCTGAAGAAAAAGAAAAGGTCCTGGCTGCCGGTGGGCTGTATGTCATGGCGTCCGAACGGCACGAGAGCCGCCGTATCGACAACCAGCTGCGGGGCCGGTCCGGCCGTCAGGGTGATCCGGGCCGCACCGTGTTTTACCTCAGCCTCGAAGACGACCTAATGCGCATCTTCGGCTCGGAACGGTTGGACAAGGTTCTGACCACGCTGGGCATGAAAGAAGGTGAGGCCATCGTCCACCCTTGGGTGAACAAATCGCTGGAGCGGGCGCAATCCAAGGTCGAAGGTCGCAACTTTGACATGCGCAAGAACGTCCTGAAATTCGACGATGTGATGAACGACCAGCGTAAGGTGGTATTCAGCCAACGGCGCGAAATCATGTCCGCCGACGATCTGTCCGAAATCGTATCAGACATGCGTGAACAGGTGATCGACGATCTGATCGACGAATATATGCCGCCGAAATCCTATGCTGATCAGTGGGATACCGAGGGTTTGCACGCAGCGGTCAAGGAAAAATTGACCATTGACGCCCCGGTTCAGGATTGGGCCGCTGAGGAAGGCGTGGATGACGAGCAGGTGCGCGAACGGCTGATCAACGCCGCTGACGAGATGATGGCGCAAAAAGTGGCCGCGTTCGGCCCCGAGAACATGCGCAACATCGAAAAGCAGGTCTTGCTGAACACGATCGACAGCAAATGGCGCGAACATCTGCTGACGCTGGAACATCTGCGCTCGGTCGTGGGCTTCCGCGGCTATGCCCAGCGCGACCCGCTGAACGAATACAAGAACGAAAGCTTCCAGCTGTTCGAATCCATGCTGGATTCGTTGCGCGAAACCGTGACCCAGCAGCTGTCCCGCGTGCGACCGCTGACCGAAGAGGAGCAGCGCGAAATGCTGACCCAGATGCAAGCGCAGCAGGCACGGGCGCAGCAGGCGGTAGATCAGGCCACTGGTCACGCCGAAGCGGTGGCCGAGGCCGAAGCCTCGGGTGATGCGCGGCCTGGATTTGTCGAAGACGACCCGGCAACTTGGGGAAACCCGTCGCGCAACGACAAGTGCCCCTGCGGTTCAGGCAAGAAGTTTAAGCATTGCCATGGCCGGTTGACCTAACGTCACCACAATCGAGACACAATGAGTCCGCCTCACGGCCACATATTAGCCGTGATTCAACTGCAGGGTGCGAATCGCTCCTTCAACTGGGGAGGGTGTCTTGTTTGTAATTAAGAACTACGTAACCACTGGCGGCACCGTTGCTTGTGCATTGGCCATTGGCTACCTCATGCAGAACGGAACCCCTGCGCAACCGCGAGGGGAGCGGGCTTCTGTCGATGTGGCATCAGTTACGGATCAGGCTTCAATCATCCCCGGGTTAAGCGAAGTCGTTCTGACCTCATCTGCACCGGTTCACGGAACAAGCAAAGAGACCGGGTCCGACAACCGTTTTATCGAGTCCAGTCGGTCAGAACCTGTCAATCCCATTGACTGCACCCTCAGTGCGCGCGCTACTGCCGTTCCCGGTGCTGCCGCCCGGCTGGTCGTCAACGCCCCCTGCCACAGTAATGAATCCGTGGAAATTCACCACAGCGGTCTGACAGTCACACAGCGCACCGACGCAGTAGGGCGCATGGACATGACAATCCCGGCCCTGTCAGAATATGCGATCTTTCTGATCTCGTTTGAAGACCAGCATGGAACAGTCGCAACCACCCATATCGCTGACATTGCCAATTACGAACGCATTGCCCTGCAATGGCAGGGTGAAACTGACCTGCAAATTCATGCGCTGGAATTCGGGGCCAGCTATGGCGGCAATGGCCATGTCTCGGCCGAGACCCCGACCGAAGGCGCCGGACAGGTAGTGCGTCTGGGCAATACCGGAACCGGGGACATGAAAAACATCGAAATCTATTCGTTCCCTGCTGGTCTTTCCAACCAAAACGGGTCGATAGAAATCACTGTCGAAACCGAGGTGACTTCAGAAAATTGCGGGCGCGACCTGAACATCCAGTCGCTTGAATTGCGGGATGATCGGTTGAGATCAAAAGACAGGACGCTGAGTTTTCCTGAATGCTCCCGCACCGGAGAGTTTCTGGTGTTGAATAATCTCTTCCAAGACCTGACAATCGCCGCAAACTAAATCCGCAGGCAGGCTCGGGCATCTTATGAAATTCTTTCGTGTGGCAGCGGCTGCACTGGCTTCCGTTACAATCGCGTCGGGCGCACAGGCGCAAGACATCTCGCTTATGTCGCATGACGGCAAGGTCGAAATCACCGGTGACCTGCTGGGATTTGACGGCGAGTTCTATCGCGTGGCAACACAATTCGGCACGCTGACAGTTGATGGGTCCGGTGTGACCTGTACCGGACCTGCCTGCCCAAGCCTGACCGATTTTGTGGCTGAAATCCGATTTGCCGGATCTTCGGTCATGGCGGAAAAGGTTCTACCAGCGCTGATTGTTGGCTTCGCACAGCAGCAAGGGTTGTCGGCGACCCCAAACAGGCTGACCGCCAACACATTTTCTTACGAACTGCACCAACCCGGGCGGGCAGCACCGCTGGGTCGGTTCTTCTTTGACGCAGGGAACACTGAGCGCGGATTTAGGGCGCAGGCAGAAAACCAGGCTGATATTGTTCTGGCGTTGCGCGAAATCCGACCCGAAGAGGAGCAAGCCGCACAAGCGGTAGGCCTTGGCGATCTGACCCGCACCCGCCGGGCCCGCGTCATCGCGCTTGACGCTTTGGTACCAATCGTTGCCAACTCGAACCCGTTACAGCAAATCTCGCTTGCGGAATTAACCCGGGTGTTTTCGGGCGAGATTACGAGTTGGGCCGAGTTGGGCGGACCCGATGCGCCAATTTCACTGCACCTTCCGGAAGCCGGTTCGGGTCTGGCCCAGAATGTCGAAGACAGGCTTCTGGGACCCTCCGGCACAGCCCTTTCCGAGGCGGCCATTCGGCATAACCGCAGTACTGATCTGGTGCGTTCCGTTGCTGCGGATCCCTTTTCAATAGGTGTCGCAAGCCAAGCCGAAGCCAGCACCGCGCGTGCCCTGCCTTTGACCGGCGGATGCGGTCATGCGCTGGCGGCAACTCGGCAGTCAATCAAGACCGAAGATTATCCGCTGACCTCGCCTATGTTTCTATACCTGCCGGACCGGCGATTGCCGCGTTTTGCACGCCAATTCCTGGCCTACACCCAGGGAGCCGAGGCGCAGATTGCAATACGCGAGGCTGGCTTTGTCGATCAAACCCCCGAGACTATGGGTCTTGGGGTGCAAGGGGATCGACTTGCCAATGCGATCGCGTCGGGCGGATCAGAAGTTGGTTTGGAGGAACTTCAGCGGCTGGTCGAGATTTTCAGACCCATGTCCCGCCTGTCACTGTCCTTCCGGTTCGAGCCCGGTTCCTCGCGCCCGGATGCGCAGTCACGGTCCAATATCCGACATCTTGCCCTTCTTTTGGAATCCGGGACCCTCGATGCCCGAAAGCTTAGGTTTGTCGGCTTCAGCGATGGCGAAGGGGCAGCGTCAACCAATGCGCGGATCGCATTGTTGCGGGCAAAAACCGTTCGCAATGCCGTATTGGCCGAGATTGAAACCGCTATCGGGGACAGCGTCGAAATCACGGTCGACGCCTTTGGCGAGGCCATGCCCATGGCCTGCGACGACACGGAATGGGGCCGAAAGGTCAACCGCCGGGTCGAGGTCTGGGTTCAATAGCACTCACAGATAGCCTTCGGACCTGAAGCTCAACTCGTTCGACTTTCCAATGATCAGATGGTCATGCAGCGTCAGGCCCAGTGCCAGGCATGCATCCTGAATTCGGTTGGTCATGTCGATATCCGATTGCGACGGGGTCGGGTCACCTGACGGATGGTTATGCACAAGTATCAACGCCGAGGCATTCAGCTCCAGCGCCCGTTTGGCAACCTCGCGCGGATAGACAGGGACATGATCCACCGTGCCCTTGGCCTGCTCCTCATCAGCGATCAGCACGTTTTTGCGATCCAGATAGAACACACGGAATTGTTCGGTCTCACGATGGGCCATGGTGGTGTGGCAATAGTCCAGCAATGCGTCCCATCCGGAAATCACATGTCGCCGCATCACCCGCGCGCGGGCCATACGATGGGCGCAGGCCTCAAGGATTTTCAGATCGGTGATCACAGTATCCCCGACACCTTTGATTTGGCGCAGCCGTTCCTCGGGGGCGGTCAGCACCCGATTGAAATCGCCGAACGTTTCCATCAGCGCACGCGCCAGCGGTTTCACATCCTGCCGGGGGATTGAACGGAACAGGACCAGTTCCAACAGCTCATAATCCGGCATGGCGGCGGACCCGCCAGACAGGAACCGTTCGCGCAGCCGCTTGCGATGATCTTTGATGTAGGAGGGTAACCGACCCGTCGGCAGCGGCTGCGCGGGGGCTTCGTCTGTATCGAACAGCATTGGGGCTTCGGAAAAGGCGTCCTGTGTCATGCTCTCAGCCTGACGCAGAATCGGTTTCCAGATGGTTAACGCACCTCACCTGCCATGCGGGCAGTGGCGCGGCGGACAACCATATGCAACACGATGGAAAACACCCCCAAGGTCAGCATCGCGGCGAACATCAGATCAGTCTTTGCACGGCCATTGGCCAACAGCATCAAATATCCCAACCCTTGGGACGAGCCGACCCATTCACCAATCACCGCCCCGATCGGCGCATAGACGGCGGCCAGCCTCATCCCCGACGCCAGCGAGGGCATCGCCGCCGGAATGCGGATATAACACAGCACTGCACGCGGACTGGCCTGCATCGTGCGCGCAAGGTCCAGATAGCCCTGCGGCGTCCGCATCAGCCCATCGAAGAAAGACGAGGTGATCGGGAAATAGATGATCAGCACCGCCATCGCGACCTTGGACCACAGACCATAGCCCAGCCAAAGCGTCAGCAACGGGGCCAGCGCAAAAACCGGCAGAGCCTGCGTGAACACCAGCATCGGCTGTACCAAAACTCGCGCCGCCCGCGAATTGGCCAGTTGCAGCGCCGTGACCACACCCAGAACCGTCCCAAAAGCCAATCCAATCACCACTTCGACCGCAGTGATCCAAGTGTGTTCGGCGATCAGCCAACGGTTCTGCCACCAGGTCTCGACCACCACGGCGGGGCTTGGCAGGATGAATTTAGGCAGGCCGGTCGTCCAGACGATCCCCTGCCAGATCGCAATCGCAAACACGGTGGCTGCAAGGGCTGAGAGATATTTCATGCGACCGCCTCGCGCAGCAAGCGCAACAGCGCACCTTGCGTCTCAAGCGTCTCAAGGTCGTCCACATGGCGCGGGGCAGGTGCATGCGGCGGTTCACAAGGGGTCAGGCCCTGCTGTGTCATCACCATGATGGACTGGCCCAGCCGGGCGGCCTCACCCGGGTCATGGGTGACCAGCAGAACAGTCCGGCCCTGCAATGCCTCGACCGCAAGATCCTGCATGTCGGCGCGGGTGCGAGCATCAAGGGCCGAGAACGGCTCATCCAGCAGAACAATCGGGCGGTCTTCCATCAACGTCCGGGCCAAGGCCACGCGTTGGCGTTGGCCGCCCGACAGTTCGGCGGGTTTCTTGGTCATATGATCCTGCAATCGCATGCGCTGAATCAGACGGTTGCGCCGCTCCAGATCGACCGACTTGCCCCGAAGCCGCGCACCTAACGAGACATTCTGTGCAACCGTTGCCCAGGGCAGCAGTAGATCATCCTGCGCCATATAGGCCACGCGGTCCTGCATCGGAGCACCGTCACCGGCGGTGATCTGCCCGGTGAACACGGCACCTGTATCAAGCCCGGCAATCAGACGTAGAATTGTGGTTTTACCGACGCCCGATCCGCCCAACAGGCAAGTCCACTGCCCGGCCCCAAGGGTCAGGGTAAGCGGCGCGAACAACGTCGCCCCGTCAATCGTAGCCGTGCCGTTGATGCTCAGATCGGGCGCCCGTGTCATGGGGTCAGGCCCATTTGCCAGAAGTTGACTTCTAGCTCGGTTGCGGTGCGGAAGGTCTGGCACAGGCGGTCCCAGCGAGGCGAGGCTGCAAAGTTCTCACCAATACGCCGTGTTAGAGCCTGATCTAGCAGTTCTCCAACCGCTTTGCACGCGCCTTGGTAGTCGTCGCTGGCATAGGTATCGATCCAATCACGATAGACCTCGGATGTAGCTTCAGAGGCCAACCGCGTGCCGATTTCGCCATAGCCCATCACACAGGGGGCCAAAGCCGCCAGCAGGTCCAGCAAATCGCCACTATACCCGGCCTCAAGCACAAAGCGCGTATAGGCCAGGTTTTCGGCGCGTTCAGGGGTTGCGAACAGCTCCTCCTGGGAAATCCCGGCGGCCTCGCAGATACCGATATGCAGCTGCATTTCCTCGGCAACCAACGCATTTACCGTGGCCACGGCCGCCAGCATTTCCGAATGAGTCTCGGATTTGACAACTGCCAGTGCCCAAGCACGGGAAAAATGGATCAGGAACACATAGTCCTGTCGCAGGTAATGCAGGAACGCCGCGCGCGGCAGCGTTCCGTCTTTCATCCCTTCCACAAAGGTGTGGCGAGTGTAATCCCGCCACGGCCCCTGCGCGGCATCCCGCATCAATGCGAAAGCTTTGCCGTAATTGCTCATTGCGCGGTCACATCGATGGCAATGTCGCTGACCGGGTTCAGGCTGTCGATCATGCCGCTGTTCTTCAGGAACTCCTCGAACCGCGCATAGCGACCCGCATCAAACGCCGCCGGACGCAGTGCGAACCGGGGCAGCGTGTCGACCCAGGCGCGGGCATTAAGCTCATCCTTCAGCTCGGTCGAGGTGGCCGCGAAGATTTCCCAGCTTTTTTCCGGGTTGTTGACGATATATTGGGTCGCTTTCTCGGTTGCAGCCAAGAAACGGGCGATTTTGTCGGCATCCATCGTATCGGGATTGGCGACATAGATCAGCTCGTCATAGGGTGGGATGCCTTCCTCTTCGATATAGAAACAGCGACCCGCGACACCTTCGATATCCATCTGGTTCAGCTCAAAATTCCGGAACGCCCCGATAACCGCATCCACCTGACCGGTCATCAGCGACGGCGACAGCGAGAAGTTGACGTTGACCATCTCAATCTCATCCAGACCGATATCATGCTGACCCAGAAGGGTTGTCAGGATCGCCTCTTCGACACCGGCGACCGAGAAACCGATTTTCTTGCCCCGCAGATCGGCCAGCGACTTGATCGGGCCATCATCCAGCACCAGCAGGCAGTTCAGCGGGGTGGCAACCAGCGTGCCGACCCGTTTCAGCGGCAAGCCCTCATGGATTTGCAGGTGCAGCTGCGGCTGATAGGACACCGCCAGATCGGCCTGACCAGCGGCCACCAGACGCGGCGGCGCGGAGGGGTCCGCGGGCGGAATGATCTCAACCTCAAGCCCCTGGTCGGCAAAATAGCCGTTTTCCTGTGCGACGATAATTGGACCATGGTCAGGGTTCACAAACCAATCCAACAAGACGGTCATCTTATCCTCGGCCCAGGCCGGCGCGGCAGCCAGCAGGGCGATTGCAGCGATCAGTTTTTTCATATCTCGCGGTTCCTTCTGTTCACGAGGTTGAAGCCGCGACAAGAACAATCTCGCCCGGCCAATTCGGTTGAATTCGTTCGGCAGCGCGCCAGGCGCGCAATCCGGTAGCACAGCACAATGCCAGCCTTTTGCCCTTATTAGGGTCTATCTGATTCAGATCATCCGGCGATATCCGTTGCGCATCAGGATGTACCGGGCGCGGGGATTCCTCGGGGCTGCGCAGCTCGATGATCTGGTCATCTGTCGCCAGTTGCCCGGCCGAGAGAAACCGGAAACAGCTGTTCGGCTCGGGCGCATCGTCAAAGCGGAAGGCCGTGCTACGGAGTGTCCGACCATCGTATTGAACCATCTGACCCAGCGCCGAGGGCGTCAGTCCAAGGATCAGGTTCAACGCCATCTGTGCCTGCATCGCGCCGACCGTCCCGACGACCGAACCCAGAACACCAGCGGTGGCGCAGCTGGCCCCGCTGTCCGGCGCATCCGGGAACAGCGCCCGCAAAGACGGCGCGCCGCCGCAGAAACCTCCGACATAGCCCGACAGCCCAAGCACCGAGGCGCTGATCAGCGGCTTGCCCTGCGCCAAGCAAGTGTCCGAGAGGATATAGCTGGCCGCATAGCTGTCTGCACAATCCAGGATCACATCCGCCTGAGCGACCGAGTTACTGGCATTTTCGCCTGTTAGAGCCTGTTTTTTGCCGCTGACGTCTATGTCCCCATTGATCGCCTTGCACCGTGCCGCCGCACGCTCGGCCTTGGGGTGTCCGCAATCCGCCTCAGAAAACAAGGTCTGCCGATGCAGGTTGGACAGCTCAACCTGATCCCGATCCAGGATCGTGATCTGCCCGACCCCTGCCCCGGCCAGCAATGGCAGGGCCGGGGCAGCCAACCCGCCTGCCCCTACCACCAAGACACGCGCCGAGGACAGTCGGCCCTGCCCTTTTGCCCCAACCTCTGGCAACAGCGTCTGACGGGCATATCGGCTCATCTGGTGACCTCGATCCACTGGCGCAAGCGCGCCTCGGGGTCGGTATTCAGGGTGATATCGGTCACAACCGAGACGATATCCGCCCCCGCCTGCAAGACACCCGGCGCACGTTCGACGCTCATCCCGCCAATGCCAACCAGCGGCGTATCTCCAACACGCGCTTTCCATTCTGCGACGCGGGGCAGACCCTGCTGCTGCCATTTCATCTTTTTCAGGATGGTGGGATAGACCGGGCCAAGCGCCACATAGTCGGGGTCCATGGCCAGCACGCGCTCTAACTCATCATCATCATGGGTGGACACGCCCAGTTTCAAACCCGCCTTGCGGATGGCAATCAAATCGGCCTCGTCCAGATCCTCTTGCCCCAAATGCACCCAGTCACAGCCGGCGTCGATGGCCGCCTGCCAATAGTCATTGACCACCAGAACTGTCCCATTTGCGCGGCACAGGTCACGCGACTTGGCAATCTGGTCACGCACCACATCCATGGGCTGGTCCTTGACCCTCAGCTGTACCAACTTGATGCCCAGCGGCAGCATCCGGCGCAGCCAGTCCGAATGATCGAAGATCGGATAAAACCGGTCGAGTGTCATGACAGAAATGCCTTTCCAATAACCGGGGTCGAAGGTTCCGCCATATCGCGCGCCTCGATCGGGTCGGCCTGATGGGCCAGTTGCCCGGCCTCGATCGCGCGGGCCATCGCGCGGGCCATCAAAACGGGGTCCCCGGCGCGGGCCACAGCAGTGTTCAGCAGTACAGCGTCATAACCCAGCTCCATCGCGTGGGCGGCGTGGCTGGGCAGGCCGATGCCCGCGTCAATCACCAAGGGCACATCCGGGAACTCTGCCCGCATCGCACGCAGGGCATATTCATTGTTCAGCCCCCGCCCTGACCCGATCGGCGCGCCCCATGGCATCAGCACCTCACACCCGGCGGCAAGCAGCCGTTCGCCAACAATCAGATCTTCGGTCGTATAGGGAAAGACCTGAAACCCGTCGCTGGTCAGAATGCGCGCGGCTTCGACCAGCTGGAACACATCCGGCTGCAGGCTGTCGGTATGGCCGATCAGTTCCAGCTTGATCCACTTGGTATCAAAGACCTCACGCGCCATTTGGGCGGTGGTTACCGCCTCTTTGACCGTATGGCATCCGGCGGTGTTGGGCAGCACCAACACGCCCAGATCGCGGATCATCTGCCAGAATGCCTGCCCCGCCCCTGATTCTCGGCGAAGCGAGACCGTGGCAACACCCGCCCCGCTTTCGCGAAAGGCCTGCTCCAGAATAGCCGGGCTGGGATATTGCGCCGTGCCCAGCATCAGCGGGTTGGCCAATGTGGTTCCGTAAAAGGATTTCATCCTCAGCCCCCCTGCATCGGCGCGACGATTTCGATCCGATCCCCTTCTGCCAAAGCATGGGCAACACGCAGCCCCGAGGGCACGAATTCTTCGTTCACCGCAGTAGCGACACGGCCCGAGTAGCCGCATTCCATCAGCAATTCCGATAGGGTCTCGGCCCGCACCTCGCGCGGCTCGCCATTAAGCACGATCTTCATCGACCATCTCCGAATGTTTGTGTTCAAGCGCCAGATCGGCAACGCCTTGGGCCAGCGCAGGTGCCAGCAGGTACCCGTGGCGGTACAGCCCGTTGGCGTAAATCGTCCCGCCCCGACGCCTGATCCGAGGCAGATTGTCGGGAAAGGCCGGGCGCAGATCGACGCCGATCTCTAGCACCTCGGCCTCGCCAAAAGCGGGGTTCAACGCATAGGCCGCGCTGAGCAGTTCCAGCATCGAGCGCGCGGTGATGCGGGTTTTATCCTCGGATTCAATCATCGTCGCGCCCAGCATGTAGATGCCATCGCCACGCGGCACGATGTAAAGCGGCATCCGGGGATGCAACAGGCGCACGGGCCGGGTCAGCGTCACATCAGGGCAGCGGATCACCAGCATCTCACCCTTTACGCCCCGAAGATCAGACAAGGCGTCCCGCGCCTGAAGACCACGGCAGTCAATCGCGTTCTCCAACCCAGCAGGGGCGGGTTCGCGATGAAAGGCAACGCCCCGCGCGATAAGATTGTCGAACACATCCTGCAGCGCCATGCGTGGGTCTATATGGGCTTCGCCCTTGAAATACAGACCGTTGCCGAAACCATGTAGATCAGGCTCTAATGCAGCTAGTTCCTGCTGATCTACCTCATGATACCCCTGCGTTCGACGACCAAATCGACGTAAATCCGGCAAGTCGCGCGCACCGCAAACGACCAAAGTACCGCGCTGATGAACCTTGGTCCGGGTCGCCCACCAGTCAAAAGCACCCTGCCCCAGGCGCAAGACCGGCTCTTCGGCATTTTCGAACTCGCACCACGGGGCCAGCATTCCCCCGGCCCACCAAGAACAGCTATGCGGACCCGGCAGGCCGGCGGGGTCAAAGACTTGCACCCGTGCGCCGCGATGAGCCAATTCGGACGCAACAGCCAAACCGGCCACTCCTGCCCCTATGACAGACCAGATCGTCACGCCGGCCAGACCCGATGGAAATGATGCACCGGACCATGGCCCCGGCCCACGCACAGCCCATCAGCCTGGGCGATAGCGCCTTGCAAATAAGCATGTGCCTCTGCCACGGAATCCCGCAAGCTCAGACCTTTGGCCAACCCGGCGGAAATTGACGAGGACAATGTACACCCAGTCCCGTGGGTGTTCTTTGTGTTCCGGCGCTGCGCTGTGAATTCATCCACCAATCCCGAACCGTCGACCAACAGATCATGACATATCTCGCCCTGACTATGCCCGCCTTTCATCAAAACAGACGCGGCCCCCTTTGCGCAAAGGGCCTGTCCCTGAACCACCATTTCATCCGGAGACTGCGCTTCGGACTGTCCAAGCAGGCGCGCAGCCTCGGGCAAATTGGGCGTCAGAACAGTCGCGCGTGGTATCAGAAGGTCCATAAGGGTCCGGATTGCGTCACCCGCCAGCAATGCATCCCCGGATTTCGCTATCATGACAGGGTCCAAAACTATGGGCCCGGCATAGCCCGACAGGGCATCTGCAACGGTCTCGATAATCTCGGGTGTTGCCAGCATGCCGATCTTGATCGCCCCGACATCCAGATCGTTCAGCACGGCGTCGATTTGCGCGCGGATCACACTCAGAGGAATGCCATGAACGGCTGTCACGGCCAGGGTGTTTTGCGCAGTCACCGCCGTAATAACGCTGGCCCCATAAACGCCCAGCGCCGACATCGCCTTGAGGTCCGCCTGAATTCCGGCCCCGCCTCCGCTGTCGGACCCTGCAATGGTCAGGGCAATTGCCGCCATGTCGTTGCTCCATCTTCTAGGGGCAACGGGGCAGGGAAAACGTCTGTATTCATAAGACCGTTCCCTCCGCCGGTATTGCCCGGATCAGGTTCGATGGGTTGATGCAGCAGCACCTCTCAGCCTTGCGAACAAGGCACCCCAACGGTTGCGCGGACCATTTCAGGCGCGGCGACAATAATCAAGCGAAGATTTGCGAGGCGCTGCCTCGCGCTCCGAGGTATTTTTAGCCAGATGAAATGCGGATCACCTGCTTCATCTGGCCCTAAATACCTCGGGGGAGTCGCGGGGGGCAGCGCCCCCTTTTTGGGAAAAGACTTCAGCCCTTCATCCCGTCCCAGAAGGATTTGACGGAGGAGAAAAAGCTGTTGGATTCCGGGTGATTATCTTCACCCAGGTCGTCGAACTCGCGCAGCAGCTCTTTCTGGCGGCTGGTGAGGTTTACCGGAGTTTCCACGGCCAGCTCAATGAACATATCTCCAACACCGCCACCGCGTAGGGCTGGCATGCCCTTGCCGCGCAGGCGCATCTGGCGACCCGATTGGCTGCCCGCTGGAATCTGCACACGCCCGCGGCCACCGTCGATGGTTGGAACTTCGATCGAACCACCAAGCGCGGCTTTGGCCATGCTGACCGGCACGCGGCAATAGAGGTTCACGCTGTCACGCTCGAACAGCCTGTGATCTGAGACCTCTACAAAGATGTATAGATCACCCGGAGGGCCACCGCGCATTCCAGCCTCGCCTTCACCGGCCAGACGAATGCGCGTGCCGGTTTCGACACCGGCTGGAATGTTAACGGACAAAGCGCGTTCTTTTTCAACACGGCCCGCACCCTGACAGGATTTGCAGGGGTTCTTGACGATTTGACCCAGGCCCGAACAGGTCGGACAGCTGCGTTCTACTGTGAAAAAGCCTTGTTGCGCACGCACCTTGCCCATACCCGAACAGGTCGGACAGGTGGTGGGCTCAACACCGCCTTCAGCCCCGGATCCGTCGCAGGACGAACAGGCAACCGCTGCCGGGACATTGATGGTTTTCTGCTGACCTGAATACGCCTCTTCCAGCGAGACGCGCAGGTTATAGCGCAGATCCGAACCGCGTGCGGCACGACGTCCACCGCCCCCGCTCCGTTGGCCACCCATGAAATCGCCGAACAGGTCGTCGAACACATCCGAGAATGCACTGGAAAAGTCGCCCTGACCAAAGCCAGCGCCAGGTCGGCCACCGCCGCCCATGCCATTTTCGAATGCGGCATGACCGAACCTGTCATAAGCCGCCTTGCGTTCAGCATCTTTCAGGACGTCATAGGCCTCGTTCGCTTCTTTGAACTGTGCCTCTGACTCCGGATTGTCCTTGTTGCGGTCGGGATGCAATTCTTTGGCCTTCTTGCGAAAGCCTTTCTTGATCTCGTCCGCTGATGCACCCTTGGATACGCCGAGCACATCGTAATAGTCGCGTTTTGACATCAGTATTTCCTTCTGCCTCAACGTAATCGGGCCGGCCCGGTGACCGGACCGGCCCGAATTGGCCCGGTTACCCGTTAGCTACGCTTGTCGTTGTCCAGATCTTCGAACTCGGCATCGACGATGTCATCCTCGCCCGGTGCAGCATCCGCAGCGGCAGGTTCATCTTCGCCGTCTTCAGCTTGCGCTTTGTAGATGGCTTCGCCCAGCTTCATGGCCGCTTCGGTAACGTTCTGGATGCCCGACTTGATCTTGTCGGCATTCTCGGTTTCCAGCTCGTCTTTCAGCGCGGCAATCGCCAGCTCGATGGCTTCGATGGTTGTTGGATCAACCTTGTCGGCATGTTCTTCCATCGACTTTTCTGTCGAGTGGATCAGGCTTTCCGCCTGGTTCTTTGCGTCGACCAGCTCGCGGCGTTCCTTGTCGGCCTCCGCGTTCTCTTCGGCGTCCTTGACCATCTTTTCGATGTCCTCGTCGGACAGGCCGCCCGATGCCTGGATGGTGATCTTCTGCTCTTTGCCAGTGCCTTTGTCCTTGGCCGAAACCGAGACGATGCCGTTGGCGTCAATGTCAAAAGTCACCTCGATCTGCGGCATGCCGCGCGGTGCGGGCGGGATGTCTTCGAGGTTGAACTGGCCCAGGATCTTGTTGTCCGCAGCCATTTCACGTTCCCCTTGGAAACAGCGAATGGTCACGGCGTTCTGGTTGTCTTCGGCGGTCGAGAAGACCTGAGACTTTTTCGTCGGGATCGTGGTGTTGCGGTCGATCAGTCGGGTGAACACACCACCCAGCGTTTCGATACCCAGCGACAGCGGTGTCACGTCCAGCAGAACAACGTCTTTGACGTCACCCTGCAGAACACCGGCCTGAATGGCGGCGCCCATGGCAACCACTTCGTCCGGGTTCACACCTTTGTGCGGCTCTTTGCCGAAGAATTTAGTGACCTCTTCGATCACTTTCGGCATCCGGGTCATACCACCGACCAGAACAACCTCATCTACATCGCCAGCCGACAGGCCAGCATCTTTCAGAGCAGCCGCGCAGGGCTTCATCGACTTCTTGATCAGATCACCAACCAGCGATTCCAGCTTGGCACGGGTCAGTTTCATGACCATGTGCAGCGGCTGGCCGTTGGCGCCCATCGAGATGAACGGCTGGTTGATCTCGGTTTGTGAGGTCGAGGACAGTTCGATCTTGGCTTTTTCCGCAGCTTCTTTCAGACGCTGCAGCGCCATCTTGTCCTGGGACAGATCGACACCGTGTTCCTTTTTGAACTCATCCGCCAGGTAGTTGACGATGCGCATGTCAAAGTCTTCACCACCCAGGAAGGTGTCGCCATTGGTCGATTTAACCTCGAACAACCCGTCGTCGATTTCCAGAATGGTTACGTCGAAGGTGCCGCCACCAAGGTCATAAACCGCGATGGTTTGGGTTTCTTCCTTGTCCAGACCATAGGCCAGAGCGGCAGCTGTCGGTTCGTTGATGATCCGCAGCACTTCCAGGCCGGCGATTTTACCGGCATCTTTGGTCGCCTGACGCTGTGCGTCGTTGAAATAGGCCGGAACGGTGATAACGGCTTGTGTGACTTCCTCACCCAAGTAGCTTTCAGCAGTTTCCTTCATCTTGCCCAGAGTGAAGGCCGAAATCTGGCTTGGGGAGTACTTTTCACCGCGGGCTTCGACCCACGCGTCGCCATTGCCGCCATCAACGATGGCGTATGGTACCATTTTCTTGTCTTTTTCGACTTCGGCATCATCTACACGACGACCGATCAGGCGTTTGACGCCAAAAACCGTGTTGTCAGGGTTGGTGACCGCCTGGCGTTTCGCAGGCTGACCGACCAGTCGCTCATCTTCGGTGAAGGCGACGATCGAGGGCGTGGTCCGCGCCCCTTCGGCGTTTTCGATGACCTTCGGCTGCGAGCCGTCCATGATGGCAACGCACGAGTTGGTGGTGCCGAGGTCAATCCCGATTACTTTTCCCATATGTTCAATCCCTTTCTCTTCAAGGCGATGTCCCGAGGCCCGACCCGTTATGGCATCTGGCCCCGATCTGATTTGCGCAATGGTCCTACACCATCGCGCGTCCCGGCGTATATAAGGACGGGAACAGGGGCCTGCAAGCATTCACAAATGCAGGTTTTCAGGAATCTGCAGCCTTTTTTGCAAGGTTTTGGCAAGGATTGAGGAATCTGGAATGGCGCGGCTGCTTTTACGCGGTTTTGAAATCAGGAAAGCTTACCTTGACGGAGCTGCCCAGGCACAGCTGATCACGCTGTTGCGTCCGATTCTGAAATCAGCACCTTTGTTCCGCCCGACCACCCCTTCGGGCAAGGAAATGTCTGTTCGCATGACCTCAGCCGGGGCGCTGGGTTGGGTCACTGACAAGAACGGGTACAGGTACCAGCCGCACCATCCAAAGGGCATGGAATGGCCCACCATTCCAGACTGCATTCTGGATATCTGGCGCGATCTTGCCAGCCCCGAACGTGACCCTGATTGTTGCTTGGTCAACTACTATGGCGAAGGGGCGCGAATGGGCCTGCATCAGGATAAGGACGAGGCCGATTTTTCCTGGCCGGTCCTTTCGATCTCATTAGGTGACGACGCGTTGTTCCGCATTGGCAACACGACCCGAGGGGGCAAAACGGAATCGATCTGGCTTGGCTCGGGCGATGTTGTTGTGATGGGCGGACCCGCGCGCCTAACCTATCACGGGGTAGATCGCATTCGTTTCGGGTCTTCAAAACTGTTGCCAAAAGGCGGGCGGATCAACCTGACCTTGCGCGTGGCGGGTTAACGGCGTGCGCTCCAGCTTTGCGACACATGCTGGCGGGTAAAGAAAATTCCAAGCAAGCCGATCAACAACAGAGCCAACCCGACCCAGACAGGATATTCCCAGTTGGTATTGCGCGGATAGTAATTTCGAAAAACGAAACCCCGACACTGGTCGATAATGTGAAACAACGGATTCCAGGCGAACATGGTCAACATGAACCCGCCCAGCGCATTGCCGACGAACATTTTTCCCGAGAACACCATATTCAGGCGCCGGTAAATCGTGCTCATGATCGTGGCAGTGGTCGGAAACCAGGGCTTGATCGCCATGAACACCACGCCGACCGCACAGCCCGTGAACCAGGCCAGCATCAGCATGGCAAAGGCGCCACCGGGCTCCTGAATTTCCAGCGGAGCAACCGATACGCTGTAGACAAACAGGATGATAACGATTGTCAAAACCTGAGTATACAGCGACCCGAAAGCAGCAGCCATAAGCACGACCATCATGTTCATCGGCGAATGCAGCATCATCGGGTTATTACCCGTGTCCACTCCGGAAACCGAACCGACGGCTTTAATGTGCGTCAGAAACAGGAAAACCCCAGACAGCAGATACAGAATGAACTCACCCCGGATTTTGGCAACGCGCGCGCCAAGAAGGGACATGATCACGTAAAACACACTCACCAGCACCAGAACCTGGAAAATATTGATAAGCACCGAAAGCACAGCATTGCTGTGTTGAGATCGGACATTCCGGACCACGGCGTGAAACACCAGTTCCGCCGTCGTAAACGCACCGCCTATAAGCGACCGGTTTCGCTTGTAATAAAACACCCGAAGCGTCTTTCCTGTATTATTGCCTGCAATCTGGCACGAAATTCTTGCCGTTCCGTAACCAGCACAGCATAAGGCCGTCAGGTTATTCGATCAACAAATCACAGGAACGGAGCTTTTTTGTGACCTATGATGCCCTCATCCCCGTCATCCGACGTCTGGCCCTGGAAGCGGGCGATACGATCATGGACATCTATAACTCGGATGAGTTTGACGTGAAGGTCAAATCCGATGCCAGCCCCGTGACCGAAGCAGATGAGGCCGCCGATGCGCTGATCTCGGCCGGTCTGCGCGTGGCGTTCCCCGATATCCTGCTGGTGACTGAGGAACAGGCCGCCTCGCATTCTGAAAAAGGCGATACGTTCCTGATCGTTGATCCGCTGGATGGCACCAAAGAGTTCATCAACCGGCGCGGCGATTTCACCGTTAATATCGCGCTGGTCGAAAACGGCACCCCAACGCGTGGCGTGGTTTATGCGCCAGCCCGCGGCCGGATGTTCTATACTTTGGCCGACGGGCAATCGGTCGAGGAAACCGGCGCGCTGGACAAGGATCAACCCGGCGCCGTGGCTCCGATTTCGGTCTCTGATCCAGACAATTCCGCGCTTTTGGTCGTGGCCTCGAAGTCACATCGTGACCAGGCGACCGACGATTACATCAACAAATATCAAGTGCAGGACAGCAAAAGCGCGGGCTCGTCGCTGAAATTCTGCCTGATTGCGACGGGCGAGGCAGATATCTATCCCCGCGTTGGCCGCACGATGGAATGGGATACCGCAGCAGGTCACGCCGTGCTGACAGGTGCGGGCGGCAAAGTTGTCCGGTTCGACAATCATGCGCCGCTGACCTATGGCAAGGACGGCTATGCAAACCCGTTCTTTATCGCCTACGCTCCGGGTGTAGACCTGAAGGAGGCCTGATGTCCGTTCTGATCGCCATTCCCGCCCGCTACGCCTCGACCCGCTATCCGGGCAAACCTCTGGTGCCGCTCACCGGGGCCAGTGGCAATGCAATGACTCTGATCGAGCGGTCATGGCGCGCTGCCAGTTCGGTCTCGGGCGTGGACCGCGTTGTGGTTGCCACCGATGACGACCGCATTCGCGAGGTGGCCGAAGGGTTCGGGGCCGAGGTTGTGATGACCTCGGAAACCTGTGGCAATGGCACCGAACGCTGCGCCGAAGCGCATGATGTGCTGGGGGCAAGCTATGACATCGTGGTGAACCTGCAGGGCGATGCACCGCTGACCCCGCATTGGTTCGTCGAAGATCTGATCACCGGTCTGCGTGCCGCACCCAAGGCTGGGGTGGCCACTCCGGTTCTGCGCTGCGACGGCGATGCGCTCAACAGCCTGCTGAATGACCGCAAACACGGGCGCGTCGGTGGAACAACCGCCGTTTTCGCCGCCGATCACGGCGCGATGTATTTCTCGAAAGAGGTCGTGCCCTTTACTTCACAGACTTATGCGGGTGGGGAGGAAACGCCGGTGTTTCACCATGTCGGCGTCTATGCCTACCGCCCTGACGCGCTGGCGGCTTATCCGTCCTGGCCTGTCGGTCCATTAGAGCAGCTGGAAGGGCTGGAACAGCTGCGTTTCATGGAAAACGGGCGTAAGGTTCTGTGTGTTGAAGTCGAATCCAAAGGCCGCCAGTTCTGGGAACTAAACAATCCGCAGGACGTTCCCAAACTTGAAGAGATGATGGCCGCGATGGGGCTGGACTGAGTGCCGCAGGCTGTCGCACCCTGAAAAACCGGAATAACGGGATCTGATATGACACATATCCTTGTAACCGGCGGTGCCGGATATATCGGATCCCATGCCTGCAAGGCGCTGGCGCTGGCCGGGTACACACCTGTCACCTATGACAACCTGATCACCGGCTGGCAGGACGCGGTCAAATTTGGCCCGTTCGAACAGGGTGATCTGCTGGATCGGGCGCGGCTGGATGAGGTTTTCGCCAAGTATCAGCCCGCCGCCGTGATGCATTTTGCAGCGCTCAGCCAGGTGGGTGAGGCGATGTCTGAACCCGGAAGATATTGGGCGAACAATGTCACCGGTTCGCTGACCCTGATCGAGGCCGCCGTGGCGGCTGGATGTCTGGATTTCGTGTTTTCGTCGACCTGCGCCACCTTTGGCGAACATGACAATGTGGTCCTGGACGAAAACACCCTGCAAAACCCGCTGAACGCTTACGGCGCCTCCAAACGCGCGATCGAGGATATCCTGCGTGATTTCCAGGCCGCTCACGGGATGAACCACGTGATTTTTCGCTACTTCAACGTGGCTGGCGCCGATCCGGACGGAGAGGTAGGCGAATTCCACCGCCCCGAGACCCATCTGGTTCCGCTGATGTTGGATGCGATTGACGGCAAGCGCGACGGGCTGACTGTGTTCGGAACCGACTATGACACGCCCGATGGCACCTGTATCCGCGATTACGTGCATGTCTGCGATCTGGTTGACGCGCATGTTCTGGGGCTGCGCTGGCTGGAACAGGGCAAAGACAGTCGCGTTTTCAACCTGGGCACCGGGTCCGGCTTTTCAGTGATGGAGGTGATCGAACAGTCGAAATCCGTCACCAATCGCGCGGTGCCCTATACAATCGGTCCACGCCGCGCCGGAGATTGCACCAAGCTGGTTTCGGGCTCGGACCGGGCCGGGCAAGAACTGGGCTGGTCCCCCAAAAGGTCCGTGTTAGAGACGATGATTGCCGATGCCTGGCGCTGGCATCAGAACGGGCATTACGACAGATGAGGGCCGCGTGAGCGATACCCTGCCGCCAATCGGATGGGTGCAACGCTATCGCTTGCGCCTGAAACGCAGGCGGCTGTTGTGGCGATCCTTTCGCAGCCGCCATCAGTTAACCCAACTGGTCGACCGAACCGACCAGATACGCCCGGGTGCGATACTGGTCTTTACCACCCTGCGAAATGAAATCACGCGCCTGCCCTGGTATTTCCATCACTACCGGTCGCTGGGCGTTGATCATTTTCTGATCGTGGACAACGGCAGCGAAGATGGCTCGGTCGCATATCTGCAAGATCAACCGGATGTATCCCTGTGGCAAACCGATGCCAGCTATCGCGCCTCACGATACGGGCTGGATTGGCTGACCTGGCTACAGATGCGATTTGGTCACGGCCATTGGACTTTGATGGTGGATGCGGATGAGTTGCTTATCTATCCCGAATGGGACAGCCATCCGCTGCAGGATTTGACCCAACAGCTAGAGGCACAGGGGCGCGTCGCTTTCGGAGCCTTGATGTTGGACCTGTACCCCAAAGAACAGCTCGGCACACAGCCCTATGACCCCGGAACCGACCCGACCGAAGTTTTGGGCTGGTTTGATCCAGGCCCGTTGCGCGCCAAACGGCAATCGCCGCTGGGTAACCTCTGGGTTCAGGGCGGTGCACGGGAACGCGTGTTTTTTGCTGACCGGCCCGAGCGGTCACCAACTTTAAACAAAATACCGCTGGTACGCTGGTCGCGGCACTATGCTTACGTGAACTCCTGCCATTCCGCCCTGCCCCGAGGTTTGAACGCCACATATGACGGACCGGGGAGCCACGGCCCTTCAGGCGTGTTGCTGCACACAAAGTTCCTGCCCGAGGTGGTCATCAAATCAAGAATCGAGAAAACCCGAGCGCAGCATTTTCACGACCCGGCGGAGTTCGACAGCTATTATGACGGCATAATTAACCGCCCGATCATGTGGGATCCACAATCAGTGGAATATATCGGATGGCGCCAACTGTGTGAGCTTGGCTTGATGGGCAAAACTGACTGGAAAAACAACGTTTCGGACTAACTACTTTTAAATGCGTTGCTTCATTAGATGGTAAAGTGGCATAAAATGGCATTCGCCCGGCTCCACTCTGGCTTGTTCAGGCCCCGGGTATGCTCGCGTATAAACAAAGGTTGGGCAGTCGCGTGAGCCTGTTGGATTCATACCGAATGAGATTGCGGCGCAAGCGCCGCCTGTTGCGTTGCGTTCGCAAACGGCGCGAATTAGAAGCGGTTTCCGACAAAACCAACGCCATTCAACCCGGTGACATCCTGTTGATGAGCGTGGTGCGAAACGAAAAAATCCGCCTGCCCTATTTTCTGGAATATTACCGAAAACTTGGCGTTGATCGCTTTTTGTTTGTGGACAACAACAGCGACGACGGCACCCGCGAGTTTCTGAGTAGTCAGCCGGACGTATCGGTCTGGCAGTCCAACGGCAGCTATAAGCGGGCCACATATGGCACTGATTGGTCGAACTATCTGCTGCGCAAATACGCCGATGGGCACTGGGTTCTGACGGTCGATCCGGATGAGTTCTTCATCTATCCGTTCTGCGACACGCGGCCCATTCGTGCCCTGACCGACTGGCTTGATGGCTGTGCCGTCCGCAGTTTCGGCACCATGCTGATCGACATGTACCCGCAGGGCCCGGTAGATGCCGAACCCTATCGTGAAGGGCAAGACCCCTTCGAGATTGCCCGTTGGTTCGATGCCGGGAATTATGTGATCAGCAAAAACCCTGAATACGGGAATCTCTGGATACAGGGTGGACCGCGCGCCCGTGTCTTTTTCCGCCAGGCTCCGGAAAAGGCGCCTGCGTTGAACAAGATACCGCTGGTCAAGTGGGACCGTCGGTATGTCTATGTCAGTTCGACCCATTCGCTGCTGCCACGCGGGCTGAACCAGGTCTATGACGATTGGGGTGGCGAAAAAACCAGCGGGGCGTTGCTGCATGCCAAGCTGATCAACACCTTGGGCGACAAGGCAGATGAAGAGATGGAGCGGCGTCAGCACTATCGCGGGTCCGGCGAATATCGCGCCTATGCCGAAGGGCTGAACGACCGCCCGGTGTTTTGGTGCGACTGGTCCGAGGCATATATCAACTGGCGACAGCTTGAGATTCTTGGCCTCATGTCGAAAGGGAACTGGGCATGAGCAGCCTTGGCGTCATCATGCTGGTGCACGCCGCGCTTCCAAGGGCGCAACAGGTCGCGCGCCATTGGGCGGCATCCGGCTGCCCGGTGGTGATCCATGTCGACCGCAAGGTTGCGGACACTGTTTTTGATGACTTTGTAGCCTCCTGTGCGGACGAACCTCTGATCCGGTTCTCGGAGCGCCACACCTGCAACTGGGGCGGTTGGGGCATTGTTGCAGCCTCGCAATCAGCGGCTGAACTGATGCTGAAGGCCTTTCCCGATGTACACCATATCTTTCTGGCCTCGGGCGCCTGCCTGCCGCTACGGCCCGTCGATGAGCTGGTCACATATCTAGCGGAACGGCCCCGTGTCGACTTTATCGAAAGCGCGACAACAGCTGATGTAAGCTGGACGATTGGCGGACTGGATCAGGAACGATTTACTCTGAGATTTCCGTTCTCGTGGCGTAAACAGCGCAAATTGTTCGACGCTTACGTAAAGCTACAGCGGACCATCGGAATCCGACGGTCGATACCCGAAGGTCTGGTGCCGCATATGGGCAGTCAATGGTGGTGCCTGACCCGTCAAACGCTGTCGGCCATTCTGCAAGATCCCAAACGCAAAACATATGATCGCTATTTCCGGCGCGTCTGGATTCCCGACGAAAGCTATTTTCAGACTCTAACTCGGCTTTATTCAACACATATCGAAAGTCGCTCCCTGACGCTGTCCAAATTTGATTATCAAGGTCGC
This sequence comes from Ruegeria sp. CDSC045, assembly GCF_059610725.1. Taxonomy (NCBI): domain Bacteria; kingdom Pseudomonadati; phylum Pseudomonadota; class Alphaproteobacteria; order Rhodobacterales; family Roseobacteraceae; genus Ruegeria; species Ruegeria sp. CDSC045. The sequence continues at coordinate 126,794 of NZ_JBXWOE010000006.1, forward strand.
CCGCATATCTTTTATGACGATCATCTACAGCTATTGCGACGGTCGGACTGTTTTGTAGCACGCAAGATCTGGCCCCAGGCCAATCGGCTTTATCAGGCGTTTCTGACCAACCAGGCACAGGCGATGAAGCCTACAGAACCCAACCCGGGCAAGATCGACCGGTTGTTCTCGAAAGCGGTCGAGCGCAGGACCCGAGGCCGGGATGGCCTGTATATGCAAAGCCGCTTTCCCCGCCACGGCAGCGAGAACGGACTGACGTCGTTCCCCTATTCGGTATTCCAGGGGTTTACCGAACTGTTCGCAGATTTCGAGCCCTGGCTATCGGAAGCCACCGGAACAAAGGTCCACGGTCACCTCTTCGGTCCCGAACGTGCGGAATTCGCCGGCGGAGCGCCTTTGGTCAACGGCGCACTAAGCGATTGTGCCAGCCTGCGGGACTATAATCCTACGGCGTTTTTGTCGAACCTGATCTGGAATACTCGGGGCGAGAAGCAGTGCTTTCAATTTGGCCCCACGGATACGCAGGACATCAACTGGTTTCTGGCGCGCGACAGAAATGCGCAGATTTCAGTTGTCACAGGCGCCTGGGCCATTCCCCTGTTCCGTTCGAATGGAAATTTCGCGGATATCCGTAACGAAGCCGCCCGCCTGCAACAAATCGAGACCAAACAGCTTGAGGTTTTAACTTCGGTCTGGACCAAGGCCAAAGTGCGCACCTGGTCGCTGGCCGAGTTTGTGGAATCTCCGATGGAGCCTCTGCAATCCATTCTGGAAGAAACCGGATGCCAAAACCCCAGCCACCTGACCCAAGCCCCTACGATGGTTGACCTGTCCGGGTTCGGGAAGTTCCTGCAAAACCTAAAGAACCAGGGTATGCACCCTTATCTTATGGGAGATTTTCCAGCCGATGACATTTTTGGCCGGCAACTCAGGCCTTATCGAAAACCATATCTGGTGCAATAGCGTTTCATGTCATCCAAATTCGACTATTTCGTAATACTTGCCGCCATGCGGACCGGATCGAACCTGCTTGAGGCAAATCTGAACGCATTGGAAGGTGTCTCCAGCCATGGTGAGGCCTTCAATCCTCATTTCATTGGCAGGCTAAAGGGGGACAGCCTGCTGGGCGTCACTCTCGAAGAACGCGACAATGACCCTAAAACCCTGCTGAACGCCATCCGATCAGCTGAGGGTGAAATGAACGGGTTTCGCTTTTTCCAGGGCCATGATCCGCGTGTATTAGAGCCTGTTTTGGATGATCCGAGTTGCGCCAAGATCATTCTGACGCGCAACCCTCTGGACAGCTATATCTCATTGAAGATCGCGCGCGAGACCAAGCAATGGCAGCTGAAAAACGTCAAACGGCGGCGCGCCGAGCAGATCGCCTTCAACCCTCGTGAATTCGAAACCTATCTGGACCAGCAACAGGCCTTTCAACTGACTTTGCTGCATCATCTTCAGGCCAGCGGGCAAACCGCCTTTTTCATCGCTTACGACGATCTGAACCGGCTCGACAGCCTGAACGGCCTGGCGGCCTGGCTTGGGGTATCGGGCCGGTTGACCACGATCGACGACACGCTCAAACCCCAAAACCCTGAGCCGGCCTTGTCCAAGGTGACAAACCCTGATGAGACCGAACAGGCCTTGTCGCGCATCGACAGTTTCAGCCTGCACAGAACTCCGAATTTTGAACCTCGGCGTGGCGCGGCCGTTGCGACCTATGTCGCCACGCCGAAAACCCCGTTAATGTATCTGCCCGTGCGGAGCGGCATTGAAGGGGTTGTGAAGCAATGGATGGCAGCGCTTGATTCAATCAGTGCGGATGACCTGATCACTGATCAAAACCGCAAAAAGACCCGCCAGTGGTTACAGGATCATCCGGGGCATCGCAAATTCACCGTGGTGCGGCACCCGCTGGTACGCGCACATTCGGCCTTTTGTTCCTATATCCTCAGCACCGAGCCCGGCGCCTATCTGAAAATCCGCAATATGCTGCGCAACCGGTTCAAGCTTCCGATCCCCGGACAGTTACGCGCTGAAAACTACCCCATCGAACAGCATTATGAGGCATTCTCGGCTTTTCTGACCTTCCTGCGGCAAAACCTGGCGGGACAAACCCCTGTGCGCGTTGACGGCGTTTGGTGCAGTCAGGCGCAGGTGTTGGAGGGCGTAGTCGGTTTTGCCCTGCCGGATCTGATCCTGCGCGAGGAAGAAATTGCAACTGCCCTGCCTGATCTGGCGCGGCGGCTGGGTCATGACAGCCCGCCCGCGCCCGGCAATACCAGACCAGATATCCCGTTTTCACTGAGCGATATCTATGACACCAAACTTGAGGCGCTGGCGGCCGAAACCTACCAGCGCGACTATATGCAATTCGGGTTTGACGTCTGGAAGCCGGTTACGGGCGCAGCGTAATCACTGTGCCGCGATTCACCATCGCATAGATCTCTTCGATCTCTTCATTCTTGACAGCGATGCACCCTGCCGTCCAATCCGATTGCTTCTTGGCACGCTTTTTCTCGGACCGGGTTTTCGGCTCGCCGTGGATGAAAATGTCACCGCCCGGATCAACGCCCGCAGCCTTGGCCTCTGCGATATCCTTCGAATCCGGATAGGAAATCCCCAGCGACAGGTGATAGCGGCTTTTGGGATTGCGCCGGTCGATCAGATAGGTGCCCTCTGGCGTGCGGCCGTCGCCGCGTTTTGTTTTGGTGCCATTGGGGGCAAAGCCAAGATCGACCTTATATTCCTTGAGGACATGTTCATTGTGCAGAAGATAAAGCTTCCGCGCGCTTTTGTTGATGACCATAGAGGTCACCTCGGGGCCATCATAGGCCAGAAATCTGGGGTTGGCCGAGGCGCAGGCCGAAAGACCCAGCGTAGCCACAGCACCCATTCCAAATGCTCGACGATCCATGTTTAATGCCTGCTTCTGCTTTTTTTTGTGATTATGCCAGAAATCCAGAAAACTGAAATCACTTTTTGCTGTTCGACTGCTCAAGCAAGCGGCGTTCGATGGATTCCAGCCTTTCCAGCACCTCATCACGATAGGCATCGGTTTTCACCTCATCCTCGGCGTGATGGGCATCCTGCATTGAATTCACAATCAGACCAACCAACAGGTTCACCACTGCAAATGTCGTAACCATGATGAATGGCACAAAGAATATCCACGCATAGGGATAAACCTCCATCACCGGGCGCACGATGCCCATGGACCAGCTTTCCAGCGTCATGATCTGGAACAACGTATAGGCCGACAGGCCCAAATCGCCGAACCAGTCCGGGAATGTGCCCGAGAATAGCTTGGTCGAGATTACCGCGCCGATGTAAAACAGGATCGCCATCAGCAGGAAAACGCTGGCCATACCCGGCAAAGCTGAGATGAAACCCTCAACCACCCTGCGCAGCCGTGGCGCGACCGAGATCACCCGCAAGACCCGCAGGATCCGCAGCGCCCGCAGAACTGACAGGCCACCGGCGCTTGGGATCAGGGCAATGCCAACAACGATGAAGTCAAACAGGTTCCAGCCATTGGTAAAGAACCGCCGCCCCGTGGCGACCAGCTTCATCGCGATCTCGGCAACGAAGATGGTCAGGCAGAGGCTGTCCAACACAACGATCAGGGGGCCCGCGGCCTCCATCAGCGTCGGTGAGGTTTCCATGCCGAGCAGGATGGCGTTGAAGATGATGACACCTGTGATGAACCGACCGAAGGTCGGGTTTTCAATGATATCATGCAGGCGCTGGGCAAGCCCCATTCTGAAACTCTCCTGTTTGGTCATGATGCGGGGTTCAGTGCAAACCGCGCGGCAAGTTCCGTGTGTGACGACCATCGAAATTGGTCAACCACCTGTACCCATTCAAGGGTATAGCCTGCGTTAATCAGATTTTTTGCGTCCCGCGCGAAGGTGACCGGATTGCATGAGACATAGGCGATCACTGCCGGTAGCGCCTGCGCCAGCTCGGCCACCTGCACCTCAGCCCCGGCGCGGGGCGGGTCCAGGACAACCGCGTCAAAGTTCTTCAGCTCATCAGGCATCAGCGGGCGTCGGTACAGGTCGCGGGCTTCGGTCGTGACCCGTTTCAGGCCTTGCGCGCGACGCCAGCTTTGATCCAGAGCATCGGTCATCAGGGCCTCGCCCTCAACCGCGTGAACTTCGGCGTCCTGGGCCAGTGGCAGTGAAAATGTTCCACAGCCCGCAAACAGGTCGACAACCCGTTTGGCCCCCTTGGTTGCCTGCAAAACCGCCTGTAATAGAGCCTGTTCTCCATCCTTCGTGGCCTGCAGAAACGCCCCCGGAGGCGGCACAACAGCCGCCGCGCCAAATCGCTGAATCGGGGCGTGACGCGAGGCGATCACCTCGCCGTCCCAGCTGAGCCGCGCAAGCCCATGTGTCTCGGTCGCCTGTGCCAGCGCCAGTTCAAGCGGACCATCCAGCGGTTTGCCCCCTTTGACGGCGACATCCAAACCGCCATCAGAAAGGGTCAGCGTGACCGCCAGCGCCCCTTTGCGGCTACCACCCAAAAGGGCAAGCGCCTCGGCCACGGGGACAGCTGCAATCAGGGCCGGATCAAGCAGATGACAATCGGAAATCTCGGTGATCGTGTCCGAGGCGCGGCCATGGAACCCGGCCATGGTGCCTTTTTTGGTCCGCCGAACCGCAATCGTAGCCCGTCGCCGTGATCGTTCCGGCGAGGTATAGATCGGCCGCATCGGGGCCTCGAGCCCCTGCGCGGCCAGCGCGTTGCGCACGACCTCGACCTTCCAATCCGCGACGAAATCATCCGCGGCATGCTGCAGCTGGCAGCCACCGCAGGCTTTGTAGTGACGGCACGGTGCTTTGACCCGCTGGTCAGAGGGGGTCTCGACCCGAATGTCGCTCAGCACTTGACCAACCAATGTCCCGCTGACCACCTCCCCTGGCAAGGTGCGGGGGGCGTAGATCGGTCCATCGGCGATGCCGTCGCCCTGATGACCAAGGCGTAAAATGCTGTAATGCTGCGTCATGAGGGCCTGATAGCTGGGCTTTACCCACAACAAAACCCTTATTCGGCGGCGGCGGCCTGAATAAACCCGCCCGATTGGCGATCCCAGAACCGGGCATAAAGCCCGCCCTGTTCCAGCAAGTCGTCATGGCTTCCCATTTCAACGATCTGCCCTTGATCCAGAACGACGATCCGGTCCATCTCGCTTAGCGTCGACAGCCGATGTGCAATCGCCAGCACCGTCTTGCCCTGCATCACCCGATGCAGCGCGGTCTGGATTGAGGCTTCAACCTCGGAATCCAAGGCCGAGGTTGCCTCATCCAGCACCAGAATCGGCGCGTTTTTCAGGATGGCGCGTGCAAGCGCAATCCGCTGCCGCTGACCGCCGCTCAGCTTGACGCCGCGCTCGCCCAGATGAGCATCATAGCCCTTGCGCCCATGGGCATCCCGCAGGCCAAGGATAAATTCATGCGCCTCGGCCTTTTGCGCCGCGGCGATCATATCGCCTTCCAAGGCATCAGGGCGGCCATATAGGATATTCTCCCGCGCCGAGCGGTTGAACATCGCAGTTTCCTGCGTGACCATTCCGATTTGACTGCGCAGACTGTCCTGCGTCACCTGTGACACATCCTGCCCATCAATCCGAATTGCGCCGTTTTCCCCTTCATAGAGCCTGAGTAGAAGTGAAACGAGCGTAGATTTCCCCGCACCCGATGCCCCGACGATACCCAGCTTTTCGCCAGGATGTACGGTCATGTGCACGTCGGTTACGCCGCCGATGTCACCGCCATAGGCAAAGCTGACATGGTCAAATTCGATCTGACCTTCTGGCACGCTCAGCCTGACTGCCCCTGTCGCATCCTCGACCCGGTCGCGCTTGGCGAGCGTCTTCATGCCATTCTCGATCTCACCAACATTGGCATAAAGCCCCATCAGGGTGAAACTGACCCAGCCGGTCATCTGCGAAATTCGCACGGACATCGCGCCCGCCGCAACGATATCACCAGCGCTGGCCATCCCGGACCGCCACAGCAGCAAGGTCACCCCCAGCAGCATCACGGGCAACACCCCGGCCAGAACCATCAGTATGAACCTAAAACTGGCGGAGAGCTTGCCAAAGGCCAACATCTTTTCGCGCAGATCGACCATCGAGTTTCGGGCCGCCTGATCCTCGAACTCGGAATGGGCGAACAGCTTGACGGTTTTGATATTGGTGATCGTGTCGACCACCTGCCCCGACACCATCGCCCGCGCCCCGGCCCGCGCCGCTGAGCGTGCCCGGATGCGTGGCAAATACCAGCGGATCAGCAGGAAATAAACCGCCAACCAGGCGGCGAAGGGCAGCATGACCAGCAGATGAATAGACCCTAACAAAAGCAAAGTCCCTGCCAGAGACGCCAGCGCAAAAACCATTGCGCTTATCGTCTCGGACACGACCGAGGCCATCGCGTTCGAAGTTTGCATCTGTTTCTGAGCGATCCGCCCGGCAAAATCGTCGTCGAAATAGGTCACAGACTGACCCAAAGTCCACCGGTTCAGCTTGGCCAGAACCAAGGGCGGGATATTGGGCATGACAATATAGTTGTTGGAAAAGGCCGAAAGACCAAACAGCGCCGGTCGCAGCAGCATGAAAAATGCGGCGACCCCTCCAATTATCCAAAGATTGCCCGCCGTCAGAACCCCATCCGGCCCGCTTTCGTTTGCCATGTCGATCACCAGACCCAGCATCCAGGCGGTTCCGGCCTCCATCGCCCCGGCAGAGGCCGAAAACACGGAGGCGACAAGGATCATCGGCCAAGCTCCGGACAGGCACCAGCGAATGAACGCCCCCAGCCTTTGCGGCGGGGGCGTTTCGGTGGGTTTGAACGGATCTATGAGATCGGCAAGTTTCACTCAGCTGCCTCCGTGTTCAGGAAGCCCCCAGATTGCCGTGCCCAGAACTGGGCGTAAAGCCCGCCCTGTGACAGCAATTCGGAATGGGTGCCCTGCTCGACGATCCGGCCGCCATCCATCACCAGGATGCGATCCATTTGGGCAATGGTGCTGAGGCGGTGGGCAATCGCGATCACGGATTTGCCCTGCATCATGCCATAGAGCGTTTCCTGAATCGATGCTTCGACCTCGGAATCCAGCGCCGAGGTCGCCTCATCCAGCAACAGGATCGGCGCGTCCTTCAGGATCACCCGCGCCAGCGTCACCCGCTGCCGCTGACCACCTGACAACTTCACGCCCCGCTCGCCCACATGCGCATCATAGCCGGTACGCCCCTTCGGGTCCTGCAGGTCAAGGATGAACTCATGCGCCTCGGCCTGTTTGGCCGCGGCAATCATCTGCTCTTCGGAAGCCTCGGGGCGGCCATAGAGGATATTGTCGCGCACCGAGCGGTGCAGCAACGCGCTGTCCTGTTGCACCATACCGATATGGATGCGCAAGCTGTCCTGAGTGACCCGAGCAATGTCCTGATCGTCGATCAAAATGGCCCCCTGCTCCACATCGTAGAACCGAAGTAGGAGCTTAACTAGGGTCGATTTCCCAGCCCCCGACCGTCCGATCAGACCGATCTTTTCGCCCGGCTCGATGGTCAGGTTGATATGATCCAGCCCGCCGGTCTTGCGACCGTAATGATGCGACAGGTTACGAATCTCGATCTTGCCATTGGACAGATGCAGGGGCTTGGCCTGCGGCGCATCCAACAGGTCGATCGGCTGAGCGATCGTCTCCATACCTTCGGCAACGACACCAAGCTGGCGGAAAAAACTGGTCAGCGCCCACATGATCCATCCGGTCATCGCGTTCAGGCGCAGGGTCAGGGCTGTGGCCGCCGCGACCACACCGACCGTAGCACTGCCCTGCATCCACAGAGCAATCGCCCAGCCAACCACACCAACGATCAGCAACCCGTTCAATGCAACCAGAACCGCATCCATGATGGTGAAAATCCGCATCTCAGCCTGAAAGGTACGGCGGGTTTCCTCGATCGCTTCGCGCGCATAATCCAGTTCCTGTGCCCCATGGGCAAACATCTTTACGGAATGGATATTGGTATAGCTGTCCACAACCCGGCCCGTTACGGCCGAGCGCGCGTCTGAGGCCGCCTTCGAAGCCGGTCCCACCCGCTGCACCGTCCAATGCACCAGAAACCCATACAGCACGAGCCAGATCAACAACGGCAACAGCAGCCGGGCATCAGCCGTCATCAACAAAATGGCTGCGCCGATCAGGTATGCCAGCGAGAAGGAAATCGCATCAAACACCTGAAACACGGCCTCACCCGCAGCGGGCGGCGTCTGCATGATCCGGTTGGCAATGCGGCCTGCAAAATCATTCTCGAACCAGCCCACCGATTGCCGCAACACGTGCTTATGCGCGCGCCAACGGATCAGAGTGCCAAAATTCGGCAGGATAGTGTTGTTCAGCAACAGCACGTCAACGACATGCAGCATGGGTCGCAGCAGCAGCACAAAAAGCGCCACCAGGATCAGTTCCGTACTATGGGTCCGCCAAACTTCGTCCGGCGGGGCGGACAGCAAGTCAACAACGCGACCCATATAATAGATCAGACCGACCTCAACCGCGGCCACCACGACCGAAATCAATCCGGCCCAGAAGAACACCCGCATAAAAGGGCGGGAATAGTTCAACATAAAGGGCCACAGCCGTGTCGGCGGTTTGTCGGTTTCTTCGTAGTCGACAAAAGGGTCGACGAGATTTTCGAAATAGCGAAACATAGAGAGTGCTCCGATTGAGCAGATAACAAGTCATGCGAAAAAAGATGGCGCCAGAACACCACCCCTACGGGTCAAGTGTTATGGCTTTAGCCGAACCAGATCCCGTAATACATTCGCATCCCTCCATTCATGTTACAGGCGCAAGAAAACACAAACGATCCGGCTTGTCATCCCCTTTTGAGACTTCAATTTACTCGACCAGCAACTCGGAGCGCGTCAGGGTGAAACCCGAGGCGATCCAGCGCGCCTCAAGCTCGGCCAGTTTCTTGCCCAGCGCCGGGCCGGTAAAGTCAGGGATCAGGTCAGCGGCCCGCACGGGAAAATCCGCTGCTGCCCCGTCCCGGAGCGCTTGCCGCTTATCCTCGGACCAGGGCTGTTCCAACAAAGCACAACGCAGCAGAACTTCGTGCAGGCCGTCCTCTTCGCCATAACGGAACCCAAGCTCGGCAGTGCCCGCGGTTCCCGCGGCCTCATCCCGCATCCGTGTCAGGCGTTGCGTCTGGGCCTTGCTCAGACGCAGGGTCTGGGCAATCTCGGGCGTGGCGATGGAGGAAAGCCGCCGGACCGGCTCGGGCTTTGCACCAGCCTGTTGTTCCAAGGCGATCAGCGGGGCAAGTGATCGATCCTCAACACCCGGCAATATCTGTGCCAGAACGCCCGTGCTGCGCATGGCAGCGACCGAAGGCGCAGGGTCAGGCGCGGTCAGCAATTTCATAAACTCGGCCCCAACCCGTTCGCGCGACAGGCCTGCCAATCCGTCCAGATTGGTTGCGATGGCCGACAGGGCTTCGAGATCAAACCCGGCTTCGGCATCCCCATACCAGGCGTGGAACCGAAAATAGCGCAAAGAGCGCAGATAGTCTTCGCGGATGCGGTGCTGGGCGTTGCCTATGAACCGGACCTTTCGGGCCTTTAGATCGGGCAGTCCGTTCAGCGGGTCCAAAAGCGTCCCATCCGGGCGGGCATACAGCGCGTTCATGGTGAAATCGCGCCGGCTGGCATCTTCATCAACATTGTCCGAGAACGCCACAACAGCCCGGCGGCCATCGGTTTCGACATCTCGCCGGAAGGTCGTGATCTCATGCGGGATGCTTTGGCTGACAACGGTTATCGTGCCATGCTCGATCCCAGTCGGAATGGCCTTCAACCCCGCCGCCCGCATCAAATCCAGCACCTGCTGGGGCGGAGCGTCCGTGGCAATATCCAGATCCGAGACCGGCGCCCCCAAAAGCGCGTTGCGGACGCAACCGCCGACGAAAAGCGCCTGAAAACCGGCATCGATCAAAACGGCGCAGACTGTCTGGGTTGCCGGGTTTGTAACCCAGCTTTCTGATAGCTTCATCATTCACTCACCCGCGCAGCCAAGCCCCGCAACATCCGGGCCGTAGCCCCCCAGATGTAATAAGGGCCATAGGGCACGGTGAAATAATACCGCCGCTGGCCCCGCCAGCGACGCGACTCAACGATATAATTCGCAGGGTTTAGAACATGCGCAAGTGGGACTGAAAAAACTTCGTCAACTTCACCCGGCTCAGGAATTGGGTCGAACCCGTCTCGTAGGATCGCGACAACCGGGGTTACGACAAAAGACGTCACGGTTTCATGGGTAGGCAAATGCCCGAGAATTTCAGGCAAATCCGAGGAAAGGCCAATCTCTTCCTGTGCTTCCCGCAGGGCGGTTGCGGTTACATCCGGATCGGTCTCATCCTGTTTTCCGCCAGGAAAGGCGATCTGGCCGGGATGGTGTTTCAGCGCCGATGAGCGCTTGGTCAAAAGCAGGCGCGGGGCCTCATCCGTTACAAGAATCGGAACCAGAACCCCGGCTGGACGTAGCTTGCGCCCCGCTGGCAAAACCGCATCAGGGTTCAGATCGAAATCACTGGACCCGTTGCCGGGGCGGCTCAGGGCCGCCCGCAGCTGTTCTGTTGGATCAGGCCTCACCGGCATCGAAGCCAACGGTGACGGGGTCCAATACGTAATGGGCACCACAGAACTGACAATCGGCGGTGACCTGGCCCTCGGGGGTTGTCATCTTTTCGATGTCGCGCGCCGAATAGATCGACAGGCTTTGGCGCACGCGCTCTTCCGAGCAGGTGCAGCCGAACTGAACCGATTGCGCATCATAAACCCGTGGCTGTTCCTCGTGAAACAGCCGGATCAACAGGTCGGTTGGCGCAATCGAAGGGCCGATCAGTTCAAGGTCATCAACAGTATCCAGAAGGATGTTGACGCGCCCCCAATTTTCACCTTCCTCACCGTCAACCAGATCATCCGCCGACAGAATCTGACCGTCACCCTCTGCGTTGGCTACAAATGGTGACGCTTTGGGCATGTGCTGCAGCATGATGCCGCCTGCGCGCCAGTGCTCACCGACGCCAGGTTCAGTTGATTTGCCGAAACTCAGTGAAAACCGCGTCGGCAACTGTTCGGACTGTGCGAAATACGCCTCTGCGCATGCGCTGAGAGAGCCGCCAGCCAGCGGTGTGATCCCCTGGTAAGGCTGCGTGCCCTCGCCCTGATCAATCATGATGGCGAAATAGCCTTCACCCACCTGATCAAACGGTGTGGAATCAGTCAGGCGGTCCGGGTCAAAACTGGCATAGGCGCGGATGCGAGCCGGTTCGCCCTCGGCCTGCGGAGCGTAGTAATCGGTTGCGATCATCCGAACGGCGCCTTTGGACTGAACCTGAAGCGACAGCTTCCAGCGCAACGCGACGGTCTGGCCGATCAGAGCAGTCAGCAAGGCCATCTCGGCCACCAAAGCCTCGACCTTTTCGGGATAGTCATGCTGTTTCAGAATGCCATCCAACACTCCGTCCAGCCGCGCCACACGTCCGCGCATATCCGGTATATCAAGTTGAAAGGGCAGGACGGTGTCGTCCCACGCGATTTTTGTTCCAAGAGACATGGGGTTTCCTTAAACGCCACAGATTGGCATACCGCCAGCATATAGGTCGAAGATTTCGGGTTGTAAGGGGCCATACATGATCAGACGGTTCGGTGAAACCCCACAAGCGGGGCGCAAATACACACGACGTGTGGGTGTATACGCATTGTTGCCTCGAGGACGACATCTGTTGCTGACCTGCCAGACAGAGCCCGGCCCTGATCTACAGTTGCCGGGTGGCGGTATTGACCCGGGCGAATCGCCCATCACCGCCCTGCATCGCGAAGTCTTTGAAGAAACCGGCTGGTTGATTGCCGGCCCGCGGCGGGTCGGCGCCTTTCGCCGTTTCACATACATGCCCGAATATGACCTGTGGGCCGAAAAGGTCTGTTTGATATATCGAGCCCGCCCTGTGCGCCGCATAGGTCCACCTTCAGAGCCATTCCACGAAGCCCTTTGGCTGGACAGTGCGGATGCCGCGCAGATGCTGGGCAACAGCGGCGACCGACATTTCGCTTCGGGACACCTGATGGGGCTTTAAGGCCCGCTGTATTCAAAGAAAACCGCAGATACGTCATCATCCATACCCTGGTCCGGATCCATGGCCTGTGTCAGCCGCCAGAACATATCGTCCAGAAATTCGGGCCCGCTGAGATCGGTGGCACAATCCGTCACCATTCTACACAGCCCCTCTTCTTCCAGCAGGGATCCATCCGCCATCCGGCATTCCGTGAACCCGTCTGAATATAGCAACAGCTTGTCACCGGGCTTCATGTAGGTATCGGTTCGCTGAAACGTGACATCCGGCAACAGTCCGATGGGCAGGCCACCTTGCCCCAGATACTCGGTCCCACCATCCTGTCGCAACAACAGCGGATGCGGATGCCCTGCCTGCACCATCTTGAGATGTCCGTTTCGCAGGTCGATAATGGCATAGACCATGGTAAAATACTCTTCGACGCCAGCATCAGCCATAAGGCGGGAATTGAGCATCTCTGCCACCTGATCAGGTGGTAGCAATGCGTAAAATTTATCGAACCGCTTTTCCATCGCCACGTTCTGATCGAAATGTTTGCTGGACAGATACCCGCCCAGCCGTGCTGTCATCATCGCCGAGGTGATGCCGTGGCCGGACACATCGATGCTGTAAAACCCCACACGGTTGACCCCCGGTGAAAACATTCCCACCAGATCGCCACCGATATGCCCACAAGGTTTCAGCAACATGCTGATACGCGACCTACCGAAATCACGCGTGAGTTCGGGGACCAGAGATTCCTGTATCTTACGCGCCTGAATCAGGTCCTTGTCGATCGCATCATGGACCACTTTCAGTTCTTCGAGCGCGGTCTCGATCATTCGGTTCTTATCAGACAGCTCACGCTGCATATCCAATATCCGTGCGCCCGCAGATATGCGCGCCCGCAATTCATCGGCCTCAAGAGGTTTGATCAGAAAATCATCCGCCCCGGCATCCAGTCCGCGCGCAACCTCCTGCTTTTCGCTTTTTGAAGTCAGAAGGATGAAATAGCTGTATTCGTCATTCTCCAACGCCCGAAATGCCTGACAGAATTCCAGCCCGCTCATCCCCGGCATGACCCAGTCGCTCAGGACCAGGTCGGGGGACATGGCCGCACAGATTTCGATGGCGGCCTCTCCGCTATCGGCCTCGAGCACCTCAAAGCCCCATTTCTTCAGCGAGGCCACAAGGATGCGACGTTGCAGACGACTGTCATCAACGACCAGCACCTTGCGAATCGCACCAAAATCCAGCTCTGCCTTTGTTTCTGCCTGACTGACCTCTGCCACCTGACCCTCAGCTCTGCCACATAATGCGGAACGGGACGACCCTAGCGCACGGCTGTTTAACATCCTGTGAAGGTCGTAAATGCATCCATCTTAACCACGGATTTACCAACGGCCTGTAGTGATAATCGGGTCGTTATCTTTAGGGAAAGGATGGCCATGATCGACTGGTCCAGGGTCAGACAGCTGCGGGACGAGGTCGGCGCCGACGAGTTTGACGAGGTAGTGGAAATCTTTCTCGATGAGGTGCAACAAGGCCTGGAGCATTTGCAGGTCGATGATGATCGGTCTGACTTCGAACAGCATCTACACTCCTTGAAGGGCAGCGCGCTTAGTCTGGGATTCAGGACATTGGCCAGGCTCTGCCAGGATGGTGAGCGCCATTCGGCACAGGGTCAGGCCGCAACCGTCGATATCGCCGAAATAGTCGGCACATTTCGGACCTCAGCAACGGAGTTTCAGGCAGGATTGAACGAGCTCTGAGCGGCGCCGTACAGGCAGCAAACAGGTACACTAGCGATGGGTGACAACCCGGCCCTGTATATTGTCTGTTTCAAACGCAGCTGATCCATCGCCGCGACAGACAACTTTGCAGTCTGGTCATTTTCTCAGATCACAAACTGGGCGAGGGTCTCGTCCTCGGTGATATCCGTAAAAGTGAACCCGGCTTCATCCAGATGCGCGAACAGACGGGCAAAGTTTTCGGGCTTGCGGGTTTCGATACCAATCAGAACCGAGCCGAAGTTACGTGCCGATTTCTTCATGTATTCAAACCGCGCAATGTCATCCTCGGGGCCAAGGATGTTCAGGAACTCTTTCAATGCGCCAGGGCGCTGTGGCAAGCGCAGGATGAAGTATTTCTTCACCCCCAGATAGCGCTGCGCGCGTTCCTTGACCTCGGGCAGACGTTCGAAATCGAAGTTGCCACCAGAGGTTACGCAGACAACGGTTTTCCCTCGGATAAAACTCTGAATATCGCTCAGCGCCTCAATCGCGAGGGCCCCGGCGGGTTCCAGAACGATGCCTTCGACATTCAGCATATCGATCATGGTTGTGCATATGCGGTCTTCGGACAGGACCAGAGCATCCGACAGATGACGGGATTTCAGCAATTCGAACGGTTTTTCACCGATCCGACCAACCGCAGCACCGTCAACGAAATTGTCCACCTGATCCAATGCCACCGGATGTCCTGCTGCCATTGCCGCGTGCAGACAGGCACCGCCTTTGGGTTCCACAAACAGGCAATGGGTTCGATCGCCAAACCACGTAGCCACGCCCGCAGACATGCCGCCACCGCCTACTGGCAAAAGGATGTGGTCCGGCAACCCACCCAACTGCGCTTCGATCTCAACCGCAAGCGAGGCTTGCCCTTCGATCACATCAACATCGTCAAAGGGCGACAGAAAATGGCCGCCCTGTTCGGTGCACCACGCCTGCGCGGCGGCCAACGTGTCATCGAAATAGTCGCCGGTCAGATGAATCTCGATATTGTCGCCGCCGAAGATACGAGTTTTCTGGATTTTCTGCTGCGGCGTCGTCACGGGCATGAAGATCACACCCTTCACATCCATGTGCTTGCACATAAAGGCCACGCCCTGCGCATGATTTCCCGCGCTGGCGCAGACAAACAGGTTCTGCCCCTGCTGTTTGCGCATGGCGTTGAACGCACCGCGGATCTTGTAGGACCGCACCGGGCTGAGGTCCTCACGTTTCAGCCAGATATCGGCCCCGAAACGATCAGACAGATGGGCATTGCGCTGCAAAGGCGTCACCGGAAACACAGAGCGCATCGCCTGTTCGGCAGCGCGGGCGCGGGTCATGAAATCACTCATGCCGGTTTCCCTGCCCCATCATCGCTGAAAGAGCAAGGAATACATATGTGTACGAGTTCAGGTCAGCTGGCGCTTTTCAACGAACACGCCGTACATGGTGGTCAAGATACTGACATTGATCAGCGGCAAAACCAGAACCCCAAAGAACAGTGAGAGCAAAACACCCAGAACCGGGATGAAAGCGAGAGCTGTAAAGACCAACTGGACCACGACCTGGAACACAAAGCTTACAAGCAATAGAACGATGATCGCACCACCCGCACCGGCGGTGTTGTTCCAAGCTTGCCCAAGCGTCAACGGTTGCCCAATCGCTGCTGCGGGCAGGATTATGGACAAACGGTAGAAGCAGATGATGAGGAAGACGACAAGGACAATGACAAACACAACTGACAATGCTCCACCGCCCAGCGCTGAAAGTACCGCGCCCGCCGGCAGGAACGCGATAGCCATCAAGATACCCAACAGAAGAACCCGCCCGAAATAGGCCAGAATTCTATCGAACCGGAAGGTTGGGAAAATACCTCTTGGATATTCCTCAAGCAGGACAAAGCGGTGCCACGACACCACAATCCAGAACATCGTCACAAATATCACGACCATAAAGCCCACCAGGAAGCCAATCGCCGATCCGCTCGAAACGCCTGCAGGCAACTCTCCGGTGGTTGTATTGAGTTGATCCAGCGGAACGTCCAATACAAAAAACAGGGCGACAATCACCGCTGTCGCAACCAAAGATGGCCCGAAGGTAATCTGCAAAACCTGTTTGAGATTCCCAAAAACCATCCGCACCGAATGTGCAAAAATCTTCCAACCCAACATCTGAAATCTATCCCTTCAACCAATCCTTGTTTTCTTTCCTTCTGTTTCACCCCAAATCCCGACCTGCGTCAACGCAGATAACTTGCCCCCGCGTTCAAAACCCGCTAGGGGCCAGTCGTTCTACGCATAAAGGGAAGTCAGATGTCCGCGCCCAAGAAAGTTGTTCTGGCCTATTCCGGTGGCCTTGATACCTCGATCATCCTGAAATGGCTGCAGACCGAGTATGGTTGTGAGGTCGTAACCTTCACCGCCGATCTGGGTCAGGGCGAGGAGTTGGAGCCCGCCCGCAAGAAGGCCGAGCTGCTGGGGATCAAGCCCGAAAACATCTATATTGAGGACATCCGCGAGGAATTCGTCCGCGATTTCGTCTTTCCGATGTTCCGCGCGAATGCGCAGTATGAGGGCCTGTACCTGCTGGGCACCTCGATTGCGCGCCCGTTGATCTCGAAACGTCTGGTCGAGATTGCCGAGGCGACCGGAGCGGATGCCGTATCTCATGGCGCGACCGGTAAGGGCAACGATCAGGTGCGGTTCGAACTGGCCGCTTACGCGCTGAACCCTGACATCAAGGTGATTGCCCCGTGGCGCGAATGGGACTTGTCCAGCCGCACCAAGCTGCTGGAATTTGCCGAGGCCAACCAGATTCCGATCGCCAAGGACAAGCGGGGCGAGGCGCCGTTCTCGGTTGATGCCAACCTGCTGCACACCTCATCCGAGGGCAAGGTTCTGGAAGACCCCGCCGATATGGCGCCCGACTATGTCTATCAACGCACCGTTCACCCCGAGGACGCGCCGAATAAACCAGAATTCATCGAGATCGGGTTCGAAAAAGGTGACGCGGTCAGCATCAATGGCGAGGCGATGAGCCCGGCCACCATCCTGACCAAGCTGAACGAATATGGCGGCAAGCACGGCATTGGGCGTCTCGATCTGGTCGAAGGTCGCTTTGTTGGCATGAAATCGCGCGGTATCTATGAAACACCGGGCGGCACAATCCTGTTGGAAGCACACCGTGGCATCGAATCCATCACCATGGATCGGGGCGCGATGCATCTGAAGGACCAGCTGATGCCTCAATATGCAGAGCTGATCTATAACGGCTTCTGGTACTCGCCCGAGCGGGAAATGTTGCAGGCCGCCATCGACAAATCTCAGGATCATGTCACCGGCACCGTGCGCGTGAAGCTGTACAAAGGTCTGGCATCGACCGTGGGCCGCTGGTCGGAGCACTCGCTGTATTCCGAGGCGCACGTGACCTTCGAAGAGGATGCTGGTGCCTACGATCAGAAAGACGCTGCGGGATTCATCCAACTGAACGCCCTGCGCCTGAAACTGCTGGCAGCACGCGACAAACGGCTGTCGAAGTAAGACAGCTGAGATTTTGACCTGAAGACCCGGCAGCCCCTCAGGATGCCGGGTTTTTTATGCGTCCATTTTTGCCACCTCCCGTCAGGTCACTCTTGCTCCACCGCAGGATATGTCTTTACCCAAGTCACAACACTGAAAGGATAGGGCATGTTGCAGGATATCGCAGAAGGTATTCAGAACGGTCTGAATGGCAAGAACTTTGATGGGTCGTTGAAATTCGATTGCGGTGATGCCGGTGTGGTTGTTCTGGCCGACAATCAGGCGACGACGCAGGATCAGGACACGGATTGCACCATCCGTATCTCACAAGAGAACCTGACCAAGCTGCTGACCGGCAAGCTGAACCCGATGACCGGTATTGCTATGGGCAAGCTCAAGATCACGGGCAATATGGGTGTGGCGATGAAGCTGGGGCAGTTGCTGGGCTAAGGCGATAAACTCGTCTCACCAGCGCGTGAGAACAGATGTCAGCGCGTTGCGCCCGGGGGTTTCCCAAGGCAGTCTGATCATGGAAGGAGACCCACCATGATCCGAACCACATACATTGACGCTGTCAAACCTTGGCTTCTGTTTGCGCTGATCCTCATCGTCGCAATGCTGCGCGCCGCGCCTGCACCGGCTGCCGGAACCGAGACGCTGACCGTGGCGGGGGGGTGTTTCTGGTGCGTTGAATCCGATTTCGAATCCGTGCCGGGCGTGGTTCAGGCGGTCTCGGGCTATACCGGGGGCACAACCGCCGACCCAACCTATGGCGAGGTGTCCAAAGGCGGCACAGGCCATTACGAGGCGGTTCAGATTACCTTTGATCCGGACCGTGTTTCCCGTGAAACCCTGCTGAACCTGTTTTTCCGCTCGGTCGACCCTACGGATGCGGGCGGTCAGTTTTGCGACCGTGGAGAGAGTTACCGCACAGCGGTTTTCGTCTCTAATACAGGCGAAAAGGCGTTGGCCGAGGCTGCAAAATCCAAAGCACAGCACGCCCTGCGTCAAACGATTGTCACCCCGATCCTGCAACAGGACCGGTTTTACCCGGCCGAAGCCTATCATCAGGATTACTATAAGGGCGAAAAACTGGTCTTTACGCGGTTCGGTCCCAAACGCCAGCGCAACGCCTATAAGGCCTATCGCAAAGCCTGCGGTCGCGACGCCCGCGTCAAACAGCTGTGGGGCAGTGACGCGCCCTTTGCCGGGTCTTAATCAAAGCGCGCTTCGCGCACCTCTTTCAGATCAGGAATGACATCCGCCGTACCGTGCCGTGTCACCATCAACGCGGCAGCCCGGTTTGCCTGCAATATGGCCTGCTCCATCGGCATGCCACGATCCATTCCTGCCAGAACGTAACCTGTGAACGTATCGCCCGCACCAGTTGTGTCCACCGCCTGAACCTTGTGAGCCAAAAAATCCGAGGTCGTCCCCTTATGATGATATCGCGCGCCCTTTGATCCGAGGGTCACAATGACATGCTCTATCCCCAACTCGGACAGGCCTTGTCCGGTTGCCTGCCGCAGCTGCTCGGCCTCGACCTCATTTAGGATCAGGAAATCCAGATACGGAAGAACCGCCCGCACTGCATCGGCTTGAAAAGGGGCCGCGGCGTAACAGACAGTCAGCCCCATTTCGCTACCCATTTTTGCGGCTTCGACCTGCAAGTTGGTTTCGTTTTGCGTCACAATCAGATCACCCTGATCCGCCGATGACAGCGCCTGGCCCAGTTGATCTGACGTAATTGCATGATTTGCGCCTCGAAACAGGATGATGTTGTTTTCACCCTCGGCGTCTACGGCGATAATGGCGTGCCCGGTAGGATCTGAAACCTCGGCAATCCACCGGGTATCGACGCCATATTCGGTCAGCCTGTCACGCGCCCAGCGCCCGTCGGGCCCAATGGCCCCAATATGCGCCACCCGTGCGCCGGCCCGCGCGCCGGCGACGGACATATTCGCGCCCTTGCCGCCCAGAAACCGATCCAAACGGTTGGCCGAAAGCGTCTCACCCGCGCCAGGCAGGTGTGGCACATCATAAATCATGTCTGCGTTGATCGAGCCTAGATTCCAAATTGTCATGGCTTAACCAATATCGCAGGAGGCCAGAATGGCCATGTTCAGAATGTCATTGGCCGTCGATATGGTCGAACAGATCTGAATCGGCTTGTCGATGCCCGACAAGATCGGGCCGATCACCGTGGCCCCACCCATTTCCTGCATCAACTTGGTCGAGATCGAGGCCGAATGCCGTGCTGGGACAATCAGGATATTCGCCGGTCCGGTCAGGCGCTGGAACGGATAGTTTGACTGCTGGTCGACATTCAGCGCCACGTCCACCGTCATTTCACCTTCGTATTCGAAATCTACGCCACGCTGATCCAGAACGGCAGGAGCGCGGTGCATCTTTTCGGCCCGCTCCGACACCGGGTAGCCAAACGTCGAAAAGCTGACAAAGGCAACGCGCGGCTCCAGCCCCATATGGCGGGCAACGGCTGCTGAACGCTCGGCGATATTGGCCAGATCGTTTTCGTCCGGCCATTCATGGACTAGAGTGTCGCCGATCAGCACGATCCGCCCCTTGTGCAACAGCGCCGTCACACCGGCCGCGCCACGGGCCGCATCTGCATCGAACACATGGTTGATCCGATCCAGCACATGCGCCGATTTACGCGTCGCGCCCGAGACCAAACCGTCGCCATGCCCATGCGCCAGCATCAGCGATGAAAACACGTGCCGGTCGCGCGCGGCAAGTCGATGAATATCCTTTCGATCAAAGCCTTTACGCTGCAGGCGATCGTACAAAAAATCAGAATAGGTATCGAGATGCGCAGTGTTGGCGGCATTCACGACCTCCAGCTCACGCACAGCATCGCCCAGCCCGGCCTCTTCCAGCTTTTGCTTGACGTCATCCGGGCGGCCTACGACCAGCGCTTTACCAAAGCCCGAGCGTTGATACATCACCGCAGCCCGCAGCACACGCGGATCGTCGCCCTCGGCAAAGATCATTCGGCTTTGCGCCTGACGGGCCCGCGCGTTCAGGCCGCGCAGAATGCTGGCGGTCGGATCCATGCGGGATTTCAGGCTCAGCTCATACGCGTCCATGTCGATGATCGGACGCCGCGCCGCGCCGGTATCCATCCCGGCCCGCGCAACGGCGGGCGGAATGCGGTGAATCAGGCGCGGATCGAAAGGTGTCGGGATAATATAATCGCGCCCAAAGGTCAGCGACTTACCATAGGCCATCGCGACCTCATCCGGGACATCCTCGCGCGCGAGGTTGGCCAGGGCGTGGGCACAGGCAATTTTCATCTCGTCATTGATGGCGCGGGCGTGGATATCCAGCGCACCGCGGAACAGGTAGGGAAAGCCCAACACGTTGTTGACCTGGTTCGGATAATCGCTGCGCCCTGTGGCGACGATGGCATCAACGCGCACCTCATGCGCCTCTTCCGGTGTGATCTCGGGGTCGGGGTTTGCCATGGCAAAAATCACCGGGTTATCGGCCATGCTGGCGACCATATCTTGCGTCACAGCCCCTTTGACCGACACGCCCAGAAAGACGTCTGCGCCTTTCATGGCGTCTTCCAGCGTACGCAGATCCGTGGTGATCGCATGTGCCGATTTCCACTGGTTCATGCCCTCGGTCCGGCCCTGATAGATCACGCCTTTGGTGTCACACACGATGCAGTTCTCATGCCGCGCGCCCATCGACTTGAGCAGTTCGATACACGCTATCCCAGCAGCCCCGGCACCGTTCAGAACAATCTTCACATCTTCGATCTTCTTGCCCGAGATACGCAGCGCATTCAGCAGGCCCGCCGCACAGATCACCGCCGTGCCGTGCTGATCATCGTGGAAGACAGGGATATCCATTTCTTCCTTCAGGCGCTGTTCGATGATGAAACACTCGGGCGCCTTGATGTCTTCCAGATTGATGCCACCAAAGGTCGGGCCCATCAGACGCACGGCGCGGCAGAACTCATCCGGGTCTTCGGTGTCCAGCTCGATATCGATTGAGTTTACGTCAGCGAAACGCTTGAACAGGACTGACTTGCCCTCCATCACCGGTTTTGAGCCCAGCGCGCCCAGATTACCAAGACCCAAAACCGCCGTCCCATTCGAAATCACGGCGACCAGATTTCCCTTGTTGGTATAGTCATAGGCCGTTTCTGGATTTTCCGCGATTGCTTCACATGGAACAGCTACTCCGGGGCTGTAGGCCAGCGACAGGTCGCGCTGCGTGGTCATGGGAACGGTGGCTTGTACCTCCCACTTGCCAGGAGTTGGGTCCAGGTGAAAGGCCAGCGCCTCTTCGTTGGTGATCTTCGCTTTGGGCATTTGATACGTCGTTTCTCTGCAACTACGGGGCTTCTGCCTCATAGCGCAGGCACGCGCGCGCCTCAACGAGAATACTTTTGCCTTTCGCACCAGATGGCGGATTTGTAAGGTCGCGACCGAACGCCGTCAAAAGGGATCAGCCTTGTCCACAGTCACGCCGATGATGGCGCAATATCTCGAAATCAAAGAGGCCCATGCCGACGCCCTTCTGTTTTACCGGATGGGCGACTTCTACGAGATGTTTTTCGAGGATGCCGTCAACGCCGCCGAGGCGCTGGACATCGCCCTGACCAAACGCGGCAAGCACAACGACGCAGACATCCCGATGTGCGGTGTGCCGGTCCATGCCGCCGAAGGATACCTGCTGACGCTGATCCGAAAAGGCTTTCGCGTGGCCGTTTGCGAACAGATGGAAAGCCCGGCTGAGGCCAAGAAGAGAGGCTCTAAATCAGTGGTAAAGCGCGGTGTTGTCCGGCTGGTGACACCCGGAACACTGACCGAGGACGCGCTGCTAGAGGCGCGCCGCCACAACTTTCTGGCCTGTTATGCCGAGGTGAGGGATGAAGCGGCGCTAGCCTGGGCCGATATCTCAACCGGGGCATTTCACGTGATGCCTTTGACCTCTGTGCGCCTAAGCCCTGAACTGGCTCGACTGGCCCCGTCGGAACTGATCGTGGCAGACGGGGCCGAACAGGTCCTGCACGAACCTGCCCGCGATCTGGGCATCTCACTGACGCCCATTGGCCGTGCCAGTTTCGACAGCACGGCGGCCGAAAAGCGCATCTGCGATTTGTTTCACGTGGGCGCGCTGGACGCGTTTGGAAATTTTGGCCGGGCCGAAGTGTCCGCTATGGGCGCATTGATTGACTATTTGGAGATCACGCAAAAAGGCAAATTACCACTGCTACAAACGCCGCTGAAAGAATCCGAGGACCGCGTGGTGCAAATCGACGCCGCAACGCGCCGCAATCTGGAGCTGACCCGGTCGCTGTCTGGTGGGCGCGCCGGATCGCTTTTGTCGGTGGTTGACCGTACGGTGACGCCGGGCGGCGCGCGGCTGTTGGAACAGCGCCTGTCCAGCCCCTCGCGCAATCTGGATGTGATCCACGGGCGGTTGGATGCGGTAAGTTTTACAGCCGATGACAGCCTGATCGCCCAAGATCTGCGCGATGCCCTGCGCAAAACCCCCGATTTGGACCGCGCCTTGTCGCGCCTGTCGCTAGATCGTGGCGGCCCTCGCGATTTGGCCGCCATCCGCAACGGGCTGGCGCAGGCCGCAACCATCGCCGAACTGTGCAATGCCGGAGATCTGCCGGTATTGCTGGCCACTGCAGTGCAAAACCTGACGGGGTTTGATGATCTGCTGACCCTGCTGGATGATGCGCTTGTGGCCGAACCGCCCCTGATGGCGCGCGATGGCGGCTTCATTGCCCCCGGCTATGACGCGGAACTGGATGAGGCGCGCACCCTGCGCGACGAAGGTCGATCCGTCATCGCCGGGTTTCAGCAGAAATACTCCGAGCACACCGGCATCACCTCACTGAAGATCAAGCATAACAACGTGCTGGGCTATTTCATTGAAACCACGGCAACCCATGCCGAAAAGATGTTGAACCCGCCGTTCTCCGAAACCTATATCCACCGCCAGACCACGGCCAATCAGGTGCGGTTCACCACCGTTGAACTCTCCGAGATCGAGACCCGTATTCTGAACGCCGGAAATCATGCTCTGGAGATTGAAAAGCGGCTCTATCAAAGGCTTTCTGATGAGATTCTTACCCGTGCTGCGCAGCTGAACCAAGCCGCGCGCGGGCTGGCAGAACTGGACTTAACCACTGCGCTGGCCGATCTGGCACGGGGCGAGAACTGGTGTCGCCCGCAGGTCGATGCCTCTCGTGCCTTTGATATTCAGGGCGGGCGGCATCCGGTTGTTGAACATGCGCTGCGCCAACAAAGCGGTGACGCGTTTATCGCCAATGATTGTGATCTCAGCGCGGAAGATGGTGCTGCAATCTGGTTGCTGACCGGCCCCAACATGGCGGGTAAATCAACCTTCCTGCGGCAGAATGCGCTGATCGCCCTGCTTGCCCAAATGGGCAGCTATGTTCCCGCCGAACAAGCCCATATCGGCGTGGTCAGCCAGCTGTTCAGCCGTGTCGGGGCATCTGACGATCTGGCCAGGGGGCGGTCAACCTTTATGGTTGAAATGGTCGAAACCGCCGCCATCCTCAATCAGGCCGACGATCATGCGCTGGTCATCCTGGATGAAATCGGACGCGGGACGGCCACCTATGACGGGCTTTCCATCGCCTGGGCCACGCTCGAACATCTGCACGCCGCCAATAGATGTCGCGCGCTGTTTGCAACGCATTATCACGAGCTGACCGCGCTGGCCGGAAATCTGGTAGGTGTCGACAACGCCACCGTTGCGGTCAAGGAATGGGAGGGCGAGGTGATCTTTTTGCACGAGGTTCACAAAGGCGCCGCGGATCGATCTTATGGTGTCCAGGTGGCGCAACTGGCTGGCCTGCCGGCATCCGTTGTCGAACGTGCCCGCGTTGTGCTGGACCAGCTGGAGAAAACCGAACGCGAAGGCGGCAAGCAAAAGGCTTTGATCGACGATCTACCGCTGTTCTCGGCTGCCCCGCCGCCACCGCCTCCCCCAAAAGCTTCACCCGTTGCGGATATGTTGGGTGAGATCTTGCCGGATGAGCTAAGCCCGCGCGAGGCATTGGACCTGATCTATAAATTGAAAGAGGCGGCCAGATCCTGACCGCCTCAATAATTGATTGATATCTTAGGTGCTTAGCTTGCCGGCGTGGACGACACACCCACCTGCGCGGGGCGCAAGAGCCGGTCGTACAGCATAAAGCCTTCTGCAGATACCTGGATGATGTCACCAGCGCGTGTTCCGGGCACGGGGGCCTCGAACATCGCCTCATGCACATTGGGGTCAAACCGATCGCCAACTTCTGGCGTGATCACCTGAATCCCGTGTTTCTGAAACACGTCCTTCAGCGCGCGCATGGTCAGTTCAACACCTTCCAGCAAAGCGCCTGCGACCTCTTTCTGCTCGTCGGTTGCGGCCTCAAGCGCGCGTTTCATATTGTCATAGACCGGCAGCATGTCACGAGCCAGTTTCGAGCCGCCATATTGTTCAGCATCGCGCCGTGCCTTGTCGCCGCGCTTGCGCGCGTTTTCCGCATCGGCCAATGCACGCATGAATTTGTCTTTGTAGTCGTCGCGCTCGGCGCGCAGCTCATCCAGCTCCAGCGCTTCTTCGCTGATCTCAGCAAATTCATCAGCCAGCTCTTCGGCCTCGGCCGTTGCGATATCGTCCAGAAAATCTTCGTTCTTGGGCTCTGCCATCTCTTACCCTCTAGCTCCGGTCGGATATCAGTTTGCCGACCAGTTGCGCCGTATAATCCACGATCGGCACGATCCGTCCATAATTCAGACGTGTGGGCCCGATGACCCCAACCGCACCGATTATCTTACGATCAGCGTTCATATATGGAGACACCACCAAAGAGGAACCCGAAAGTGAGAAAAGTTTGTTCTCAGACCCGATAAAAATGCGCACACCTTCGCCTTCTTCGGTCAATTCCAGAAATTCGGCGATGTCGCGCTTGCGTTCGAGGTCGTCAAACAGGGTGCGAATGCGCTCCAACTCATCTGCTTCGCCACGTTCACCCAGCAGATTCGCCCGCCCTCGGACGATCAAACGAGCCGAGTCGCCATCATCCCCGTCCCATGCGGCCATGCCGCTGTCGACCATTTCACGGGCCAGCACGTCAATTTCCTGTTTCCGCAAATCGATCTGGGTCAGCATCTGACGGCGAACCTCGCTGATGGTGCGGCCTTCGATCAGCGCGTTCAGAAAATTCGCCGCTTCCCGCATCGAGCTGGGCGTTTGCCCGGGTGGCGGCTTGAACAGCCGGTTTTCCACCTGACCGTCGGAAAAGACCAAAACCACCAGGGCCCTGTCATGCCCAAGCGACACAAATTCGATATGTTTGATTTCCGCTTCGTGTTTCGGCGTCAAAACCAGCGAGGCCCCTTGTGTCACGTGTGACAAGGCCGCGCCGACACGATCCAGCATCCCGCCGACATCCCCCGAGTTAGCGCCCAGTGTGTCGTCCAGCTTCTGCCGGTCATCCGCGCCCAGATCACCGACCTCCAGCAATCCGTCCACGAACATCCGTAACCCGTGTTGCGTCGGAATCCGCCCCGCACTGACATGAGGGCTGTCGAGCAGGCCCAGAAACTCAAGATCCTGCATCACATTGCGAACCGTCGCCGCACTGACTTTTTCCGACAAAGTGCGCGTCAGGGTACGGCTGCCGACAGGCTCACCGCTATCCAGATAGCTTTCGACGATCAGGCGAAACACCTCGCGCGACCGGTCATTCATCTCGTTCAGAATTTTGCTTGCGTCACTCATCGGCAATCCTCTGCTGGATGGCCATTAAATAGCAGGTAGGCGAAAGGTCAATCAGGGTTGCATCCTGACGCTGCGGGGCGGTATCCCCAAACCAGCAAACAAAGGAATTCCCATGCGACCCTCAGGACGTGATCTAAACGAAATGCGCGCCGTTTCAATCGAAACGGGATTTACCAAACATGCCGAAGGTTCCTGCCTGATTAAGATGGGCGATACCCATGTGTTGTGCACTGCCACGATCGAAGATCGCGTGCCACCGTTCATCAAGGGTTCGGGCCTGGGCTGGGTTACCGCTGAATACGGCATGCTGCCCCGTGCGACCAATACACGGATGCGGCGCGAGGCTGCCAGCGGTAAGCAGGGTGGTCGTACCGTGGAAATCCAGCGTTTGATCGGCCGAGCCCTGCGTGCAGGTGTCGATCGGGTTGCCTTGGGTGAACGCCAGATCACCGTCGACTGCGATGTGATCCAGGCCGATGGTGGCACCCGATGTGCCTCGATCACAGGCGGTTGGGTTGCGCTGCGTCTTGCGGTCAACAGGCTGATGAAAACGGGTGACGTGATCTCGGACCCGCTGGTTGACCCGGTTGCGGCCGTGTCCTGCGGTATTTACGCCGGTCAACCGGTGCTGGATCTGGATTACCCCGAAGACAGCGAAGCCGGCGTGGACGGCAACTTTATCATGACCGGGTCCGGCAAATTGATCGAAGTTCAAATGAGCGCCGAAGGCTCGGTCTTTAGCCGCGTTCAGATGGATCAACTAATGGATCTGGCTGAACAGGGCGTTAGTGAACTGGCTGCTGCGCAAAAGGCCGCCACCGCATGACCCGCAAGTTCGACGGCGACAGGTTGCTGGTGGCCACGCATAACAAAGGCAAGCTTGAGGAGATGGCACATCTGCTTGAACCCTTTGGCGTCAGTGTTATCGGCGCCGCGGACATGGACCTGCCTGAACCGGAAGAGACCGAGGATACATTCGTCGGCAATGCCCGGATCAAGGCCCATGCCGCGGCCAACGCGACCGGCCTGCCTGCGCTGTCGGACGATTCCGGGATCACCGTCGACGCGCTGAATGGCGCGCCGGGCGTCTATACCGCCGATTGGGCAGAAACCGGCAATGGTCGCGATTTCCTGATGGCGATGACCCGCGCGCATGAAGAGCTGGAGGCCAAGAACGCCCCGCACCCCCGCACCGCGCAATTCCGATGCACTCTGGTGCTGGCCTGGCCCGACGGGCATGACGAGGTGTTCGAAGGCATCGCCCCCGGCCATCTGGTCTGGCCCATTCGCGGTGCGGACGGCTTTGGTTATGATCCAATGTTTGTGCCCGAGGGTCATGACATTACCTTTGCCGAGATGGATCGCTGGGAAAAGAACAAGATCAGCCATCGCGGTCGCGCGGTTGAGATGTTCGTGAAAGGCTGCTTTGGCGGATGATTGGCGCAATGGGGGCTTTGGCCTGTATGTGCATTGGCCCTTTTGCGAGGCCAAATGCCCCTATTGCGATTTCAACAGCCATGTTTCAAGAAATATTGATCAAAAGCAATGGCTTGATGCATATCTGGTCGAGCTGCGCCGTAGTGCTTCCGAAACCCCCAACCGTGTCCTGAACACCATCTTCTTTGGCGGCGGCACCCCGTCTCTGATGGATCCCGAAACCGTCGCCGCAGTGATTGATACCGCCCGCGCCCTTTGGCACCCCGCCAATGACATGGAAATCACACTTGAAGCCAATCCCGGCTCGGTCGAGGCGGGACGGTTCGCTGCCTACCGAGAAGCAGGCGTCAACCGTATCTCGATGGGGGTACAGGCGCTGAATGATGACGATTTGCGCCGGTTGGGCCGCATTCACAGCGTGGCCGAAGCGCGGGCTGCTTATGACATAGCCCGTCATTGTTTTGAACGGGTCAGCTTTGACCTGATCTATGCGCGGCAACATCAAACCCTTGATGCCTGGCGCGCAGAGTTGACCGAAGCCCTGTCGATGGCGGTCGATCACCTGTCGCTGTACCAACTGACCATTGAAGACGGAACCGCCTTTGGTGATCGCTATGCCGTGGGCAAGCTACGCGGCCTACCCTTGGATGATAGCGCCGCCGATATGTATCTGGCCACGCAAGAAATCTGCGAGGCTCATGGTCTGCCCGCCTATGAGGTATCGAACCACGCCCGCCCCGGCGCGGAATCACAGCACAATCTGATCTATTGGCGCTATGGTGACTATGTCGGCATTGGCCCCGGCGCCCATGGGCGGATCACCCAGAATGGCCAGAAATACGCGACTGAAACCTATCTGAATCCGCAGCGGTGGTTGGATGCGGCTTCCTGTGGTAGCGGAGAGAAAGAACGCGCCGCATTGTCGCGTGAAGATCAGGCAAGTGAATACCTTATGATGGGTCTTAGAGTTTCCGACGGGCTAGATATAGATAGATATATGGGAATATCAGGCCACCCCTTACCACAAGACCCATTGGGCCATCTTCAGGATATCGGCATGGTTCAAATGCTGGATGGTAGACTGATGGCCACAACCGACGGGCGGGCCGTCTTGAACGCGGTGATCCGCGAACTTTTGGGATAGACCATGCAATATCTGTGGGCAGGGCTTGGATTGTTATGCGTCGGGCTGGCCGCTGTTGGGGTGGTGCTTCCCCTACTACCAACGGTTCCATTTCTGCTACTCGCCGCCTTCTTCTTTGCCCGCTCGTCTTCACGGCTGCATAGCTGGCTGATAACGCACCGACTGTTTGGCCCAATGATCGTCGATTGGCAGAGTTCAGGCGCGATTCGTCCGGCCGCAAAAAAGGCGGCCACCCTGTCGATCGCCGCTGTATTTGGATTATCGGTCATGATGTCTGCGCCGTCTCATGTCCTGATCATCCAGGCGATTGTACTAGGCGGCGTGATGTTCTTTATCTGGACCCGCCCTAGCGGCTGAGCTTGGAACAAAGATCATCCAGTTGATCCAGGTTCTCATAGGTCAGGACCACCTGCCCCGTTTCCGAGCCCGCTTTGTGATTGATCGCCACTTTCATCGCCAGAATCGCGGAAAGATCCTTTTCCAGCGCCCGGGTATCCGCATCTTTACCCGCATTCAGATCCCGAGACCTTGGTGCCGGTCGGGCCGCATCCCCCTGCTGTTGCTTCTTCACCAGCGCTTCCGTTGCCCGCACCGACAGCCCGTCTTTGACAATTTGCTTTGCAAGATCCGAGGCATTCTCGGCCGTGATCAGCGTCCGTGCATGGCCAGCCGATAATTTTCCTTCTATTACAAGGGTTTGTACATCCATTGGCAGGGACAACAGGCGCAGCAAATTGGCAATATGACTGCGGCTTTTGCCCAATGCTTCAGCCAGCTTTTCTTGCGTATGACCAAAGCGGTCCATCAGCTGCTTATAGCCGGCCGCCTCTTCCACCGCATTCAAATCCGCGCGCTGAATGTTTTCGATAATGGCGACTTCCAGAACCTCAGTGTCATCAAAATCGCGAACGATAACGGGGATATCATGCAACTGCGCCATTTGCGCCGCGCGCCAGCGGCGTTCACCCGCGACGATTTCATAATCGCCTTCGGCAATCTCGCGGACGATCAGCGGCTGAATGATCCCCTTCTCTTTGACCGAAGCGGCAAGCTCATCCAGATGCTCCCGGGCAAAGGTGCGGCGCGGCTGATTTGGGTTTGCGTGAAGCTTTTCGATTGGAATCGTCAGGTCCGGCCGCCGTGAATCAGTTGGCACGCGTCCCTGGGGCTCTTGTGTGACATCTGCCATCAACGCCGAAAGCCCGCGACCCAACCCTCTTGGTTTTGATTTTCTGGCTGTCACAGGGTCCTCCTAGTACCGCTCAGACTGCGGTTTTATTGTTCTTATGCATGACTTCCCGGGCCAAATGCCGATAGGCCATCGCGCCCAGAGACCCCGAGTCATATTGCAAAACCGGCAACGCGTATGACGGAGCCTCACTGACCCGCACATTTCTGGGTATTTTGGTTTTAAATACCATCTCGCCCAGATTGTCACGTGCGTCTTTTTCGACCTGACGGGACAAGTTGTTGCGGTTGTCATACATAGTCAGCACAACACCTTCGATTCTGAGGTCTGGATTCGCAGTCTGTCGCACCTCGCGAATGGTCAGCATGAGCTGGGACAAACCCTCTAATGCGAAGAACTCACTTTGCAATGGCACCAGTACGGAATGCGCTGCGACCATCGCGTTTACCGTCAGAAGATTCAGCGATGGCGGACAGTCAATCAGTACGAAATCCAGATCGTACTTATCAATAGCAGTCTGGCGTAACGCATCATGCAGTAAATAGCTGCGTTTTTCGTTCGAAATCAGTTCGATATCGGCGGAACTGAGGTCTACCGTAGCGGGGACAACGAGAATGCCTTCAATCTCCGAGTCCTGAACGACCGCATCCAAAGGCGCATCATCCAGAATCAGGTCATAAGTTGTCCAATCTCGATCCTCGACACCTAAACCGGTTGAAGCATTCCCCTGTGGATCCAGATCAACCACTAAAACCCTGCATCCAGCCTCGGCCAGGCCTGCTGCCAAGTTTATGGCTGTTGTCGTCTTCCCAACCCCGCCCTTCTGGTTGGCTACCGCTATGATCCGGGGGCCTGAGGGACGAGATAGATCAACCACGTGATACTCCTTTGACCTTGAGGATGACGGCTTGGGGTTCTGTTAAACTTGTAATCGGATCACAGGAGAAATTCCATTCTTCCTGCGCATCCTGTACCTCTTTTTTCCAGCTTACACCTTTCGGCAACAAAGCGACGCCAGGATCGCCTAAATGTCTGTCACAAAAAGACAATAACACCCCGAGATCTGCCAAGGCGCGGGCAGACAAAACATCTGCATTCAGGGGGTCCACCGCTTCAATGCGTTTCGCCACCACTTTACAGTTTGCGCCACATTCCCGGGATACATTGCGTAAAAACGCAGATTTTCGCTGATCGCTTTCAACAAAGGTGAATTTTGCGTCTGGCGCTTCTTCGATCGCCATAATTGCACAGACCATACCGGGAAACCCACCACCACTTCCAATATCAACCCAATGCGAAAAGTTCTCGGCACATCGAAAAACCTGAACGGAATCCAAAATGTGCCGTGTCCAGATTTCGGACAAGCTTTTGCGCGATACGAGGTTGATTTTCGGGTTCCAGCGCTCGACAAGGGCAACATATGTTGCCAGTCGATCATATGTTTCACGTGAAACATTCAGACCGTCAAACAGCTCTTCCTTCATGCTTTGCGCACCCTCTGATCGCGGCGAAGCTTGGCCAACACCAGAGTCAGCGCAGCCGGCGTCACACCCTCTATCCGGCTTGCCTGCGCTACATTCTCAGGACGGGCGTTGGACAACTTCTGCTTCATCTCTGACGACAGCCCATCCAATGCGAAGAAGTCAAAATCACGCGGAATCTCATAGGCTTCATCGCGTTTCATCGCTTCGACATCACGTCTTTGCCGCTCGATATAATTCGCATACAGCGCATCGCGTTCCACTTGCTGCCGAATGCCTGAATCAACGTCCTGCAACTCAGGAATCAAGGGAACAAGGTCCTCAAAGTTCACATCAGGAAAGGCCAAAATCGCCATACCATCGCGGCGATTGCCATCCTGATTGACCTCGATACCAGCTTCTCGCACTTCTTTCGGAGTATAGGAATGATCTGTGAGCTTCTTTTTCGCAGCCTCCAACTTCTCCATCTTTTCAGAGAAGTGCTTGCGGCGTGTCTCGCTTACGCAACCTAGGCGTAGGCCAATAGGCGTCAGTCGTTGGTCGGCATTATCGGCGCGCAAAGACAATCTAAACTCTGCCCGTGAGGTAAACATCCGATAAGGTTCCGCCACTCCGCGAGTGGTCAGGTCATCGACCATGACACCAATATAACTGTCGGAACGCGTGAAATGGATTGGATCCCGACCCAAGACCTGAAGGGCAGCATTGAGGCCAGCCACCATTCCCTGAGCTGCAGCTTCCTCATATCCTGTGGTACCGTTAATCTGACCCGCAAGATATAGTCCTGGCGCCTCAGGCAACGACAGTGATGATGTAAGAACGCGAGGATCTACGTAGTCATATTCGATGGCGTAGCCAGGTTGGAGGATCTCTGCCTTTTCCAGCCCCATAATGGATCTGACATAATCGACCTGAACATCCTGTGGCAGTGAGGTAGAAATTCCATTCGGATAGATTGTGTGATCATTCACACCTTCTGGCTCGAGGAAAATCTGATGAGATTCCTTATCCGCAAACCGCACAATCTTATCTTCGATCGAAGGGCAATATCTGGGGCCTATACCGTCAATATGCCCCCCATACATCGCCGATCTGGAAAGGTTCTTTTCAATGATCTCATGTGTTCTGGCATTGGTATGTGTAATCCCGCAAGAGATCTGCGGCGCCACCACCCCCATCGAAAGGAATGAGAACAGCGTAGGTTCATCATCACCGTCCTGACGTTCGAGACCTGACCAATCAATCGTCCGACCATCCAGCCGGGGCGGTGTCCCCGTTTTCAAGCGTCCTAGCGGCAGGTTAAGGCTATCCAAACGCTCGGCCAGCTTTACCGAGGGACGGTCCCCCATACGGCCGCCAGGGCGCGATACGTCACCAATGTGAATAACGCCTCGCAAAAATGTCCCAGACGTCAGGATCACAGCGCCGGCCCGTATTTCAGACTCATCCGCCAATCGAATTCCGGTAACAGCAGGTCCATTCACCAGGAAATCTGTCACCTCGCCGACTACGACGCTGAGGTTCGGCTGTGCCGTGGTTTCTCGCTGCATCGCAGCTCGGTACAAAGCCCGGTCTGCCTGCGTTCTGGGCCCCTGAACTGCGGGACCTTTACGGCGATTCAGCAAACGAAACTGAATTCCCGCCTGGTCTGCGACGCGCCCCATCACCCCGTCCAGCGCGTCAATTTCGCGAACAAGATGCCCTTTGCCGAGGCCCCCAATAGCCGGGTTACAGGACATTACTCCGATATCAGTGGCCGACAGAGTCACAAGGGCGGTAGTCGCACCCATCCGGGCGGCCGCATGGGCCGCCTCTGTTCCGGCGTGGCCCGCTCCAATAACGACGACGTCAAAATCCGAATGTTTCACGTGAAACACTCCTTACTTTCCCAGGCAGAAGCTTGAGAATATTTCATCCAACAAGTCTTCTACACCAATTCTGCCAACCAGAGCTTCCAAAGCGCGGATCGCGGTCCTCAGTTCCTCGGCTGCGATATCATACAGGTCGGGACCTGATTCCAGAACAGCGATTGCAGCACTAAGTGCGTCGCGCGCTGTGATCAGCGCTATACGATGCCTTTCACGCGTGGCGATACCATGGGTAGTAGTACGATCACCCAAAACACGCGATATGTTGGAAATCAACCGATCCACACCCTGCCCGGTTTTCCCTGAGATTCCTTCATCAGAACTGTTTCTCAGATCGGACTTCGGAAGAACCTGAATATCTCCTTCCAACATCTGAACGCCCAGCTCTTTTGGATCATCAGTCAGAAATACGCGCAGGTCGGCGGCCTCGGCGCGCTTTTTGGCCCGCTCAATTCCCAGGCTTTCGACGTGATCGTCGGTTTCCCGCAAGCCCGCTGTATCCAACAAAGTAACGGGAAGTCCCTCAAGGTCCATTCGAACTTCAATCACATCGCGCGTTGTTCCGGCATATTCCGACGTGATCGCTGCATCGCGACCGGCCAGAGCATTCAGCAATGTCGACTTTCCGGCATTTGGCAAGCCAACAATCGCAACCTCGAACCCGGTTCGAATGCGTTCTGCAATACGAACCCCTTCAGCTTCACGTTGTAGATCTGCAATGACATCCGTGATCAACTGGCGCACTTCAGGGGTAACATCGGTTGGCACCTCTTCATCGGCAAAATCAATCACTGCCTCAAGCAGCGATGCGGCGCGGATCAAATCGCGCCGCCAGCGTTCAGCCAAATTCCCAAGCTCTCCGGCCAGAATGATCTGTGCCTGCTTGCGTTGAGCCTCTGTCTCAGCGTCGATCAGATCGGCAAGGCCCTCGACCTGTGTCAAATCCATTTTGCCGTTTTCCAAGGCACGGCGGGTGAATTCCCCGGGATCGGCCAGGCGCAAACCGTCCATGTCCGCAAGGCAGCGCATGACGGCGTTGACCGCCGCTGTACTGCCGTGAATCTGTAGCTCTGCCACGTCTTCGCCAGTAAAGCTGGCCGGGGCCTGGAAGGTCAGAACTACCCCATCATCCAGGCGCGATCCGTCTTTGCCATACAGGCTGCGCACCCGCATCCCGCGGGAGGGCAAAGCAGCACCGGAAAGAGCAGCCGCGGCAGGATGCGCCAAGGGGCCCGAGAGACGGATGACCGCCACCCCTGCCTTGCCTTGTGCGCTGGCCAAGGCGAATATCGTATCCATTCGACCGCCTCGCTTGCGTCCAGGACCTGTGTCAGGTGTTCATCGAATCGAAGAACTCGCCATTTGTCTTGGTCTGTTTCAACTTGGACAACAGGAACTCGATCGCGTCGGTGGTGCCCATCGGGTTGAGGATGCGGCGCAGAACGAAGGTTTTCGCCAAATCGCCTTTGTCGACCAGCAGGTCCTCTTTCCTTGTGCCAGATTTGAGGATGTCGATGGCCGGGAACACACGCTTATCTGCGATCTTACGATCCAGAACGATTTCCGAGTTACCAGTGCCTTTGAATTCTTCGAAGATGACTTCGTCCATCCGGCTGCCGGTATCAATCAGCGCAGTGGCGATGATGGTCAGCGAGCCGCCTTCTTCGATATTCCGTGCCGCACCAAAGAACCGCTTAGGCCGTTGCAGAGCGTTTGCATCTACACCGCCGGTCAGAACCTTACCCGAGGATGGAACCACGGTATTAAATGCCCTACCAAGTCTTGTGATCGAGTCGAGAAGAATAACAACATCTCGTTTATGTTCGACCAAACGCTTGGCTTTTTCGATAACCATCTCAGATACGGCAACGTGGCGGGTGGCGGGTTCATCAAAGGTCGACGACACGACCTCGCCCTTCACCGAACGCTGCATGTCAGTCACCTCTTCCGGCCGCTCGTCGATCAGTAGGACGATCAGATAGCACTCAGGGTGGTTCTTTTCGATCGAGTTCGCAATATTCTGCAGGATCACCGTCTTACCGGTCCGTGGCGGTGCCACAATCAACGACCGCTGACCTTTACCGATCGGCGAAACCAGATCGATGACACGGGCGGACTTGTCCTTGATGGTTGGATCTTCGACTTCCATCTTCAGGCGCTCATCCGGATAAAGCGGTGTCAGGTTGTCGAAAGCAACTTTATGCCTGGCTTTCTCGGGATCTTCGAAATTGATCTTGGTGACCTTGATCAGTGCGAAATACCGTTCGTTCTCGTCCGGCGCCTTGATATCACCTTCGACCGTATCACCGGTGCGCAACGAATGCTGGCGGATCATTTCTGGCGAGACATAGATATCATCAGGACCGGGCAAATAGTTCGCCTCGGGCGAACGCAGGAACCCGAACCCATCTTGCAGAACCTCAAGTACGCCATCGCCGCCCACGGTCCAGCCTTCATCTGCGCGTTCGCGCAGAATCTGGAACATCATCTCGCCTTTTCGCATGGTCGAGGCGTTTTCGATCTCAAGCTCTTCGGCCATCGCCAGAAGGTCTTTGGGGCTTTTGGCTTTCAGATCGGCCAGATTGAGGGATTCATTAGACATGATGATAAGAACCTTGGTCGCATGGATGCGGCTCGGACTGGAATTTCAATACGGAAGATACGCCGCCCGGACGGGCGTGTTACGCGATAAATAAGCACTTACCTACAAAGAGTCAAATAGCTGCTCAGAACTTCAGAACGACCGCCAGAACGATGATAACCATCAAAATAGTGGGCACCTCGTTCATCATGCGATACTGCCGCCCAGTGAGCGTATTTCGGCCCTCTAAAAAGTCCTTTCGACGTACCATCAGCCAGTAGTGGAACCAAGTCATCGCAATCACTGCTGCGCCTTTGACCCAGGGCCAGGCAAAATCCCAGCCGACTATGCCTGGTGTGAATACCATGATCAGGCCGCAGGCCCAGGCCACGTACATCGCCGGGCGCATGATCATCCGCAGCAGCTTTTCTTCCATTTCAAAGAAGATCTCCTGCGCCCCGTCAACGCCTTGGGCTTTTTCTACGTGATAGACGTACAATCTAGGCAGATAGAACAAACCGGCCATCCAAGAGATCACGGCCATGATGTGCAGGGACTTCACCCAGGGATAGATGGTGAAAAGAAGATCAGTCATTCCAGCTCCGGGCGTGGTTTGGATCTCTCCCTATAAAAAAAATAGGAAAAGAGAAAGGATGATGGTTTTGTAGGGAGATTAAATTCCGTGGATTACTTATTTACCCATCTGTTTTCCCCAGGTGGATAGTTTCACCCGAGAACTGGGTGTTTCTGTTGATTTCATAAAAAACTACAATAAAACAATATGTTATGAATGTGTAATGCGTAGACTTCCGGGGATAACTTGATGAATAAGCTGGGATATCCCTCTTGTCCCGATGTTCAAAGTTATCCTTGTCCAGACTGGACAGGGTTCGGGCGACTCATAGAAGTATTTCGCGAAAACACCGGGCTTGCGTGTCAACAGGAAAACCATACAAACCATCCTTGAACGATCAACCATTTGCTCAGGGGGTTTTCCACATTTCTGTCCCCATCATATTGGCCTCGGGGTCATCCATTCGTGCGCAGTTGCTAGAGAATGCGGGCGTGCGGTTTACCGTTCAAACTGCACGCGTGGACGAAGAGACCGCCAAACGGGCTTTGCTGGCCGAAGAGGCATCTCCACGTGATATTGCCGATACTCTGGCAGAGATGAAAGCCCGCAAGGTCAGCGACAAGGTGCCGGGGCCGATGGTTCTGGGATGTGATCAGGTGCTGGATTTCGAAGGTCAGCTTTTGTCCAAACCGCAATCGCCCGAGGATGCGCTGGCGCAGCTCAAAGCGATGCGGGGCAAGCGGCATATGCTGTTATCCGCAGCCGTCATCTATCAGAATGGTGAGCCGATCTGGCGACATGTAGGTCAGGTGCGCCTGCGGATGAGGATGAGTTCGGACGCCTATCTGCGCGATTATGTTGCGCGGAACTGGGACAGCATCCGCCACGCTGTCGGGGCCTATAAGCTTGAGGAAGAAGGCGTGCGGCTGTTCGCAACCATTGACGGTGACTATTTTAACGTTTTGGGTATGCCCCTATTGGAGCTGTTGAATTTTCTGGCGGTCAAAGGGGTGATTGATCAATGAGTGGCAAGCAGATCCCGCTGGCGGGTGTGATCGGGCATCCGATTTCCCATTCGAAATCCCCAATACTGCATGGCCATTGGCTGAAAACTTATGGCCTGGCCGGTCACTATATCCCCATGGATGTCGCACCGGATGATCTTGAGGCTGTTCTACGAACCTTGCCCAAAGCCGGATTTGTCGGGGCCAACATCACAGTGCCCCATAAAGAGGTGGCCTTGGATCTGGCGGATACGGCTTCGGACCGGGCCAGGCAGATCGGGGCTGCTAATACGCTTGTGTTTCAGCCCGACGGTTCGATCCATGCGGATAACACCGATGGGTACGGGTTCATGCAGAACCTGCGCAGCGGCGCCCCAGATTGGATTCCAGCGGATGGCCCCGCGGTTGTCTTTGGTGCCGGAGGCGCCGCACGTGCGGTTCTTCAAGCGTTGGTCGATGCAGGTGTGCCCGAGATTTTCTTGACCAATCGGACGCGCACACGTGCAGATCGCCTGAAGGAAGAGTTTGGTACGACCATAACGGTGGTGGATTGGTTGAAAGCGGGCAACGTGGTTGAAGATGCGGAACTTGTGGTCAACACAAGTTCGCTTGGGATGCACGGCCAGCCCGAGCTGCGGGTGCCTCTGGACGGGTTACAGCCCGGTGCCATAGTCACCGATCTGGTCTATGCGCCACTTAAGACACGCTTGCTGGAAACAGCAGAACAGGCGGGATGCACACCCGTAGATGGCCTTGGTATGTTGTTGCATCAGGCCGTACCTGGATTTGAAAGCTGGTTTGGGGTGCGCCCTGAAGTCACTTCTGATTTGCGTGCTGCGGTACTGGGATGAGCTTTGCACTTGGCCTGACCGGTTCTATAGGCATGGGAAAAAGCACAACTGCCAGCATGTTCGTCGACGAAGGCTGTGCGTTGTGGGACGCAGATGCCGCCGTGCATCGGCTATACGCGCGTGGCGGGACAGCGATCAAGCCGATGCGTAGGGCGTTTCCTGAGGCCATTATCGACGGCGCGGTTAGCCGGGAAGTATTGAAACGGTTCATTTCGGCAGACCCAGCGGCGCTGAAAGCGATTGAGGCCATTGTTCACCCGCTGGTGGCGGCGGATCGAGCGGCGTTCCGGGAACAAGCCACCGCAGATATTCTGGTTTTCGATATTCCCCTGCTATTTGAAACCGATGGAGATGCGGCGATGGATGCAGTCGCCTGTGTCTCGGTCCCGGCTGACGAGCAGAAACGCCGCGTGATGGCGCGCGGTACCATGACCGAGGCGCAGTTCGAGCAGATCAAAGCCAAGCAGATGCCGAATGACGAAAAATGCGCGCGGTCTGATTTTGTGATCGTCACGGACAGTCTGGACCACGCCCGCGCGCAAGTGCAGGATGTGGTCAGACAGATACGGGCAGGGCTGACAGATGCGTGAGATCGTACTCGATACAGAAACCACAGGCTTTGATCCTGAAAGCGGCGACCGGATTGTGGAAATCGGTGCGGTTGAGCTTTGGAATCACGTCGCCACGGGCGAAACCTATCACGTCTATATCAACCCTCAACGGTTCATGCCCGAAGAGGCGTTTGGCGTGCACGGCATTGGCCCCGACCTGCTGGAACCACCCCGCCCGGTGGAAAAAGGTCAGGTCACGCTTAAGGACAAGCCGGTTTTTGCCAAGGTTGGTCAGGGGTTTCGGGATTTTGTCGCTGACTCGAAACTGGTGATCCACAATGCGTCATTCGACATGAAATTCCTGAATGCCGAGCTGGGCTGGATGGGTCTGGCGCCGATCCCGATGGATCAGGCGCTGGATACGCTGGCGATTGCGCGCAAACGGTTTCCGGGATCGCCCGCCTCATTGGATGCGCTGTGCCGGCGGTTCAATATCGACAATTCGAACCGGGTTTTGCACGGGGCCTTGCTCGACTCGGAAATTCTGGCTGAGGTCTATCTTGAGCTGATCGGGGGCCGTCAGCCTGATTTCGGGCTTTCGACCTCTGCGTCGTCTTCCGCTGGCGGAGCAGAAGAGTGGCGGCCATCGCCGCGCAAAGACGCCCTGCCGCCCCGGATCACCCAGGACGAACGCGCGGCACATGAGGAATTTGTGGAAAAACTGGGCGAAAACGCCTTGTGGTCCCGCGCCTGAGGTCAGCCCCGGCGCGGGTAAGGCTGATCAGGCCTGTGTTTTTTGCGTCTCGGCCTGACGGCGCATCAATTCATTCCGGTACAGGCTGACAAAATCGATGTTGTCCAGGTTCACCGGCGGATACCCACCGTCGCGCGTGATGTCGCTGACGATGCGTCGCAGGAACGGGAACAGCATCCGCGGGCATTCGATCATCAGGAACGGATGCAGCTGGTCTTCGGCGACACCTTCCACATGGAACAGGCCGCAATAATCCAGCTCGCACAGGAACAGGATGTCTTCCATGCCCTTGGCTTTGGATTTGAGGTTCAGCTTGATCGACACCTCGTATTGATGCTCAGCCGGGCGCTTTTTGGCGTCCAGATTGACCTGAACCGCGATCTCGGGCTGGACATCGCCAGACACGCCTTTTTGCGCCATCACGTTTTCAAAGGACATATCGCGAATGAATTGTCCCAGAACGCGCATCTGGATCTGGGGTGCGGTCTGGGCCGCGGTGTTTTCTTGGGCGCCGTCTTCGGCCATGGGTCTACTCCGAAACTGAATTTCGCCACTGCTTAGCAAGTTGGGCGAGGCACCTCAATGCTGGTGCGGCCCTTCGACCCATTTCGATGGCTTTGACGGGTTCTGACGGGGGCGAACCTCGGTGTATTCACCGTCGATCACATCGCCCTGGGTCGATGCTTGGGGCTCGGTCCTGAACTGCGTCCAGCCGCCCATCTGAAACTGCGTGATTGTGACCTTCGAGCGGAGATAACGGAATACAGAGACCCGGACGCCAGGGATTAACAGCGCAAATCCAACGGCATCGGTGAAAAACCCCGGTGTCAGCAGCAAGACACCAGACAGCAAGATCATCGCGCCATGGGCCAAAGGTTCGGTCGGGTCGTCAAGCTCTGCAAAGGATCGTTGCAGGTTTTCCAACGCCATGCGACCTTGTGTCCGTACCAAAGCGGTACCCAGAACGGCCGTTAGAACCACGATCGCAAGGGTTGGCCACAGTCCGATTAGCCCACCAACCTGAATGAACAGGCCGATTTCGATGATCGGAACAAGTAAAAAAGCCAGGAACAGGTACATTTGCATTATCCTTTACTGCAGGTCGGGCGGTAGACTTGTCCCGAACTGTCACCTACATAGTGGCAAGAGGCCGTGTATACAAAGTCGCGGTCTGACCAAGAGGATGAAATGAACGAACCAATGATCCAGTTGCTGGTCCTGGCCGGAATTGCCGTTTTCCTGATCCTGCGCCTGAAAAGCGTACTGGGTACACGTGAGGGTTTTGAGAAACCCCCGCTTCAACAACAGTCCGAAGCCAATAAGTCGCGCCGTGATTTTGAGGTGATTGAGGGTGGGCCAGATCACGACATTACCGATCACGTGCCCGAGGACAGCGAACAGGCGCAGACCCTATCCGCTATGAAACGGATCGAGCCGGGCTTTTCGGTGGGTGAATTTGTTCAGGGCTCTCGCGGCGCTTATGAGATGATCGTCATGGGGTTCGAAAAGGGCAATCTGGATGAAATCCAGCCCTTCCTGTCGGAAGAGGTATTTGAAACCTTTGTTTCGGTCGTTGCCGCGCGCGAGGATCAGGGGCTGACCATCGAGGCCGAATTTATCGGTGTGCGCGAAACCACACTGGCAGATGTGAGCTTTGACAAGGATACCAACCAGGCCGAAATCACCATGAAATTTGTTGGTGAGCTGACTTCGGCCGTGCGGGATCGTGGTGGCGATATCATCGAGGGCAACCCAAACACGGTTAAACGTCAAAAGGACAGCTGGACCTTTGCCCGCGTTATGGGCTCGGACGATCCGAACTGGCTGCTTGTTGCCACGGACGCATGATTGCAGCGTTTCGGTCGCTTTTCCTGGTGGCTGTCATGACCACCTCTGCCAGCGCTGAGGTGACACGATCCATACTGTCCTACGATGACCTGAATGGTTGGGCCGCCGATGATCACGGGGTGGCCCTTTCGGTTTTTCTGAACACGTGCGGTGATCTGGATGATCCGGACTGGCAGGCATTGTGCGGCGTGGCACGCACCTATAAGCCCGATGCGGCCCGGTCATTTTTTGAGCTGTTCTTCCGTCCCGTTCTGGTCGAAGACGGGAAGGATGGCCTGTTCACAGGCTATTTTGAACCCGAACTGGACGGGTCCAAAACCAGATCGGAGCGGTATAAATACCCGATCTATAAAATGCCTCCTGAGGCGCGCGGAGCCGAAAAATGGTTATCCCGTCGCGATCTGCTGACCGGTGATGTCATGCAGGGCCGCGGTCTTGAAATCGCCTGGGTGGACGACCCAGTCGAGCTGTTCTTTCTGCAGATTCAGGGCTCAGGCCGTATCCGGTTGCCCGATGGGAGGGCGCTGCGGGTCGGTTATGGGGGCGCCAATGGGCATCCTTATCGTTCGATCGGGTCCGAACTGATCCGGCGCGGTGCCCTAGGTGCGCATCAGGTCAGTGCGCAGATGATCAAATCCTGGGTCCGCAAGAACCCCGAGGCGGGTACCGAATTGCTGTTTCACAACCCGTCTTATGTGTTCTTCCGCGAGGTGAATCGTGTTGCACCCGAATTTGGCCCTCTGGGTGCGATGAACCGTTCGGTCACCACCATGCGCAGCATTGCCGCCGATCCGGCATACACACCGCTGGGTGCTCCAGTCTGGGTCGAAAAGGACGGCAAGGATCCTTTGCGCAGGCTGATGATCGCTCAGGATACCGGGTCCGCAATCAAGGGCGCGCAGCGGGCTGATATTTTCTTTGGAACCGGCGATGCCGCAGGGGCCGCAGCGGGGCGCCTGAAAGATCCGGGTCGCATGGTGGTTCTGCTGCCGATTCAGCGCGCCTATGCTCTTTTACCGGACGAGTTCTGATGTCGCGCCGCAAATTGACCCCTGACGAAATGGATCTGTGGCGCAAGGTGACCAAACAGGCAGATCGCCTGCATCCCGAACTGCCGCAGTCGGTGCACCCCACCTCATTGCCCAAGCCGAAACCGACAAAGGCATTTAAGCCCCGGATCGAGGCGTTTGAAGTCGGGCAGAACGCGGCTGGCAGGGGTGTACGGCATGTGTTGAAACCATCCGTTACCGAAGGGTTACGCGCCAACCCGGTGCAAATGGACAGCAAGGCTTTTGCCCGGATGAAACGTGGCAAGCTCCGGCCCGAGGGCAAGTTGGACCTGCATGGCTTGCGGATGGACACGGCCTATCCGGCGCTGGTGCGCTTTGTGCTGACGGCGCAGGCTTCGGGCAAGCGTCTGGTTCTGGTGGTGACCGGCAAAGGCAAGGACCGGGATGAGCCCGGCCCCATCCCCACTCCGCGCGGCGTCTTGCGCAATCAGGTACCGCAATGGCTGTCACTGCCGCCCTTGGCACAGGCTGTGATGCAGGTGACGCCCGCGCATATCAGCCATGGTGGCGACGGGGCCTATTACGTCTATCTGCGTCGCAGTCGCTAAAGCGTGCGTGCGGCGCGGCTGATGCCAATCCAGGTCAGCAGACAAACCAGCAGGAAGAAGACGCCGATCCACAGGAACTGCGTGTCCAGCGGAACCCCCTGATCAATCAACACGCCGGTCAGTCCGGGGCCAATCGCCGACCCAAGGACCATGACCGCAGTGGCCATGGCCTTGATCGCGCCAATATGACGGGTTCCATAGAATTCCGCCCAGAACGCACTGG
The DNA here is from genome assembly GCF_059610725.1 of Ruegeria sp. CDSC045. Taxonomy (NCBI): domain Bacteria; kingdom Pseudomonadati; phylum Pseudomonadota; class Alphaproteobacteria; order Rhodobacterales; family Roseobacteraceae; genus Ruegeria; species Ruegeria sp. CDSC045. Next base: position 170,115 of record NZ_JBXWOE010000006.1, read on the forward strand.
GCAAGGTGCTGTTTGCGCCGACGGTAAGCCCCAGAAAGACCAATGCAGCAACCGCACCCCCAATCGAGGTGCTTGCAGCCGCCAACATGAAGCCGATAGCTATTGGCACCTGATAAAAGGGCATCATTCGGGCGGTTCCCCATTTATCCAGTGCCCATCCCGCGACAAACATCGAGATCAGGGAAACACCTGTGTAGACGGGAAACAGCGCCACCAACTCGATATGTTGCCAGCCTTTGACCTCGGCCAGATGGACCTGATGAAAGAAGAAGGCGGTGATAAAGGCAGAAGGACCCAGCAAGGCGGGGGCCATGAACCAGAACAACGGGTTCAGCAAAGCGTCGGTGCGTGTCCAGTGCCGCCCCTGCATACCTGCTGCTGAGTACTCGCTGGCCAGACTTTGCGGTGTGCGCTCTTGCCGAAGCAAGCGCAGCAGAATCGGAATGCCGGCCACACAAATACCTGCCGAGATGATCCAGAGCAGGCGCCAATCCAAAAACACCATCGCAGCGACAAAGATTACCGGCAAAAGCGCTTCGCCAACCGCAAATCCGACCGAGGCGATCGACAAGGCCTTGCCGCGCGTTGTGGTAAACCAACGCGCCATCGCGACCAAGGCAAGATGGGTGCTCATCCCCTGCCCGAACAGGCGCAACAGGAAGATCACCAGCGGTAGCAGGATCAGCCAGCGGTTCAACGCCATCGCTAGCGCCGCCACGGCTAGCCCAGCCAGGACAGCGGGGCCGAGCACACGCACCCGGAAGATATCCGTAAGCCCGCCCGCCCAGATCATGATGATGGCAGATGCGGTCGTACCCAGCGAATAGATCCCACCCCAGGCCCCATGGCTCAACCCGAACGTCGCACGAATTTCGCCGGAAAAGATCGAGATGAAGAACGTTTGCCCAAAACAGGACAGAAAGGTCAGCAGAACTCCGGCGCCAAGCCATGAGGCATTTGCTTTCAGATAATGCCCCAGGTGAAAGGACATTACGGAGAGCTGACCTTGGCCTGCCCGGTCTCGGTCAGCTCAATCTCGGTCGCCCCGGTCGGGTTGCGGACCTCGGCGGGGGCGATCACGTCAATCCCGCGTTGCCTGCCAAAGGTACTGCTGACCCGGCGGGCGGAATTGATAATCGCCAAAAGCGCCGGAGAGGTTGCAGCCACGAAATGAGACGACCCGGCATCGCTGTTGAAGGCGGTCGTATCCAGAATACTGATCTTATATTCGGACAGCGCATCGGCCGAGCTGATATTTCCCAGACGTTCGCTTTTGGCGGTACCGCGCAGGCGTGCGGATATACTCAGCAGCCTGTCTTTGCGTGAGATCATCACAATGAACGGGTCAGGCAGCGTTTTGATGCTGTCCATCTGCGACCGGAACAGATCGACATCCAGATCCGGTGCGATCAGAACAACCCCTTCGATATTCCGATGCGACCAGCCCGGTTCGCGCAGCTCGGCCTGCCGCATCATCTCCATCGTCAGGGCGGTGCCCATGGAATGCGCCACAAGGATAACCCGATCGACCCCCATTGATTTCAGCTGGCGAACAGTTTGTTCCAGACCATCGCGGGCGAACAGCATGCTGTCGATGTCATAGGCATAGCCATAACCCGTTGCCTGGCTTGGCCAGGAATAGACCATGGTTTCACCCGGTATTTCCAGATCATGTTCCAACTGCGCGGCGCGGAACACTGTTTCTGACTGGGTCGTGTTATAGCCGTGGATAAAGATCGAAACCTCGTCCACACCTCTTAGTCGCGAGGCAAGGCCCTGGGGTCCAGCAAGCTCGTCTTCATCAGCCATCACGAACTGATTTTCCGGGTCCGGGTCGGCATAGGAAAAATCCAATGTCCCGGGTGTGTGATTGGGTGGAATCGAGACCGTCATCTCGAGAAACTGCAGCTGATCGCTGCGGCGGTACCCATAGGATCCGTCCGCTTCGCGCGCGCGGGTGGTTGCTGCGTAAATGGTTTTGGGCGTGCCAATCTCCAGTGCCGAGGGCACGGTTTGAGATACGGTCCGGTCGACACATGCGGCTAGCGTTGCCGCAGTCAGGACAAAAATAATATAGCGCAGCACCTGTCGCCCCCTAAGGAATTTGCGCACACGCTACTCTATTCTGATCCCAGGTCCAGCGGGGTCAATGACACGGACCGGCAAAAACCGGCTGGAGATATTACAGAACGTAACGGCTGAGGTCCGTAGACTTTGTCAGCTCACCCAGATTGTCGTCAACGAACTGTGCATTCACGGTGATTTCCAAACCGGCCTGATCGGGGGCTGTGAAAGACAATTCCTCGAATACGCGCTCCATCACGGTGTAAAGCCGACGTGCACCGATATTCTCGACGCTTTGGTTCACATCCGCTGCGATTTTCGCCAGGGCTGCGATGCCGTCCTCGGTAAAGCTGACCGTGACATCCTCGGTGCCCATCAAGGCAGTGTACTGGCGGGTCAGCGCGTTGTCTGTCTCGGTCAGGATGCGGACGAAATCCTCTTCGGTCAGTGCGCGCAGCTCGACACGGATCGGCAGGCGCCCCTGCAGTTCCGGCAACAGGTCGGATGGTTTGGCAATATGAAACGCGCCTGAGGCAATGAAAAGAATGTGGTCGGTTTTGACCGGCCCATGCTTGGTGGAGACGGTTGTGCCTTCGATCAGAGGCAACAGGTCACGCTGCACCCCCTCTCGGCTGACATCACCGCCGCGTGCGTCCGAACGGGCGCAAACCTTGTCGATCTCGTCCAGAAACACGATGCCGTTCTGTTCAACCGATTCCAGCGCCGCGCGGTTTACGGTTTCGTCATCCAACAGTTTGTCGGCCTCTTCTCCGATCAGCATGTCATAGCTTTCGGCGACGGTCAGGCGTTTCTTGACGGTGCGCCCGCCAAAGGCCTTGCCGAAAATATCGCCCAGATTCATCATCCCCATCTGACTGCCGGGTTGGCCAGGGATATCGAACATCGGCATCTGGCTTGAGGTATCCGTCAGTTCCAGCTCGATCACTGTGTCGTCCAGTTCTCCGGATTTGAGCTTTTTGCGGAACATCTCGCGGGTGCCCTCACGTGCGTCTTCCCCGGCAATGGCAGTAATCACCCGGTCTTCGGCGGCCTGATGGGCCTTGGCTTTGACGTCCTCACGCATGAATTCACGGGTCTGCAGGATCGCGGCATCGGCCAGATCACGCACGATCTGTTCCACATCGCGGCCAACATATCCAACCTCGGTGAATTTGGTGGCCTCGACTTTGATGAAGGGTGCGCGGGCCAACTTGGCCAGACGCCGGCTGATCTCAGTCTTGCCAACGCCGGTGGGGCCGATCATCAGGATATTCTTGGGATAAACCTCATCCCGGATGTCATCAGCCAGTTGCTTGCGCCGCCAGCGATTACGCAGCGCCACGGCGACTGCACGCTTGGCATCCTTCTGCCCGATGATAAAGCGATCCAGTTCCGAGACAATCTCGCGCGGGGTCAGGTCGGTCACGGGGGCAGTCCTTTCGGTCGGCATAAGTTGGCTGCGGTCTAGGTAATCACCGCAACGGCGAAAACAACAGCGGCAGCGTTGGTTAGCAATGCCCCACCCGGTTTGCAAATGCTTTCCATAGGTATAGCGCCCGGCCTCTGGTACAGTGATTTCAAAGCGTTGAGAGCCCGGAGCGCGGAAATGACCAAGATTGCCAAGATCACCCTGCTGTTTGTCGTGTTTGTCGACCTGATCGGGCAAGGGTTGGTCTTTCCGATCATCAACTCACTGATCATGGAGACGAAATCGGGGTTCCTGTCTGAAAACACGGCCATGGGCACCCGGCATTTCTACTACGGCTTGGTGATTGGCTGTTTCTTTCTGTCCTGGTTTCTGGGCGTGGTCTATGTCTCTAAGGTTTCAGATTCCATTGGTCGCAAGAACGCGCTGCTAGTGTGTCTGGGAGGGGCATTGATAGGTTATGCGCTGACCATCGCTGCGCTGTATCTCAACAGCCTGTTGCTGTTGATTGTCGGCCGGTCGATCACGGGGTTTACGGCTGGCAACCAGCCGATCGCGCAGGCGGCAATGATTGACGGCAGCACCGATGTCACTGACCGCGACCGCAACATGGGCTATATCGTGACAGGTGTCAGCTTTGGCCTGGTTGGCGGTCCCATTATTGGCGCGGTCCTGTCGGACTCGGCCCTGCTGGGCAGCGCGGCGACGCTGAAAACGCCATTCTACGGCGCCTTTGTTCTGGTGTTGATCGCCATTTTCCTTGTCGCCGCGTATTTCAAGGATACCCGGACCGAGCGTGAGCCCTTTGTCTTTCGCCCCCGCGATATCACCGACAGCCTGATAGCGGTGCGCGAACATCCGATGGTTCTGAAAATCATGCCGGTCTATGGCCTGTTCATGATCGCCAATGTGACCTTCTATGTGTTTGTCGACAACTTCCTGACCAGCGCATTTGGATACGGGGTCATCGGCGGCAGCATGGCCATGGTCGTCATTGGGGTTGCGCTGGCCTTTTCCAGCACCTTCCTGGTCAAACCTGCGCAGGAACGGTTCAGCAAACACCAGATCATCTATGTCTCACTGGTTGTGATGGTGATCAGCGGCCTAGGTTTCGCCTTCAGCCCCAGCGGTGTGCTGAGCTATGTCCCGGTCTTTTTCTTCTATTTCTTCTTTGGCGTCTCATACCCGACACTGCTGGGCCTGTTTTCCTCCAGTGTCAGCGACACCGATCAAGGCTGGGTCATGGGGGTGACCACGGCCGTCTTCTGTCTGGCCGGGGGCGTCATGTCCCTGATCGGCGGCGGGTTGATGAGTATCGACATCCGACTGCCCTACTACATCGTGATCCTGACCGCCCTGTTGGGGCTGGTCGGGATGCATATGCGGTGGAAGGGCAAAGAGATCCGAGAGCTGTTGGCCTGAGACAACTTGCGTCTTAGATCGTCTCAACCGTGAGATTGCCATTGGTATAGACGCAGATATCGGCGGCGATGGCCATGGCTTCGCGGGCGACTTGTTCCGCCGGTTTGTCGCCATCCATCATCGCGCGCGCCGCTGCCAGGGCAAAATTACCACCCGATCCGATGGCAGCCACGTTGTGTTCCGGCTCCAGCACATCCCCTGCCCCGGTGATCACCAGCAGATCCTTGCCATCAGTGACGATCAACATCGCCTCAAGCTTTTGCAGGTATTTGTCGGTGCGCCAGTCCTTGGCCAGCTCGACCGAGGCGCGCGCCAGTTGGCCGGGCGTGGCCTCAAGCTTGGTTTCCAGACGTTCCAGCAGGGTAAAGGCATCGGCGGTTGATCCGGCGAAGCCTGCGACAACCTCGAACCCGCCGGGTGACAGGCGGCGTACCTTGCGCGCGGTCCCTTTGATCACGGTCTGGCCCAAGCTGACTTGCCCGTCCCCGGCAATGACCACCTGCCCGCCTTTTTTGACGCCAATAATGGTTGTGCCGTGCCAACCGGGAAAGTCGCTGTCTGCCATGGGGGCCTCCGTTTTCGCCTGCTGTTCTATATGGGCCGGTCTCATCCGCAGCGCAACAGTTCACAACTTGCTTATAAGATATGCAAAAAACGCAAATCGGGGCTGTAAAACCAGCAATTGTGGGACTCAGTTGAAAATCCTACATGAGGCTCACAACCGACAACGGGTCGGCTGTTTCTGTTTATAAGGAATGCGCAAATGGCAACTACCGCAAATATCCATGCGCCGCTCGGAGCAGCTACCATCCTGCATGTAGTGGACGCGTTTTTTGGCGCTTTTGAAAAAGCCGCCGATTGGAATGAATCCCGCAAAACCCGCAATGCCCTGTCGGCTCTCAGTGATGAACAGCTGGACGATATCGGCCTGTGCCGCGCGGATATCACCACCCTCTGATCCACGAGAATTCGTGAATTCAAGATAAGCCGCCCGGGTCTGGGCGGCTTTTTCTTTTTCTGCGCCGCTTTTTCCAGTCAGACAATTCAGGCGGAAGCGCTTTGCCCCAGATACGAAAAAAGGCGCCCCGAATAAGGCGCCTTCAAACGTTGTTTCCCGAACCGGATCAGAGCGCTTCTTCGATCCAGCTTTGCAGCGCGGCTTTCGGTGCGGCGCCTGCGCGGTTCGAAACGACCTGACCATCCTTGAAGATGAACAGCGCCGGGATGCCACGTACGCCCATGGCGGCGGCAGAGTTCGGGTTGCTGTCTACATCGACTTTGGCGATCTTGACCTTGTCGCCATATTCAGCCGCCAGCTCTTCCAGAGCGGGTCCGATCTGTTTACAGGGGCCACACCATTCGGCCCAGAAATCGACAACTACGGGGATGTCGGAATTCTTGACTTCGGCGTCAAAAGTATCGTCGGTAACAGCTACGGTCGACATATTCTGTCTCCTGAATGGGGAATGCTTGGTCACTGAAACTAGGTGTCGGGTATGCCAAGGTCAAGGCGTCAGCGCACGGGTCAGCGCAGCTTTCACCAGATCGTGTGGCAGCCACATCAGCTGCGCTGTTCGGGTCCACAGAATTGCGGTTCTGACTTCGCGGTCCGGATAGATCTGCGACAATGAATCAGCATAGGCACCCATCTGTCGCAGCAGTCCTTCGGGGCAGGTTGCTGCATTGTCTGGCACTGTCATATTCGATTTAAAATCAATTACCTGGACGTCCGTTTTGGTGACGATCACCCGATCAATGACACCATGGATACGCCGCCCTCCCAGATCGGCCGTTACCGGGACTTCGGCCAAGGTATCGGGGGCGAACACGGCCTTCAGGTGATCCGCCGTCAACACATTTTGCGCCTCGGCCAGCAATCCTTGCCGCTCGGTCTCACGCATATCGGGAAGAACCCGTGCGCAAAGCTGCGGCCAGTTCTCAGGAAGGACCCGCGGCAAATGCTCCAGCAGCAGGTGCAGGCGGGTGCCGCGCAGCTTGGCGGCCTCTTCATCCTGGCCCATGTCCCCGGGCAAGGCTTTGGCCCCGCCCAGATCAGACGGGCTGAGGGTTTCCGGCGCCGCATCAATGGCGGGGGCGGAATTCAGGAAGGTCGGTGGCAATTCGCTGTGGGCATGAACGGCGCCTGTGTGTTCGATAGATTCCGGACCATGCCAATCTCCGTGCGACAAGCGCAGGATCTCACTGTTGGGCAAAGCTGTTGCCCCTGCCCGCGCCATAGCCGCCTGCACCAGTTGATACCAGCTGGTTCCGTCCTTGCCGACATCCCCTGCCGCACCAACGATTAGCCACTTCTCTGCACGGGTCAGCGCCACGTATAACAGGCGCAACCGTTCATTCTCTTCCCGTTCGCGCGCCTCGGCTCGCGCCTGCGCGATCAGCGCCGGGGACGCGTCTGCCGGTACTTTCCATAGTGGCTTAGCATCCGTCACCATGATCTCGGCATCGCGCGGGGCTTGCCGTCTGCCGGTATCCGGCAGGATCACGATGGGGGCTTCCAACCCTTTCGATCCGTGCACGGTCATCACGCGGATCATGTTGCCGACACCGCTCATCTGCCGTTTGATCTCCAGATCGTCCGTCTGCATCCAGACTAAAAAACCTGTCAGGCTTGGAATGTCGGTGCGTTCATAGGCCAGCGCCTGTGACAACAGCGCGTTGATGCCGTCTTCGGCCTCGGGGCCCAGCCGACCCAACAACAGGCGTCTCCCGTGATGACGGGTCAGAATCCGCTCGATCAGGTCATAGGGGCGCAGAAAGTCGATTTGGCTGCGTAGGTCATTCAGAATGGCCAGCGTCTCGGGAAACTCCTCGGCCCGATTTCGCAGCGCTGCCCAAAGGAATTGCTCTTGTCGCCGATGTGCCAGATCAAAAAGCCGCTGTTCGGACCAGCCAAACAGAGGCGATTTCAGTACCGTGGCCAGCGACAAGCTGTCTTCGGGCGTGGCCAAAAAGCTCAGCAGAGCCGCCAGGTCCTTGACCGCAAGCTCGGCTCCGACCTTCAACCGGTCAGCCCCTGCAATCGGCAGTTCGGCAGCCTTGCAGGCGCGGATGATCTCAGCAAACAGGTCCGAGCGGCGCTGGACGAGGATCAGAAAATCCCCCGGCTGTACCTTTCGCCGGACGAAACTGCCCGGTACCTCGCCATCTTCGGGGATGGTTTCCCCCTGTTCGATCATATCCCTGATCGACTGTGCAACCTGCTCGGCCAGAACAACGGTATGGTGGCGCGCTCCAGGGCGGTCCACCGGGTCGGTCCATTCGGTATCTTCCTCGTCTTTGACTTTTTCGACCACCGGCCATAGGTCGACGCGCCCTGGCAGATCGGACTTGAAGGCGCGGTGCTGGCTTTCTTTGTGAAACCCGGCCTCGGCATGGTTTTCGAACAGAATATCGACCAGAGACAGAATGGCGCTGGAGGAGCGGAACGAGTACTCCAGCGTAGAATCCCACAGTTTAGAGCCTGATTCTTCCAGTTTCCGCCCAAATTCGGCCTGCATCCTGTCAAAGGCCTGAGGGTCGGCCCCCTGGAAGGAATAGATCGATTGTTTCTTGTCACCCACCACGAAAATAGTGCGCTCAATCCCGGACCGGGCCCCCTCCCCGCTGGTGAATTCCTGCGCCAACTTTTCGACGACGTCCCATTGGTCCGGGCTGGTATCCTGGGCCTCATCCACAAGAATGTGGTCAATCCCGCCGTCCAGCCGGTACAATACCCAAGACGCTACCGCCGGGTCGTTCAGTACGTTTCGGGCGCGCAAGATCAGGTCGTCAAAGTCCAGCCAGCCGCGCAGTTGCTTGCGCCGCTCATATTCTGGCAGAAAGGCCATTGCGAACCGATGAAGCGCCAGCGTTTTGCGGGCCGCAACCAGTGCAAGCCGCTGTTCACGCGCGGCTTCAATGCGCAACATCAACGCCTCTAGCTGTGGCATCTGACCCGCCAGAACACCTTCGCGCAGGGGTTTGGTCGGGAAAGCGTTAATCTTGGCGGTAAACGGGTCCTTGGCCGCCTTTCCGGTTAGAAATACATCCTCAAGCACTGGCAGCGCGCCGATTTCGGAACGGGTGAAGGCTGCTAGCCTGGTGGCTGCCTTGGCGTTGTTCCCGCCGCTTTCGGTTAGTGCGGGCAGGACGCTGCGAATAAGGTCGACCTCACCCCCCAAAAACACCTGACCCAGCAAGAGCTGTTCGTCAAAACCGGCGGGCAGATTGAATTGCTGCAAAACCTGCGACCAATCGACGGCCTGCGCAAACAGATTGCGCTTTTGCGTGATGGCGGCGGTCAGTTTGTCGAACCCTGTGTCAGTCACAAAACGGGCGACATCGCCGATCAGATTGGCCATAGGCCCTTGGGCAAAATCCTCGACGATTTCTTCGCGCAGCAAGGCGGCGGCCCGATCCTCCATCTCGGTGAATTGTGGGCTTACTCCAGCCTCAAGTGGGAAACGGCGCAGCAGCGAGGCGCAGAAAGAGTGGATGGTCTGAATTTTCAGCCCGCCGGGCGTTTCGATCGCACGGGCAAACAATGTGCGGGCCTGTGCCAGACGGTCCGGGTCAATCGCACCCTGAACGCCCAGATCGGTCAACTGCGCCAATAGCGGAGCATCCCCCAGCATGGCCCACTCACCGAGGCGTTTGAACAACCGGTTTTGCATCTCGCTGGCTGCAGCCTTAGTGTAAGTCAGGCAGAGGATGTGTTGCGGCTGCACCCCGTCCAGCAACAGCCGCGCCACCCGATCGGTCAGAACCCGCGTTTTGCCAGATCCCGCATTTGCCGCCAGCCAGGTCGAGGCATCGGGTCGTGCGGCCTGCACCTGCCGTTCGGTTGCGTCGTTGCGGGTGCTCATTTCAGGTCCTCGGGGGCGCTGTTGCTGGTTCGGTCCCACTCTCCGAAACGTGCCAGATGATCATAGTCCCCGATATCGGTATCCTTGTGCAGCATGCGGCGCGAGGTGAAGCCTTGATAAGGCTCTAAATAGGAGGAAATCAGCTGTTTCAGCTCGGCTAGGACCTTGTCGACCGGCTCTTTGGTCAGAGGCGCGGGTATCTCTTTATAGGTGCCGCCCATGCCGACAAAAATTGCTTCGGCCACAGGCAGCGGGTCAAACCCTTCGATCCCGCCCTGCTCGGCCATTGCGGCTTCGATCAGCAACTGTTTGTCAAACTTGGCCTGCTGGCTTTCGGTCGGAGGCGCACCGGTTTTATAGTCGACCAGCCGCAGCGCCCCGCGGCTGTTCAGGTCAATGCGGTCGGCGCGCCCGACTATGGTGAAATCCAGCGGACTGAGCGCCAGTTTCATCGCGGCCTCAAAAGCCACAGGCCCACCATCGCTGCGCCGGGTGTTCTCGGCCCGCAGGAAATCATCCGCAATCCGTTCCAGCCGCGCGAGCCATAATTTGCGCGCTGTGGGCCATGGGACATGCTGGACCAGCAGGCTTTCGGCGCGTTTCAGGAAGCTTTCGCGTGTCAGCAAGGCCGTGTCCAGCACGCTGTCCTTGACGAATTGCTCCAAAATCTCGTGGATCACGATCCCGCGCAGCAGCGCATCCGGGGCCTGAACCAAAGGGTCCAGAGGTTTTAACCGCAGCACATGTTTGGCGTAGATCGCATAAGGATCACGGATCAGGCGCTTGATCTCGGTGACGCTCAGTCGGCGCGGGCGCGACCCGACCGGAGGGCGCGGAGATGGGCGCGGTGCCGCCTTGATTTCTGGAGCGTATTCTAGTTGTTCGGACCACCCCAGATATTGCCGCCCTCGGCCGCGCATTTCTGCAAGGGCGGTTTGGCCACCCTGTTCTGCCAGGCCACTCAACAGGTTGGTTAACCGATTCAACCAGCGGGAAGGAACGGTTTCGGCATCGTCGGACCGGGTCGACCGGGTCAGCCAGACCTCGGGCGCGCCGATAGCCTGCTGAAAGTCATGTGCCGACAGGCCAATGCGCCGCTCTGGCAGCAACAGCCCGGCCTTATCGCGCATCTGCCTGTTCAACCAGGGATCGGGCGCGGGCGCCTCGGGCCAACTGCCCTCGTTCAAACCGCCAAGGATTAGCAAATCGGCGCCCTGCACCCGGGCCTCGAGCGTGCCCCAGATCATGATCCGGGGGTGTGGCGCGTCGCGGTCGCGGACTTCTTCTCCGGCCAGCAAAGCACCCAGCAGATCGGCAAAGTCATGGGCGGTCATAGTGCCGCCATGCTGAGCCTCATTTCGCAGCTCGGTCACAACCGCCAGCGCCTTTTGACCGGCGTTCTTGTCCCATAGGGTGCCGGAATCGCCGGTGTTGCCCGCGGAAATGGCCTGAGCCAACCCGCAGAGGCGATCAACCCAATCCGCCAGTGGCAACTCATCAGCGATTTGCTGGTCGCAGAAATGCTGCACCAACCACTGGACCCAGCCTTCGGGCACCTCTTTGCGGATGGCAAATGCCGTCAGGCTGGCGGCATCCGGGAATGGTGGCCCGTGGCGGCGCAGGTCCAGTTCCAGATCGCGGGTGTGCAACAGATGAGAGCCACGCTCGCCCCCGTCATGGCAGAGCGGATGTTTCAGCAGGGTCAACAGCGCTTCGCCGTCCAATCGGCGCGCGAACAGGGCCGCGACATGGCGCAGGAACCGTCCGGGCGGGGACAGCTGCAGCGGCAGGCCAGCACTGTCATCGGGCAGGATGTTCCACCGATCCAGCGCAGCGCTGACCTGACGGGTCAGCATGCGGTCGGGGGTGATCAGAGCGGCGGTCTGGCCGGTTTCAGCCGCCTCTCGCAAGCGGAGTGCTATGGCCAGGGCCTCGGCCCGGGGGGACTGCGCCTCGACCAGGGTCAGGTCCTTGGTTGCACCATGCAGATCGGTCAGTTGTGGACCTTCGGACATCCATGCATCCGTGATCGGGGCAGGGCGTAACGCAAGCGATATCAGTTTGTTACGGGCGGGTGAGGGTGGATTGTCCTGGGTCCAGGCTGTGATTTGATCCGGGTTCTGCCCAAGCTGGTTCATCAGCTTCCGGAACCGGTATTGCGGGTGATCCTCAGAGGTTAACGCCGCATCCAGCTGAGCCCAAACCTGATCGGGCTGGTCAAAGTCAAAACCCGGCAGGATCAATGCGCCCTGCGGCAGGCAGGCAACGGCTTGCATCAGCATCAGTGTCGTTCCCCGTGACCCCGTCGAGCCGGCAAGAATGACCGGGTGCTGAGGTGGATCCACTCGCCAATGTTTGATTAGGTTCTCGACCACGCGGCGCTGCCGGGCCTGCGTGTCCAGGATGTCGTCTTCTGAGTCGATGAACTGATCCGCAATCCCGATAAACGCCTGCGCGCGGGCCCAATGCCCGGACATGTCGGTGACATCCAGCCGCCGGATCGCTTCGGGTGAAACGCCTTCGCCCTGCATCTCATCTATCAATGCGGCCAGACTGTCTGACAGGTCAAACAAAGACGAGCGCGCCGCCAGATCCGGTTGTTGATCCAGCAGCTTCGAGACAAGCTGCGTCAATTCCAGCCGCCGTCGCAGGGGCGGGATTGCGGGTGGTATCTGCGCCAGATTCACGCTTTCACCCAGATCAGTCACCAGTGATAGGCGCGGCAACAAACAGGCAGGGCCCTGGTCGAACAGCTCACGCACCCTGCGAGCCATACGCCGCGTGTTAACAACCAGCTCCACTCGGGCCAAAGCCTCGGGCGGAAGAGCGGCACAGCGATTTCTCAACCCCCGGACCAGCGTCTTTGGAAAATCCACACCCGGAGGTACGGCAAAGACGCGGGGCAGGGGTGAGGGGTCAAACATCCGCCAACAGACCTTCAGCAAGGGCGATCCCTTCCGGATGGCCAACATCGCACCAGCGGCCGGGATAGGTCAGGGCAAACAGCCGGTCTTTCTTTTGCATCCGATCCCAAAGCAGGTTCAGCGAAAACACCTTGTCTGGAATTTCGACCAGCCCTTCCGTCTTCATGATCTGCACGCCTCCGTAGATCAATCCGGGGCCGCGGGTAATCCGGCCCGCTTCATCAGCAGTAAAGTCTCCGGCGCCGGCATGACCAATCGCCTGCGCGGTCGCGATGCACATTAGCAATGCGTCCATCAAATCAGGGTTCCAGGCGGCGCGCAGTATTGTCAGCGGGTTCGGGCCGGACCAAATGGCATCTGAATTCAACGTGAACACTGAATCAGACCCTAATAAGGGCAAAGCTGCCCGTAATCCGCCCCCAGTATCCAGAATGTCGGGCTTTTCGTGTGAAACAAGTACGCCTTTCGGTGCCAAATGCGCCTCAAGCTGATCCGGCAGATAGTGCAGGTTGGCCACTTTGCGAACCGGCCCAAGCGCGTCAACCAGATCCAGCGTATGGTCGATCAGCGGGCGCCCGGCTACCTCGATCAGCGGCTTGGGGCGGTTCAGGGTCAGGGTGCCCATGCGGGTGCCGAACCCGGCTGCGAACAGCATGACGGCATTGGGGGGCTGGGTCATCTCAGTATGAGCCTGTTCAGGTTTTCGGGTGTCGGCGCGGGCAGAGCCGCGCGCAGCAGGTCGGCAACATTCACCAGCGCCGGGTGATCCAGATCCCGCATCAGATGGCCCCACGCAGCGGGGATCAAATCGACATAATGGGGTTTGCCATACTCGATCGCAAGCCGGGTAAACACACCAAGAATCCGCAGATTTCGCTGGGCACCCAGCACGGCATAGGCACTGCGGAAATCATGATCGTTGACGCCCGTAGCCGAGATATAGTGGCTGACCATCTGCATTTCCGTACCCGGCGTCACTTTGCGGCGCACATCCTGGAGCAAAGACACAAGATCATAGGCAGGATGGCCCAGCATGGCGGTCTGAAAATCCAGCAATCCAACGCGCTCAACCCCTTGGCGGTCAGGGAGCCAGATCAGGTTTTCCGCGTGGTAATCCCTTTGGACAACAACTTTGGTGCCGGATGTTTCTTGATGCAGGATATCAGCAAATCGGTGTTCGAACCGATCCTGCGCATCCCGGTCATAATCGCCAAGAACCCCTTGGGCGTATTTGGTGAAGGATAAGGCCGCCAGTTCGGTCATCAGTGCCGGGCCGTAAGATTGCAGCGACAGGGTCGGGGCCTCGTGCAACGTGATCAGGACATCTGTTGCGGCCTCGTATAATTCCCGCTCCATATCGGGATGTTTGACCAGAACCCGCGCGAACAGGTCATCGCCAAGGTCTTCCAAAAGAAGAAACCCATATTGCGTGTCTTCGGCGTAGATCTGTGGGGCGCTTAGCCCGATAGATTGTAAATGCCGGGCCATCCGTACGAAGGCTTCGACCGGTTCAGCCTGGCCCGGGGGCGAATCCATCAGAACAGCGGATTTGCCCGTGACCGGGTCGGTCAGGCGCTCGTACCGGCGGTTCGAGGCATCCCCCGCCAAAGGCTCTCGGCGGGCCTTGGACCACGGCGTGTGTGAAATCAGGGCTTCGGCAAGGACGGCGCGGTTTGTCATTCGCTGACCTCCAGTTTTTGAGCCCATTTTTCGTCGGTCCATGTGAGGGTGATGTGGCGCATATCCAGCATGTCCGGGTCTGTTTCAAATGTCATCGTCAGGGCAGAACCGGGTGTCAGCAGGCCCAGTTTCTCAGGCCACTCAATCAGGCAGATCGCTTGTTCCATCGCTTCGGTCAGCCCAAGCTCTTCGACTTCCTCCACCGCGCTCAGCCGGTATAGATCGCAGTGCCAGATCTCACCTTTACGGGTGTCATAGACCTGAACCAGCGTGAATGTGGGCGAGGGCACATCCTCGGACCGGGTCATCAGCGATTGGATTAGACTACGCGCAAAATGGGTCTTACCGGTTCCGATCTCACCCTGCAGCAGCAGGATGTCGCCCGGATGCAGAATTGCACCCAGCCGACTGGCAAATTTGGTCGTATCTTCGGGCGAATTCAGGGTGATCCTGAGGGGTGGTAACGTCATGGCGCCACAATGGCCCCACGCTGGATTGGCTGCAACCCGGTTCAGGCGCTGATTTGCTGTATCTCGTGCTGTGGCAACGCATTGTGCGTGGCAAAGCGAATGATGGTGGCCCCGTTTTGCAATGGGCAGATGGTGCAGTTCAGATCGGTTCCATTACGCATTTGGATTCTGGCTGACCACTCAGCCCGGCTGTCCCGCATTTCGACGAAATCCCGGATTTCACCCAAAATCGGAGTGGCCGTGCAATGTTTCTGCCAGTTGCGGGTCACGTCCAGAACCGTGTCGGGTTCAAATCCGGCACCATCGGCTTCACCCCATAATTTCTGATAGGCATAATTGGTGAAGGCCAAGGTACCGTCATCACCGAAAACGGCAACCGCGTCGGCCAGCTTATCCAGGATGGATTGCATCAAATCCATTTCCGCCCGAAAGCGGCGGGTCAACGTGATCTCGGCCGTGATATCTTCGAACAGAAAGGCCACCGCACCATCCGGGTGCGGGCGGCCGCTGACGGAATAGACCGAGCCGGATGGCAGCGACCATGTTTCCTGGTAATTTCCGTCTTCTGCGGCCTCCAGCAGATCGTTCATCTGATTACGCCAGCTGCGATAGTTCTTGGGTTCCGGCATCATGTGCTGATCGCGCAGGCGGTCAAAGAAACTGGACAGGTTGGGGCGGCAGCTCAGGAAATCCGGGGGCAGGGTGGTCAGGTCAATCAAGGCGGGGTTGAACAGTGCAAGTTGGCGATTTCTGTCAAAAATGGCCAAGCCGATGGACAGCTGTGCAAAGGTTTTGGTCATCGTCTGTACGAATTTTCGCTGCGCTGTCTCGGCGGCGACGATGGCGTTGATGTCCACAGCGTAGCAAAGGCTGCCTTCCGGATGGTCCACCATCGTCAGGTCAAACCAAAGCTTGTTTGCACTGTCTTCGGACGAAATGAATACACGGGTCTTGGCGCTGATACGCGCGCCATTTTCGGGCCCGGGAAAAAGAGGTGCAGTCAGGTCGGTATCGCCACCGCGCACTTTGCGGACAAGCGAGACATAGGCGGCGTTGCACCAGCGGATCTTGTTTTGATAATCCAGATGCCAGACCGGGTAGGGCGCCAGCTCCATCGCCAGGCGGATCGGATCGCTATTCTCGCGCAATACGGTTCTGGGGTAATCAGAGCTTTCCCGCAGCTGTACGCGCACGACCCCGTCGATCCATTCGCACAAAACGTCCCGCTCGACCGAGCAATCAATGGCGGGGATGACAAGATTCCCTTCGTGCCTGACGCGTTCAGGGGTTTCAGGAAAGCCCGGAAAATCCCGCTGCAGCAGCCGACGCAGATCTGACCAGTCGCGCACAGCCTCAAACCCATCCAGAGCGATGTCTGTGTGGCTGATCAGGCGGTCACCGTCGAACAGAAACACGACATTGAACAACGAGGCCGGCTCGGACAGGCCGAAATTGTCACTTGTCTGCTGACGACGGGGCAAAAGCCATTGAACCGCCAGACTGGCAGACACCACACTGATGACGGCCAATATGATCCAGTCGACCATGTGCTCTCCCGCGGTGAATTCATGGGTATAGCTATGGGTGGAAATGGTTAACGGGGTCTTAACTCAGACTTGGATATGCTGATTTACACCTGAAGGAACGGGGGTGTCGCCGGTCTGTGCATCCACAAGTTTTCGCGGCCAGGATACCCGGACGATGGCCCCTATACGTTCGGGATTGTCCGACAAGGTCTGATATGGATCAGAGCCATTGGCGAAGTCCAAATGCGCACCGCTGCGTTCCAGTAGGGTTTTTGCGATGAACAGGCCCAGGCCCATACCTTCATATTCCGGCCGGGCCCGCTTTTCCGATTCTGCCCGCCGTCGGCGCATGAACGGATCCCCGATCCGGCCAATCATTTGCGAAGGATACCCGCGGCCGTCATCCATGATGTTGATCGTAATCCTTTCGGCTGTCCATTCCGCTTCGACCCAGACGTTGCTGCGCGCGAAATCCACAGCATTCTGGATGAGGTTGCGCATTCCGTGGATGATCTCAGGTTTACGCAGGATCGAAGGTTGTTGAACATCGCCATCCCCAACCGGACCTTCGGCAAAGTGTACCTGCTTGCCGCGGTTGATATGTGGCTCGGCGGCCTCATGGATGACAGTGGACAGGGGGGCCTGTCTCAGGTGGAGGTCGTCTTTGCCAGCCCGACCCATGTCGCGCAGAATGTCGCGGCAACGATTGGCCTGTTCGCGGATCAAGGCGGCGTCTTCTTTCAGGTCCGGGCGGTCGTCCAGCTCTTCAATCAGTTCGGCACTGGTCAGTTTGATTGTTGCCAGAGGTGTTCCAAGTTCGTGCGCGGCGGCGGCGACAACTCCACCAAGATCGGTCAGTTTCTGTTCACGAGCGAGGGCCATATGCGTGGCCGACAGCGCCTGAGACATCGACTGCACCTCAGAGCTTACGCGGTGGGAATAGGCCCCCAGGAAAACGATCGCGATAACGATGGCAGCCCAGTTTCCGAACAGAAGGATATCAGGGATCTCAAGATCCACACCGCCATCCGTGTGCAGGGGAAGGTGAAATTCGGCTAGCAGCGTGGTCAGAATGATGGCCACCGTACCGATGATCAGGGTTGACCGGGTGCTCATGACATTGGCCGAGATAGTCACAGGACCCACCAACAGCAAGGCGAACGGATTATTGAGGCCTCCGGTAAGGTACAGCAGGATGGTCAGCTGCAACAAATCGAACAACACCATCAGAAAGTTCTCGAACTCGGACAGGCGTTTGTTGCGTGGAAAGACAAGAATAGCCGTCAAGTTGCCCATGACCGAAATGCCGATGGCCAGATAGCACAGCGTCACATCCAACTGCACATCATAGGTCTGTTGCGCCACGGTGATTGCGGTGATCTGGCCAAAAATGGCCACCCAGCGCAGCAGGATCAGCGTCCGCAGGCGAATCCAGCTGCGTTCCTGACCAGGCCAAAAAGTGATGTTGGAATCTGCCATTGGTCCATTATGTCCTGTTGCATCGGCTGTTCATCTTGATAGGTGTCCCGGCCGGAACGATCAACAACTCCTCTATCGTCAGGTAAGATGCCATGGTCCGTCTATACGCTATCCTTGCAACAGTTGTTTTGGCCGTAGGTCTGGGGGCCATGTGGCTGCTGACGCGCGGCGCAGGCTCGGACGACAAATTCGCGCAGTGCCGGTCCAGCCAGATCGCAGGGGGTACGGCCACCATTGGCGGGCCCTTCGAACTGATCAACGGCAAGGGCGAGACTGTGACCGACAAACAGGTGATAACCGAACCTACGCTGGTCTACTTCGGCTATACCTTCTGTCCGGATGTTTGCCCCTTTGACATGTCCCGCAATGCCGAAGCGGTGGATATTCTGGCCGAACGCGGGCAATCGGTGACGCCGCTGTTTATCTCGATCGACCCGGATCGCGACACACCCGAAGTTATGGCCGATTACGCCTTTAACCTTGGTGGTAAGACCATCGCCCTGACCGGTACGCCCGATCAGGTCAAGGCCGCCAGCAAGGCCTATAAGACCTATTATAAGGCCCATGACAAAAGTGATGAGTACTATCTGGTTGATCACTCGACCTTTACTTATCTGGTCACACCCCAGGACGGGTTTATCGAATTTTTCGATCGCAATGACACAGCCGAGCAGATGGCTGACAAGGTGGGCTGCTTTCTGGACAAGATCTAGAACGCAACGGTCTGTTTGACCTTTGCAATGGCGCTGCTATTACTCATGTTTAAGCCAACGGCGTGAATTAGCGGAAAGAATAGAATATGGCGGACAGCTCTGACCTCGACATCGGCCCGGATAAATCGCTGTTATTGGTGGATGATGACGAACCGTTTCTGAGACGTCTGGCCAAGGCCATGGAAAAACGCGGGTTCGAGGTTGAAACCGCGGGCTCTGTCGCCGCTGGCCGCGCAATTTCCACAGCACGTCCACCTGCATATGCGGTTGTTGACCTGCGGTTGGAGGATGGCAACGGCCTGGATGTGGTCGAAGTGCTGCGCGAAAAGCGCCCCGACAGCCGGGTTGTGGTTCTGACAGGGTACGGCGCGATTGCCACCGCTGTGGCCGCCGTCAAGATCGGTGCCACCGACTATTTGTCGAAGCCCGCCGACGCCACCGACATCACCAACGCATTGCTGGCCAAGGGCGACGAACTGCCCCCGCCGCCGGAAAACCCGATGAGCGCGGATCGCGTGCGCTGGGAGCATATCCAGCGGGTTTATGAGCTGTGTGATCGCAACGTCAGTGAAACCGCACGACGCCTGAACATGCACCGCCGGACATTGCAACGGATCCTGGCGAAGCGCAGCCCGCGATGAGATCGTGAGTTTAGCTTGCGCATACCAGGCCAGAACTCATGAAGCCGGAAAACCGAATTGAGTCTCGACAGGTGGCTATCAAACATATGCTTTGTCGCGGCTGATGGACCGCCACCCCTGAAGACTTTAATTTAGTGTCTGTTAACCAGTTTGTGTTGTCGTTAAGTTCAATAATTATATTTTCCGAACAAATAGTTGAGATGTATCGAAGTGTCGCCGCTCCCTAATACGCCATACGAAAGCCTCCGTATTTCCAACCCTGCCCTTAAAGTCATTGTCTCTGTTGTCACCTGGGCAGCAGAGAGATTTGGGTTTTGGGCGCGACCACGAAAGGGCGCTGCGGGTGAGCTTTCCGAAATGAACATTTTGGACAACCTGTACTGGGTCTATAAAAGTAAGAACCCCATTCAGCAGCCTGAAGCGGAGCTGGATCAGTCCGGCTTTATGACTAAAACGGCCGTACGACTTTCAACCGCTGACATCAGTGACACATCAAATTCGGTCACTCTGAGCTTTGCCGGGGACATTCTAAGAACCCACAGGGCCAGTGTCGCAAAAGACCAGGTATATGCTGAGATCGAAGATCTTTTGTTTCAGGATGATATTTTGGTCGCCAACTACGAGTCACCTGTAACGACACAGCCTTTGATTGACGAAGTGATCGGGGACGCCGGCCCGCCGATCGAATGTGCGTCGGAAGAACAGTTCGATGCTTTGACCAGCCATAACGAGAGGTTCATTGATGTTTTGAACCTTGCAAACAACCATATTCTCGACATGGGTGTTGAGGGGCTTGAGACGACTCTAAACGTCTTAAGTGACAGAAATATCATGCAAATCGGCGTGAATGAGAGTTTGACAGAAGCCACAGCCGTCAAAACGATCGAACGAAAAGGGATAAAGTTCGGATTTGCGTCCTGCGCTTTTGGTACCAACGGCCACGCGCTTCCTGAAGGTCAAAAGCAGAGCATCAATATCGCCAAGCTGACTTCAAAGCATCAAGCGCCGGACACCACCCTTCTAAAGACACAGATCTCGAACGCAAAAGCGGCTGGCTGTGATCTGGTTATTGGGATTATTCATTGGGGTCATGAGTTCGAGCTGTTCCCGCGCCGAGCGCAGCAAGAGGCCGCACAGGACTTGGCCGAATTCGGAGCTGATCTTATCGTCTGCCACCACCCCCATGTCCCTCAGCCGATTCAGCTGTATCGCACGCAGACCGGAGATCGGACGGTGCCAATCGCCTATTCCCTAGGAAGTCTGCTGTGGGGTTTCGCCGATAGAGACATTGCCAGCAGCACGATTATGCAGATTGAAGTACAGAAGACTGAGGGCAAGGCCGAAATAACAAATCTGAAGGCGACGCCAGTGCGTTGGCATGCCCATGAGATTGACGGCAAAGTCTTTCAGAAGGTGGCGCGATCAGAAAGCTGAAAGTGGTCAGGGCTCAATCTCGGCCATCAATGCCGAATGTCTATGCGTATAGGCACATCTTACTTCAACGGGTGGCCGCAATTTGATCTGCAGCCCTTCCATAATAACCCTGTCCGGGCGGCCGAAGAATTTTGTCGCCTCGGTCTCGGAAAAGCCCGCGATCTGGGTGGCTTCCATCCAGGCGCTGATCTTGTCGGCCTTTTTGATTTGCCGTTTTACCGTTTTAGGCACCACAGCGGGCAGGCCGAACCGGATGTGGATTGCCGCAGCCAGCCGGTCATCCAGCGCGCCATAGTCGGGACCGACAGCGGATTTGACCGGAGAGATCATATCTCCGATCACGTATTCCGGCGCATCGTGTAACAGGGCCGCCAGCCGCCATTTGACCGGTGCCTTGGGGGCAATACGACCAAAAAGCTCTTCGACCAACAGCGAATGCTCGGCCACCGAATAGGCGAAATCGCCATGTGTCTGCCCGTTCCAGCGGGCCACAAAGGCCAGCCCATGCGCGATATCCTCAATCTCGATATCCACCGGTGTTGGGTCCAGCAGGTCCAGCCTGCGCCCGGAAAGCATTCTTTGCCATGCGCGGGGTTGTGTTGCCATTCTGCCATGCCTTGTGAAGTGGGACACATTAAATTCGCATTTTTGTGGTAAGCTGTACCTGTCAAGATCACCAGCTGCCAACTTTTTCTTGAGCAATCGTGCTTTGAACAAGCGCGCGGTGATACCGACATTTGTACCGAGGGGGGCGCATGCTCCTCCCGGTGTGCCCCTCTCGGACGTAACTCGTATCGAAAGGAGCTTGCTATGTTCAAGCGTTTGTTAGGAATTGCTCTGGCCTTTGGTATGGCCGCCACTGCACCGCCTGCCTTTGCCCAGCAAAGCTGTGCGCTGCGTGATCAACTGATTTCAACGCTACAGGACAGTTATTCCGAGGAACTGGCCTTTGGTGGATTGCAAAAATCCCGTGGCTCGCAATCGGTGATGGAGGTCTGGACCTCTCAGGAAACGGGTAGCTATACCGTTTTGGTGACACGTCCGAACGGCATCAGTTGCATTGTCGCCGTTGGGACCGACTTTTTCCAAGCGATCCCCAAAATCAAGGTAGAGGGCATACCAAGTTGATTTTGGCGGCTTAAAACCCCGTTTCCGGCCATCTGCGTTGCCACGTCCCGAAAGGGATGCTAGGGCAACCCGGATTGAATTATACCGGAATGGAGCACCTGATGGCCGGGGACTATATCGTCAAAGACATTTCGCTGGCCGGGTTTGGCCGCAAAGAACTGGATATTGCAGAGACCGAGATGCCGGGCCTGATGGCCCTGCGCGCGGAATACGGTAACGCAAAGCCCCTGAAGGGCGCGCGTATTGTCGGGTCGCTGCACATGACCATCCAGACAGCCGTTCTGATCGAGACACTTGTGGCGCTGGGCGCGGATGTGCGTTGGGCGTCGTGCAACATCTTCTCAACCCAGGACCACGCGGCGGCGGCGATTGCCGAAGCCGGAATTCCGGTGTTCGCCATCAAGGGCCAGACGCTGGAAGAGCATTGGGATTATCTGGACAAATCCTTCCTGTTCACCGACGGCCCCAACATGATCCTGGACGATGGCGGCGATGCGACGCTTTATATCCTGCTGGGCGCCCGCGCCGAAGCGGGCGAAGACATTATCCCCGTACCGGGCTCGGAAGAGGAAGAGGCCATCAAGGCGCAGATCGCCAAACGTATGGCCGCGTCCCCCGGTTGGTTCACCAAAATGCGCGACCAGATCCAAGGCGTGTCCGAAGAAACCACGACCGGCGTGAACCGTCTGTACCAGCTGGTCAGGGAAGGCCAACTGCCTTTCCCTGCGATCAACGTCAACGACAGTGTCACCAAGTCGAAGTTCGACAACAAATATGGCTGTAAGGAATCGCTGGTCGACGGTATCCGCCGCGCCACCGACACTATGATGGCTGGTAAAGTTGCCGTGGTCTGTGGCTATGGTGACGTGGGCAAAGGCTCGGCCGCGTCGCTGCGCGGTGCCGGTGCCCGTGTGAAAGTGACCGAAGTTGATCCGATCTGCGCCCTGCAGGCCGCGATGGACGGGTTCGAGGTTACGCTGCTGGAAGACGAAGTTGACAGCGCGGATATCTTCATCACCACGACCGGCAACAAGGATGTGATCCGCATCGAGCATATGCGCGCGATGAAGGACATGGCCATCGTCGGCAACATTGGTCACTTTGACAACGAAATTCAGGTGGCTAGCCTGAAGAACCACAAGTGGACCAACATCAAGGAACAGGTGGACATGATCGAGATGCCCTCGGGCAATCGTCTGATCCTGCTGTCCGAAGGCCGCCTGCTGAATCTGGGCAACGCCACCGGTCATCCGTCTTTTGTGATGTCGGCTTCGTTCACCAATCAGGTGTTGGCCCAGATTGAGCTGTTCACCAAAGGCGATCAGTACGAAAACAAGGTCTACATCCTGCCTAAACATCTGGACGAGAAGGTTGCACGCCTGCATCTGGACCGTATCGGCGTGAAGCTGACGCAGATGGACAGCGAACAGGCATCGTATATCGGTGTGAATCCGGAAGGCCCCTATAAGCCTGAACATTACCGCTATTGATTGCGGGTCAGGCATGACCAAACCTTCTGGACGCCGTCGGATATTGCATCTGGCGGCGTCTTTCGTTTTCTCAGCACTCGCCTTGGTGGTTTTGATGGGTGGGGGTGGCTACTGGCTTTTGTCCCACCCGCAATCACCGGTTCCGGACCACTGGAACCCTTTGCGAGATCTGACCATTACGGCTCGGGTCACGCCGGTCACACCTGTGCAAATGCGACGAGCTTTGGCCGATGAAACGCAGTGCAGGGCCGCATTGGCCGGGGCGGGGGTAAGCTTTTCCCTGGTCGAGGATCTGATTGTCGACGAGAAATGCGGAATAGCCGGGCGCGGGGTTCTCTCGGGCTTAACCACGGCCAGCGTCAATGGCGTCGAGACCCGTTGTGCCACGGCTCTGCGATTGGCCATGTGGGAACACCATGTGGTCCAACCCGCCGCGCGCGAGATGTTTGGCAGCAGGGTGCGCAGCTTGCGCCACCTGGGCAGCTATAACTGCCGGCGAATGCGCACCGCGCAGGGAAAGGACAGCGGTTGGAGCAGTCATGCCACCGCTGATGCCATCGATATTGTCGGGGTCGAGTTGGCAGATGGGCGAAGCCTGAGCCTGCTGTCGGACTGGACAACACCCGGACCCGAAGCAGATTTTCTACACCGGATTGGCCGGGGTGCATGCGAATGGTTTCGGGTGGTACTTGGCCCAAACTACAACCGGCTGCATGCGGACCACTTCCATCTTCAGGGGCCGGGTTGGGGATATTGCAGATAACCACCGGTCGGTTAGCAGGTGCCATGTCGGCGCGCTGCACTGGTTTCAACATTTTCCCGCTGCGCCCTAAATCCAAACCACCTGACCCTTAACAGAAGGCCAGAATCAGGCATTGTGGTACGCAGAGTCTATCTGTGCTGCCATAATTTCGCTTACGGGGAATGACCTGAAATTTTCCCTTTGTGTAAACAGAACAACTGACTAACCTTCCGACACCTGTTCATAGGCGCATTGAAAATCGCAGCCAAAGCTGCTCAACGGGAGAAATATTCATGGGAAAACGCGACGAACTGATCGCCAAATACGCAGATGATCTGAAAAACAAATGCGGGATGGACCCCGACATGGACCTCTTGACCAAGGTCACAATCGGATGTGGTCCGGCGATTTATGACGCCGACGCGTCGACCGTGGCAGCCACTCAGTCAGGTGAGCTTGTGACCGTCAAAAACAACTTCCTGATCAAGAAACTGGGCCTTTCCGACGGCCCCGAGTTGATGGAAGCGATCAACAAGGCGCTGGAAACCTATGGCATGTCCGAGCGCAACAAGTATCGTGCTGTCGTTTACTATATGCTGACCAAGCATTTCGGCAAAGAGTCGGTCTATAGCTAAATCCGGGTTTCGACCAATCAGCGCCCGCCCGATCTGTGGCGGGCGTTTCCAATTTTAGGTACTTGTTGTTTGTGCCAAACCGGCCAAATGGGCTAGTGTCAGTTTGTGACCAGGACGGTCAGAACCGAAATTCTATACGCGTGTGGTGAGTCGGGAGCACGCGGGGTAGGGAAGGTTCTGCATCTGTCAGGACCTTCCCTTTAATCAATCCGATTTCGTCTGCCCCAGATCGCAGATCACCTGCCATTCGGCATCGCTGACCGGTTGTACGGACAGGCGGGAATTCTTGACCAGAACCATCTCATCCAGACGTTCATCCACTTTGATCTGATCCAGTGTGACCGGGATGGTGAACGGGCGCACGGCTTTGATATCCACACATTCCCAACGCTCATCTTCGGTGGTGCTGTCTGGATGGGCTTCGGCGCAAACCTCAACGATGCCGACAATCGCCTTGTCTTTTTGCGAATGATAGAAAAAACCACGGTCGCCCACGGCCATCTGCCGCATGAAATTGCGTGCCTGATAGTTGCGCACCCCATCCCATTCTTCGCCCTCTGCGCCCTTGGCGACTTGCTGGTCCCAACTCCAGGTCGAGGGTTCGGATTTGAACAGCCAATAGGCCATCAGCCGACCACCTTTTTCCAGACGATCAGATCAACCGACTGGAACAGACCTGCTTTGGCATAGGGATCATTGTCGGCCCAGTTTTGCGCCGCCGTCATATCCTCGACCTCGAGGATGATCAGTGATCCGATCATCGCATCGCCTTCCAGAAGGGGCCCGGCCTGGGCAACAACACCGGTTTCTTCGATATAGGCAAGATGGGCGGAACGGTTATCCAGCCGGGTTTGCAGCGCGTCGGGTTTATCCTTGGCGATAAGGGCGATCAGCATGTTATTCCTCCTTCAGGGGTCGGTTCAGCAGCCAGCGCATGGCTTCACCAACGCTGCATTCTCCGGTGCTTATTTCTGACACGATGGTGCTAATGGGCATGTCCAAATCTTCTGCTTTGGCAATTTTGGCCAAAGCCTTGGCCGTGGCAACACCTTCGACGGTTGTGTTTGTGTCAAAAGCATCCTGACGCCCAAGCGACAGGCCAAATCGATAGTTCCGGGACAGTTCGGAACAGCAGGTCAGTACCAGATCACCCATACCCGACAGGCCCATCAATGTTTCAGGGCGGGCCCCGCGCATCAGCGCAAAGCGCTGCATTTCGGCAAAGCCCCGCGTCATAAGGGCGGCACGGGCGCTTTCGCCCATGCCTTCGCCAATGCAGGCCCCGCACCCAATGGCCATGACGTTTTTCAAGGCCCCACCAAGTTCGGCGCCGATAGTATCCGCGGTGCGATAGAGGCGCAGATTTGTGGTGCTCAATTCATGCTGCAGGTCACGACCAATCGCATCATCCGCACAAGCGAGGGTCAATGCGGTGGGAAGGCCGCGCGCGATGTCGTCCGCAAAGCTTGGCCCGGTCAACAACGCAGCGCGTGCCTCTGGGATGGTTTCACGGATAACGGAAACCGGCCCAAGGCCCGAGGTCAGCTCTATCCCTTTGCAGCAGGCGACCAGCGTTTTATCTCTGAGGGTAGCGGAATGCACACACAGCGCGCTCCGCAATTTCTGCATCGGCACGGACAGGAGGATGATTTCGCTTTCTGCCGCCAGATCAGCGTCCGAAGTAACCGTGATCGCCTTGGGCAAAGGTGCATTCGGCAGGCGCGCGCTGTTTACGCGATGGTTCTGCATCATCTGGGCCTGTTCCGGATCCCGAGCCCATAGCGTGACGGGGCCTTTCCCGGCCAGCGAAATCGCCAGAGCTGTTCCAAACGCTCCGGATCCCAGAACCGACACGCTCATGCTTTGGCTCCTTTTTTACCGCTGCCCAACATGGCCGGGCTGGTTTGATCCAGAGGCCAACGCGGACGCGCGGTCAGGGTCAGATCATCGCGGGCACCCGTGCGGAAACGTTCAATTCCGGCATAGGCGATCATGGCGGCATTGTCGGTGCACAGGGCCAACGGGGGGGCGGTAAATCTGGCACTTTTTTCGGCGCAGATAGACTCTAACGCGGTGCGAATGGCCGTATTTGCTGCAACGCCGCCCGCAACAGACACAACCGCCTCCGCAGGGCCCTCCAATAGGTAAAGGTCGATTGCGCGGCGGGTTTTCTCGGCCAAAGTGTCCACGATGGCCTGTTGGAACCCGGCGCAAAGATCGGCGCGGTCCTGTAGCGTCAGGCCACCTTTTTCGGCCACGATCTGGTCGCGCATTCGCATCAGCGCGGTCTTGAGCCCGGAAAAGGACAAATCGCAGCCCGGACGGTCCAGCAGTGGCCGCGGAAACCGGAACCGTTTGGGATCGCCCGTGCGGGCTTCGACCTCGACCGAGGGGCCACCGGGTTGCGGCAGGCCCAGCAGGCGGGCTGTCTTGTCAAAGGCCTCGCCCGGGGCATCGTCGATGGTGCCGCCAAGGCGGGTGAACTCCTCGGGCCCATGGGCAATCAGGTATTGGCAGTGCCCGCCCGAAACCAGCAGCATCAGATAGGGAAACGCGATCCCGTCCGTCAGGCGTGGCGTCAGCGCGTGACCGGCCAGATGGTTGACTCCGATCAATGGCAGGCCCGTGGCGGCACTGATCCCTTTGGCGCACATGACGCCTGACATAACCCCCCCAATCAGGCCGGGACCGGCGGTTACGGCAATAGCGTCCATGTCGGCAAGGCCCAAACCTGCGGCCTCTAACGCCTGCATCACACAGGTATCCAGCTTTTCCGCATGGGCGCGGGCGGCAATCTCAGGCACCACGCCACCAAATGCGCTGTGCAATTCGGTCTGGCCATAGACAACCGAGGACAGCACTTCGGCGGCTGTATCATCGGATTGGCGCACGACTGCGGCGGCCGTGTCATCACAGCTGCTTTCCAACCCGAGGACAGTAAGTGTTTGCACCATTGGCCTGATCCGTTACACCTTGGTTGCCAAGCGGGGTATCACCCTGCGCGGATGCAAACAATCCCAAGGCCGAAGGCGCCAACTGTTGTATTTGTTGATGACCCGCCCGCGCGCTGCGTCTGAAAGGTTCGTCGCGCAGTTGCCAACCCGCATCAGAAGCCGGGTAGAGGTTATCCATTCGCCGATCCTGGAAATAAAACCTTTGGCGGTGCAAGTGCATGCGGATGAAGCAAAGGGGCTGATCTTTACTTCGGCCAACGCCGTAAATGCGGCGATGTCTTTAGATGTATCTCGAAAGATGCCGGCCTTTTGTGTGGGTCCTGTTACCACCGGAACGGCCAAAGGCGCTGGCTGGGATGCCCGGATGGTGGGTGCTACCGCCGAAGAGCTGATTGCAAACCTGCTAAAGCACCGGCCCCAAAGCCCGCTGCTTCATCTTCGGGGGGAGCACAGCCGGGGTAACATTGCTGAACGGTTGACCGAATCCGGTCTGGCTGTGCGTGAACAACCTGTCTATAAACAGCACCTGTTACCGCTCACAGATCGGGCAGGCGCCGTTGCTGAGGGCAATGAACCGGTGATTGCCCCCATATTTTCACCCAGAACAGCGCGACAATTTGCCGACATCTGGGTGGGTTCGGCACCACTTTGGCTGGCTGCAATCAGCGAGGCCACGGCTGAACCCCTTTATTCCTTGGATTATGTCCGCCTGAAGATTGCCAAAGAGCCGACACCGAAGAAAATGCGGAAAGCCGTTAAAAAGCTTGTGAAACATGCGATGCGGGTTGAGGGCGGCGAGGCCACAGATTAACTTAGTCTGGTTAGTTGTTCAGGTTGTTTTGGATTCGAAAAGGGGAACATTGCGGTGGCTGGTAAGAAGAAAACCGATCAAAAGCCGGAAGATGACCCCAAGGCTGACGCAGTCGAGGACATTGTCCAGATCCCGGATGAGGCACCTGTTGACGATGCTGACCCCGTAGAAGAAACGCCTTCCGAAGCCGAAGCCGAAGCCGAAGCCGAAGCCGAAGCCGAAGCCGAAGCCGAAGCCTCTCTTACGTCGCCTGATCAGACCGTCGCAGAACCGCCGGTCGAAAAACGCGGCGGCTTTATCCCGGCGCTGATTGGCGGTGCGATTGCTGCGGCGGCCGGGTTCGCTCTGGGTCAAAGCGGCGCGTTCTCCTCGGGTGAGTCCGACGCAATCGCCGCGCTTGAGGCGAAGCTGACCGCACAATCCGATCAGATATCAACACTGTCGAAGTCTCTGACCGACGGGTCGGACCTGACCCAGAAGATTGACGCGCTGACCAGCCAAATCGCGCCAATCACCGCTGATCTGGATGGGGTGAAGTCCAGCATATCCGATCTGACCAACAAGGTTGATCCGCTTGCCAGCCGTTTGGCCGAGTTGGAAAGTGGCGCGCTGACGCAGGGCGCTTCACCTGAAACCGGCGCGGCCATCGAGGCCGAGCTGAAAAAACTCCAGGACTCTTTGGCCGCGCAACGGGCCGAGGTGGAAAAGATGGTGTCCGACGCTCAGACGCTCGAGGCCGAGGCTGCAGCAAAATCGCTGGCGGCGACCAATGCAGCCCTTCTGTCACGGGTGCATGAACAGTTGAATACGGGTCAACCTTATGGCGACCTGATCGCCGAACTGAAGGCCGCAGGCGTAACCGTTCCCGAGGCGCTGGCAGCACCGGCAACCGAAGGTGTCGCGACGATTGCAGCACTTCAGGACAGCTTTGCGCCCGCTGCGCGCACGGCGTTGGCAGATG
Organism: Ruegeria sp. CDSC045; assembly: GCF_059610725.1. NCBI lineage: Bacteria > Pseudomonadati > Pseudomonadota > Alphaproteobacteria > Rhodobacterales > Roseobacteraceae > Ruegeria > Ruegeria sp. CDSC045. The sequence goes on from NZ_JBXWOE010000006.1 coordinate 199,480, forward strand.
CGCGGGACGCGGACAAGGGCACCGGAATTGTCGCGTTTTTGCAGCGCCAGACAGGTGCACGTTCGGTTACCCCGCAAGAAGGTGACAGCCCCGATGCGGTCCTATCGCGGGCTCAAGCCGCTTTGTCGGGCGGAGATGTCTCTGCTGCCCTGGATGAGCTGAAATCCCTGCCCGATGCAGCCAAAGCTGCATTTGAAGGGTGGGAACAGGCGGCCCAGACGCGGGTTTCTGCTGTGGATTCTGCAAATGCGCTTGCCTCAAGCGCGAACTCGAACTGAGGGGCCTGCTATGCTGTGGTCACTGTTTAAGATCCTTGTTTTTGTTGCGATTGTCGGCTTGTTGGCTCTTGGCGCCGGGTTCCTTATGGAAACCAAAGGCGGGGTGCAGATCACAGCGGGTGGCACGGAATACACGCTTGGTCCGCTTCAATCGGTCATTGCGCTGGGCGTGATGATCATTGCGATCTGGCTGTTCTTCAAGCTGCTGACCCTGCTGATCGCCACGCTGAAATTCCTCAACGGGGATGAAACAGCCCTGTCGCGTTATTTCGACCGCAGCCGGGAACAGCGCGGATATCAGGCATTAACCGATGGGATCATGGCGCTTGCCTCGGGTGAGGGGCGGATCGCGATGAACAAGGCGGCCAAGGCCGAAAAGCTGCTGAACAAACCCGAACTGACCAACCTGCTGGTGGCCCAGGCCGCCGAGATGAATGGCGATACCCAAAAGGCATCTGAAACCTATAAGAAACTGGTGACGAATAATGCCACGCGTTTTGTGGGGGTGCGCGGTATCATGAAGCAGAAGCTGGCCGAAGGCGATGATGACACCGCCCGGAAGCTGGCCGAAAAGGCATTGGCCATCAAGCCACGCCATCAAGAAACGCAAGATATCCTGCTGGGCCTGCAGACCAAGTCGCAGGATTGGGCTGGGGCGCGATCAACGCTGACCGCCAAGCTGAAATCCGGGCATTTGCCCCGCGATGTGTTCAAGCGCCGCGATGCGGTGCTCGCCTTGTCCGAGGCAAAGGGCATTCTGGACGAAAGCTCGACCGTAGAACAGCAGGAACAGGCAATCGAGGCCAACCGCCTTTCCCCTGATTTGGTGCCTGCCGCAGCGATGGCTGCCCGTGCCTATATCGAAAAAGGCAAGCCGCGTGCCGCAACGAAGATTCTGAAAAAGGCATGGGAGGCACAGCCACATCCCGATCTGGCCCATGCTTTTGCCGATATTGCACCGGATGAATCACCGGCCGAGCGCATCAAACGCTTTGCGACGTTGACCCGCATACACGCGCAGAATCCGGAAACCTGCCTGATTCTGGCCGAGTTGAACATCGTCGCCGAAGATTTCCCCGAAGCCCGCCGCGCGCTGGGGGATGTGGTCGAAAAACAGGCTGATGCCCGCGCCTACACGCTGATGGCAGCGATTGAACGCGGCGAAGGGGCCTCGGATGTGGTTGTGCAGGGCTGGCTGGCAAAGGCGCTGAACGCGCCGCGCGGGCCGCAATGGGTCTGCGACAACTGCCATGACATTCAGCCGGAATGGGGTCCGGTCTGTCAGAACTGCCACAGCTTTGACACGCTCAGCTGGCAAACGCCTCAAACTCCAGAGATCGCCTCAGCCACCGGTGTTCACATGTTGCCATTGATTGTTGGCGCGCTTGAGGACAAGGCCAAGCCCGACATGGAAGAGGTCGACGAGGCCGATGAGCCTGAGGTTATCGAGGCTGAGATCGAACCGGTTCGGCCTGATATCGAACCTGCCATCGACGAAAAGACCTAGCGCGCACTTTCCACGTCGAAGGCGTCGTTCCACAGCTTAAACAGCTCGGCCCGTCGGTTCTGATCTCTGGCTACCAATAGGGCCGGCGATAGGGCGATGAACCTTCGGGCGCTGGGCGTTAACCCCGTATCGGCGGTGTCCATCTGGGCGACGAGACCCGAAGTTGCCAGCAGGGTTTGCGCCTGTGGCGACAGGAGAAAATCCAAGAATTCCGTGGCGGCCTGTTTGTTCCGCGCCTGGCGCGGGATCATCAGGGCACGTGACAGGACCAGAGTATAGTCTTCTGGCAGAATCACCCCAATGCCCGGGGCCTTGGCATTGGCAACATAAGACCCCAACACGTTATAGGCGATCAAAAAGCGCCCATTGGCCACATCGCGGATGATTTCCGCAGAACAGCAAGTGGCCACCGCGTCGATACGTGCAAAACCTTCGATCAAAGAGCCGAAAGTCGTGGCCTCAAGGCTGTCTCCATAGGCAAACAGATAACCCAGACCCGAGGCCGCGATGTCATAGGTTGCCACGCGCCCACGCAGTAGATCCGGCTGGGTTCGCATCATGTCCAGCAGGGCGAACCGGCTGCGTGGGACGTTCTGATCCTGTAACAAGGTCTTGTTGTAAACGATGACGGCGGGTTCGGTGGTGATCCCCCACAGCTCATCCCGCCAGCGTCGCGCGGCGGGCAGGGCGTTGGTCAGGTCGGATTGAAACCGGTGTCCACAGGCGGAATTCACCAGCCAGACCATCTGTTGAATCGCGGATGAGAACACGATGTCTGCGGGGTTCTCACCTGATTTGCAGACCGTGCGGCTGTGCTGAAACAGCGCGTTTGATCCCCATTGTTCATAAGTGATCTGCAGATCGGGGTTCAGCGCCGTAAACCGTTCAAGCACCGGGGCGATGATCGCAATATCGGTGGTTGAGCGGATCAACATCGGGTCCTGACCTGCGCCGAATTCAGCAATGGCTTCTTGGGCGCGCGAAAGCGACGGGATCAAACTTAGCGCGACAACGGCAAGGGCTCGGATCATGTGCTGCCCTCATCTGTTGTGATCGGAAAGCTTAGCGCGGCGCGAAATCCGGTGTCATCGCGGCCCATCTCGACCCGGCCGTCAAAGGCCTCGGCGGTGGATTTCACGATGGACAGGCCCAGGCCGGTGCTGTCCTCGCCCGAACCGGTGCTGCGATTGAACCGGTCCCCCAGCTGATCGGCGATTATGGTCGCAGGTCCGGGACCCTGATCGCGCACCCACAGAACAGCGCGCGCGCCCTCTTGCGCGGCGCCAATACGGACGGGTGGCAGACCATGACGCAGAGCGTTGCCAAGCAGGTTCTTGGCGGCTTCGCCGATCGAAAAGGCATCGCCATTCACAAGAACTGGCGTATCGCCGATTTCTAGACGCACCTCGATGGTGGGGGCCATCAATTCATGATCGCTGTGTTCCAGCACGTCCAGCGCCACTTCGCGTAGGTCAACGGGCAGCCGCGGCGCACTGTCGATACGGTGGATCACCATGGCGCGCGACAGCAACTGATCCAGCAGCGTGCCCAGTGACCGGGTGCGCCCCAACAGCCGATCCAGCGCGCGCGTGCGGGCTGGAAGGTCAGGATCGTCCTGCGCAATCTCGGCCTGTACCCGGATTGCGGCCACGGGTGTGCGCAGCTGATGGGCGGTGTCGGCAATCAGGTTGCGCATCGTGTCCACTTGCCGATCCAGCCGCCCCATGAACCGGTTCATCGCGCTTAGCATCACCTGCAACTCGTGTGGCAACCCGTCGCTGGCCATCGGTGTCAGGTCATAAGGATCGCGGCGGGTCAGGTCATCGGACAGCGCCTCAAGCGGGCGCAGGGCCGAGCGGGTGACAAACCACGACATGATCAGCAGCAACAGCCCGGCCAATGCCATCGGCAGCAGGGCATCGCGCATCAGGCCCACGGTCATGGATTGGCGCGCGCGTAGGGTTTGGCCGACCAGAATTTCCACCTCGCCCGAGAAATCGCGCTCGGCAAACAGGCGGGTAACGCGGACGAAACGGGCGGGTTCCCCGTTCAGATCAGAGGCGAAATAGACCGGCGCAGTGCCAGTCTGTGGCGGCACCTCGATCACGGTGTCCCGGTCCAGCCCGGTGATGAAGGGGCCATCCGGCACCTGTACCGCATAGAAAATCCGGTCATCCGGCGCCTGTGCCAACAGTTGAAAGGCCGAGACTGGAAGATCGACAAAGGGTTGGCCATCTTGAATGCGAACGGATTCGGCAATGTCACTGGCCGCGCCCAGCAGCAGCCGGTCATAGGCCTGCCGCGCAGCAAGGCGACCATTGGCCCAGATCGACAGACCAACGAGAAACCCGCCCAGAATCAGGATCAAAACCACCGCGCTTAGAACGCGGGCCGTCAGGCTGTGGGGCAGGCGCAGCCTAGTCATTCAGACCGATCCGATACCCCACCCCACGCTGGGTGGTAATGCTGATGGCGCTGCCGGTGAATTTTTTGCGGAGCCGTGCGATATACAGCTCGATCGCGTTTTCCCCCACATCGGCGTCTTCGAACCCGTAAAGCGAGTTATACAGCCGTGATTTCGACAGATACTGACCTTCGTGCCGGATCAGGGCGTCCAGGACCGCCGCCTCGCGCGCGGTTAGGTTCAGGCGTTTACCGTTCAGCGTGGCGCTGCGATCCTTGGCGGCATAGCTCAGCGGACCCAGCGTGACCTGTTCGCTTTTGCGATCGGCATCGCGCCGGACAAGGGCGCGCAACCGCGCCTCAAGCTCGCGCTGGTCAAAAGGCTTGCCCAAATAATCGTCGGCACCTTTGTCCAAAGCGGCGACACGATCTTCGACCGAAGTCAGTGCCGTCAGCATTAGCACTGGGGTGCGGTCGCCGCTGTCTCGGATTTTGCCCAGAAAGTTCAGGCCGGACCCGTCAGGCAGGTTTATATCCAAAAGCATCGCGTCATAGGTTTGAACTGCGCGGAAATCACGCGCGGATTCGACAGTGGTCGCCAGATCGCAGACAACGCCCGACCGCGCCAGATGAGCTATTACGCCTTCGGCCAGATCTACGGCATCCTCGATCATCAATACGCGCATTGTCCCCCCGCGCCCTGCCCTGAATTTCTGTGACAGGTTCGTGACAGCATTATTCTGTAAACAGTACCAGCCCGCAAGGACAGTCCCTTGCGGGAACAGGTTTCGGTTGCAGGACGCAGCCCAAAAAGACCAGAGGAGGAGACACGAATGAAACTGTTTGGAACAAGCGGCGCGATTGCGGCTGCTGTTTTTGCCCTGTCCGGCGTGAGCGCCAGCGCACAGGAATGTATTGCCCCGGCCAACCCCGGCGGCGGTTGGGATTTCACCTGCCGTCAGGTCGGTAAATCTCTGCAGGATCTGGGTCTGATCGACCAGACCATGCAGGTTGTGAACCTGGCCGGCGGCGGTGGCGGTGTTGCCTTTGCCGAGGTCGTCAACAAGCGCGGCGAGGATAATGAGCTGATCGTAGCGGCCAGCGCAGCCACGGCGACCCGCCTGGCGCAGGGCGCCTATCCAGGCAACACCATGGATCAGGTGCGTTGGCTAGCGGCCATCGGTGCGGATTATGGCGTGATCGCCGTTGCAGCCGATAGCGCGGTTAACACGCTGCCCGACCTGTTGGATCAGATCAAATCCGATCCGACGTCTGTGTCCGTGGCGGGCGGTTCCGCCGTGGGCGGTTGGGATCACCTGAAGGTTCTGATCGCGGCCAATGCCTATGGCATCGAGGACGTACGGTCGGTCAAATACATCGCCTTTGATGGCGGCGGCGAAGCTGTGACCCAGCTGTTGGCCGGTTCGGTTCAAGCCTTTACCGGTGACATCTCGGAAGCCAAGGGTTTTGTCGACTCGGGCGATATCAAAGTCATCGCCGTATTGGCGCCTGAACGTCTGCCCGGCGAATTCGCTGATTTCCCGACGGCCAAGGAACAGGGCATTGATGCCATCGGCGCAAACTGGCGCGGGTTCTACGCCCCTGGCGGAATGAGCGATGAGGCCTATGGCGATTGGGTCGGTAAGATCGGTGATCTTTACGCCTCGGATGAATGGAAAGAGGTCATGGCCGCCAATGGTCTGGCCCCGCTGGACCTGCAAGGCGCAGCTTTCCAGGATTTTGTTGCGCAATCCGTGGGTCAGATCCAGACCATCTCGAAAGAGATCGGTATCATCAAATAAGACCAGCACTCACCTGAGAGCGGGGTGTCGCGCCGGGCGCGCGGCACCCCGACCAGGCCCATACTTCCCTTACATAGGAGATACCCATGAGTGATCGCATATTCGGGGTCTTCGGCATTCTTCTTGCCATCGGCTTTGCCCTGTCAGCGCTGGCGATTGAAGAGAGCTTTCTGTCAGACGCGGTTGGCCCCAAGGCCTTTCCACTGATTGTCGCCGCCATCCTTGGCCTTTCCAGCGCGGTCATCGCGTTGCGCCCGGATGCCGAGCCCGAGTGGCCCGCGCTGGGCCGGCTGGTCGAAGTCGGCGCCGCTGTAGTCGTGATGATGTTCTATGCCGAGCTGTTGCCGGTTCTGGGATTTGTAATCTCTACCGCCTTTGCTGCGGCTTACCTGGCCTGGCGGCTGGGATCTGGTCCGATCGAAAGCGTAGTGGTCGGAATCGGTACTTCTGTCGGTATCTACGTCATCTTCCATCTGGTTCTGGGCCTGTCACTGGCTCGCGGACCATTGGGTTTCTAAGGGGAACGTCATGGAAACTCTTGCATCCCTTGGCGATGGATTCGCTATCGCGCTGACATGGCAAAACCTGCTGCTGGCCCTGTTGGGTTGTTTTCTGGGCACGATCATGGGCGCGTTGCCCGGTCTGGGACCGTCGAACGGCGTGGCCATTTTGATCCCTCTTGCGTTCACTCTGGGGCTGGGCGCGACGCCGTCTCTGATCCTGCTGACCAGTGTTTATTATGGGGCAATGTATGGCGGGAGAATCTCATCGATCCTGCTGAACATCCCTGGGGACGAGCCTGCGATGATGACCTGCTTGGACGGGCATCCGATGGCCAAAAAAGGCCTTGCGGGCGAGGCGCTCTCGCTGTCCGGTATCGCCTCATTCATTGGTGCGTTTCTGGCCACATGGGGCCTGATCTTTCTGGCACCGCAGCTGGTCAAGATCGCGTTGCTGTTTGGACCGGCTGAGTATTTCGCCCTGTTCGCGCTGGCCTTCATGACGCTGGGCGGCGTGTCCTCGACCAATCAGGCGAAATCGGCTTTTGCCGCTGCGCTGGGCCTTGGGTTGGCGACCATTGGTGTCGATACCCAGACCGGCGTGCCTCGGTTCACCTTTGGCGAAGTGCACCTGTATGATGGGCTGGATTTCCTTGTCGCCATTGTCGGCCTGTTTGCACTGTCCGAAGTGTTCATCTTTCTGGAAAACCGTCATGGCGGATCGGATGCCGCTGGGCGCAAGTTGAATATCGGGCGGCTTTACCCGCCGATGTCGATGATCAAGCAATGCATGCCGACCATGCTGCGCACCTCATTCCTGGGCTTTCTGGCGGGGGTTCTGCCGGGGGCCGGGGCGTCTTTGGGCTCGTTTATTTCCTATTCGATGGAGAAACGGTTGGTCGACAAGGACAACACATTTGGCACCGGTGATCCGCGTGGCGTCGCCGCGCCCGAGGCCGGCAACAACGCCGCCGCCGGGGGGGCCTTGGTGCCGATGCTGGCGCTAGGCGTGCCGGGGTCAGGGACCACCGCCGTGCTGCTGGCGGTTCTGTTGGCGCTGAATATCACGCCCGGACCGCTGCTGTTCACCCAGAACCCGGATGTGGTCTGGGGCCTGATTGCGGCACTGTTCATTGCCAACTTTATGTTGCTCGCGATGAATATCCCGATGGTGGGCCTGTTCACCCGCGTCCTGATGGTGCCCTCGCGTATCCTGATGCCCGTCGTGGCGATGGTCAGCTTTGTGGGTATTTACGGCATCTCGGGGTCCAGCTTTGATCTGCTGGTGATGATCGGGTTCGGTGTCATGGGCTGGGTTCTGCGCAAGCTGGACGTGCCGCTGGTGCCGATCATTCTGGGCACGCTGCTGGGCAACTCGATGGAGAATAACTTGCGCCGCGCAGTCACCATCGACAATGGCAACTGGTGGACGCTGGTTGACAGCCCGCTGGCCATCGGCTTGTGGTCCATTGCCCTGATCGGATTTGTTCTGCCTCTGATCGTAGGCGCGCGTGTCAAAGCCAAGATGCATCAGCGCCGCGACGAAGAGGGCGCGATCAGCGACTGACCGCATTGGGCGTCACCGCAAACCGGTGGCGCCCGATTAGGTAAGATTTGGGGTCGCGTATCCTGATCTGAAACAAAAATCTGAAACAAAAAATTGAAACATTTGGCAAAAACCGCGTTATTGATAGGCACAAAGCTGTTGTGCGAAGGATGCCAGAATGGAACTCAGTGACGAAATCCGCATCGCTGCCCCGCGGGACGTGGTGTATGAGGCGCTGAACAACCCCGATATCCTGCAGGAATGTATCCCCGGCTGCGAAGAGCTGACCCAATCTTCGCCGCAAGACCTTGAGGCAAAGGTGGTTCTGAAAATCGGTCCGGTGAAAGCGCGGTTCGCGGGTCAGGTCACGCTGGATAAATCCAAGGCACCGGACGGATTTTCGCTGCAGGGCGAGGGCAAAGGCGGGGCTGCGGGGTTTGCCAAGGGCGGTGCCGATGTGACCCTGACCGAAGACGGGTCCGAGACGGTTCTTGCCTATACTGCTAAGGTGGATGTCGGCGGCAAGATCGCCCAGCTTGGCAGCCGTTTGATTGCCGGGACTGCCAAGAAACTGTCGGGGAAATTCTTTACCCGGCTCGGAGAGATCGTCTCAGAACAATCCGGCAGCTAGCCAGTTTCGCGCATTTCAGTTGACGGCGACCTCATTCGGCGCAATCACAAGAAAAACTGGCGGGCCAAACCCGAAGCAGGAGGCCAGAGTGATGGATTACGCGCAGCTGGAACGTCTTGAGAAGCGGGTTTCACTCAAGCCCAATGACCGACAGGCCATCCGGCAGCTTGTGACGATGCTGGAATACTCCAACCTACCGAAACAGCATCTGGGCGCCTACAGCAAAGCGCAGCTTGAGGTGACGGGCGGGTTGAAAAAGGGCTGGCAGGCAGCCCTGGTCGACACCGGACGGCAGACCGCCGCCTATTCTGGTTGGATGAAAGCCCTGGACACACAGAAAATCCAGTTGGCCGTGCCCATCGCCCAGATCTATGTGGGTCAAACCATCACCATCAATGGCGAGCATGGGAATTGCGGCCAACGCCTGAATTTCTTTGAAGAAACCAAGGTGATTTGTGGACTGTGCCACGAGTGCTACAAGGTGCAGATCCTGCCAGAGAACCTTGAGGGGATGTTTCAGGTCTATTTCTTGCTGCTCAACCTGCAGCTGCCCAGGGACAATGCCAGAAAAAGCATGATCGAGCTGCGCGAAGCGGTCAAGTTTCCCTATAAGGCGTATATCTATTGTGAGTCGATCGCAGAGGCGAAAGAGTGTCTTGCGATTTTCCGTGCCGCACAGGCGGAATTTGAGATCACTGGGGTTCACTCAAAAATATCCCACGGATGTTCTGAATACAGTATGGAATACCCCGCGTTTAAGTATTCCGAGGGTGCGGGGGACGACTTTGAAACACCATCCGATTGGAGCGGGATCGAAGAGGCGTATTTCACGGACATTCCGATGCCTGCCCCGGAAAGACCAAGCAATTCCAAACCGATCCTCAGCTTGCGGGACGTTTTTGCCTTTCGGACATGGGTCAGGTTCGCTGAGCTGATCGGTGATAAATCCTGCGAAAAATATGGGACGCGCCTTGGCCCGGAGCTGCCTCAGCCCTTCGTCAAGCGTGTACAGGGGCAGGCGCGGGACCGGCACAGGGAAATGGTGGAGCTTTCTGCACAGGGTTAGCAGCTGTAGCCCATGTGCCAGTGCTGACGCGCGACCGTGGTCTAGACCGGAAAGTCCAATCCCAAATCCACGGTGCGCGCCGAATGGGTCAATGCACCTGAAGAGATATAGTCAACACCCGTTGCCGCGATTGAGGCGATGCGATCCAGCTTCACATTGCCCGAGGCTTCGGTCTTGAGCCTGCCATCCACCATCGCCATCGCCTCGCGCAGCATGTCATTGTCCATATTGTCTAACAGGACGACCGAGGCGCCTCCGACCTCAAGCACTTGGGCCAGTTGGTCCAGACGGTCGACCTCGATCTCGACGGCCATCATGTGGCTGGCATGGGCCTTGGTGGCCTCCAGCACCTGACGCACCCCGCCAGCGGCTGCGATGTGGTTGTCCTTGATCAGGATCGCATCTGACAGAGAGTAACGGTGGTTGAAGCCGCCGCCATGCAGCACGGCCAGTTTTTCAACCAGACGCATTCCAGGGGTTGTTTTGCGGGTGCAGGTGACGCGGGCATTTGTGCCTTTAGTTTCAGCCACGAAGCCGGCGGTCTTTGTGGCGATCCCGGTCAGGCGACCGGCAAAGTTCAGGGCCACCCGTTCGCCCGACAGGATTGAGGCGGCCGATCCCTTGATGGTCATCAGCGTATCGCCTGCCTTACAGGGTTGGCCATCGGCAATATGCGTGGTGATGTCCAATGAGGGGTCGATCAGGCGAAACGCCAGCGCCGCGACTTGCATGCCGGACACGACCGCATCCTCGCGCGCGTTCAGGCAGGCATCATAGGTGGTATCCGCCGGGATCACCGCGCGGGTGGTGACGTCGCCATAGCTGCCAAGATCTTCCATCAGGGCAATGCGGATCATCGGTTCAAGGACAAGATCGGGAACGGTAGAGAAGCTCATGATTGCTCCTTGCAGGCCTGCGCGCGGATGGCGAGTGCTTGGGAAAAGTACATTTCGGACCTTTTGCCGGGTCCGGCCGAGGGGTCGGGAAAATCGGATCGTTCATGCGCGCCGCGGCTTTCTTTGCGTGCCAAAGCGCCCGCGGCGATCAAAGTGGCGGTGGCACACATGTTCAGGAAAGACGGGTTGTCGCTGTTTGCCGCCTCGAGCCGCGCGATGGTGCCAAGCGCTTTGGTCAGGCCCTTGCGATCACGGATAACGCCAACATTGCGAGTCATGGTCTGGCGCAGCTCGGCCACGGCGGCGGGGTCTGACGGAGTGCCGCCGTCCTCGAAACTGATTTCCAGCGGCGGCGTCGCGCCGGTTGCTGGCAAGGTTCCGGCGATGCCTTCCGCGCAGATGCGGGCGTAGACCAGCGCCTCAAGCAGACCGTTCGAGGCCAGACGGTTGGCGCCGTGCAACCCGGTCGAGGATGCCTCACCGCAGACCCATAAGCCGTCGATACTGGCGCATCCGCTGGTGTCGGTCGCGATGCCACCCATGTGGTAATGCGCTGCGGGGGCGACGGGGATGGGCTCCTGCGCCGGGTCGATTCCATTGCGGGCGCAATATTCCGCGACCGAGGGGAACTGAGCCTTGATCTCCTCGCCCAGAACCTCGCGCGTGTCCAGCATGGGGCGGTTGCCCGCCTGAACCTGAGCATAGATGGCGCGGGCGACGACGTCGCGCGGGGCAAGCTCGGCATCCGGGTGGATGGCCTGCATGAACCGCGCGCCATGACGGTTGACCAGAATGGCGCCTTCACCGCGCAGCGCTTCGGTTGCCAGCGGCGCAGGGTCTTCGCCGACATCCATGGCGGTGGGGTGAAACTGCACAAATTCGGCATCCGAAATCAGCGCCCCCGCGCGCGCAGCCATACCGATGACCTGCCCACGGATACGCGGCGGGTTGGTGGTCAGCGCATAGAGCCCACCGGACCCGCCCCCGGCCAGCAACACGGCAGCCCCGCGCAGCATCACTGGGGCTGACCCGCCCTTATCCGCACGCTGAATGCTGACGCCGGTAACACGCCCATCCTCGACATCCAGCCCTAGGGCCATGGTGCCCTCCAGCACCTGGATCGAGGGTGTTTCCCGGACCTGCTCGATCAGGGCGGCCATGATCTGTGCGCCTGCCTGATCGCCCTTGACCCGGACGACGCGGGCAAAGCTGTGCGCGGCCTCGCGCGACAGCACGTAATCGCCGCCCGCGGTCCGGTCGAAAGGCGTGCCCAGCGTGGTCAGGTCCAGAATATAGTCGCGCGCCTGACGCGTCACCAATTCGGCCACCTGCGGGTCAACGGTGCCCGCACCGGCATTTACGGTGTCGTCTGCGTGGCTTTCCGGGCTGTCATGGGCGTCCATCGCCGCAGCCACTCCCCCCTGCGCCCAGGCGGAACTGGCACCGTCGCCCAACGCTTCAGGAGAGATCACCACCACCGGATGCGGGGCCAGTTTCAGCGCAGCATACAGCGCGCCCAACCCGGCGCCCACGATGATAACGCGGTCGGTGGTGAGGGTTTCCATCTCGGATCAGAGACCCAGCTTTCGCGACAGATCGATCATCGCCTGCACCGAATCGCGCGCTTTTTCCGCGATCTCGGCGTCAACCTCGACCTGACCTTCCATCGTGTGCAGCACATAGAGGATTTTTTGCAGCGTGATCTTCTTCATGTAGGGGCACATGTTGCAGGGGCCGACAAAGTCGACTTCGGGCAGTTCATCGGCGATGTTCGAGGCCATCGAGCATTCGGTGATCAGCATCGCCTTTTCGGGCTTCTCGGTGCTGACATATTTGATGATCCCGCTGGTCGAGCCAGAGAAATCGGCCTCGGCCACCACTTCGGGCGGGCATTCCGGGTGGGCAATGAGCCGCGTGCCGGGATTCCATTTGCGAAAGTCACGCAGGTCCTGCGCTGTGTATTGTTCATGCACGATGCACGAGCCGGGCCAGTACACGATGTTCTTGCGGCTTTCATTTGCCACGTTCTGCGCCAGATATTGATCCGGCGTCATGATGACGGTGTCGGATTCCATCGCATCGACGATCTGAACGGCGTTGGACGATGTGCAGCAGATATCGGACGCGGCTTTCACCTCGGCGGTGGTGTTCACATAAGAGACGACCGGCGCGCCGGGATATTTGGCGCGCATCTCCTCGATCCCGTCTGCCGTGATGCTTTCGGCCAGCGAACAACCCGCGGCCATGTCTGGCATCAGCACGGTTTTCTGGGGGCTCAGGATTTTCGAGGTTTCGGCCATGAAATGCACGCCCGCTTGCACGATCACATCGGCTTCGACGTCGCTGGCCTTCATTGCCAGCTGCAAGCTGTCACCCACGAAATCCGACACGCCATGAAAGATTTCAGGCGTCATGTAATTGTGGCCCAGAATGACTGCGTCGCGCTCTTTCTTGAGCGCATTGATCGCCTTGATATAGGGCGCATAGATTGCGAAATCCGGTGGCGCCACCACCCGGTCCATCCGTGCATAGATATCCTGCATATCCGCGACCAATCCGGTCGAAGGTGTCAGGTCATAATGCTGAGAAAGCACATTGGTGATGCTCTGGTGAGTGACATTCATCTCGGCAGTCCTGCCTTGCGTATTGGGGTGGGAAGGGGGTCGGAATTCGTGCTGCCCGACCGTCCAAGAAAACGGTTGATTTCAAAGGCGCACGCCTCTGATCGCACAATTCGAGCGGTTTTGGTCATGCGATCTGGATCATTCCGCATAACCGATGCCTTCGGTCGATACACATGCATAGCAAATCGGCATGAAAAACCGCTCTGAATGTCCTACTCAGTTGCGGGATGCATACGGTGAATTCCAGGCGCGGTAAACATACAAAACCCCAAGCCAATATCGGTATACGCGGATGAATGCGCTTACCTGCTGCAAATTTGCAGTTCGCGGAACAGTTTGTGGTCATCTCGGGCCGGGTCTCTGACGAGGTGTATGGTCCGGGCGGCACGGCCCAACTTGTTACATTTCGTAAGAATTGAGAAAACATCAGGCAAAACTTGACGCTGATCGTGTCGACGTCCCTTAATCGGGGCGTTGGCGTCCGGGCCAGACCTGGACCCGCCATTTCCGGCCCGGGGAGGGGCCGGGTGGGGAGGAGAAAAAGATTGACTCAGACGCAGTCAGGCGCTGAAGGGATGCAGTCTCTTCCGGCGCTGCTACACCGCAATGTGACTCAGTTCGGGGATGCCCCGGCCTATCGCGAAAAGGAATTCGGGATCTGGCAATGCTGGACCTGGGCCGAGGCGGCCAAGGAAATCCGCGCCATTGCGCTGGGGTTTCTTGAGATTGGCGTTGAGAAGGGCGACCATATCGCCGTCATAGGCCGGAACCGCCCGGCGCATTACTGGTCGATGGTTGCGGCCCAAATGGTGGGTGCGATTCCGGTGCCGCTCTATCAGGACGCGGTCGCCGAAGAGATGACATATGTGATGGAACATTGCGGGGCGAAATATGTCGTCTGCGGTGACCAGGAACAGGTCGATAAGGTTATCGAGATTCAGGAAAAAGTTCACCAGATCAAACACATCCTCTACACTGACAAGCGTGGGATGCGGAAATATGATCATTCCCAGATGAACGCGCTGGACGACATCAAGGCCGAAGGCAGCGCAGGTCATGCGCGCTTTGATGCCGAGCTGGACGCGCGTATCGCTGCGATCACCTATGACGACACTTGTGTGATGCTGTATACCTCGGGCACCACCGGCAAGCCGAAAGGCGTGGTGCTGTCGAATCGCAATGTGATCGAAAGCGCCAGAAACTCATCCGATTTTGATCACCTGACCCGGAATGAGGACATCCTGTCCTATCTGCCAATGGCTTGGGTAGGTGATTTCATCTTTTCCATCGGTCAGGCCTATTGGTGCGGGTTCTGTGTGAATTGCCCCGAAAGCGCTGACACGATGATAACCGACCTGCGCGAGATCGGTCCGACCTATTTCTTTGCCCCGCCGCGGGTATTTGAAACGCAGCTGACCAATGTCATGATCCGGATGGAAGATGCGGGCAAGCTGAAGCAGCGTATGTTCCACCATTTTATGGCCCATGCCAAAAAGGTGGGTGGGTTACTGCTGGATGGCAAAGCGGTCGGGTTTGGTGATCGGATCAAATACGCGCTGGGCAATCTGCTGGTCTATGGGCCGCTGAAGGATACGCTGGGGTATGGCCGGTTCCGGGTCGGTTATACGGCAGGCGAGGCGATCGGGCCTGAGATTTTCGATTTCTACCGCTCGCTGGGGATTAACCTGAAGCAGCTTTATGGGCAGACCGAGGCGACGGTCTTCATCACCGTGCAGCCCGATGGCGAGGTGCGCGCCGATACGGTTGGTGTGCCCGCGCCAGATGTCGAGCTGAAGATCGCCGAAACGGGCGAGATCTACTATCGCTCGCCAGGTGTGTTTGTCGAATATTACAACAACCCGGACTCGACCGCCTCGACCAAGGATGCCGAGGGTTGGGTGGCCACGGGTGATGCCGGGTTCATTGAGGAAAGCAGCGGTCATCTGCGGATCATTGATCGGGCCAAGGACGTCGGAAAAATGGTCGATGGCTCGATGTTTGCGCCGAAATATGTTGAGAACAAGCTGAAGTTCTATCCCGATATTCTTGAGGTCGTGCTGTTCGGCAATGGCAAGGATCGCTGCGTGGCGTTCATAAATATCGACCTTACCGCCGTGGGGAACTGGGCCGAACGCAACAACGTCGCCTATGGGTCCTATCAGGAACTGACGGCACATCCGCAAGTGTTAGAGACAATCAAGTCCCATGTGGAAGCGGTCAACAAATCGGTCGCCGCCGATGAAATGCTGTCGGGCTGCCAGGTGCATCGCTTTGTGGTGCTGCACAAGGAACTGGATGCGGATGACGGCGAGATGACCCGAACCCGCAAGGTGCGCCGGGGCTTTGTCGAAGAGAAATTCCACGACATCATCACCGCGCTTTATGACGGGTCTTCAAGCGTTTCGACCACGACCGAGGTGACCTATGAGGACGGCCGCAAGGGTTCGATCAGTGCCACACTTGAGATCGTCGATGCGCCGGTTGTAACGGTCGCGCAACACAAGGTAGCGGCGGAATGAAGTCCGGTCCTGCGCCGCTCGACCTATGGTCATCGCCCGCCCGCCATTCCGTGTATTGCGTAAGTCAAGGAGGGGCTGATGTTGGATAGTTCCGAAGGATATGTCACCGAAGACGGCCGCAAGATCGGCGGCGTCGTGATGGAGATGAAGAACATCACTCTGCGCTTTGGCGGTGTGGTGGCGATCAAGGATATCTCGTTCGACATCCGTGAGGGTGAGATCCGCGCCATTATCGGTCCGAACGGGGCGGGTAAGTCCTCGATGCTGAACGTAATCTCGGGGTTCTATGTCCCGCAAGAGGGCGAGGTCTGGTTTCACGGGGCCAAGCGCCCTCCAATGCGACCCTATGAGGTCGCGCGGCAGGGGATTGCACGAACATTCCAGAACATCGCCCTGTTCGAAGGGATGAGCGTTTTGGACAACGTCATGACCGGGCGCCTGAACTATATGAAGACCAATATCCTGCAGCAGGCTTGGTGGAAGGGTAAGGCCGAGGCCGAAGAGACCGAAAACCGCGAGGCGGTCGAGCGGATCATCGACTTTCTCGAAATCCAGCATATCCGCAAGACGCCCGTTTCACGCCTGCCCTACGGCTTGAAAAAGCGGGTCGAACTGGCCCGGGCGCTGGCCGCTGAACCCAAGCTGTTGCTGCTGGATGAGCCGATGGCCGGGATGAATGTTGAAGAGAAAGAGGACATGAGCCGCTTTATCCTCGACGTGAATGATGAATTCGGCACCACCATCGCCCTGATCGAACATGACATGGGCGTGGTGATGGATCTGAGCGATCGGGTGGTCGTGATGGATTACGGCAAGAAGATCGGCGACGGCACGCCTGATGAGGTGCGCAACAATCAGGAAGTCATCGATGCCTATCTGGGGGTGAGCCATGACTGATCTACGGAACGGGCTGAGAAAATTCGACGAATTTTCCGGGATGACGCGCCAGATGAAATCTGTTCGGAGGACATAGGATGCCTGAACAACTCGTATTTGCGATGGAAGTCATCCTCAACGGTCTTATGGCCGGGGTGCTCTATGCGCTGGTCGCGCTGGGCTTTGTGCTGATCTACAAGGCGTCAGGGATTTTCAATTATGCGCAAGGGGTTATGGCCCTGTTTGCCGCGATGACTCTGGTCGGGATCATGAACGGGCAGGTGCCGTTTGCACATCTGATCAATGCGACTTTCGGGACGCATATCCATTACTTTGGCTGGAGTGTCCCTGCGCTGCTGGCGATTATTCTGACTATGGCGGTGATGGTTCTGTTGGCTTGGGCCGTGCAGCGGTTCGTGATGCGTCACCTGGTTGGCCAAGAGCCGATTATCCTGTTCATGGCCACCATCGGGCTGGCCTATTTCCTTGAGGGCGTGGCCGACCTGATGTGGGGGTCCGAGATCAAGACGCTGGATGTAGGCCTGCCGCAGGGCATCAACCTCTGGCTCGATGAAGCGACCTTTAACGTCTTCGGCTATGGGTTCTTCATCGACAATCTGGACATTGTGGCAACGGTAATTGCGGCGCTGCTGGTGGCGGCGCTGGTTGTGTTCAGCCAATATACCAAGCAGGGCCGGGCGATGCGCGCGGTGGCGGATGACCATCAGGCGGCGCTGTCGGTGGGGATTTCGCTGAACTTCATCTGGATCATGGTCTGGTCTGTGGCCGGGTTTGTAGCGCTGGTCGCGGGTATCATGTGGGGCACCAAGTCTGGCGTGCAGTTTTCACTGTCGCTGATCGCGCTCAAAGCGTTGCCGGTGCTGATGCTGGGCGGGTTTACCTCGATCCCCGGAGCCATCGTCGGAGGGTTGATCATCGGTGTGGGTGAGAAACTGTTCGAGTTCGCCATTGGCCCGATGGTTGGCGGTGCGACCGAGAACTGGTTTGCCTACGTGCTTGCGCTGATCTTCCTTGTGTTCCGGCCGCAGGGCCTGTTCGGCGAGAAGATCATCGAAAGGGTGTAGTCATGACCAAGCTCATCGCCATTCTCAACGTGATCGCATGGGCCGGGTTCTGGGCGTTTGGGTATATCGCCCTGACCTCGGACGATCTGACCGACAGCCAGCTGACGATTGCCGCGATCCTGGCTTTTGCCGGGTTGGTCACGGGTGTCATGGCCTACATGAAACTTGTGCGCGCCTCAGAGGCGAGCGGATATGCCAAAGGCTCCAGCCAACTGAACACTGTCGCCCGCGACCGGGCGCAGGAAGAATGGGGAAAGTAAGACATGTTTTATCGCGAGGCCGGAGATTTCAAAACCTCTTACGTGGAAGACAGCCAGACCTTTCCGATCAAATTTGACCGGTATCGATACTATGTGGTGTTGGCAGTGGCATTTGGGATCATTCCATTCATCATCAATGACTACTGGGCGAACGCGCTGTTGCTTCCGTTTCTGATCTATGCGATCGCCGCCATCGGTTTGAATGTATTGGTTGGCTATTGTGGGCAGGTGTCGTTGGGTACCGGTGGGTTCATGGCTGTGGGGGCCTACGCCTGCTACAAGCTGATGACGGCCTTTCCCGAAACCAGCATGTTCATCCATGTCATCCTTGCGGGCGGGATCACCGCCATTGTTGGTGTTCTGTTCGGATTGCCTTCGCTTCGGATTAAGGGGTTCTATTTGGCCGTGGCCACGCTTGCGGCGCAGTTTTTTCTGGTGTGGCTGTTCAACCGTGTGCCGTGGTTCTACAACTACTCGGCTTCTGGGCAGATCAACGCGCCCGAGCGGGATGTGTTCGGCATCATCATCACAGGCCCGAATGCTCCGGCCTGGGCAACCTATCTGTTCTGCCTGATCTTCCTGACCTTCTGCGCCATCATTGCACGGAACCTGACTCGGGGAACGACCGGCAGGACATGGATGGCGATCCGCGACATGGATATCGCGGCCGAGATCATCGGGGTAAACCCGCTCAAGGCAAAACTGACCGCCTTTGCTGTCAGCTCATTTTTTGTGGGTATCGCGGGGGCGCTATTCTTTGCGGTCTATCTGGGCGCGGTTGAGGTTGGCGAAGTCTTTGGCATCCAGAAATCGTTCCTGGTCCTATTCATGGTCATTATCGGCGGATTAGGGTCTATCTTCGGCTCCTTCGCCGGGGCAGCTTTCTTGGTATTGCTGCCGGTTGTTTTGAAGGTGGTTGGTGTCGATCTACTGGGCTGGCCCACTGATATCGTTGCGCATCTCAATCTGGTGATCGTCGGCGCACTCATCATCATGTTCTTGATTCTGGAACCGCATGGACTGGCGCAGCTTTGGCGTGTGGCGAAAGAGAAACTCAGACTCTGGCCGTTTCCGCACTGACGGGCAGGCCCAAAGACAAGACGGGTGCAAAGCCCGAATTCAACATCGGACCAATCAAGGGAGGAGACACCCGATGAAGACGAAACTGGCAACCCTGGCGCTGGGCGCCATGATGGCCGCAGGTCCGGCCATGGCCGACCTTGTGTTCCCGTCGCTCAGCTATCGGACGGGACCATATGCGGCAGGCGGTATCCCGTTTGCTGACGGCTATGCCGATTATTTTACACTGCTCAACGAGCGTGATGGCGGCATCGGAGGTGTTTCGGCCAATGTGATCGAATGCGAAACCGGCTATAACACCGAAAAAGGCGTGGAATGCTATGAATCCACAAAGGGCGAAGGCGCCTTGGTATATCAGCCATTGTCGACCGGCATTACCTACCAGCTGATCCCAAAAGTGACCGCAGATGGCATTCCGCTGCACACGATGGGCTATGGCCGGACCTCTGCTGCGAACGGCAAGGTATTCAGCCACGTGTTCAACTATCCGGCCAACTACTGGAACGGAGCGTCGGGCGCGATCAACTATCTTCTGAGCGAAAACGATGGTGACCTGAACGGTAAGAAAATCGCACTGGTCTATCACAACTCGGCCTATGGCAAGGAACCGATCCGCACGCTGGAAACCCTGGCTGAAAAGCACGGGTACGACCTGACGCTGCTGCCTGTTGACCACCCCGGTCAGGAACAGAAATCGCAGTGGCTGCAAATTCGCCGCGAAAAGCCTGATTATGTAATCATGTGGGGCTGGGGCGTGATGAACCAGGTCGCGGTGCAGGAAGCTGCGAACATCCGCTTCCCGATGGAAAACTTCATCGGAGTCTGGTGGTCTGGCGCTGAATTTGACGTGCAGCCCGCGGGCGACAAGGCAAACGGCTATAAGGCACTGACCTTTACCGGGCTGGGCATGGACTATCCGGTCTATGACGATCTGCAGAAATACGTGGTGGATGCAGGCAAAGCGGCGGGTGCGGGCGATCAGCTTGGCTCGGTTCAGTATAACCGCGGTCTCTATGCCGCCATGCTGGCCGCTGAAGCTGTGAAGACTGCGCAGGGAATCCACAATACCGCTGATATCGACGCATCCATGATGCGCGATGGTATGGAGGCGCTGGAAATGACCAACGCCAAGATGGAAGCGCTGGGCATGACCGGTTTCGGGCCTGAATTCTCGGTCTCGTGCGAAAATCACGGCGGACCCGGCCTTGTCGGCGTTGTGCAGTGGGATGCTGCGGCCGGAACCTGGAACCCGGTTCAGGACTTCCAGCCGACCGATGCAGATGTGATCAACACGTTGATCGAAGAAGATTCTGCAGCCTATGCAGCGGAAAACAACATCACACCTGGGTGTGAATAAGTGGCTGGCCCCGGTCTTGATCCGGGGCCGCGAAACTGACCAGAGCGGCGGGTAGCCGCCGCTCTATCCCAACGGTCCCTCTCGGGACAGGCATGAGGACACGCGCTGATGCTGGATGCGGCACAAACCACTGACGTGCAGGCGGAAACCCTGCTTGAGGTCAACAATATCGAGGTGATCTACAATCATGTGATCCTTGTGCTGAAAGGCGTCAGCCTAACGGTGCCCAAAGGGGGCATTACGGCCCTGCTGGGCGGCAACGGGGCAGGCAAGACCACCACACTCAAGGCGGTGTCGAACCTGCTGCATTCGGAACGGGGCGAAGTCACCAAGGGATCAATCAAGTATCGCGGGACCAGCGTGCATGAAAGTGAGCCTGCCGATCTGGTGCAAAAAGGCGTCATCCAGGTGATGGAGGGTCGCCATTGTTTCGAACATTTGACGGTCGAGGAAAACCTGCTGACCGGCGCCTATACCCGCAAAGATGGTAAGGCCGCGATCCAACAGGATCTGGACCTTGTTTACACCTATTTCCCACGTCTGAAGGAACGCCGCCGCAGCCAGGCGGGTTACACGTCGGGCGGAGAGCAACAGATGGTTGCGATGGGTCGGGCGCTGATGTCGCGGCCCGAGACGATCCTGCTGGATGAGCCGTCCATGGGGCTGGCCCCGCAGCTTGTCGAAGAGATTTTCGGCATCGTCCAAGATCTGAACGAAAAAGAGGGCGTCTCGTTTCTGCTGGCCGAGCAGAACACCAATGTGGCGCTCAGGTTCGCACATTACGGCTATATTCTTGAATCCGGCCGCGTGGTGATGGATGGCCCAGCTGCCGAGCTGCGCGAAAACCCCGATGTTAAGGAATTCTATCTGGGCATGTCGGATGACGGCCGCAAAAGCTTCCGCGATGTGCGCTCATACCGCCGCCGCAAGAGGTGGCTGTAGGCGGATGGAGGATTTGGCGATGACGAAATTCTACGATGCGCTAGAAACCCGCTCGGCCGACCAGCGCGCCTCTGAACAGGCTGAGGCGTTGCAGGTACAGATCACGCGCGCGAACTCGGCTCCGGGGTTTGCAGCGCATATGGCGGATGTTGATACGGCAGCTGTAAAGTCGCTGGACGACCTTGTGAAGCTGCCAGTTCTGCGCAAGTCCGATATGGCTAAGGCGCAGGCGTCGCGCCCGCCCTTTGGCGGGTTTACCGTCAAACCGGCCCGGCATTTCCATCATGTTTTCCAGTCGCCCGGCCCGATCTATGAGCCCGGCAGCACCGATCACGACTGGTGGCGGATGGGGCGGTTCCTGCACGCAGCAGGTGTCGGGCCCGGAGACATCGTTCAGAATTGCTTTGGCTATCACCTGACCCCGGCGGGCATGATCTTTGAAAGTGGCGCGCGGGCGGTGGGGGCTGCTGTGCTGCCTGCCGGCACCGGCCAAACCGAACTGCAGGTAACCGCCGCGCGCGATGTCGGCTGCACTGCTTATGCGGGCACACCGGATTACCTCAAGGTCATTTTGGACAAGGCCGATGAGATGGGCGTGGCACTGGATTTCGTGACTGCCGTTGTTGGCGGCGGTGCTTTGTTCCCGTCTTTGCGTCAGGAGTACGCCAATCGCGGTATCGCCTGTCTGCAATGCTATGCCACCGCCGATCTGGGCAGCATCGCTTATGAAAGCCCCGCGATGGACGGGATGATCATTGATGAGCATGTCATCGTCGAGATCGTCACCCCCGGAACCGGAAACCCGGTCGCGCCGGGTGAAGTGGGTGAGGTTGTCGTGACCTCACTGAACCCCGATTATCCGCTGATCCGGTTTGCCACCGGTGATCTGTCGGCGGTTCAATCTGGTCAGTCACCTTGCGGTCGTACCAACATGCGCATCAAGGGCTGGATGGGACGCGCGGATCAGACAACCAAGATCAAGGGTATGTTCGTGCGCCCTGAACAGGTCGCGGCGCTGGTCGACAAGCATGATGAAATCGTCAAGGCGCGCGTCATTGCCGCCCGCCAGGGTGAGATGGACACGATGACGGTTCAGATCGAAAGCGCCGGCGGAAATGACTTGGCTTATGCAAAATCCGTCGTCGAGGTACTGAAGCTGAAAGGCGCGATCGAAGTCGTGGCGCCGGGATCGCTGCCGAAAGATGGTTTGGTGATCGAGGATCAGCGCGTCTACGAATGAAGGCTGTGCAACTCTGCGGCAGTATGTGTCGCAGATTTGTTTCGCTGCCCACTGGTGTTTCCGAGCGTTTTGGTCGATTAAAGACGGACTCTGCGCCTTAGCCAGTTAAAGCCGGGATCATGGCCGATATCGAAATCTCTGAGCACGGACGGCGCAACCGCGGCGCTGTAGGTACACGCCTCGTCGGCGTGGTGGCCTGCCTTGTGGCGGCAGCCTGTCTGTTGCCGATGCTTGCGGTTGTTCTGGCCGCAACGACGGGCGGCACGGATACGGTTTCGCATCTCCTGGAAACTGTTCTGCCCGGCTATGCGATGACGACGCTGATACTGGTCGTGCTGGTGGCCACGGGCACGTTTTCCATCGGCGTGGGCGCAGCCTGGCTGGTGACGATGACGCGGTTCCCCGGCGTGCGCATTCTGGAAATTGCGTTGGTGCTGCCGCTGGCCTTTCCGGCCTATGTGCTGGCCTATGCCTATACATTCATTCTTGATCACCCGGGCATCGTCCAGACCACCCTGCGTCAGGTAACGGGCTGGGGCCCGCGCGACTATTGGTTCCCCGAGATTCGGTCGACCGAGGGTGCGGCGGTGATGTTGATCTTGGTCTTGTATCCTTACGTCTACCTGCTGGCCCGGGCCGCTTTTCTGCAGCAGAGTGCAACGGCCTTTCTGGCAGCGCGCGCGTTGGGCAAAAGTCCGTGGCTGGCCTTTTGGCACGTTTCGCTGCCGATGGCGCGTCCCGCGATTGCGGGTGGCGTGCTACTTGCCATCATGGAAACCATCGCCGATTTCGGCACCGTGGCCTATTTCGGGGTGCAGACATTTGCCACGGGTATCTATACCAGTTGGTTTTCGATCGGTGATCGGGTGGGTGCGGCGCAGCTGGCGCTCTGCCTTCTGGGCTTTGCGCTGGTCATGGCCGTGGCAGAACGGATGCAGCGCGGGAAGGCCAAATACTATCAGGCAGGCAAAAGCCACGCCTCGCTGCCATCCGCCCGGCTGAAGGGCTGGCAAGCGGGCGCGGCTTTTGCCCTGTGTGCCATACCGGTGCTGTTCGGATTTCTGTTGCCGGTGTTCATTCTGGTTCAGATGGGGATGGAGTCCGAACAGAACCTTCTGTCACGGCGCTATCTCGGGTTCATTCAGAATTCGCTGACGCTGGCCGGTGTGGCGGCGGTTGTCACGGTTTTTGCGGCCATCAGCGTTGGGTTCTTTCAGCGATTGCGGCCGGGGAGGGTGTCCTCTGGTGCCGGGTACATGGCGCGGCTGGGCTATGCGGTTCCAGGCGGTGTGATCGCAGTCGGGCTGATGGTGCCATTTGCCAGTTTCGATAACGCACTGGATGCATGGATGCGGCAGAATTTCGACCTATCGACCGGGTTGCTTGTTACCGGTTCGATCTGGCTGTTGGTAGCCGCTTATATGGTGCGGTTTCTGGCCGCCGCGCTCAGCGCATATGAGGGAGGGCAGAGCACGGTGCATGCCAATATGGATGCAGCCTCGCGGTCTCTGGGGCAGACGCCGCTGGGGACGTTGCGCCGGGTGCATTTGCCGATTCTGACGCCGTCGCTGCTGACCGCGCTGCTGATCGTCTTTGTGGACGTGATGAAAGAACTGCCCGCGACCCTGATCATGCGACCTTTCAACTTTGATACGCTGGCGGTGCAGGCCTATCGGCTGGCATCAGACGAACGGCTTGAGGGCGCTGCTGTGCCCTCGCTGGTCATATTGGCAGTGGGGTTGCTGCCGGTGATCCTGATCTGTCGGCAAGTCGGGCGACAGCGTTAGACTTGACCAAAAAACCACACCTATTTGCGGATGGGCTTGATTCGAACGCGTTTTCCGGCAAGGCTTGATCCATGAACATGCAGCCTCCCAGCCGGTTTTCTGCAAACCCGACCCAGATGCCCGTCGCGTTCGATCGGCACGAGATGTCCCAAATCCTTTCTGTCTATGGCCGGATGGTCGCCGCCGGAGAATGGCGCGATTACGGGATCTCGAACCTGCGTGATATGGCGGTGTTTTCCATCTTCCGCCGCACGGCAGAGCATCCGATTTATCGGGTCGAAAAAGATCCGCGTTTGCGCTCCCGGCAAGGCATGTATTCGGTGGTCGGTATGGATGGTCGCATCCTGAAACGCGGTCATGATCTGCGCACGGTTCTGCGGGTATTGGAACGCAAGCTGATACGGTCGGTCGACTTGGATTAGAGCCTTTTATGGGTGGTCACGGGCCCATCGCCCTGTTCCAGAATGCGCGTGATTGCAACATCCATCGGCTCAAAGGTCACGTCCATGTGGAACGCATTTGCGTGCAGCAGCATATTGTCGCCGTAGACCCAGGCCACATGCCCTTTCCAGAACAGCAGATCACCGCGCTGAGCGGGTGTGCCAGGGGTCAGCGCCTGACCCAGATCACGCTCCTGGTCGCCACTATCACCGGGGCAGGGCAGCCCACAAGCCAGCATTCCGGCCTGAACCAGACCTGAACAATCCAGCCCGAACCGGCTGTTGCCGCCCCAAAGATAGGGCGTTCCCAGAAACAGTTCGGCCACGGCGACCGGATCGGTCAGGGTTATGTTGATCTGTTTGGCGTGTATGGCCGGGATAAAGCCCAACTCCGTCTCAATAAATCCATTCTGTTCGGACATTGTCTGAACCTTGCTGCCAAAGCTTAACGAGGTTCGGTCCCGGGATTTCATGTTTGGTTGCTCATATG
This sequence comes from Ruegeria sp. CDSC045, assembly GCF_059610725.1. Lineage (NCBI taxonomy): Bacteria > Pseudomonadati > Pseudomonadota > Alphaproteobacteria > Rhodobacterales > Roseobacteraceae > Ruegeria > Ruegeria sp. CDSC045. Next base: position 224,809 of record NZ_JBXWOE010000006.1, read on the forward strand.
CATGTGTTGACGGTGCCGTGATCCAGTGGGTGGCAGGCACATCTGGGGCCAGACAGTCTGACCGGACCCAGCCCGCATAGCCATCCTTATTCGCGGTGATCCGGCTCCAGCCGTCACGCTCTTCATCTGTGCGAACGCTATCCCCATACAACAGCTGGCGATCGCGGGACCCGTCGGGATCACGCATCAGGTCGATGACCGGCTGTATGATGCGGTGCCGGGTCATATGCCCAAAATCTCAGGCAGGGCCTTCAGAAGGGCGCGGGGCCCCTGACCGAATCCGCCCTTGCTGCGTCCGGGTTCTTTGCTGCGTTGCCACGAGAAGATGTCGAAATGCATATAGGGACTGTCACCAACAAATCTGCGCAAGAACAAGGCGGCAGTAATCGAGCCTGCAAAACCACCCGCCGGTGCGTTATCCAGGTCGGCAATGCCGGGTTCAATCAGACCCTCATAGGGGTTATGGAATGGCATGCGCCAGACAGGATCGGCTGCTCTGCCTGCGGCGCGGTTCAAGGCATCAGCCGCGGCATCGTTGTCGGTATAGAATGGTGCAAGATCGGCGCCCACCGCCACACGTGCCGCCCCGGTCAGTGTCGCCATCGAGATCACCAAATCCGGCTCGCCCTCATCCGCCAGCGCCAATGCGTCGGCCAAAACCAAGCGCCCTTCGGCATCGGTATTGTTAATCTCAACCGTCAGCCCCTTGCGCGAGGTCAGGATGTCGCCGGGCCGGAAGGCGTTCCCCGCAACCGAATTCTCAACCGCCGGGATCAGCACCCGCAGTTGCACGGGCAGCTCCAGCGCCATTATCATCCGGGCCAGCCCCAATACATTTGCGGCCCCGCCCATATCTTTCTTCATCAGCCCCATCGAGGCGCCGGGTTTCAGGTTTAGCCCTCCAGTGTCAAAGCAGACGCCCTTGCCGACAAGGGTCAGCTTTGGGCCTGTCACGCCCCAATTCATCTCAATCAGACGGGGCGCTTGTGCGGCGGCGCGGCCAACCGTGTGGATCATGGGGAAGTTCTGCTCTAGCAGGGCGTCGCCCAGAACAACCTCGAAAGAGGCGCCGAATTCCTGTGCCAGGGCTTCGGCTGCGCTATGAAGCTGTTCCGGTCCCATATCCGAGGCCGGAGTATTGACCAAATCGCGGGTCAAGGCCTCGGCCCCGGCCAGAACCTCAAGCCGGGGGGCGTCGATCCCGTCGGGGGCAACCAAACGAGCCTTGGCCGGGGATTGGCTGGCATAGCGGTCAAAGGCATAACCGGTCAGCAACCACCCCAGGCATTCAGTTTCCAGATCAGCTTGGTCTATGCCCGACGCGATGTGATATGCGCCTTCGGGCAGGGCTTCGGCGGCGGCGGCCAGCGGAAACCGCTTGCGGGACCGGCCAGTGGCTGTGCCATACCCCGCCAAAGCAGACTGTACCGCACCGTCAGGCCCTGGAATCAGCAAAACCTGACCCATCGCACCGGTGAATCCGCTGATCTTGGCCCAGGCCGTCACTGTTTCGGGCTGACCCGTCAGCCAGTCGTCCAGATCCGGCTGGGCAATGACGTGAAGGGGGACAGATGCGTCCGACGATGGTGCGAAAGACAGGGTCATGAAAATCTCGACTGTTGTGGCTTATGCCCAACCTAGCCGTCCATGGACCGTCCGCAAGCCCTGTCAGACCGAAAGATCTTGCTGATCCCAGATCACGGTCAGCGATTTCTCACCCACCCTGATCAGCCGCGACAGCGTGGCCCCGGCGGCGACCGAGTCGCCCGCGTCCACATTCTGCGCCACATCATTCGCCACACAGGCCAGCGCCATCATTCCGATCTGTTCGGCAATGGCCACAATGGATCGTGCACATTTGCGCAGCCCGGCCCAGTCACGCTGTCTCCAGAACCGCTCGCAATTCGACAGGCGCACCGCCAATTCCTCGACCGTGCGACACAGCACGTCCAACGCGTTTTTCTCACCCAGTTGTCGATACAGCCCATTCAGACGATCCGAATCCAGCCGCACTGTTTCTTTGTGTTCAAGCGTGACGATCTTTTCCACCACATTCACCCCGCATTCTATACGCCCCCACGGCATAGCCCGAATGTGGTGCGCAATTCCTTTGCAAAACCTTGCCATGGGGCAGGATAATGGCTCGAATTTTCTTCGAATTCAGGTTACAGCAGTCCACCGAGACATGAACAGGGACACAAGAATGGAATTCGCCAAACCTCTGCCAAACTATCTGGTCAATCGGTATCATGGCTGGAAAGCCACGACATATTCGGAAAATCAGGTCTGGTATCGCCGTCTTGCCACCGAAGGGCAGCGTCCGCGGGCCATGGTGATTTCCTGTTGCGACAGCCGGGTTCATGTCACCTCGATTTTTGGGGCGGATCAGGGTGAGTTCTTTATTCACCGCAACATTGCCAATCTGGTGCCGCCTTATGCGCCCGACGGCGATCATCACGGCACCAGTGCTGCCATCGAATACGCGGTGACCGCGCTGAAAGTGGCGCATCTGATCGTGCTGGGCCATTCCCAATGCGGTGGTGTGCAGGGCTGTATCGACATGTGCAAGGGCCAGGCACCACTGCTGGAAGCCAAAGAAAGCTTTGTTGGTCGCTGGATGGATATCCTCAAACCAAAATATGATCTGGTTGCCGATATCGAAGACAGCACCGACCAAGCGCGCCAGTTCGAACGGCAGGCGGTTGTTGCTTCGCTCGAAAACCTGATGACCTTCCCCTTCATCTCCGCGGCGGTAGAGAGCGGCTCGCTCAGCCTGCACGGTTTGTGGACAGATATCGGTGAAGGTGGCCTTCAGTGTTATGATCCCGGCGAAAAGAAATTCGTGGTCGTCTGACCCGGCGGATTTTCGACAATTTCAGGCAGCGCGGATCAGACTACTGATTCCGCGCTGTTTTTTTGATAAGTTTGGGATGTCATTTTAGGGATTCGGAGCATTCCATGCGATTGATCAAACGTGTTCTTGTCACCTTGCTAGTCTTGATTCTGGTTCTGGTAGGGGTGTCCTTTATTTTGCCAGGCAAGGCAGAAGTTTCGCGTAGCATCACGATTGATGCCTCGCCCGAGGTCATCTTTCCTTATGTCAACTCCATGCAGGAGACCGAGAAATGGTCGCCATGGTTATCTCGTGATCCCGAGACGAAGCTGACCTATGGCGGGCCTGATTCCGGGGTCGGGAATGTGCTGAACTGGTCGTCGGATCACCGGCAGGTCGGCACCGGTTCGCAAGAGATTACCGAAAGCGTTGAAAACCAGATGGTCAGAACCGCCTTGGATTTTGGTCCAATGGGAACTGCCATTGCCATGTTTGAACTGCAGCCGGAGGGCAGCGGCACCAAAGTGACCTGGGGGTTTGAATCCGAATTGGGTATGAATCCCATGTCCCGCTGGATGGGGCTGATGATGGATAAATGGGTTGGCGGAGATTACCAGCGCGGGTTGGATAATCTGAAAGCGCTGGTCGAAGGGTAAACGAGGTCAAACCCTTGACCGGAGTGATCAGCCGAGGGCCGGATTGGCCAGTTGAAACTCAAAAAGCCACCATTATTTCATTTTCTGAACACCGTGTTGGGACATTTAACGCGCTTTTTCCTCGATAAACACATGTTAAAGCAGCAGGGTTAGGTAGACCGCCATGAGTATCAATCGTCGTGTTTTCGCCTCCGGAGCGTTGGGAATCGGGCTAACGGCATTCTTACCGGTTGGGGGCTATGCGTTGGCTATGGCCGCGGGTCAGGTCGCGCACCGAATTCTGGCCGCTGAAAAGCTGAGCTTTCTGTCCGAGAAGGTCGCCAAATCCGCAGTTCTGGTCAGCATCGGCGGAGCAGTTGATCGGAACCTGAGTGAATTGCAGCAGGCGCATGATGAATTTGACGATATCCTGCTTGGCTTCAAAGAAGGCAAAGGGTCGTCCGGTATTGACCGGGAAAGATTCTATTCCGTCAACAAAGCGCTTGAGGAAGTCGCCAGCGTTTGGGTGCCATACCGGACCGCGGTCGAAGACATCGTTGCTGACAAGTCGATCAACGAAGCGCAACTGAACATGATCGTGGGCAATGTCGAGGCACTTGAAGAATCCTGCCACGCCGTGGTCCGCAAGCTAGAAGCGGCCTATGGCGAGGTCGATATTGAACCGTCGATGGCGCTGGCATTGGAATTCGTAGGTCGTCAGCGGATGATCACCCAGAAGATCTGCAAAGAAATTGCGCTGGCCGCCACCGGAAAAGAAACCGCAGAACACCACGAAAAGTTCAAGAAGAATGCAGCCAAGTTTGGCAAGATCGTCGATGCGTTGATTGGCGGCGGCAATGACTATCTCAAGATGTCTGAACCGCCCAGCGATGCCTCGCTTGAGGCGCTGAAACAGGTAAAGGCCCAGTGGAACGATCTGCAGCCAACCGTCGAGGCCCTGAACGCCGCAGAGGTGCCAAGCCTGGAGGACGTTGTGCAATTCTGTGCAAAAATGGATGTGCTCGAGAAAGAATCCGAACGTGCGGTTCTGCTGTACGAGGATGCGATCAAGATCGCCTCTTGATTGGGGCTGCGCCGTACCGGCGGGCTACACGAACACCAATCACTTTAATCTGATCCGGGTCCACTACAGAGATGGGCCCGGATTTTCTTTTGCGGCCTAAGAAAAAACAAACCCCGCAAGCGGCGCTGCGGGGTTTGGTCAATCACATAAAGAAAGGGTATCAGTTATCCCTTCTTCAGGACCTCACGGCCCAGCAATTCGGCGATTTGTACCGCGTTCAGCGCTGCGCCCTTGCGCAGGTTGTCACTGACGCACCACAGGTTCAGGCCGTTCTCGATGGTTGAATCCTGACGGATGCGGCTGATGAAGGTGGCGAAATCACCCGCGCATTCGATCGGCGAGACGTAGCCGCCCGGTTCGCGCTTGTCGATCACCATGATACCCGGCGCCTCGCGCAGGATGTCACGGGCCTCATCTTCGTCCAGGAATTCCTCGAACTCGATATTCACGGCCTCGGAATGGCCAACGAAGACCGGAACGCGGACGCAGGTCGCGGTGACCTTGATCGACGGGTCGATGATCTTCTTGGTCTCGACAACCATCTTCCACTCTTCCTTGGTCGAGCCGTCTTCCATGAAGACGTCGATCTGCGGAATGACGTTGAAGGCGATCTGCTTCTGGAACTTGTTCGGCGGAACTTCGGTGGTGGGGTTGTAGATGGCTTTGGTCTGATCCCACAGCTCATCCATCCCTTCTTTGCCCGCGCCGGAAACCGACTGATAGGTCGACACGACGACGCGCTTGATCTTGGCGCGATCATGCAGCGGTTTCAGCGCGACAACCATCTGCGCGGTCGAGCAGTTGGGGTTGGCGATGATGTTCTTGTTCTTATAGTCGTGGATCGCCTCGGGGTTACATTCCGGCACGATCAGCGGAATTGCAGGGTCATAGCGATACAGGGACGAGTTGTCGATCACCACGCAGCCAGCCGCCGCCGCCTTGGGGGCGTAGACCTTGGTCGCCTCGGATCCCACGGCAAACAGTGCCATGTCCCAGCCGGTGAAATCAAACGTGTCCAGGTCTTTGGTCGTGAGTGTCTTGTCGCCAAAGCTTACTTCGGTTCCCAGCGACCGACGGCTTGCCAGCACGGCAAGTTCATCGATGGGGAACTGGCGTTCTGCCAGAATGTTCAGCATTTCGCGGCCCACATTACCTGTGGCGCCGACGACTACGACGCGATAGCCCATTTCATGTCTCCAAAGTTAAGGACGCGCGTTCATAGCCGCGTTGCAGCAAAGAAAAAAGAGGTTTCACGGGATATTTCCCCCAAAGACACCGATTTGACGCGGTGCATCGTCTCAGGCGTCGTTCAGAAGCCGTTCATAGAGCGCCACCAAGGTCTTTGCCTCGCCGTAGATGTCGAAATTCTGTTCCACATGGACGCGGGCTGCGCTGCCGGATAGCGCCAGCGACTCGGGGTTCGACAGCATTTCAGCGGCGGCATCAGCCAGGGCGGGAATGTTCCCCGGTTCGACCACATGGCCCAGCGAGGGGTCGGTCACGATCTCTGCAAAGGCGCCGACATCGGTGGCCACCACAGGCACGCCGCAGGCCATCGCCTCAAGCGGGGTCAGGCCAAAGCCTTCCCAGCGTTGCGGCGCGATGAACAGGTCCAGCACCTGATACCACTCGGCGATTTGATCCACCGTGACCTCGGGTTTGAATAGGATGCGGTCAGACAGGCCCGCCTTGGCGACCTTGTCTTTCAGCTCGGCCAGAAAGCCGGTGTGTTTTTCGGTCGCGCGGCCCATGACGATGCCATGGACGTCTTCGAAACGGCCACAAAGGTCGATCATCGCATCGACGAAAGCATCGGTGCCTTTCTGGTGCCGGATACGGCCATAGCACCCAAGCAGCAGACCACCGGGCAGGCCAAGTTTGCCCCGCAGGGCGGCTTTGTCCGCGGGCGGGGTGAAATTCTGCAGGTTGATGCCATGCATGATGACCTGCGCGTCCCGCTCAAGATATCCGGCGGTTTTGCGCGAGGTGGCAACCACCGCGTCCATCTGGTCGATCAGCCATTTGGTATAGCCCGTATGCGCCCGCTGCGAGGCGCTTGTGAACAGTAGTTTCAGGCGCAGACGAAAGACATTGCGCAGGATCAGGCCCAACAGCATCTCGGTATTGCGGCGCGCATGCCAGACGCGCGTGGTCTTGCGCGACAGAAAGGGCAGGCGGCCCAGCGGGATATAGGGCAGGTCGGCTGGAAGGCCCGGTCCGGTGGCGGCGATGTCGATCCATTGCACCTGCAAAGGCACCAGCCGCGCAATCGTCGCGGTCACGCCGGACAGCCTGCGTTTGAGGTTGGGTGCGATGACAACAGGGTCGGACATGGGCTCTCCCGATGGTTCCAGCGTCAGTCAACGCTGTCGCGGCTGAATAGGTAAATCGCGCATCCAATGGCAAGCGTGACTGCAAAAAAGCCGAATATCGCTGTGTAGGGCGCGGTTGGACTGATGTCCACTGTCGCGGCATGGACGCGGCCGGTGACAAATTGCGCCAGACCCACTCCGCCGATGCCGAACAGATTCAACAGGGTCATGCCACGCCCGACCAGATGCGGCGGCACGAAGGCGCGGCCATGGGCCATGATGACCGGAAAGCTGGCGCCCATGAAACCGATCACCGCCATCAGACTTACTGACACCCAGACTGCCATGTCGATCCACAGGCACAACAGCCCCAGCGCCGCCGCGCCCAAGGCATTGCCGCCAAAGATCACCCATTTCCGTGTGCCCAAAAGCCGGTCGAGCGGCCCATAGGCAAAGGTGCCGGCAATCATAGCCGCCCCCATGACCAGCGTCGCGGTTCCGATCTGCGTGGTGCTGAGGGCGAAAACGTCGTTCAGATATGGACCTGCCCACAAGCCTCGTGTCGCAGCCGCGGGGGCGTAGGCCACCAGCATCAGCGGCAGGATGGCCCACAGGGCAGGTTCTTTCAGCAGGTCCAGCACTGACCCGCGATGCTCGGTCACAACCGGTTTGGGGTCGTGAACGCTGATCCAGATGCCCGCTGCGATAATGGCCGAAACGACGGCCAGTGTAGCCATTGTGGCGCGCCAGCCCATCAGTTCGACCGCAAGTGCTGTGGGGTAGGAGGCCACCAGATTGCCGACCGACCCAACGCCCAGCATGATGGCTGCTAGCGTGGCAAAGCGGGCGGGCGGGTATTCGCGGGCAAAGATGTAATAGGATGCCATCAGAACGGGCGAGCACCCGACTCCGATCAGCCCCATCGCGACTGCGATATGAAACGGGGTGCTGGCCACTGCAAACAACGCAGCGCCGCCCGCGCCACCTGCCAGCAACAAAACCGCAGCCGTCAAACGCGGCCCGATCCGGTCCAGCGCCCAACCCACTGGCAGTTGCATGGCGGCAAAGACGAGAAACCAAAGCCCCGAGGCAAAGGCCAGATCTTCGGGCCTTGCCCCGATGTCACGCCCCAGATCGACGCTGAGAACGGCAAGAAAGGCGCGAAAAAATTGGCTGAGCACATAGCCCAGACACAGAACCACCAGTCCGGTTTTCATGAGACGCCTCTTTCGCCCAACCCGCCAGCAAATGCTTGGCATGTCCCCGTGATATGTACAAGCGCGTGTGCTATGATGTTTTCAGCGGACATCGAACAAATTTGGGCTATCTGAAGGTCTATTCATATTGTCGAGGAACCAATGAAAGATGCACAGGCCGCATTTTATGACAGCCTTCCGCTGTTGCGGGACTTTAACAATCTGACCGATCCTGAACGCTTTACCGCGGTGCCGACGGAATGGGTTCTTGGTGTCGCAGATGTCGTGGATTCCACCGGTCAGATAGAGCGGGGACGATACAAGGCCGTGAACATGGTTGGGGCCGCGGTGATCTCGGCCATGATCAATGCGCTGCGCGGGCAAGAATTTCCCTATGTCTTTGGGGGTGATGGTGCCGGGTTCGCCGTACCGGCAAGCGCGGCAGAGGCAGCACGTAGCGTTCTGGCCGATTTGCGGCGCTGGGCGGAAGAAGAGTTCGAGATCGCACTGCGCGGGGCCGTCGTGCCCGTCGCCGAAATCCGGCAGGCGGGCAAGGATCTTCGGGTTGCGCGTTACGCGCCATCCGAGGGGGTGGATTATGCGATGTTCTCGGGCGGTGGTCTGGCCTGGGCCGAGGCCGAGATGAAAGCAGGCCGGTTTGAGGTTCCGTACGCAGCCCCCGGTGCGCTGCCGGATTTGACCGGGCTGTCCTGCCGCTGGTCCAACAGCAAGGCGCAGAATGGTCAGATTGTCTCGGTGGTGGTGCAGCCAACTGCCCGCGCTACCGAGACCGATTTCGCCGACCTGTCACGGGCTGTTCTAGTGGCCGCTGAAGGATTGGACCGGTCCGGCCACCCGATGCCGGAAAGCGGCCCTCCGATCCGCTGGCCGCCGCCTGGTTTGGCGCTGGACGCCCATGTGTCCCGTGCGGGTCGCAATCTTTTGCTGCAGAAAATCAAGCTGTTGGCGCAGAATTTGATGATCGGGCTGCTGTTCAAATCTGGCAAGCGATTGGGGAATTTTGAGCCGGAACACTATAAGCGCACGGTCAGTCGCAATGCGGATTTCCGCAAATTCGATGACGGGCTGAAAATGACGCTGGATTGTGACCCGGCCACCCTGAACCAGATTCAGACCGTTCTTGAACAGGCCCGGAAACAGGGCAGGATCCGATACGGGCTGCACGCGCAGGATGAGGCGATGATGACCTGCTTTGTCCCCTCGGCCACCCGTGACGATCACGTCCATTTCGTCGATGGTGCCTCGGGCGGGTATGCTCAGGCGGCCTCGGCGATGCGGGCTTAGGCCTTCCACCTTGCGGCCAGGGCACGCGCCGCCTGTGTCAGCAGCATCACGTCGATCCCCACCGCCTGGAACTGGGCGCCCATGTCCTTATAGGCCTGCGATGCCTCATCCGTGACACCAAGAATGCCCGGGGCTTTGCCTGCTGCAACGATGCGCTTCATCGCGTCGGCGATCACCGCCTGGACCTCGGGCGCGGCACTGTTTCCCTGAAAACCCATGTCAGTGGACAGGTCAGACGGACCTATAAACACGCCATCCACGCCTTCTACCTGTGCAATGGCATCCAATGCGGCGATACCGGCGCGGTTTTCCACCTGTAACAGCAGACATATCTGATCGTCTGCGGTCTGAATGTAGTCCTGAACCGTTCCGTATTGCGTTGCGCGTGAGGCCATCGCGCCGACGCCCCGCACACCTTGGGGCGGATAGTGGCAGGCACGAACCAGATCGCGCGCCTGTTCGGCACTTTCCACCATCGGTACCAGGATTGTCTGAGCACCTGCGTCCAGCACCATCTTGATCAATGCGGTGTCGCCCACCGGGATTCGCACGACGGGATGTGTCGGACTGGCGGCCAGCGCGATCAGCTGATCCCGGATGGACCGGATATCATTCGGCGCGTGCTCACCGTCGATCACCAGCCAGTCGAATCCGGCAGTGCCCATGATCTCGGCTGTTACCGCCTCAGCAAAGCTGGACCAACAACCAATCAGATGGTCGCCGTTTTTCAGGGCTTGTTTGAACGTGTTGACGGGTGCGGACATGTGGAACCTCTAGTTTAGCGAGCGGGCGATTTCAGTGATCACGTCAAATGCCATTTGGACGTCTGCCTGCGTGGTTTCAAACTGACCGGCCTGAAAGCGGATCACCAAGTCGCCATCAACGCGGGTTTGAGTCAAGTAAATGCGGCCATCATCATTGATCGCATTGACCAGCCGTAGGTTCAGATCGTCCAGATCGGTTGACCCAAGGGGGGCATAGCGGAATGTCCACAATGACCACATAGGGTTAGTGGTGATTTCGAAATCGGATTCAGCTTTCAGCCGGTCATGCAGAGCCACTGACCATGTTATATGATTGCGCAACCTTTCACGTAGCCCTTCCAGACCATAGGCGCGGATGACGAACCACAGTTTCAGGGCTCGGAACCTGCGGCCCAGCGGTACCGACCATTCAGAATAATTTATGATCCCGTCCTTGCCGTGGGTCTTCAGGAATTCCGGGCTGATCGCGAGTGTCCGTACCAGGTCATCGGGGTCCTTCAGAAAATGGGCGCAGCAATCGAACTGAACGCCCAGCCATTTATGCGGGTTGAACACGATGCTGTCGGCTTGCTCGACTCCCTCCCAGTAATGGCGGTATTCGGGGCATATCATGGCCGAGCCAGCCCAAGCTGCATCGACATGCGAATATAGCCCGTATTTTTGCGCAATCTTCAGACATTCCTCTACCGGATCGGCCGCGCCGGTTCCGGTGCCGCCGACGCAGAGGATCACGCCGGTTGGTTGATAACCAGAGTCTAAATCGGCTTGGATTGCTGTTTCCAGCGCCTGTGGGTCCATCCCGCGCCAGTCGCCTTGTATGGGCACCCGCACCAGATTTTCCTGCCCGATCCCCGCAACCCATATGGCACGATCAACCGAGGTATGGACCTCGGCCGAGCAATATACGCGCAGCGGTTTCTGTCCGAACAACCCTTGTTGGTTGCCCTGCCAATTCAGCGCCTTTTCCCGCATGGTCAGCACAGCGGCTAGGGTCGCGGACGAGGCGGAATCCTGAATGACACCTGCAAAGCCCGTGGGCAGATCCAGGGCCTGCCGCAACCAATCCATCATCCGCGTCTCCATCTCGGTCGCGGCGGGGGATGTCTGCCACAACATGCATTGCGGAGCGATGGCGCTGGTTAGAAACTCGGCCAGAACCGACGGGGCCGAGGCGTTTGCATTAAAATAGGCAAAAAAGCGAGGATGTTGCCAATGGGTAATCCCAGGCATCACAATCTGTTCGAAATCGTGAAAGATTTCCTCCATCGCCTGGGAGCGCTCGGGAGGGCGCGCGGGTAAGGCGTTAAGAATATCACCGGGTTCCGTTCTGGCCCTAACCGGATTGTCGCCGACAGTCAGATGGTAATCCTGTGCCCACTCAGCAATCTTGGCGCCCCAATCCGAGAATTCATCCCAGTTCATTTTATTTTCCAATCTTCTCTGAACACCGCTTTCGATCCTGTGCCAGTGATGAATATCCGGGTTCAAACGTCAACGCCCTTTGCAGGAATCCAGTGGTCTGAGGTTTTTCTGAATAAGTTTCCGCAGAGAGAAATGGAATAATCTAGGCTCTAATAAGTGATAAATGCCTAGAATTCGGAACACGGAAAGGTCAGTTGAAGAATGAACCGAATTCGGCCAGAATTTAACATGGCTCATGAAATTCCATTGACGTCCCGGTCTTTGCCTATTGCGCTGCTGCGCGCGAGGGAACGGGTTATGGGGCCTATTCGTAGAATGCTTGTCGAGGCGGGCGTAACCGAACAGCAATGGCGGGTTCTGCGGGTGCTGGAAGAGGAAGGCCCGCAAGAGCCCACCCATATTGCTGACCGTGCCTGTCTGCTTTTGCCCAGCCTGACCCGCATTCTGCAAAAGCTTGAGGCCAAGGGCCTTGTCGTGCGGAAAAGCCATCCGGTCGACAAGCGCAGGCAGATTGTTGAGATCACGGTCAAAGGGGCAGGGATTATCCGGGATAACATCGACTATACGTTGCTTTTGGCTGAAGAAATCCGCAACACGCTGGGACCAGAGCGGCATGAGGCGTTGCTGGATCTTCTCAACGATCTGCACCAGTTGAAATTACAATCAGATTCTCGGGACTAACGGTGTGTGGGCTCCGCCAGAGGGCCTTTGTGACCTCTCTGGCGGAGTGGCCAGGCCCGAGTGGACCATGTGCCTGGCCTACAGCCGGATACGAGGGGTGTTCAAACGATCCGGCAACGTTTCAGAGAACATCAGATCCCGAAAATCGGGTTTTCTCAGACGCAAACTTACCCAGGGGGATGGGTGTTTGGCCGTGGTCCTCTGAATACTCGCACCCGGATTTCAGCGATTTCTGCCGTCCACGCGGGTGTCTTCGCAAGAAGGCGGAGGATTGGTGGTCCGCCGCCTTTGTGAGTGGTGACGTCTCAGTGCTGAACGCTTTCTGTTAGCAACAAGCTAGCGCGATACAGCGGTTTTCCAAGGTTTAACGGCTAAAAACTGAATGAGCTGTCGCCGTGTTTTCAGCCGCATGTTGAAAGTAAGCCCAGCGCCATAAGTAGCCATGTCTGCGAATTTTGAAACACGCGCAGGCTTACCGGTTCGATTTGGGCAAGCCTGTGCCGAATTATCCCCGAATTGTCGGCAAAAACCGGCGTGCGGGTTTGCAAGGATTGCGACTTGCTCTGGTTTATGCCCTTTAATATCCACTTTAACTAACCTGTTTTATGGCGGCATGATGATGGGTAGCCTGTTCTCTATTCCTGATCCGATCGCTTTGCCGGTTACCGGCGAGGACGACACATACCCGGTTGGGCGAATCTTTTGTGTGGGCAGGAACTATGCCGCACATGCGGCTGAAATGGGACATGAGGTCGACCGTGAGGCCCCTTTCTATTTCACCAAGGCCGCTGCAAACGCGGTCCTGTCTGGGGTGACGACGGCTTACCCTCCGGGGACCGAAAATTTCCACCATGAGATGGAGCTGGCTGTTGCAATCGGAAAGCCGGTTTTTCAAGCTGATACTTCTCAGGTGCAGGAAGCGGTGTTTGGCTTTGGCTGCGCCCTGGACATGACCCGACGTGATCTGCAAATTCGCGAGCGCAACAAACAGCGCCCTTGGGATCTTGGAAAAGATTTCGAGAATGCAGCCGTATTTGCCCCTCTGACCCGCGTGAGCGATTGGCAACCCGACCCGCAAAAACGCATCATTTTGCGCGTTAATGGCGAAACCCGGCAGGACGCAACCTTGGATGAGCTGATCTGGTCGATTGACGAGATCATAAGTCACTTGTCCGGCTATTATCATCTGCGACCAGGGGATTTGATCCTGACCGGAACGCCGGCTGGTGTAGGACCGGTTCAGCCCGGAGATTCACTGGAGGGGGAGATTGACGGGTTGCAGCCGGTCAAATTGAGTATATCAGACCCTAAATAGGGTCTTTTTGCCAATTCTCGGCAAATTCTATGTCATCCAACCCGGCAAAGCGACGAACCCGGTCCAGTTCGGCCTGTAGGCGGCGCGTGCGGGCATCTGACCACCGTACTGTTCGTTCTGGCCACAGGGCGCTGACCCGCAGCACCGACTGATCGCGATGGGCCTTCATGTCGATCCGGCCAATCAGCCGGTCGCCTTCGAGAAGCGGGAAAACATAATAGCCATAGGTGCGTTTCGGGGCGGGGACAAACACCTCGATCCGGTAGTGAAACCCAAACAGCCGCTGCGCGCGGTCACGGTCACGCAGCATCGGGTCAAACGGGCTCAGCACTCTGATCCGACCCGGCGCTGGGGGGATCTGCGCGGCTTGTTCAGCAACATCCGGGCGTGCAAACAGTTTCCTGACCTGACCATTGGCAAATTCGATCTCGATCTCTTCGACATGGCCCTCGGTCAAGGCGGTTTTGCACCAGCTTCGGGTTTCTGCGGTGCTGACCGTATCCCAAAACGCCGCCAATTCGCCCGAGGTCGCAAACCCCAGCCGGTCAAGTGCCGCATGGCACAACCAATCCACGGTCTGTTCGGCGTCATAAGGCATATTGCCGGGGCAAAGATGCGTCTCGATCACCCGTTCGGTCAGGTCATAGCGTTTCTGAAACCCCTGCCTGCCGATCACGGTCAGCGCGCCCGAGCGCCACAGGAACTCCAGCGCGGTTTTCGACGGGTGCCAATCCCACCAGCCGCCCGAGCCCTTCTTTTCGTCTTTTCCCACATCCGATGAGGAAACCGGCCCATGATCGCGGATATGCTGCAGGACGGTTTCGAACTGCTGCTCGAACCCATCCCTCCGCCAGTTTTTCCAGCGCGATTTCAGCAGGTTGGCGTCGCGTTGAAACCGCAGATGCCAATGGGGGTAGAATTCCATCGGAATGACTGCGGCATCATGGGTCCAATGTTCGAACAGCCCACGGTCACGTTCATACACATGCTTGAGGTTTTTGGCGCGATAGGCGGGCCTGCGCGAAAACAGGATCATGTCATGGGCGCGGGCGACCGTGTTGATACTGTCCAGCTGAACAAATCCCAGACGCCTGATCAATTCAAGCAGGTCAGGCCCTTTCGCAGCCCCGGACGGCTGTTCTGCCAGCGCGTGCCGGTCCATGAACAGGGCGCGGGCCGCCCGATTGTTCAGCCTTTGCATCGCCATGGGTCAGCGGCGTTTCAGCGTATCACCATAACTGATCTTGGGGGTCAGAGTTATGCGGTTTTCGACCTCGGAAGTGGGATCGGAAAGCTGAACGGCGATTATCTCGGCTGCCTTGCGCCCAATCTCGTGTCGACATGCATCCATTGTGGCCAGCTTGCGCGGCAGGCCCTGTAACAGTTCGACATTGTTGAACCCTGCCAAACCGATCTGGCCTGGAATGTCTATCCCCTGGTCCAACAGATACAGCAACCCGCCAGCACCAATCATGTCGTTGGAATAATACAGGAAATCCAGATCCGGTGAGCGTTCCAACATGGCTTGAGTCATCTCGCGGCCTTTGGCCAAGGCCGAGCCCCCGGAATAAAACTCGCGGTCTTCGATCTCGATCCCATGCTTGCCCAGCACTTCGGTAAAGCCTTCGAACCGTTTCCGAGCGCGGTGATCCAGGGGCATTTTGGTGCCCATAAAGCCGATATGTTCATAGCCCGCTTTCAGGATCGCCTGTGCCATCTCACGTCCAGCGCGGCGATGGGAAATCCCGACCATCGCGTCCACCGGCTTACCATCGGTGTCCATGATCTCGACCACCGGAATCCCCGCCGAATCCAGCATGGCGCGTGCGGCATCGGTATGTTCCAATCCGGCGATGATCACGCCCGAGGGCCGCCACGAGAGCATCTCGTACAGGACTTTTTCCTCTTTTTCGGGCAAATAATCGGTGACGCCGACCACTGGCTGTAGCTCGGTATCCTCAAGAATCTGATTGATCCCGGTCAGCACCTCGGGGAACACCATGTTCGACAGCGACGGGATGATCACCGCCACAAGGTTCACCCGGCTTGAGGCAAGCGCACCAGCGATTTTGTTCGGCACGTATCCCAGTTCTTTTGCTGCGGCCAGAACGCGTGTGCGGGTCGCATCCGACACGTCACCTCGATTGCGCAGAACCCGGCTGACCGTCATCTCAGACACTCCGGACGCTTCAGAAACATCACGAAGGGTGAGTGGGCGTTTGTTTTCTGTGGTCACGGGGTGCACCTGCGTTGTTGTTTTGTCCGATGGTAGCGTGAACAGGACGCATTTTACAACTGCCCTTCAAAGCCGATGACAACCCGAAAAAACCACGCTACAGAGAGTTTTGCGCGGCCCCGTGGCTCAACTGGATAGAGCAGCCCCCTCCTAAGGGGCAGGTTGCAGGTTCGAATCCTGCCGGGGTCGCCAAGTTATCTAATGAAATTACTTATTTTCCAAACTTTAGACAATTCATTCGCTTCGAAAGGTGACACATGACGAATAATTGGTTCGGATGAGCCAATCAAATTTTCCATCGCCGAGAATGAATTTCTTTTGGGGCGAGTGCAGCAAAACAAATTACTGGTCCGAAAGTAGACCGGAGATTGTCCGTTCTTGCTCTGTGACGGGGCCAGCCTCGCGAATTTGTGGCATTCGCCAGCTTAGGCCACCGGTCCTGTTGCGCACCCAGCTAATGAGCGCGGCGCTACGTTTATTCTTCGCTGATCTCAGATTGCATAACACCAGGCTGACCACGGCCGGCCTCCCAAAGCCTTACAAAAAATTGGCTTCAATAGGGGGTAAAAGAAAAAGGGCCCCCAAGCGGCGGCCCTTGATCGTTTTGCAGTGAAAGCTGGGATCAGCCGTTCACGCTGTCCTTCAGCGCCTTCGCAATGGTCATTTTGACCACTTTGTCGGCTTCTTTCTTGAACTGCTCGCCGGTGGCAGGGTTACGCACCATGCGCTCGGGGCGCTCGCGACAGTAGATTTTGCCGACACCAGGCAGGGTCACCGCGCCGCCCGCCGACACTTCGCGGGTGATCAGGCCGGTCATGGCCTCCAGCGCAGTGTTCGCAGCTTTCTTGTCGGTTCCCATTTCCTCAGCGAGAGCAGCAACCAGCTGAGTCTTTGTCATAGGCTTTGCCATTTCTTGGTCTCCTTAACGTGCCCGATAAATAGGGCCTCACCGCGTAACTGTAACGGGATATTGTAGGTGAACACAACGAATAGTAGCGTCGAAAACCCTAAAAATAGGGGGAATTCGTTGCTTTTTTGCTTCAGAGAAAGGCCGTTTCATCAAAGGAACGCAATTTCCGGCTGTGCAGGCGCTCCAGCGGCATGCCCCTCAGGTGCTCCATCGCACGAATTCCGATCGCGAGATGGCGGCTGACCTGCGTGGTATAGAAGGCAGAGGCCATGCCAGGAAGCTTTAATTCGCCGTGCAGCGGCTTGTCTGAAACACAGAGCAACGTGCCATAGGGAACACGGAACCGATAGCCGTTGGCGGCAATGGTCGCGCTTTCCATATCCAGCGCGATTGCCCGTGATTGGCTGAGTCGCTGTACCGGGCCGGATTGGTCGCGCAGTTCCCAGTTGCGGTTATCGACCGAAGCGACGGTGCCTGTGCGCATGACCCGTTTCAGCTCATAACCTTCCAGCTTGGTGACCTCGGCTACAGCCTGTTCCAGCGCAACCTGAATCTCGGCCAAAGGCGGAATCGGCACCCAGACCGGCAGGTCATCATCCAGAACCTTGTCTTCGCGCAGATAGGCATGGGCCAGAACAAAATCGCCCAATGCCTGTGTGTTGCGCAGCCCGGCACAGTGGCCAACCATCAGCCAGGCATGCGGGCGTAACACGGCGATATGATCGGTCGCGGTTTTGGCGTTCGACGGACCGACGCCGATGTTGACCAGCGTGATACCCGATCCATCCGCCCGCTTTAGGTGATAGGTCGGCATCTGCGGCAGCTTCAGGGGTTGTTCCAGCGCTCCGCCTTCGGTGGTGATCTCTACATTTCCGGTCGAGACAAAGCTGGTATAGCCACTGTCTGGTTCGGCCAGCTGCGCGCGTGCATAGTTTTCGAATTCCGAGACGTAGAACTGATAGTTGGTGAACAGCACATGGTTCTGGAAATGACTGGGATCAGTCGCAGTGTAATGTGCCAGCCGGGCCAGTGAATAGTCGACCCTTTGCGCAGTAAACAAAGACAGCGGGCCGTCTTCTTCCTCGTGGTCATGGACGCCATTGACGATGTCGTCATGGGTGGTTGTCAGGTCCGGTACGTCGAATACATCGCGCAGGGTAAATCCGGCGGCGCCCTGATGCGGAACGATCAGATCAGGATTGTTGGCCACGGCGAAATGAACCGGAATGGGTGTGTCCGAAGCCCCGATCGTGACCGGCTGGTCATGGTTTCTGATCAAAAGGGCAATCTGTTGGGTCAAATAGGACCGGAACAGATCTGGCCGCGTTACAGTGGTCGAGTGGATGCCCGGTTCCGAGACGTGACCAAAACTTAGCCGGCTGTCGACCCGCGCATAGGAGGAGGTTTTGATGCGAATTTCCGGGTAATAGGCTCTGAAGCGTTCAGTTGGTGCTCCGTGCTCGATCACATTGGCAAAGTTCTCGCACAGGAAGCTGGTGGCTTGCTCGTACAGTTCTTCCAACCTTGCGACCGCGGCTGCGGGATCGGTGAAGTTCTCGGGCGCGGGGGCCTTAGGTGCTCGTATTATTGTCATGCAAGGGGTTCCAAAAGATCGATCTTTTCAAATTTGCGCACATCCACCAGCCCGACATCCGAGATTCGCAATTCCGGGATCACCACCAGGGCCAGCAATGAGTGCTGCATATAGGCGTTGTTCAGTTTACAGCCACAGGCCTGCATCGCCCGAACCATTTGTTCGGCCTTGGCGGCCACTTCGGCTGCCGGGCTATCAGACATCAGTCCAGCGATGGGCAGTTCCACCAGCGCCAGTTCCTCACCGTCTCGGAAAATGGTGATGCCACCGCCGATCTCGGCCAGCCGATTTGCGGCAAGGGCCATCTGTTCGCGGTCGGTCCCAACAACAATCATATGGTGACTGTCATGGGCAACGGTCGAAGCCATTGCCATGCGCCCCTGATATCCAAACCCCGAGACAAAGGCATTTGTGACCCCGCCCGTTGCGCGGTGGCGTTCGACAAGCGCAATCTGGCAGACCTCACCCTCGGCTTCAACCAGGCCGCCAATGATGGGCAGTTCGGCCTTTAACGCTTTGGTCGGGGCTTGGTTTTCGACCACACCAATCACATTGGCCTGAACGCGGTTCGCCCCCTTAGGGGCCTCGATCTGAAAATCCGCGCTGGTCAGGGCATGGCCCAGATGCACGGTGTTTCGAGCGGCTGCAGGCCAATTCAGATGCGGGCAGTCCACAGTGATCTTGCCGTCCTCTGCCACGATTTGGCCGCGCGCTATGACAAGCTCGATGGGCAGGTCCTTCAGGTCCGAGCTGAGGATGATATCCGCCCTGCGCCCGGGCGTGATCGAGCCGATATCGCGCTCCAACCCGAAATGCGTGGCTGTATTGATCGTTGCCATCTGCAGCGCCACCAAAGGGTCGCAGCCACAGCTGATAGCATGGCGCACCACACGATTCATGTGCCCGTCATTTATCAGCGTGCCGGAATGGCAATCATCCGTGCACAGGATGAAGTTTCGAGAATCCAACCCTTTCTCGGTGATGGCGGTAATCTGACTTTCGACGTCATACCAGGCCGATCCCAACCGCATCATCGACCGCATCCCTTGACGCACCCGCGCGATGGCATCGGCCTCGCAGGTGCCTTCGTGGTCGTCGGCAGGGCCGCCTGCGACATAAGCTGCGAAATCAGGCCCTAAATCAGGCGAAGCATAGTGCCCGCCAACGGTTTTCCCTGCCCGTTGGGTCGCGGCAATCTCGGCCAGCATCTTGGGATCGCCATGAATGACGCCTGGGAAATTCATCATCTCGCCCAGTCCGATGATGCCCGGCCAGTTCATCGCCTCGGCCACGTCTTCGGGGGTGATCTCATAACCGGTGGTCTCAAGCCCTGGCGCCGATGGCGCGCAAGAAGGCATCTGGGTGAAAATGTTAACGGGCTGCATCAGCGCCTCGTCATGCATCATTCGAACGCCGTCCAGGCCCAGCACGTTGGCTATTTCGTGCGGGTCAGTGAACATGCTTGTCGTGCCATGAGGGATAACGGCCCCCGCAAATTCGGCCGGGGTCAGCATTCCTGATTCGATATGCATATGCCCGTCGCACAGGCCGGGCAGCATATACCGCCCCTCTGCCTCGATGATCCGGGTGTTCGGGCCGACGCAGTGCGAAGCATCGGGGCCAACATAGGCGATACGTCCATCGACAATCGCGATGTCATGATCGGGCAGGGCTTCGCGGCTGTGCACGTTAACCCAGATCCCGCTGCGGACAACAAGGTCAGCGGCTTGACGCCCTGCGGCGACAGCGATCAGACGGGGGGCGGTATCGGGCCAGCTTGGGAAAGGTGTGAATTCCATGGCCCAACTTTCCCGAACGCACGGAAAGGTGCAACCCCTGCTCGGCAGTTATCATGATTCCGTCATGCAGCGCGTCAGCGCTGTTGCGCCTAGCCCCGTGAAGGTCCCGTAAGAGCCGCTATGCTAGGCAGGAGAGCCACGGCCTAGCCAGGGAACGTTTTCGCAATCTCGCGCCGGACCCATTCGGCAAAGGCAATCGCTCCTGGTGACTCTTCTGCCTGAGGCGACAGCAACAGGTAATAGGCCTCTGGCACAACTGCGCGATACTCGAATGGTGCAACCAATCGACCTTCATCAATCAAGTCGCGCGCGA
This sequence comes from Ruegeria sp. CDSC045, assembly GCF_059610725.1. Classification (NCBI taxonomy): domain Bacteria; kingdom Pseudomonadati; phylum Pseudomonadota; class Alphaproteobacteria; order Rhodobacterales; family Roseobacteraceae; genus Ruegeria; species Ruegeria sp. CDSC045. The sequence goes on from NZ_JBXWOE010000006.1 coordinate 245,208, forward strand.
TTGTGTCATGCGTCAGGCACAAGCCACCCCCGGCCATCGCAACCGACAGGCTGACCAGATAGGTGGTGGAATATGTGATCGGAGGATTTTCCCAAATTAGACCCTGATCTTCGATCCAATTCTGCCAATTCGACAGCAGGTTTGAGCAGTCATACAAGGGGGTTCGCTGTAGTGTATCCAGCGACACCTCATAGCCCGGCGCGCAAACCGGATAATAATGATCGGATCGCAGCAGTTCGGTTCGCACCGTGTCCGAAGGTCTGAGCGAAAATCGAATTTCTACCGCAGCCCCCTCCGCCATTTCCCGGGGCTCCCACAACTCGGTGAATATGTTCAGCTGTACAGACGGGTGTTCGGCCTGAAACATTGGAAGGCGGGGGGCCAGCCAGTTGACCGCAAAAGTGATGTTGCATTGTACCTGCACCGCGTTCTGCTGGGCCCCGGTCACGGCCCGCGTTCCGCGCAGTAATGTGCGAAATGCCTCACGCACGACAGGGAGATAGCTGATCCCGGCCCCGGTCAATTCAAGTGCGCGGGGACGGCGCAGGAAAAGCGGTTGGCCAAGATAGGCCTCAAGCGACTTGATTTGCTGGCTGACTGCACTTTGTGTCATGTTCAGGTCGCGCGCTGCAGCGGTAAAGGACAGGTGGCGGGCCGCGGCCTCGAAAGTCCGAAGCCAACCCAACGGGGGCAGCTGTTTTTGCATGGGCATAACCTGGCCATTAGTTCAGCTTATGAAATAGGCGCGATTTTTTCGTTGGTCAATTTTTTCTACTGCGGGCACGATTTTCCAATCAAGCAATCCGCTGACAGGAGACGGAAATGAGCGTTGCCAGCTTGCGCCCCAATATTGACCATTGGCCTGAACGTGTGGATTTGGCGGCCACATTTCGATGGGCTGAACGTCTGAATATGCACGAAGGGGTCGCAAACCATTTTAGCTTGGCGGTGAATCAGGACGGCACGCAATTCTTGATGAACGCCAATCAGATGCATTTTGCACGAGTCAAAGCATCGAACCTGCTATTTCTGGATGCCAAAGACGCTGATGTCATGACCCAACCCGGCGCACCGGACCCAACTGCCTGGGGCCTGCATGGTTCGATTCACCGGCACTGTCCTCATGCCCGCTGTGTAATGCATGTGCATTCCATCTTTGCCACGGTTCTGGCCTCGTTGGCCGACAGCACATTGCCGCCGATCGATCAGAACACCACTACGTTTTACAACCGTTATGTGGTCGATCACGAATTTGGTGGACTTGCTTTCGAAAGCGAGGGGGAACGTTGCGCAACCATGCTGGCAGACCCAAAAAAGAAAGTCATGATCATGGGTAATCATGGGGTTTTGATTTTGGGCAGTAACCCGGCAGATGCCTTTAATAGACTCTACTATTTCGAACGCGCTGCTGAAACGTATATCCGTGCCTTACAGACGGGCCAACCCCTGCGCGTTTTGTCAGACGAGATTGCGGAAAAGACAGCTCAGGAACTGGAAGAATATCCCGATCAGGCCGAGGCACATTTGCGTGAGATCAAGGCCCTGTTGGATGCCGAAGGCTCGGATTACGCAAGCTGACGAGAGACCGTGATGCCGGACACTGACCAAAATCCCGAGGCCGCCCGCTGGAATTACCACCCCGATGGGCCTGTGGCTTTGAACCCGCTGTTTAACTGGCCGCCCCGCCTGTCTGCAGTGTTGAAATGGTATGGTGGTGCATGGCTTCAGGTCACTGCCCTGACCCTGTGCCTGGGGCTTGCGGTGGTGGCCTATGTGCTGTTTTTCCCGGGTTTAGAGACGATGAAGACCTTCCAGCCCGGCTGGATGTTCCGAATCTGGTTGCTGAACATGGTGCCTCAGATTCTGGTCGCGGGCGGGCTGCATTGGTGGCTGTACATGCGCAAAGGGCAGGGCATGTACAAGAAGTTCGACCGCCGGGATCTGACCCGGGACAACGGGACCTTCACCTTTCGCAATCAGGTCTGGGACAATATCTGGTGGACCCTGGGCAGCGCCATGAGTGTCGCCACGATTTACCAATGGGGGATCTATTGGGCGATGGCAAATGGCTATGTCCCCACGGTCACATGGTCCGCCGCACCGGTCTGGTTTGTGATCTGGATGTCGCTAATCCCCATGTGGTCGGGGCTGCATTTCTATTGGGTGCATCGGCTGGAACATCACCCCAAGCTCTATAAACATGTCCACGCCGTGCATCACCGCAACGTCAATATCGGGCCGTGGTCGGGGATATCAAATCACTGGTTTGAGAACCTGTTGTACTTCACCACCTATTTCATCCACCTGATCGTGCCGTCGCACCCGATACATTTGTTATTCCACGCCTATTTCCAGCAGGTCAGCCCGGTTCTGTCCCATTCCGGGTTCGAAAAGCTGAAAGCCGGGGAGACCGAGGCCGCCCGCGCAGGCGATTTTTTCCACCAGCTGCATCACCGGTATTTCGAGTGCAACTATGGCACCTCAGAGATCCCGTTCGACAAGTGGTTTGGCACCTATCATGACGGCTCGGCCGAGGCGACGACACGCACGCGGGCCTATAAAAAGCAGATGTATACCTAGCCGACCCTCAGGGCGCGCGGAGTGATCCCGAACTCGGCCCGGAAGGCACGGGTCAGGGCGCTGGGGTCGTCGTACCCGGCGCGCAGGGCGATCTCGCTGACGGTCAGGTCGGTCTCTGTCACCAGTTTCCGCGCCAGATTCAGGCGCAAGCGGCGATAGACCTGGGCCGGACCTGCGCCAAGCTCGGCCTGCATGCGCGTGGACAACGCCTTGTGCGAGCGTCCGACCTGTCGGGCGATCTCCGTAATGGGCAGCGGAGTTTCAAGATTCTCCTGCATCTGCGCCAAGGCCTTGTTCACATACCCACTGGTTGCCCCGACCCCTCCGGAATGCGACCGCGCGGAATCGCGGGTCATGAACAGTTGCGCCACCTCGAGGGCCAGCGCCTGCCCGTGGTCCTGACCGATCAGGTGCAACACAAGATCAAACGCGGCCATGGCGCCGGAACAGGTAATGCGATTCCGGTCTAGGACATACCGCTCGCGCCGGGCGTCGATCTCGGGGAACCGCTCGGTAAAGCCGGTCAGCTCTTCCCAATGGATGGTGGCGCGATACCCGTCCAGCAGTCCGGCCAGCGCCAGCAGCCAGCTTCCGGTGTCCAGCCCAGCCAGAACGTCATAGCGATTTGCGGCGGATCGCAATCCGGTCAGCGTCGGCCAGCCGCCATGCGCGCGAAACCCATAGGATGGCATCACCATCAATGTACCGCCGCGGGCAGATTGCAGTCTTGCGTGCGGCGTAACCTGCAACCCCGAGGATGATGTGACCGGCCCTTCTGTCAGCGACAGGAATTCCCAGTCATACAGTTTTCGTCCAGCCAGCGAATTGGCCGCACGCAGGGGTTCGACGGTGTTGGCAAGGCAATGGTTTGAAAACCCATCAAAAAGCAGGACCCCGAATTGCTGCATCGCGGCAGGCGATTTTGTCCATCTTCGCATGGTTAACGTCTATTTCTGCACGATGAACTTTGCAACCCGGGCCACGATATCGCATGCCCCAGATGTGGAGACCGCAGATGCAATATGGCCTGACCGACGAGCAAGAGATGATCGCCGCGACTGTTCGCAGTTTCGTCGAGAAAGAGATCTATCCACATGAAGAGCTGGTTGAACGTACCGGCGAAGTTCCGCAGGAAATAGCGGATGAGATCAAGCGCAAGACAATTGAATTGGGTTTCTATGCCTGCAATTTTCCCGAAAGCGTCGGATGTGCCGGGCTGAACCATCGGGAATTTGCACTGGTCGAGCGCGAACTGGGCCGGGGATCGATGGCCTTGAACCACTTCTTTGGCCGTCCGCAAAACATCCTGATGGCCTGCGAGGGCGAGCAAGTCGAACGCTATCTGATGCCCGCAGTTCGGGGCGAAAGGATGGATGCACTGGCGATGACCGAACCAGGTGCAGGTTCGGATGTGCGTGGTATGAAATGTGCCGCAGTTCGAGACGGCGGAGATTGGGTCGTCAACGGGACCAAACATTTCATCTCGGGCGCGGAGCATGCCGATTTCATCATCGTTTTCATCGCGACGGGTGAAGATCAGACGCCAAAAGGTCCAAAGAAACGGATCACAGCCTTTCTTGTGGATCGCGGCACGCCGGGATTCACCATCCGGGACGGGTATAAATCGGTCAGCCACCGGGGCTATAAGAACATGGTCCTGGATTTTGACAATTGTCGCCTGCCCGACAGTCAGGTGTTGGGCGAGGTCGATGGCGGGTTCGAGGTGATGAATACCTGGCTATATGCCACCCGCATCACCGTGGCGACCATGTCGGTCGGACGCGCACGTCGCGCCTTTGACTATGCGCTGGACTATGCAGCCACGCGTGAACAATTCGGTCAGAAAATCGGCAAGTTCCAGGGCGTGTCATTCCAGATCGCCGATATGATCACCGAAATCGATGCCGCTGACCTGTTGACACTGGCAGCGGCCGACCGGCTGGACAAAGGGCTGCCTGCAAACCGCGAGATTGCCTCGGCCAAGCTCTATGCGTCCGAAATGCTGGCACGGGTGACTGACGCCGCGATTCAGGTGCATGGCGGCATGGGGCTGATGGACGATTACCCGCTGGAACGGTTCTGGCGCGATGCGCGTGTCGAACGCATCTGGGACGGTACAAGCGAGATTCAGCGTCACATCATCAGTCGTGAGCTGTTGCGGGCACTTGGCGCATGACAACGGCGCTGGCACGGGCGTTGAACCCCAGCTCCATTGCTGTGATCGGTGGTGGGGCTTGGTGCGCGTCAGTCATTCAACAGGCGCGCAAGTTCGGGTTTCAGGGCGATATCTGGCCGGTCCATCCCAAAGCCGCCGAGGTCGCCGGAGAGCGCGTTTTTGCGCGGCTCGAGGATTTGCCCACAGCCCCGGATGTGGCCTTTGTGGGCATCAATCGTCATGCAACAATCGAGGCGGTTCAGGCGCTGGCAGCGATCGGGGCAGGGGGTGCGGTTTGTTTCGCGTCGGGGTTCACCGAGGCGCGAGCCGAGGATGATCTGGGCGCCGATCTGCAGGACCAGTTGATTGCAGCCGCCGGGGAAATGCCTGTTCTGGGTCCCAACTGCTATGGTTTCGTCAACGGGCTGGACCAAGTCGCAGTCTGGCCGGATCAGCATGGGATGCAACCGGTGGAACGAGGCGTAGCGATCCTGACGCAAAGTTCGAATATTGCAATCAACATGACCATGCAACGCCGGGCCCTGCCGCTGGCGTTCATGCTGACCTGCGGGAATCAGGCGCAGACACATCAGGCTGACGTTGCCTCAACACTTCTGGACGACGACCGGATCACCGCTATCGGTGTTCATATCGAGGGGTTTGGCGATCTGCGAAAATGGGAGGCTTTGGCCGACAAGGCACGCAGACGGGGCGTATCGGTCGTTGCTTTGAAAATGGGCCGCTCGTCCCATGCGCAGGCGGCGACGATTTCGCATACCGCGTCTTTGGCAGGTGGTGATGCGGGCGCGCAGGCGTTTCTGGACCGGTTGGGAATCGCACGGTTGGACGACATTCCCAGCTTTTTGGAATGTCTCAAGCTGTTGCATGTTACGGGGCGATTGCGCGGCAGCGGGTTGGGTACCATCAGCTGCTCGGGCGGTGAGGCCAGCCTAGCCGCAGATATGTCCGAGGGGCGCGATCTGCATTTCCCGCCATTGACCAAGGTGCAGCAAGCTGACCTGCGCGCAGCTTTGGGGCCCATGGTGGCGTTGGCGAACCCGCTGGACTACCACACCTATATATGGCGCGATACCAAAGCGATGACCCGCGCGTGGTCGGCGATGACCGGGCCGGAACAAGCCATTACCATTGCGATTGTCGACTATCCTCATACCGACGCATCGGATTGGGAATGTGCCACCCAAGCGGCGTTGAACTGCGCTGCCCAAACCGGGCGACCTTTTGCCGTTGCCGCGACCCTACCAGAACTTTTGCCAGAGGAAGTGGCGCAGCGCCTGCTGGTCGGCGGTGTGGTGCCTTTTGCCGGTCTGCATGAAGCCTTGGCTGCGGTTGAGGCCGCCGCGCGGCCGGTTGCGGCACCGGCTGATCCGGTACTGTTGCCCTCGCAGGCTGAGGCAAACCATGTCTTGACCGAAGCAGAGGCCAAACGGGCGCTGGCAGATCATGGTCTGCGGATTCCTCAATCCGTAGTGACGCGTCCGGACAAGGCTGCGCATGCTGCATCGAATCTGACGGCTCCATTCGCGGTCAAGGGCGTCGGGCTTGCGCATAAATCCGAACACGGTGCGGTGCGCCTTGGCGTCGGCTTGGACGATCTGAGCGCGGTTGCGACCGAGCTTGGAACCGACGAAGTTCTGATCGAAGAGATGGCCCAAGGCGGTGTTGCCGAGTTATTGATCGGCGTCACCCGTGATCCGGCCCATGGCTATGTTCTGACGCTAGGGGCTGGAGGCGTGCTGACCGAAATTCTGCGCGACAGTGTTTCAGTGCTGATCCCGTCATCCCGGGACGTGGTCCGTCAGGCGCTGGGCAAGCTGAACTGTGCGCCGTTGCTTGCGGGGTATCGCGGTAAACCGGCGGCGGATACCGAGGCGATCCTGAATGCAGCCGAGGCTGTGCAAGCCTATGTTATTGCCAATGCAGCCCATGTCAGCGAAGTTGAAATCAATCCACTCATCTGCAATCCCGATGGCGCTGTGGCCGTGGATGCTCTGATCCGAAAGGCACGTATATGAACCCGGTTAAAACCAAGCGCGATGGCGCGATTCTGCAGGTCACTCTGGACCGACCCAAGGCAAATGCCATTGATCTGGCCACCAGCCGGGTCATGGGTGAAGTGTTCCGCGAATTCCGCGATGATCCTGAGTTGCGCGTGGCCATCCTGACCGGTGGTGGCGAAAAGTTCTTTTGCCCGGGGTGGGACCTGAAGGCCGCCGCGGACGGAGACGCCGTGGACGGAGATTATGGAGTCGGCGGTTTTGGCGGGCTGCAGGAATTGCGGGATATGAACAAGCCTGTCATCGCCGCGGTGAACGGGATTGCCTGTGGTGGAGGGCTGGAACTGGCGCTGAGTGCGGATATGATCATCGCTGCAGAGCATGCCAGCTTTGCCCTGCCCGAAATCCGGTCGGGCACCGTGGCCGATGCGGCCAGTGTAAAGCTGCCAAAACGCATCCCCTACCATATCGCGATGGAACTGCTGCTGACTGGCCGCTGGTTCGATCCGGTTGAGGCAAAAGGTTGGGGCCTGATCAACGAGATCGTCCCAGGTGATCAGCTTTTAGACCGGGCATGGGAACTGGCCCGTTTATTGGCCAGCGGCCCCCCGCTGGTTTACGCGGCGATCAAAGAGATCGTGCGCGACGCCGAAGATTCCAAGTTTCAGGATGCCATGAACCGGATCACCGGGCGGCAGTTGCCGACGGTGGACATTCTATATGGTTCTGAAGACAACCTCGAAGGCGCGCGCGCCTTTGCCGAGAAACGCGACCCGGTCTGGAAAGGGCGCTGAGCGGGTTCAGATCTTCTCGAACATTGCGATAAGGGCGGTATCGTCCCGGTTGGGCCCGGCAGCCAGGTCGCCGTAGATTCGAACTTCGGGCAGGGACAGGTTTTGTATCTGCCCATGGGCAAGCTGGTGCAGTGCGTCAGCAAATCCCAGAGATTCGTAGTGTTTCGCGTTAATCGACAGAGCGAATTGCGCGCCTGTCCGGGCCACGTTCAACAGCGCGGGCAGGGCCTCGGGGCCGAGATGGCCATGGGTAAATGTGCCCGAGGACACAATGCCCGAATAGCTGTCGCGCGGCACCGGGATGCCCTGGTTCAGGTCAGCCTCAATCGCGTCGCGGTAGATGTCTTTGCGCAGGGCCTGATCCAGCATCTCGGCGCTGATATCGGTGGCGTCGATCGGACCAACGCCCAACCCGGCCAGTACCGCACCGCAAAGCCCGGTGCCTGCACCGACATCCAAAACCGGACCCTGTCCCCCGGCGCTGACAAAGGCGCGGGCTGTGTGGATATGCAACTGATAGTCCTCGCGCGCCGCAAAACCGTCATCATAGTCGCCAGCCCATTCGGCATAAAGCCGTTTGTGGTCCTCGGGGCTGTCTAGCGCATAAGCTGCCTGCAGGTCGGGCGATTTTGTACTCATGACTCATGAAAGGCGTATGTGGGGATTCGAATCAAGTATCCAGTGCGGGTGCTTGCATCTTGGACCATTGGCGATCATCAAGAAGGATATGGTTAAGACACTCTTTTCATTCGGTCACGGATATTCGGCGCAGGCCCTGTCGCGGCATCTTGAACCGGCGGGTTGGCGCATATTCGGAACTACGCGCGATCCGGCGCAATCGGGTGCGGTCCGGGCATCCGGTGCCGAACCGGTGATCTGGCCCGGTCAGAAGGTTAATTTGGACGGGGTAACACATCTGTTGATTTCGACCGCGCCGAATGCGGGCGGAGATCCGGTGCTGGCGGCGCTTGGCGACGAAATCGCTGACCGCGCAGGTCAGTTCGATTGGGTCGGATACCTTTCCACAACCGCAGTCTATGGGGACCACAAAGGCGGTTGGGTGGACGAGGCGACCCTTCCTTCACCAATGGCCGAGCGCGGCAGGTGGCGCGTCCGGGCCGAGACACAATGGCAAGACATTCCGGGCCTGCCCGTCCACATCTTTCGCCTTGCCGGGATATATGGCCCCGGGCGCGGCCCATTTTCCAAACTTAAACGGGTGGGAATGCGCCGCATAATCAAACCGGGGCAGGTGTTCTCGCGCATCCATGTGGCGGACATCGCGCAGGTGCTTGCGGCGTCGATGGCATCGCCGAACCCGGGTGCGATTTACAATGTCTGTGACGATGAGCCGGTGCCGCCACAGGATGTCATCGCCTATGCGGCTGAACTGCAAGGCCTGCCTCTGCCCGCTGCGGTTCCGTTCGACCAGGCCGATATGTCTCCGATGGCCCGAAGTTTCTATAATGAAAACAAGCGGGTCAGGAATGACCGGATCAAGGATGAACTGGGTATCCGGCTTTTGTATCCGGATTACCGCGCTGGACTGCAGGCCCTGATGAAGGACGGCTGAGCCCTTATCGGGCGGTGGCTTTGATCAGGTCCGCGGCTTTCTCGGCGATCATGATGGTTGGGGCGTTGGTGTTTCCCGAGACCAGAGTCGGCATGACCGATGCATCGACCACGCGCAGCCCCTCGATCCCGCGCACGCGCAGCTCGGGGTCAACCACGGCCATCGCATCCACACCCATTTTGCAGGTTCCGACCGGGTGATAGATCGTATCGGCGCGAGCGCGAATATGGTGCTCCCAATCCGCATCGGTCTGAGCGTCATCCATGCCGTACATCGCTTTGTGCCGGAATTTACTGAAGGCCGGCGCGTGCAGAATGTCTTTGGTCATACGCGCGCCCTTGATCAGCGTGTCCAGATCGCGGTCATCGGACAGGTAAGCCGGATCAATGGCCGGAGCGGCAAAAGGATCGGCGCTGTGCAGCCCGACCGTGCCACGGCTTTCGGGGCGCAATTTGCACACATGGCAGCCGAACCCATAGCCATAATGCAGCTTCCTTGCATGATCATCGGCCAAGGAAATGACGAAGTGCAGCTGGATGTCGGGGCGATCCAAAGCCGGGGAGGTTTTCAGAAACGCGGCGCCCTCGGCAAATGGCGTGGCCGCCATCGACTTACCGGTCTTACGCCAGCGCCAAATATGTCCTGCCAAATTCAGTGCGGCAGCGGCACCGATGCCGAATGTGTTGGTGTCCCGGGTTTTATAGAGCAGCGTGAAATCCAGATGGTCCTGCAGGTTCTTGCCAACACCCGGCAGGTCGTGCCGCACCTCGATCCCATGTTTGACCAGATCATCAGCGGCACCAATCCCGGATAGCTGCAACAACTGCGGAGTTTGAAGTGCACCGGCGCAAACCAGAACCTCGCGCCTGGCGGAGACAGTGATATCCGCACCTTTGGCCTTTTTCCTGTACACCACACCGGTGGCCCGCTTTCCTTCAAAGGTCAGCTCTTTGGCATGGGCGTCGGTAATGACCGTCAGGTTCGGGCGGTCCATGACCGGAAAGACATAGGCCGCCGCTGCCGAGCATCGCTCGCCATTCTTCGACGGGTCGTGAAACTGTGTGACCTGATACAGACCAACGCCCTCGTTATCGCCCCGGTTGAAGTCCCGGTTTCGGCGGTGCTGCATCTGTTCGGCAGCTTCAATAAAGGCAAGCGTGATCGGGCGCGGCTGTTTCTGGTTTGACACGTGCAGAGGGCCGCTGTCGCCGTGATGGTCGTCGGCGCCATCTTCGTTATGTTCGGACATCTTGAAATAGGGAAGGACGCTGTCCCAGTCCCAACCGGCACAGCCCAGTTCAGCCCAGCCATCATAGTCCTGACGCTGACCCCGGACGTACAACATTGCGTTAATCGCGCTGGACCCGCCCACCGTCTTGCCGCGCGGCTGATATCCTTTGCGGCCGTTCAGCCCCGGTTGGGCCACGGTTTCAAATGCCCAGTTGTTGATTTTCGGCCGCCCCGGCAGCGAGGCCACTGTTGCCGCGGGCAATCTGGTAAGCATGCCGTTGCCGCCGTTTCCGGCTTCAAGAAGGCAGACACGTATTCCAGGATCTTCGCTCAGACGACCGGCAAGAACCGAACCGGCGGATCCTGCGCCGACAATTACATAGTCAAATTGCATTCAGACTCCAAAAATTTTCGGAACCGGCAGTCAAATACGCCGGTCAATCTGTATTAGGCGCGGATCCGAACAAAAGAACCCGCGCTCGTGTCGTTCATAAAGACAGTGGTCGCATACGGATGAAAAACAAGGGCTGTGGTCTATATGTGACCCAAGGTTATTCAGGGATTTGAAAATTGCTCCGATTGCACGGGATCCGGGGATGTTCTCTTCATAATTATTTCCTATGGTTTTCATCATTAAACAAAACTTTTATGCATGAATGCAATTTGCTATTTCTGACTAGGTCAGGACTTCAGGAATACCGATACCCTTGCCAGATGCTCAGTGTATTTGGATGGGGAAAACGTGTCTTGAATCTGTGTTCTTGATTACCACGAATTTCACTGCGCAAGATCGCCGGATATTAGCTAGGATTGGAGACCGATATGGACGGAAGTGATAACCCCAAAGCAGGCGGATGCCCTGTGATGCACGGCGCTGGAACCCGTTCCAACCGGGATTGGTGGCCGAACCAGCTAAACCTGTCGATCCTGCACCAGCACGGAGCGGCTTCGAATCCTCTGGGTTCGGATTTCGACTATGCCGAAGAGTTCAAAAAGCTGGATATGAAGGCGCTGAAAGAAGACCTATATGCGCTGATGACGGATTCACAGGAGTGGTGGCCGGCGGATTATGGCCATTATGGTGGTCTGTTCATTCGGATGGCCTGGCATAGTGCAGGCACCTACCGGACGGCAGATGGCCGTGGCGGGGCCTCGACCGGGAACCAGCGTTTTGCGCCGCTCAACAGTTGGCCGGACAACGGTAACCTCGACAAGGCGCGTCGTCTGCTGTGGCCGATCAAGCAAAAATACGGAAACCAGATTTCCTGGGCTGACCTGATGATCCTGGCAGGTAACTGCGCCATCGAATCCATGGGTGGCAAAACCTTTGGTTTTGCCGGCGGCCGTGCCGATATCTGGGCCCCCGAAGAAGACATCTATTGGGGAACCGAGACAGAATGGCTGGCCCCGACCGACAATCCGCAGAGCCGGTATTCCGGTGAGCGCGATCTGGAAAACCCTCTGGCCGCAGTGCAGATGGGCCTGATCTATGTAAACCCTGAAGGTCCGGACGGAGAGCCCAACGTTCTGGCTTCGGGTCGTGACATCCGCGACACCTTTGGCCGTATGGCAATGAATGACGAGGAAACCGTTGCTCTGGTTGCTGGTGGTCACACCTTCGGCAAGGCGCATGGCGCGGGCGATCCCGATCTGGTCGGCCCCGAACCCGAAGCCGCCCCGATCGAAGAGATGGGCTTTGGTTGGATCAACAAGTTTGGGTCCGGCAAGGGTGACGATACCACCACTTCAGGGGTCGAGGGCGCATGGACCGCAAATCCGATCCAATGGGATAACGGCTATTTCGACCTGCTGTTCGGATATGACTGGAACCTGACCAAAAGCCCTTCGGGCGCGTGGATTTGGGAACCGGTAAATGTCAAAGAAGAAGACATGGCCCCGGCGGCGCATGACGCGTCGAAGAAGGTCAAAACCATGATGACCACCGCCGACATGGCGATGCGCATGGACCCGATCTATGGTCCGATCTCAAAGCGTTTTCACGAGAACCCGGAAGAATTCGCTGACGCTTTCGCCCGTGCATGGTTCAAACTGACCCACCGCGACATGGGCCCGCGTTCGAATTACATCGGCGAGGAATCTCCGGCCGAGGAACTGCTGTGGCAAGACAATGTCCCCGCCGTGGATCACGAGCTGATCGGTGACGCGGATGTGGCCGAGCTGAAGGCTAAGATCGCGGCCACTGGCCTCTCGGTGTCCGAGCTGGTTTCGACCGCATGGGCTTCGGCCTCGACCTTCCGCGGCTCGGACAAGCGCGGCGGTGCCAATGGCGCACGTATCCGTCTTGCTCCGCAGAAAGACTGGGACGCGAACGAACCGATGAAGCTGGCCAAGGCACTGACCGCGCTTGAGGGCGTTCAGGCGGCGTTCAACGGCGCACAATCCGGGGGCAAGAAAGTGTCTCTGGCCGACGTGATCGTTCTGGCCGGTAATGTGGGTGTCGAGCAGGCCGCCAAGGCCGGCGGTCAGGAGGTTGAGGTTCCGTTCACCCCGGGCCGCACCGATGCGACGCAAGATCAAACCGATGTGGACAGCTTTGCCGTGCTCGAGCCCGAGGCCGACGGCTTCCGCAACTATCAGAAGACGGATTATTCGGTTTCGCCCGAAGAGCTTCTGGTCGACAAAGCCCAGCTGCTGACGCTGTCGGCGCCTGAAATGACTGCGCTGGTTGGCGGTCTGCGCGTGATCGGCGCCAATTTTGGTGACACCAAGCATGGTGTGTTGACCGAACGCGTCGGCACGCTCAGCACCGACTTCTTCACCAACCTGTTGGACATGGGCACCGAATGGAAACCCGCGGGTAAAGGCGTCTATGAAGGTCGGGACCGCGCCAGCGGTGAGGTCAAGTGGACCGGTACCCGCGTCGATCTGGTCTTCGGCTCCAACTCGCAGCTGCGGGCTCTGGTCGAGGTTTACGGTCAGGCAGGCGCAGAAGGCAAATTTGTCTGCGACTTCGTCTCGGCCTGGAACAAGGTCATGAATGCAGACAGGTTCGATCTGAAGTAAGCCTGCGACCTTCGCAGAATTTGCGCCGTCCGAGGAGACTCGGGCGGCGTTTTGTTTGCCCTGGTTCCGGGCGCATACCCAGCATTGGGTACGATTCCGCCCAGGGGCTGTTCTTTCCCCCGTTCCGTGCGGTCCGTTACCGGCTCGGAAGAGAGAATTATTAAGCTAACCTATTGTTTTCATTAACCTAGAGAAGTTTCTGTTAAGAAATGCAAAGTTTTTTCAGATTGGGGGTTGCAGGTCCCAGACCTAATCCGTAAATACCCCTTCACCGGCGCTGCTGAGGCGCTTGGGACACACTGGAGAGACGGTGGGACGGGTTGGAGAGACGGCCGGACGC
>NZ_JBXWOE010000007.1:0-249532 GCF_059610725.1 Ruegeria sp. CDSC045
GTCCTGGCAGGCATAGAACTGGTCAACATGATCCGCAAAGGTCAATTCACACCCAAACTCCGTCCGTTTCAGCAGTTCGCCCAACTGGCGGGGTAAACTGCTAATCAATTCCACTGATGTTCCGCCATCCAAAAAGTTTGCGACAGAACCCCAATTACCTGCTGATTTATGTTTTTTTCAGTCATGCCCGTATCTCCTGGTCGAGTGAAAGAACAAAACAAGATCAAATTTGGGAACTTGCTGATAGAAGAAAATTGATAGATAAAACGATCTATCGTAAATTTTTCGTGGTGGTAAATGCCGTCCAACCAGATAAGTCTAACCTGGCTGCGTAGCTTTGAAGCCGCGGCCCGACATCTGAATTTTACCAGTGCAAGCGTCGAATTGGGGCTGACGCAGGCTGCCGTCAGCCTGCACATCCGATCATTGGAACAGCAGTTGCAGCACAAGTTATTTGTGAGGCGCGCAAGACACCTCTCTCTCACAGAGCTTGGTCAGGCTTATTGCTCAACTGTCCGGCAGGCGCTTGCTGATATCGATATGGCCTCGGCAAACCTTTTCGGGTCGATGGCGACGAAGACAGTTACGATCAAGGCGCCGATATCGACCGCTTCACTTTGGCTTGCGCCCCGTCTTCCGTCATTCAAGAAAGACCACCCGACGATAGATCTTCGCCTTGTGACAAATATCTGGACAGAGACCACCAATTTAGAAGAGATCGACGTAGAGCTGCGCTTGGGTCGTGGCAACTGGACCGACGCACTCTCCGAGAAACTCTCTGATGAAGCGATCGTCCCGATATGCACCAAAGGTCGGAAGAACAGTGCAAAGCAAGTGCAGGATCTGCTGTCTGGTCCATTTGTTCACATATTAGGCCATGAAGGCCATTGGGAAAGATACTTGAGCGCATATGATTGCACCAAGCCGCAAGACGCTCCGCAATACCTGGTAGACACAACCATTTCTGCGCTGCAACTTGTCGCGAGTGGCGGTGGCTATGCCATAGTGTTCTCGCGACTGGTTAATACCGAAAATGGGCTCGCCTCGGGCGTTCGATTTGCCGGCAAACCGTTGCCACACCCGGATGCACATTTCCTAATGCAACCTGTTTCCAAAAAAGCTGTACGACCAGAGGTCGAGATCTTTGTGGACTGGTTGCGTAAGCAGTTTAAAGAAGATGTTTGATCTTGGGATGAAAACAGATTTTGCAGCGAGAGGGACGGTTTTGTCGACCACGATCTGCAACGGAATGTCCTTGTTGACCAATACCTCCGCGAAGAATTGCTTGGCCGCCGCGGTATCGCGACTTTCAGACGGCATAAAATCAAGGGTTTCGCCGTCGCGATCAACCGCCCGATACCTATACATCCAATGGCCGCGCACTTTGAGATAGGTTTCGTCCATGCGCCATGAAACTGCACCAGGGCGCTTACGTTTATGCGTCTCAATCTTGACCTGGGGCGAGAATTTCACCACCCAATCTGCAGATTGACTCACGCATCATGCCGGTCGGGGTTATTCCAGGCAATCAAGTTGAAAAGTTTGCGGCAGAGCCTGCAGGAGAAATTCCACCTGACTAAACCGGCAACGCGGTGCTTCAGGTGCCACTAGATGCTTTGAAAGATTAACTGCCGGGATTGCTGGTTTCTGCCAGCTCGTGAACAGGTGGCATTTGGTCGGTAACCGATTTCAATGGCCAAAAAGTGCTGCATAGAGTCCGAATGCTCCGACGGCGATGAGGCTGAGTGCCCAAACGACATCAAGATTGAACCATGTCTTTGAGAGGAACCTGAGCCCGAGCCAAAGGTAGATCACAACTGCGATGGTGCCGCCAGCAATTGTCATCGACAACGTGTGTACTGCTGCAACAAGAAACGCAGTCGTCACGTTGCTGCTCATAAGTGTTTGTGCTGCGGCATGACCGGTTTCGTTCGCTCCAATCGCACAGATGCCCAGAAAAATCGGCACCAGCATCAAACCAGCCCCATGCGCCATCGCAGCGAGGAATGACCAGAGCGCCAACCGGGCAGGGTGCACGCGCGCCAGAATTTTCGGATGTCTTCGGTTGATCAGCAGATAGAGGCCCATAGCGATAACCAAAAGCCCGGCGACCACGCGGATTTGAACTTCCCACTGAACAAGGAACATCATCAGTGAGAGCGGCAACAAGATGCCAATCATCGCGAGGAAATGCCCCGTGGCCAACATTGCCAGCGCTTTTGGCAGGGCGCTGTGCTTTCGCTCCATCAACGCCGCCGAAACGGCCAGCGGCCAACCCATGCCGGGGTTGATACCGTGGTAGAGTCCAGAAAAAATGACAGCCCACCAAAGGGCTGTCATTGTTGTTATGTCGCCCATTTCTTAGACGGACGGATAGCAGAAGCTGTCGGTCGAACAGTCACCGCCTTCCAGGCGAATTTGGTGACTGCGCAGACCTTTGGGGAAGTCGACATAAAAGTCATTGTTCAGCGTCAGCCCCCCGTTTTCGCCCACATCGGCCATCACCATTTGTCCGCCTTCGTCGTCGGGATAGAACTGGTTGTCCCAGGTGGAATAAAGCGAGTTGGTCCAGTAGACGCGCTTGCCGTCGCGGCTGATTTCTACCATTTGCGGGCCATAGGCAAAATCCTTGCCGTTGGAGTGCTTGGTGCCGCGGGCGATGCCGCCCAGCTCGACTTTTCCGGTCAGCTTCGGGTTCATCGGGTCGCTGACATCGTATTGATGCATCTCGCCCAGCCCCCAGCACGCAACATAGAGGTATTTGTCGTCTAGGCTCAGGTCGATATCGGTGACCAGCGGCGGCACGGCCTCGAACCCTTGCAACAGTGGCGGCAGGTTCTCGGGCTTTTCGGGGCGCGGATCGATGGTGATCGTTTTCTTGGACTGCCATTTGCCGTCGTCACCGCGCCACCATGTGAAAATTGCGCCTTGCAGGTTGGTGGTGTCCACCACGACACCACAGAAACCATAAGATTTTGTCGGGTCATGCGCAGGGCGAATTTCCAGTGCCATCTGGTAATTGTCGCCGAAATCCATCGTCTGGATATTCTTGCGCGCGCGCAAGTCCCAGAAGTGGATCGAATGGCCATACTTGTTCGACAACAGGTCCTCGGGCACCACACCGTTTTCAAACTGCGGCGGCAAACCCCATTCGGAACTAACCATGTAGTCCTGCGGCAGATTCCACCAGAAATCATAGTGCTTGTCCTGCTTGCCGCGATCCATCTCGTATTGCCCGATTATTTCGAACGTCTCGCAATCCATGATGAAGATGCCCGGAGGTCCGTCTGTACCGTCTTCGCCGCCACCTCCAAGGCAGGAAACATAGATCCCTTCGGGACCGCAATGGATGGTGTGCGGGCGCGAATAACCGGTTTTTGCAAATAGTTCTTCGGGTTCGATCGTCTTGTGGATCTTGGCCTTCAACGGGTCTTTCACGTCGATGACGTAAATACGTGAGGATCGGATTCCAGGTACGATCAGATAACGTCGTTCCAGAAAGGCGTGCCCGGTCAGAGGAGACAGAGATGACGAACAGGCGTTCCAGCCGAAATGGTGAAATTCGTCGCCTTTGTTGGGAACAATGACCTGATGTACGATCTGGCCATAGGTGTCGGAGTCCGGTTTGAGGTCAATGACCGCGATGCCATCAGATTGCGATCCGTCCGGGCTGAGCATTACAGTGAAGGCGTAGTTTTCCACCGGTGCCTGCATTGCAAGCTTAGGCGAGGCGTGAAACGTTGGATCTGGTCTCAGGTTCATTTGGTTTCCTCCGGTTTGTTGAATTTTTCCTATTCTCAGTGTCATCCTTTTGGCCAAAAGGGCCCTTAGTTATTCGTTTCCTTATGTATCCGTTACGTTGCACAGCTGGATTGCGCCACTGACCTTCTTGGACAAGCCTTTCAGTTTCTCGCCGATCTCGATGCGGTATTCGGTGCGGAACCGGCGAATGGGGCCAACCGCACCAATACTGAACGTAGCTCCGATGTTGCCGATCGATACCGGTGCCGCAACGCTGGCAATTCCGATGTCGATTTCCTGATCACAATCGGCAAAGCCGCGTTCGCTAATTATCTCGAATTCGCGGCGTAGCTCATCTTCGGACGTCTTGGTGTGTTCAGTATACGCCTTCAGGCTCCCTGACATGATGCTTTCGCGAAATTCCGGTTCCGCAAAAGCGGCAATGGCTTTCGAGCACGAGCAGGCATGCATGGGACGTACGCCCAAGCCCGGATGAATGAAGGCACGAGCGGGATCATCGGGTGTTTCTACGTGGATGATTTCAACTTTGTTGTCGCGAAAGCGCGCAAGAAAAACCGTTTCATTAAAATTTGTCGCTGCGAGGCGCATGAGGGGGGCTGCACAGCGTCGGACATCGGCATCGGACTTTCCAAGCAAGGCAATCCTGATCATCCGCTCGCCAATGATGTATTTTCCGTCATCAGAGGGTTCGTCGAGGAGATTTTGTTCAACAAGTGACTGAATGAGCCGGTAACATGTGGGCTTGGGCAGATCGGTTGCACGTTGAACCTCTGCCACCGAAACAGGGCGTCCGACGACTGCGATGATTTCAAGTATCTGGATCAGACGTTCTAGGTGCATGTTAATGAAATTCTCACAATACGAGACTGCATATCGAATGATGGGAATCTTTCGCCCAAACGCAAGTATAATCTTTGGGAAATCTATATGCGGACAGTGGCGGCGGCTGCGATTGAGACCGAAAAATTCCTTGAGATCATTGAGGTTGAGCTAGAAGGATCACAGACTGGCGAAGCCCTGATAGAGATCTATGCGACGGGGACTGTAGCTGTTACCAACCCGGCCGAGGCCGAAATTGACTGAACCGGTTTCGCGTCGGATAGGGCGGGATAGGCCCAACGCTATTCAAAGGTTACGACCTGTTGGCGCGGGTCAGATCATTAGTGTCGACCCTATGCATGCACCTAAGTAGATCCGTGCGGTTGTTGAATTCTGGCAAGGAAAGTTACCGACTTCATCTTTACTGAAGTTAATTAAAGCTAATTGAGTTTGACTGATATCGCCCTCTAGCTGCATTCTGCTCTGAATCGGAATTGCCGAATTTGGAGCCAGACGTGACCACTTCTGAACCTGATCGCGTCGTTTCAGTCGGCGAGCAATGCTCGCCTGCCAGATGTGAGCCGTCGGTAATCCTTGAATGTGCCGCTACCGGAGACGTAGCGCTAACCGCCACGCTGCATGAGAAGATTGGCACGTGTGTTCGAACCAAAGGCCCGTCGGGTTCATGGTACAAAGCCAACTAACCTGTGCGGAAAAATAATGAAAAAGTGACAACTGGGAGGAACCTTATGTCATTACCTGAACCATTTACGGATCTAGAGATAGAAACGGCGGATGCCGGTTTCTATGAGAATTACAGCGTACCGATTGCGCTGATCAGCAAGGGCATCATGGTTGCCCTTGTACTGTGGGCGCTTGTCTTCCCAGCCAATGCCAACAGCACCCTCGGTAGCTGGAATGGCAAGCTGCTGGAAATCTTCAACAGCTTCTACATTGTTATTGTCGGCCTGTTTGTAATCTTCCTGGTCATTGTGGCTATCCTTCCGTCGACCGGAAAGCGGGTTATGGGTACGCCGGGCGAAAAACCTGAGTTTTCGAATTTCTCCTGGTTCTCGATGATGTTCGGTGCCGGTCTGGGTGTTGGTTTGATGGTTTTTGCAACGGCTGAACCGCTGGGCCTGTGGGGATCAAACCCCGAGGTCGTGTCCGGTGCAGTGGTCGGCAATGATCCCGACTCCATTCAGTCGGCGTATCGCTACACGTTCCTGCACTATGGTTTTCATGCTTGGGCGATCTATGTGGTGACCGGCCTGTCACTGGCCTATTACGCCTATACCCGTAATATGCCTCTGACCATTCGTGCGGCTCTTACACCGCTGTTCGGACGTCTGATGAACGGTTTTCTCGGACACGTTGTTGACGTTCTGGGTGTTGTGGCAACGATCCTGGGCGTTTCTGTGACGATCGGGTTTGGTGTCAGCCAGTTCATTGACGGCCTTTATGCCATCACCGGCATGGAGTGGATCATGGATCTGGGCGGAGATGTTCCCACGCCAAGCAAGGTTGGACTGATTGCAGGTCTGGTCGTCATCATGGGCCTGTCGATCATTTCGGCGGTTTCGGGTGTGGGTCGTGGTGTTAAATACCTCTCGAACCTGAACCTTGTCCTGTCGATCATCCTGTTGGGCACGTTCGTGATCTTCGGGTCCTTCGTCTTTGCCATGACCACATATGGTACGGCCCTGGTTGACTACCTTCTGCACTTCCTTTCGCTGAGCTTTGGTGCATATGGTCCATTGTCGACCGAAGCCTTTGCGGCGGCACTGCCGGCCGAAGCGCAGGCGCATGCGGACGCCCTGATGGGTGGCGCGACCAATGCCTGGGGAAGCTTTGACGGCTTCAAGAGTGGTCTAGAAGGTGCAGCTGCGGAGTTGGACGAAGCAACTTTGGCCGCAGCTTATGCAGCGGGTGAGCAGGGCCGCCAGTTCGGCTGGCAGTCTGGCTGGACCACGTTCTACTGGGCCTGGTGGATTGCATTCTCGCCGTTTGTGGGCCTGTTCCTGGCGCGTATCTCCAAAGGTCGCTCCGTGCGTGAGTTCATTCTGGGCTGCGTGCTTGCACCGGCGCTGGTGTGCTTCGCCTGGATGACTGTACTGGGTGGCACCGCGATTGATCTGGAACTGGCCGGTGCCGCAGAAGGCGCGATCATTGGTGCCTCGAACACCAACAAGCTGTTCGTGACCCTGTCCTACATGATCGACGGAGGGCTGCTGTCCATGCTGAACGTCATGTGCGTGATCCTGATCATGACCTTCCTGGTGACCTCAGCTGACTCGGGCATTCTGGTGATGAACACCATCATGTCCGGCGGCAGCCAGGAGACCGGCATCAAGCACCGCATCATCTGGGGGGTGATCCTGACGGCTGTGATCGGCGCGCTGATCCTTGCTGCAGGGGAAAACAACCCGATGGATGCGTTGCGCAACGCGATGATCATCGGTGCATTGCCATTTACCATGGTGATGGCCCTGATGATGGTCTCGCTGACCAAAGCGCTTTACCGCGATGGACAGCGTGACAAGCATGCTGACGCAAGCACACAGGCTGCCGAGTAATCAACCTATAGCGTTACGAACCTTGCGCCGCCCCTTTGATCGGGGGCGGCGTTTTCGTGCAGCGGTGGATTAAGTTCTGACCAGTGTTTCGTGCCAGACGTCAGACAGGCAGCATGTTTGCAGAAGCAGCACAAATGCTACTGTGCGCACATGGTATTGCCAGATCGGTGGTGATGCCTGGGTCATAGTCCGCCTCTTCGCAGCAATCAGTGACGAACATTACCCGTTGCACGAGCTAGACTTGCGGCATTGTCAGTGCTGTCTCGAAGAACTGGTACGAATTGATCTCATACAGTTTGGACGAAAAATTGCTATCGGAATTGGAGTCAGCACCTAAAGAACGGTGCTGCCGCTTATGTCAATCCGGCGATTCAAACCTCGGTCAGGTGCTTTCTGACAGTTGGATCAATCCTATTACTTTGAATTGGGTAAATGCCACAAGCTGCGATCGCCTCGCGCGCAGTTACGCGTTCGTGCAGACGTTTCCAGATTGTTTTGGCTGCGTATGGATGGGGGTATGGGCGCCAAGCAACGCCCATGGTCATCCCTCGCAAATACTTCAGTTGCTGGCGATGCGCCGAGTACAAGATTGTATTTGAAACGCTGCCTTCGCGCGCGAGCTCGTGTTCGGTCACGAATATCCTGTTCCCGCGCATAGTTACAAAGCCAGCGTAGCGCGAAATCTGATGCATGCTCTTGTCTGGAGACGTGGCAATTTCACGGGACCGGATCGTGATTAGCCCTTCAACTTCCTGAATGCGGATCAATGAACAGAAGATTTTTCCTTCCCAAGATGGCGTGCAGAAATAGGAATGATAAAAACCTATATAGCGCCTCAGGTTCTTCTGTTGCCCCCGGAAGGGTTCCAAAAATGCATCTGTGGGCGTTTTCCCAACTTGTGGCAGGACGCCTCTTAGCATTCGTTCGAAGCTTGCAGTTTCCTCGAAAAGCTGTGCTTCGGTCAGGTCGAAATGACGTGCAATGCGGCGCATGTTGTGGGCAGAGGGCAGGCTGGAGCCATTCAAATAGCGATTGAATTGCTGTCTATTGACGCCGATTTCGCGGCAAATCTGCGAAATGTTTCCATGCTCTGCGCACAACGATCGTAAGTTGGCAGAAAAATACTCGGACACAAGAAAAACCTTTCGCGTTTTGACGCTATATCACTGCAAACTGCGTCAACTCGCATAAGATTGCACAATTTGATTTATCTGCAAATCGGTTTCTTCTTCAGCATCAGATCGTAACAGACAAGCTTCAGATGCCAATCGAAACAATCGAAAACACATGGATCACACTTGCCGATGGGCGACGGCTTGCGGCGCGCCTCTGGTTGCCCGAGACAGGCCCCACACCGGCCATTCTGGAATATCTGCCATATCGCAAACGTGACGGCACCGCGCCCAGAGACGAAACAACACACACGGTTTTTGCAAAGGCGGGCTATGCCTGTATTCGGGTCGACATAGCTGGCACCGGGGACAGCGAAGGGCAATTCGACGACGAATACTCGGAACAGGAACTGCATGATGGTGAGGAAGTCATAGCCTGGATTGCCGCGCAGGATTGGTGTGACGGCAATGTCGGGATGATTGGGATATCTTGGGGCGGGTTTAATGGTCTGCAGCTGGCCTTCAGGCAACCACCTGCACTGAAAGCCATCGTCAGTGTCGCTTCGACTGTGGATCGATATGCCGATGACATCCATTTCATGGGTGGGTGCCTGCTGAGTGACAACATGAATTGGGGCAGTCAGATGTTTGCCTATCTGACGCGCCCAGCTGATCCAGAGCTTCGCGCAGATTGGCGACAGGACTGGCTTGCCCGATTGCAAAGCGTCCCATTCTCTTCTGCAGATTGGCTGCGACATCAGACGCGCGACCCATATTGGAAGCACGGCTCAGTTTGCGAGGATTGGACCGCGATCCAAACCCCTGTCTTGGCGATTACAGGCTGGGCAGATGCTTACGTCAATGCGCCTCCGGCTTTGGCAGCCAACCTGACAGCGCCAACCAAAGCTATCATTGGGCCGTGGGAACACCGCTATCCGCACATCTCAAAGCTCGATCCCGCAGATTTTCATTCCGAAGTCGTCGGGTGGTTTGACCGCTGGCTGAAGGGACAACAAAACGGCGCCGAGGATTTGCCTGCCTATCGGACTTACATGCAGGAACACTTCAATCCGACTGCGCAAAACGGTCCTCGGAAAGGTCGTTGGATTGCAGAGACGGCATGGCCGTCACCTCATGTCTCAGAACGGGTCTGGCATCTGGTTCCTGGTGGGTTTTCGCGGGACCCGGTGGTTGGTACGGTCGTTGTCACGTCGCCCAACCATGTTGGTGGGGAAGGCGGATATTTCTGTGCGGGCATGCGTATCGACAATGAACTTGCAGGGGATCAGGCCGGTGATGATGCCTTATCGGTCTGTTTTGACAGCTCGCCGCTGCAAGCACCGCTCGAGCTGCTGGGTCGGGCAAAGCTAAAGTTCCAGTTTTCAGTGGATCAGCCTGTTGCCCAGCTTGTCGCGCGGCTGTGTGATGTTTCACCCGAAGGTGTGTCACAGCGGATCAGCTATCGTCCGTTGAACCTGTGTCACTACCACAGTCATGAGACGCCGCAGGTCCTGCAGCCAGGTGAGATCTACGAGGCTGAAATCACGCTGAACGAATGTGCGCACCATTTGCGCGAGGGCCACGTTTTGCGACTGGCGTTGTCGACGTCTTATTGGCCGATTGTCTGGCCAGCACCTCAATCGGCCACGGTAACTTTACACTTGCTGGATTGTACTCTTCATCTGCCGGTGCGCGAAGTTGCGCATGAAATTCAAGCCTCTGAACCCGGCCCGGCGCAGGCGTATCCGGTTCTGGCAGCTGAGCAGTTGCGTTTACCTTCAGCGCAATCAGAACGCACGGTGACGGAAAGCGGTTGCGTGGTTCTGGAGACGTTTGATGACTATGGTAAAATGCGCGATCCCTACCACGATCTGATTGTTGGTAGCGACGTACGCATGCTTTACCGCATTCACCCCGATGATCCGAAAACCGCGTATTTCGAGATCGCTTGGAGTTTTTCGTTCGAGCGCGAAGAATGGCAGGTCGCCATCACGACCGAGTGCCGCATGAGCTGTGACACCGAGAATTTCTATCTCTACCGCAAACTACGCGCCACCGAAGGCGCAAATGAAATCGAAGTCCTAACAAGGGAATGGTCCGAAACCGTTCCACGCGGACTTCTCTGACTTAATCTAAGGGAGGATACTATGAAGATCGAATGGACAAAGGCCAATGTTGGTCGCCGGAGGTTTCTGAAAGGTGCAACTGCGCTAGGGGCCGCTACAGCGCTTCCGATGGGGTGGGCGAACCGCGCGGTTGCAGCAGATGACGGTGTTCTGCGGGTGCGGGCTTATGGTGATGCACAGAACATGGATCCAGCACATTCCGTTGGTGTCGTTGAAGAAGAAGTGCATGCCTCCATCTACAACAAGCTGATCCAATACAAGCCGGGCGAGGAATGGGGTTGGCAAATGGATGCGGCAACTATGATCGAGCAGGTTGACCCGACCCATATCAAGTTCGCATTGCGTGACGATATTGGATTCACCAACGGATTTGGCGCGATGACTGCTGAAGACGTCAAATTCAGCATGGAACGGATCGTGGACGACACGACCGACAGTCCGAATAAGCCCGACCTAGGGCCATTCAGCCATGTTGAAGTGACAGGAGACCGTGAAGGGACAATCGTTCTGAACAGCCCGTTTGCCCCGATCTGGTCGATTGCCCTGCCGTATATTACTGGAAACATCGTCTCGAAGGCAGCGGTCGAAGCCGCCGGTGGCCGGATCGGTGCTGATCCGGTTGCGGAATCCGGCCCGTATCTGCGAGACAGTTGGTCGCCCAAAGAAAAGACCGTTCTAAAGCGCAACCCTGACTGGAAAGGGGATGCCCCCGCTTGGGATACCGTCGAGATCTATCCGATCGATGATGAAAACACGGCCGAGATTGCGTTCGAGGCAGGCGAGTTGGACGTAACTCGCGTGTCGCTGGGCTCGGTTGAGCGGTATCGCGCCGGGGTTCCCAATGGTGGGTCGCTGGTTGAGAAACCCTCGCTTTACTATGTCTGGATGGGAATGAACGTCGAGCATCCAAAGCTGCAAAATCAAAAACTGCGGCAGGCAATTCAGCACGCAGTGGATGTTCCGAGCATCCTGGAGGCCGCCTATTTTGGTGCTGCGGAACCGGCGACCGGTATCATTGCACCGGGCCTTGCAGGCCATCGGCCGTCATCGCTTGTACCCCCTGCAGCGAACTTTGAAAAAGCCGCTCAGTTGCTCGCGGAATCCGGTGAAACCAATGTCACGCTAACCCTCGATACGTTGAACAAGACGACCTTTACAACAACTGCACAGATTATTCAGGCGACGCTGGCGCAGATCGGAATCACGGTTGAGGTTAACGTTCTGGAATCTGGGGCATTCTGGGCGTCCGGTGACAATGAGAACCTACAGCTTGTTCTGAACCGTTTCTCGATGACGCCTGATCCGTATTATGCGACGTCGTGGTTCACACCAGAACAGATCGGGAAATGGAACTGGGAACGGTTTAACAGCCCGGAATTTAACGAAATCCATGAATCTGCGGCTGCTGAAACGGACATCGCAAAGCGAGCTGAAATGTATCAGCGTGCGCAGGATCTGATGGAAGAAAGCGGTGCTTATCGCTTTATCACTCACGAGGCGACACCGGTTATTCACAGCGCACGCGTCATTCCAGCGCTGCGGCCAGATGGCCTGTCCCTGCTTCGCTATTTTGGCAAGGCGACCTGATCTCCCCAGGTCGACCGGGTGCGGCGGGTGCGTAACGCTCGCCGTACCAACACCAACGCCATCAAGCCAAAAGGAGCCAGTTGGCCATGCTGAAATTCGCAACCCGTCGCTTCGGGCTGTCGCTGCTTATCCTGTTCGTGGCGGTCACCGTCATGTTCCTGATGATCCGCGCCGTGCCAGGCGACCCGGTCCAAATCATGCTCGGCCCACGCGCCACGCCCGAGCTTCAGGCCCAACTCACAGTAGCGTTGGGGCTGGACCAGCCAATCTGGAAACAGCTTTTGATTTTTTACGGAAACCTCTTGCAGGGTGACTTGGGAACCGATGTCTTTTCGGGTCGTTCCGTGACTGACATCGTGTTCCAGCAACTACCATTCACATTGGAACTGATTTTCGCGTCGATCCTGTGGTCAGCTACGCTGGGCATCGCACTCGGCGCCTATGCGGCTGCGCATCCCAATACGTTGATCGACCGGGTTGCCGCCGCGATATCTGTCAGTTTTGTGGCCGCTCCGGCCTTTGTTGTCGCGCTCTTGGCTCTTTTGGTTTTTGCAGTGCATCTACAGTGGTTTCCCGCGATCGGTGCCGGGGAAGGCTTCCTTGACCGTCTTGACCATCTGGTCCTGCCCGCCTTTGCCATCGGGCTCAGTTGGGTTGGCTATATTGCCCGGTTGGTACGCGCGTCGATGCTGGAGGTTATGGGTGAAAGCCATGTCCGCACGGCCCGAGCCTTTGGTATCGCCGAACGTCGCGTGGTCATGGTGTACGCGCTGCGGATCGCCATTTTGCCCGTGGTTACCGTAATCGGTGTTGGGATGGGTTTTCTTCTCAGCTCGGCGGTTTTCGCTGAAATCGTCTTTGCCCGACCTGGTTTGGGCAAACTGGTCATCGACAGCATTACGACCCGAAACTACCCGATTGTGATGGGCTCTGTCCTAGTATCAACAGCTTTGTTCGTGGTGTCGACCGCATTGGCCGATCTGATCAATGCGCTGCTTGATCCACGCGCGCGCACGGCTCATTGAGGAGGCAGGCACATGGAAAAATCTCGTTCCGAAATGGGCCAGATCATAGTCGGCGTTGCGCGCGACCCGCTTGGTCTCATGGGCTTAATCATCGTCGGTATCATCGTTTTCTGCGCAATCTTTGCGTATTGGATCGTACCCTATGATCCGATTGCGATGGATATCAAATCCCGCTTGCAGGGACCGTCCACAGCACACCTGCTGGGCACAGATCAGTTAGGGCGCGATACGTTTTCGCGGGTCATCGCGGGGGGCCAAGTTGCGCTCAAGGTGGCATTGCCCGCCGTGTTCGGAGCAATGGCGATTGGCCTGACACTGGGCATGATTGCAGGGTATGGGCCGAAATGGCTCGATAATCTTCTAATGCTGTTCTTCGATACCATCCGGTCTTTTCCGACAGTGATGTTCGCGCTGGCCGTTGTGGCCCTGATCGGGCCCAGTCTGCAGACGGTCGTGTTTGTCGTCATGGCGACCTCGATCCCAACATATGGGCGCGTGGCGCGGACCCAAACGCTGACACTCCGCAACTCTGAGTTCATCCTGGCTGAACGTTCAATGGGGGCCAGCATGGCGCGCATTCTAGGCGTTCATATGCTGCCCAACATCATTGGCGTTCTGGCTGTGTTGGCGGCAATGGATATCCCTACAGTCATCGCGCTTGAGGCCGGCCTGTCCTTCCTGGGTCTGGGCGTTAAGCCTCCGACCCCGAGCTGGGGTTCTTTGCTTAAGGATGGCTATTCCCTGATCCGCCAAACTCCTTGGTTGGTTGTTGGCGGAGGCCTGCCGATCATTCTGGCAACGCTTGGCTTCACGTTTCTGGGTGAAAGCCTGCGCGATGTAGTTGACCCGAAACTGAGGAAACAGCGATGACCGAGACACTTCTGGAAATCGACCAGCTTTGCGTCGATTACGAAACAGGCCGTGGCGACCTCAGGGCATTGAGGGACATCACATTCAACGTCAACAAAGGCGAAATCGTTGGCATCGTGGGAGAGTCCGGTTGTGGTAAATCCACATTGATTTCATCCATTCTGCGTTTGACCGCGCCCAATACCCGGTTCCGTGAAGGAGAAATTAGGTTCAAGGGGAAGGATTTGCTGCAAGCTTCTGATCGGCACATGCGGGACCTGCGCGGGGCGGATATATCCATCGTCTTTCAGGATCCGATGCAAACGCACAACCCGGTTCTGACTATCGGTCAGCAGATGCTGGATATTCAGCACCGATCCAGACAGTCCAAGGCTGACAAGTTGGCGCACGCGGCCAAATTGTTGGGCGCTGTTGGCATTCCTGACCCTGAGGCGCGTCTGGCGCAATATCCGCATGAATTCTCTGGCGGGATGCGTCAACGGATCGCCATCGCGATGGCGTTGATGTCCGAACCTGATCTTTTGATTGCGGATGAGCCGACAACTGCACTGGATGCGACACTGGAGGTGCAGATTATTGAGCGCCTGCAAGAGCTGCAGCGCGAGTTTCACTGTGCCATCCTGTTCATCTCGCACCATTTGGGCGTGATCGCAGAACTCTGCGACAGGGTTGTTGTGATGTATGCTGGCGCAGTTGTTGAAAGCGGGGACGTGCGGGAGATTTTCCACAATCCTAAACACCCTTACACACGCCGACTGATCGAATGCGACCCCGGTCACATCAAAGAGCGTGCCCGTGTATTGCCAACCATTCCCGGTGAAGTGCCCGACTTGGCCAACCTGCCTGGGGGCTGCATTTTCAGGGATCGTTGTGATCAGGCCATGGCGCGCTGCGCCACCGAAGTGCCGCCACTGGATCAATTGAAAGAAGGCCATCACGCTGCGTGCTGGCTGAACCATCAGGAGGTCGCATCATGAGCTTGCTGAACGTTGTGGACCTCAATACCAGCTATGGCCCGGTCAATGTACTGGCGGGTGTCAGCTTTACCGTAGAACCCGGAGAGACTTACGCGCTGGTTGGTGAAAGTGGGTCTGGTAAAACCACGGTCATTCGCGCCATTGCCGGGTTAGCACCTGCGCAAGATGGCTCGGTCACCTTCGAAGGTCAGGAAATTCGGGGCGCACCCGAAAGTGTCATGCGCCCGTTGCGCAAAGACATGGCGATGATGTTTCAAGACCCGGTTGGAAGCCTGTCGCCGCGTCTGACCATCCGCAGTCTGATTACCGAGCCTTACCGCATTCAGGGCATGAAAGACCGTGACATGGACGCCGAAGCCAAGCGCCTGTTGGAAATGGTCAACTTGCCCACGCATTTCGCGGACCGCTATCCTTATCAGCTATCTGGTGGCCAAGCTCGGCGTGTGGGTGTGGCACGTGCACTGGCACTGGAACCCAAATTGATCCTTGCGGATGAGCCCACTGCAGGTCTCGATGTGTCGGTTCAGGGCGAGCTGCTGAACCTGCTCAACGACCTGCGCGAAAGGCTGGGGCTTGCGATGGTGATTATCACGCATAACCTTAGCGTCGTACGCCATGTGGCTGACAGAATGGGCATCATGTATTTGGGCCGATTGGTTGAAGAAGGTACAACCGAGGCCATCTTTAACGAGCCGCGCCATCCCTATACCCGCTGCCTGCTGAGTGCCAACCCAGAGCCGGACCCGGATGCGCGGTTGGAACGGATCGCTCTTAAAGGTGAGCCCCCCAGTTTGCTCAAACGCCCGTCCGGTTGTGAGTTCCGCGAGCGTTGTCCCTTTGCCAAGGATATCTGCACCCAGACTCCGGAATGGGAAGTAAATGGCGGCCACGGGCTGCGTTGTCTGGCCCCGCTGTCGTAGTAGGAAACCCAATGCCAAGCACACTATATTTTAACGGCACAATCCTGACTATGGATGCACAGAACTCCTCTCCAGAGGCTGTTCTGACCGAGGGCAAAAGAATTCAGGCCGTCGGTGCTGAAGCAGATCTGCGCGCACGCATGCCGGCTGACTCACATGAGTATAACCTACAAGGTCGTACACTGATGCCGGCGTTTATCGACCCGCACGGGCATTTCCCGGATCCAGGGTTCATACGGCTGTTCCGTGTCGACTTATCGTCGCCCCCTTTAGGGGACTGCAAGCACATGGCGCAGGCGTTGAACAGGATTCGGGAAAAGGCTGGCGAGACGCCCGAGGGTGAGTGGGTCATGGGCGTGTTGTTTGATAATACTGCCATTCGCGAAGGCCGCATGCCTACGCGGGCTGAGCTGGACGATGTATCACAGCGTCATCCAATCTGGGTTATTCATGCGTCGGGGCACTGTGGCGTGGCCAATTCTGTTGCCCTTCAGAGGCGCGGGTTAACCTGTCAAACACCTGATCCAGAAGGCGGCCGCTTTGGCCGTGATCCTGAAACCGGAGCCCTGACGGGATTGATCGAAGGATTATCGGCCATGGGCGAGATGGGCGATACTGATTTCCTGATCGACCGCGAAAGGTTCTGGCTAGGCTTTGAGGCCTGTCGTGACGAATACCTATCCTATGGTGTGACCTATGCCCAAAACGCCTGGGCGTCGCAAACCATGTTGGAACACTTTGCCAGCCAGCCCGCGGATCTGGATCCGGGAATAGACATTGAGCTCTTACCCGTCGGAAGTCTGGAACCCGAATTGTCCGAGCATTGGATCGGTACGAACTGGCCCGGCAACCCGCATTTCACACTGGGTCCGCGCAAATTGTTCACGGACGGGGCTTTTCAGTTGCAGACCGCGTTTTTGTCTACCCCGTATTTCAAGCCGTCCGATCCCTGCCACCCTTGTGGGATGGTTTACACCTCACAAGAACAGTTAGATGCCGACGTCAGAAAACTCCATGGCAAGGGCTTCCAAATGCATTGCCACTGCAATGGTGATGCCGGTGCCGAGATGTTCATAGATGCGGTGGAAAAGGCGCTTATTGCGCATCCTCGCCAAGATCATCGCCACACCATTATCCACGGTCAGGCTCTGCGGGATGATCAGTTGGAGCGTATGGCCCAGCTTGGACTTACCGTCAGTTTCTTTCCGGCTCATATACATTTTTGGGGTGATCGCCACTACGATACATTCTTGGGGCCGCAGCGCTCCGAGCGGATATCCCCTGCGGCGTCTGCCGAGCGGTTTGGCTTGCGATATACAATCCACAATGATGCCTCGGTCACTCCGACGCGTCCGATCCATCTGGCCCACTGTGCGGTAAATCGAAAATCCGTTTCTGGTCGCGTGCTCGGTGAAGATCAGAAGATCAGCGTTCTGTCAGCCTTACGCGCTCAGACCATCGACGCTGCTTGGCAAGTCTTCAAGGACGAGCAGCGCGGTTCTGTCGAACCGGGTAAAGTTGCTGACTTTGTTGTCCTTTCGCGTAACCCACTGCACGATCCGGACCGCCTGACAGATACGCGGGTGCTTGAAACGATCCGCAATGGCCAAAGTGTTTTTGCTGCACCCCATGCCGAACAAGAAATCGAGCACACATGATGGCGACCAAGCGTATTGCGATCGCGGGTTTTCAGCATGAAACTAATTGCTTTGGTGTGACGCAGGCCGGTCTGCACGAGTTTGAGATGGCCGATTCCTGGCCCGGCATGTTGCACGGTGCGCAGGTGATATCGGAAACGTTTGGCATGAACCTACCTATCGCCGGTTTTGCGAAGGCTGCAGCGGCAGCAGGATTTGAAGTCGCACCAACCCTGTGGTGTTCTGCCGAGCCGTCTGCACATGTAACCGATCACGCATTCGAAACAATTTGCGAAATGTTGTTGGATCGCATCCGGGATGTGGGCGACATTGATGGCGTTTATCTCGATCTCCATGGGGCAATGGTCACCGAAAGCCTCGCTGACGGTGAGGGAGAGCTTCTGCGTCGTGTACGTGATGTTGTGGGCTTCGAAGTACCAGTGGTCGCAAGTTTGGACCTTCACGCCAACATCTCGGCTGAGATGGTCGACAATGCAGACTATTTGTCTGTTTTTAGAACCTATCCCCACTTGGATATGGCGGAAACGGGCGCACGATGCGTTCCAGTCCTGCAGCGGTTGCTAGCGGGCGAACCGCTCTACAAGGCTTTCCAACCGGTGCCTTACCTCATCCCTCTGCATGCGCAACATACGGGCTCCAAGCCATTCAGCGAGATCTATCAGTTGCCCGAAAGATTTGAGCAGCAGGAAATTCTGGCAGAAATCGCCCTCGGCTTCACCGCGGCGGACTTCTCAGACACAGGCCCATCATGTCTTGCCTACGCGGCCACAGCCCAGAAAGCTGCTGCTGCCGCGGAAGAAGTCGTGCATTTGTTCGTATCTCGCGAAGCCGATCTTGATTGTTCGATGTTGTCTCTAGAGGAAACCGTTTCGATATGTCGCGAGAGGCGGCGAAAACCCATTGTTGTCGCAGATGTCCAGGACAACGCTGGTGCGGGCGGGACATCAGATACTACAGGCTTGCTGGCAGCACTGATTGAGGGCGGGACAAAGAGTGTCTTAATGGGTCTGTTCCATGACCCTGAAAGTGCAAAACAAGCCCATAAGGCCGGAGAAGGTGCACGGATAAAACTTGCGGTCGGTGCAAAGTCCAACTTGGCTGGGCACGTTCCAGTCAAAGCAGAGTTTGAAGTTCTGGCTTTGGGTGATGGCCTTTGTCGCTATACCGGAAAAATGTATGGCGGTGGGGTAGCTACGCTGGGCGAGACAGCTGCCCTACGTTTGATTGGGCATGAGGCAAGTATTGACCTTGTTGTCACAAGTATACGGAACCAATGTCTTGATCGCGCGCATTTTACTCATATCGGATTAGACCCAACGAACTACGCGGTTATCTGTGTAAAAAGCACCGTACATTTCCGAGCGGATTTCGAACCTATTGCAGGAAATATCTGTTCCGTTTCTTCGCCAGGTGCCTTTCTCTGCAACCTGAAAGAAATCCCCTACACTTGTATCACCAGAAGGCTGGCGAACACTCGCTGCGGTACCGTTGCCTCAACTGGCACTGGCTAGTGAATTCCGTTGATCTAGCGGGTCCATTATCATCTGTGAAGCGCGCCTATTGCGGGCTGTGTGGGGTTTTGAGCGAGGCAGCTTACTGCCTCGCATTGTGCCCTTATTCTTGACGGCCAAATTCTAGGAGGTGAATTCGGCCAAGAGAATTTCAGTTCTCTGCCAGCAGACAATAGATGATCATCGTCATCCGCTCGGTTGGAATGTGAAACCAGGCGAACTTCTCAAAGACGGATAACGGATTCTGCGCCAGGACTTCATCCATGGACATGCCCTGATCGACGAGGGGTTTCATCGTGTCCTTGATCGCAAGCATCAAATCGACCGAAGCCTGCATGTCGAACTTGTTACCCGCCGGACCGTGCCCTGCAATGATAACAGTGTCGTCGTTGGCCAAATCGATGATCTGTCTTTGAGCTGAAATAAACCCGTCGATGCTACCGCCATTCTCAAGATCGACGAACGGATAGATCTTGTTAAAGAACAGATCAGCAGCATGAATGACATTAGCTTCGACAAAATGGACGATTGTGTCGCTGACGGTGTGCGCATTAGCAAAGTGCATCAGTTCAATTGTCTGCCCATTCAGGTGGAACGTCATCCTGTCATTGAAAGTGATGACCGGCAATCCGGCCTTGTCGAACTGATCATCTTCCAACAGCGCGCGGCGTGTTTCGTCATGGGCTAGAATAGTTGCGCCCCTTGCCGCGTAATTCGCATTACAGCCGACGTGATCGCCATGAAGGTGCGTACTGATAAGGAAATCTATCGGTCCGCCAGCCAGCTTCTCGGTTGTGGATACAGTGACATCGGCGGCTTTTTGCAAACCGTTGTCGATCAGGACAGAACCTTCATCACCAACCAAAAGCCCGAGCGTCCCGCCGGGGTTCCCACTGCCGACTTCCAACATAAAAATCCCGTTCCCGAGATCAACCGGATCCCACGCATCTTCGCCCGTCGGGGCACCGGCCTTATCCCATACGCCTCCGTCAGCATGTCCGTGTAAGAATGATCTGTCTGACGAGCCTGCTTTTGTCATTTCAGTTGTTTCCTTTTCAAATTCTATCCTGCTGTGATCGTAGGGGCGTGATCAATAGACCGTTCAGGAAGATACCTGAACGCCCCTTGGCGCTCCGCTTGTTTTGGGCGCGCGCTGCTGGTGATTAATGAACACGCTATTTTCACAAGGTCACCACAGTGCACATATGTAAGGACGTCCTCAGCTATTGGTTTCCTCGGCAAGGCTTTTCCCTACTGAGCTTCCAGAGTATCTCAACGCTATCAAAGTAATCCGTAGAGGTTGAGTATCAATAGCTGGCAATGTAAATTAGCAAGCGAAATTTGTGTTGGGATTCCTAAATTTCAGGGAACCGTTTCAGTGTGTGTCGCCACATCGGAACAGAGTGTTCGTGAACAAACGAAAATCGTCTTAACGGCAGGTTATCTCGCTGGAACCCGATTTGCCCCAGCACTGCCGAAGCCGCGAAATTGTCTATCATGCAGCATGCAGTAATCGTGTTACAATGAGATGGAAGCCTCTCGATAAAAGTCGAGATAGCCCAATTTCCCAAGCCGCGACGGTGAAGGCGAGGTTCCAGCCAGAATGATAATTCGAGGCCATTGCTGACGGTTCCGACCAGTCGGTCACCCAAACAGATTGCGGCAGATTCCACTTCTGGGTCCAGGAGGAACTCAAGGTACTTCCGGGACGTTTCCCAATCGACATTCAATGGCAATGCCCCCAGCCAGCGGACCAGGTCGTGGTTTTGAAGGGCCCCGTGCACGGCCCCTAGGTCATCGAGCGAGACAGGGCGTAAGCTACGCAGCATAACCGGCTCTACGAACTCGTTTGGTGTTCGGTTCATGATTGTTTCGTTTCAGGCGTCGCCTGTTTCTCAGTTGACTGAATAATAGCGGGTTTCACTGGGGGTTACCTTGGGACATTCAGGTTCCCAGGTTCTGTTTCTCGCCAAATCCCCGCTGACCTAAGGTTCTTCCCTTTCTTGCGGTTATCGACAGCATTTCTATTTCGGCTTTTTTTCGTCTGACGCTGGGTGCGCTAAGTCCAAGTGATTGCCGGTACTTGGTAATTGTTCGCCTAGACAGAGCGAAACCAGATTTATTCACATGAACTGCGATGTCTCCATCACTGAGAGGAGCGAATTTGTCTTCGGACGCAATTAAACGCCTGATTTGATGCAACGCCACATGTTTGGTCTCGGACAGGGCACCCTGGGCAATTGGTGCACAAAAAAGCGATTTGGCCAAAATATTACCCAATGGACATTGAATCGTCAGACCTGACACGACCCGACTTATCGTCGCTTCGCTGAAGCCAGTGTCTTCGGCAACATCACTCATGCGCATTGGGCGCAACGAATAGAATCCGCGTGCAAGAAACCTGCGTTGACGCATACATATCGCTGTAATTACTGCCATCGCAGTTGCGTTTCTGACCTCCAATGCTGAACGCAATGACTTGGCTTGTCGTATCATTGAAACGTGGTGATTTTGCAGTGCGGCTTTGGCAGGCTCGCTCGAGTTCAGCGCCCGCGATAATCGAACAGTCGGAAAGCTTGACGAATTCAACGCTATCAACAGGTCGGTACCAACGATCTCTACTGTGGCGTCACTTTCCCGTGCCAGTGTTTCATCACTTTCGAAGTTAGCCCCTGGTTTTGGATTCATTTTGCGTATGTCATCCAGACATCGTGCAATATCTGCCAGATCCACCCCGAGTTTTCGTGCCAAACTTGGCAGATCGCAATCCATCAGTGCGTCGAGATTGTCGATCAGTTTCGACATAGCTCCGTTTAGAATTCCGCGGTCACTCGCCTGTAGGCGCAGGCATTCCTTGAGGTCGCGGGCAAACAGTCCAGCCGGTTCGACTGTTTGCAGCTTTGACAGGACTTCGGCGCAGGTTTTGGGGCAAAAGCCATAGGCAGCGGCGACGTCATCCACCGAAGCCCCAAGCCATCCGCTGGGTTCGATCTCGGCCAGGAATGCCAATGCAATGCTGATGTCGCTATTTTTGTCGAAAATCAGCGGCAGTTGTTCAGCTATATTTTGGTAAAGGCTGGTCTTGGTGTCGGCAACAGTGTCGGACATGTCAGTCATGGGTGCAACTAACCCGCCCGATTGCTCTCCAAGGTCCTCAGAACCAGCTTCGAGAAACGGGTTTTCTTCTGTGACTTGCGCCAAGTGGTTCAGTAGTTCGAACTTATGCATCCGCATCAACTTGATCGCTTGCGCCATCGAGTGGTTCAAAAGCCCGGTCTGACGTTGCGAATGTCGGAAACTCATAACCATTGGATTACCCCTCAGACCTCAAATGCCAAAGATCGGTCGAAATTACGTATCGTTTGGCGCGGATGCTTTGCATTGATGGTTTGTCGCGTCAGAGATCGTTGATAGACTGACGCAACCCAATGAGAGACAATTTCGACATGCAATCTGACACGTCTCATGTTTTCCCAGGCTCTTTTGAACGCAGCTATCCCGGTGTTTCCCCTCAACTTCTTGCGCGGACCCGGCAAATGTGGTCGGCAAAAGGTCTCGACCTGGATGACGTTTGGCGAAAGACGATTGTCCGATTTCGCGGCTTTAGCTTTCTTGAAGATTGGGACATTGGTACCGACAGCCATGCAGTCGATACGTTCTTTATGTTTGATCAGGCTGCCATCTGGGTTGCGTCTCTGCACTCTGCGTCGGTTGAGGCAGTCAATTTGCCGGACAGTGGGCTTACAACGGATCAGTGGGAGGCGCTTCGCGCATTGACGTTTCGAATGATCGAACAGTTGGACGCGATCCGGTTGCTTTTCCAACATGATTTGCCGACGCCGTCTATGCAGATTGCACGATCTATTTCTGAAGATGTGGATATGGCGCTGGCGTTTGTATCCAGACCGAAGCTGGCCAAACGATTTGTCGAGTGCACGACCATCGAGGAAGCTCAAGACTTTTGGCGGCGTCATATTGCAGGCGGTCGCGCGTTCAAAGCAGTAAGCGAACGACTTTACCGCGCAGGCCTGGAATTTGATCAGGATGGGACGTATGCCGCTTGGCGCCAACAGGTTAAGGCTATCCTGGGCACTGCTGTTCATACCTCTTTCTCTGGTTCCGGAAAACGTGGATCCAAACCATACGCAGGCCAGTTCGACGAAACCGGGGATTGCCTCTATTTCGTCACTCTGCGCTTGCAAGAGATGTGTGCGTATTCTCATGTTCTAAACGGTGATTTCGGGCAGGATCTGGCTGCGGTTCGCAATGCTGAGGGGCCAGATGCACATGACGGCATCGGGCGCATGACGCCGCTGATTTCCGAAGTAACCGTTGATCAGATGAGGCGGATGCTTGCGGTTGACGCGGCTGGCGTGTTGGCAGTTCTGCACAGTTAGTTCTAGTGCACGATATCTTCTTGCGGGCCCAACTGGTTCTTAGCGATCCATTGCGCCGCCATTACCAAAGCGCCCATGGCAAAGTCTTTGCCATGTTCTTCGATCATCGCTTCTGAAATTTTCGATAGTTGAGCGAAGTATTTATCTTTACTTTGCTCTTCCGGGGACAAGGTCTTGGACATTTTCTATCTCCTGATGGCTTGGGTGGAGTGGTTTATTTGAACATCTGAGAAGGGAAGGTCGCCAGTGCAGCCTTTCCAGATGCAAACCCGATTGCCAGATGCTCTCCGGTCTTTGACCAGGCCAGGCTGGTCACTTCGGTTCCGCGTTCTTGATGTAACATCATGTCTTGTGGAGTTCCGACGCTGGCTAAAGTCACCAGACCACTGGCATATCCTGTTGCGACAACGTCCCGCTTGGGATGTGCGGCAATCGCGTTCAGTACGACAAAGCCGGGTTTGCCAGTAGCGATTGGTGTGCCTGCCTCGTCATTCTGCGGCAGGTCATTTGCGTCCCAGCCAACAAGACGGAACGCACCTGATGTCACGAGCGCATTGGCCGATTTGCTGAACGCGACATTGCGAACCGGTGCAGGGTATCCTTCGACCTGCTGGACCGATCCCGCACTGCGGTCGATAAGATAAAAGCTGTTGTCAGCTGAGGCACAACACAGATGGTTTGCTGTATGACGCCATTTGATTTCCGTAATCTCGCTTGCGATTTCATATGTGACAGGGGCCGTATCGGGGGCGCCCAGATCAAACAGGGTCAGTTTGCCATCACCCCAGCTAGCAAGAGCGCGGCCATCGTCGGAATATGACAGGCAAACAACAGGATGACTTGTTGTGAGTGTGATTACGGACGTCAATTCTGATGTTGAGATAACATCAATCAGCGTGTCTGTCGCAATGGCGATTTGATCGCCATTATTAGTGCCTGCGGCACCTGTTACGTTCCGATTTTGCAGCTTGAGCCTGTCAACAACCTGTCCCCCCGCCGTGATCTGCCGTAGAACCCCGTCGTCACAGATTGCCGCGAAGCCCTGCGCTCCAAAACGAACGATGGATAGGTCAGTACGAACAGAGATGTCCGGGGTCTTAACCGGCGCTATCGGGTTTTCGCGCGGACGGATGGTTGTCCGACCGGTTTCCAAATCCATTCGGGTTCGAATTTTTGGACTTTCCAGATCTTCGACAGCAGCCAACGCCAATTTTCCAGATGTCAGTTTGAAGGCTGCACAACTGTCTTCTTTATTGAAGAGAACCTGATCTATTGCATCATCCAATGCCCAGTCTCGGCCCAGAAGGTCAAACAAAGAAAGCCCTGCGGCACTATTTTCGACCATTATCCGTCCTCCAGATTGCGGGCGTTTTCAATTTGTTCATCGATCTTCGCAACATCGCGTTCCAAAGCGTCGATATGTTCCTGTGAAGCGGTCAATTCGTTCGAAGATTTGTCAATTGCATCGAGCGTCTGCGCACAGTCCGGGTCTTTCATCAGTAAGATGTCGTAGCCGGCGATTTGTTGTAAAATGCGCAGGTGCTCTACATTGGCTTGCGACAAACCGTTGATTAGTTCCATGCGCTTGAGAAACAAATCCGAGACTGCTGAGGATTGACCGGCCATTCAAACCTCCTTTAGAAATTCGAGCTGTTGCTTGGAACAGATGAGAGACTTCTCGTGAAACAGAAAGACGCAACCGATCGGTTCTTTCAGGGCCTGCACAAAATCAGTCTGGATTTGTGCGGTAAGGACAGCTTGCTGACACATGCGGCTGAAAAGGCGGCTTTCGAGCCAAGCCCGATAAACCTCGTATCCGCGCAAGAGGCGCTGGCACAAACTTCGGATGATCTTCGTGAACAAATACTTCGGGAACTCCACGCGCTCTTGAGCAGCGATATCGAAGCGATTTGGGACCAGATGCCCTACGCTGTGAAAACCGAACGACCGAACTGACATTTGAGACACTGCCACGCGGCGACCTGGGGCGATTTTGATTGTGCCTCGGTCGCTCATTTGATCCCCCGAAAAGATACGATTAAACACTGTCCTTACTCGACTGTGCTGCCTCTAAACGCTTCGCCCGATTGCGGCTGACCTGACTGAAGACGTACGATGTTTGCAGTGCTCAAATTATCATCAGTTGTCTGGTCTACAAAGAATGTTCAGCGCAAAATATGCCTCGAAAAAGCATCTTTTTTCACAACCTTGGCGCGATTAGTTAAACATGTTTACAGAGTGTAACGCGGATTAGTTTCATTGTTTTACAAAGGGAAAATTCAACGTCCTGCTGTCGTTGGGTATGCCTGTCTGACCGAAGTGGTGATTCGCGATCGGTTTTGCGCATTGGGTTGCCAAGCGCTCGGGTAGTGGGCTTACCTATTTGCGCTCCTGTAGATGCACTCTGAAAGTGGCGCGTGGTCCGGAACAGGTTCAACGCAGCACAGAGTGTGTCGTCAATTCGAGCAAAGAAGCCTCTGAAGTCGGAATATAAGCGCAGAAAAAATACATGTTACCGTGCGTGCGGCCTAATCGTAACGCTAAGTGTAAATAGTGGTGTGAACGTAAAGTTTGTAAAGCAACGTGACAGTTTTGACAGGATTCTGGAACTGTCAATACACGATCTCTTCACTGCATGTGTGAACGAAGTAGAATTTTTAGAAATAAAATAAACATATAAAACAATATGTTATATAAATTACTCTGATTTTCTAAGCCAAAATATCACCCAAATCCAAAATCTGGCATGCCCCTTGCATGTAATTAGGCATAACGCCGCGTTCCCGTTCAAACGGGGACCATCAAGAACGAAGGACCAGGGAGGGTTCGGCCAAAGAAGTGAGTGCCCGCCGATGATTTCGGCAGGAACTGACGCGTAGCGCCGAGCATACATTCCGAAACCTTTGCCGTGATCCGAACGACTGGATCAACTGACCGTGCCTTTTGGCTCTGTTCAGTGATCGGGTCGAAGAAACGGCAGCATGCGCTGTCTCCAACCGACCGAGAAATTGGTCAGCAACAAAGGAGTCTCATGGCATGGCGATTACGCTAAATAAAATTACCTCTCAGAGAGGAATCTCGGTAGGGGAGGCCACCAAGAAGATTTCGGACCTGGGTTGGAATCCAACCTATGTTCAGGAAGCGAATACTTTCCCCACAGACTATAAGATCACCAAAGCGCCGCGCGACCCGATGAAGCAGGTTCTGCGCTCTTACTTCCCGATGGAAGAAGAGAAAGACAACCGGGTATACGGTGCGCTCGACGCTGCGCTGCGTGGTGACATGTTCCGCAACGTTGAACCGCGCTGGATCGAATGGATGAAGCTGTTCCTGGCGATCATTCCGTTCCCGGAAATTTCGGCTGCGCGTTCGATGGCCATGGTGGCTCGTCTGGCGCCGGGTGAAGACCTGCGCACGGGTTTCACCATGCAGATGGTTGATGAATTCCGTCACTCCACAATTCAGATGAACCTGAAAAAGTGGTACATGGAAAACTACATCGATCCGGCTGGTTTCGACATCACCGAAGAAGCCTTTGGTAAGTGTTATGCCACCACCATTGGCCGTCAATTCGGCGAAGGGTTCATCACCGGCGACACAATGACCGCCGCATGCATGTATCTGACCGTTGTTGCTGAAACCGCGTTTACGAACACTCTCTTTGTGGCAATGCCTTCAGAGGCCGCCCGCAATGGCGATTATGCTTTGCCAACTGTGTTCCTGTCGGTTCAGTCTGACGAAAGTCGTCACATCGGTAACGGTCACTCGCTTCTGATGGCGGCCCTGAAAGAGCCAGAGAACCATCTGCTTTTGGAACGCGACCTGCGGTACTCCTTCTGGCAGAACCACGCCATCGTTGATGCGGCGATCGGTACGTTCATCGAATATGGCACCACCAACCGCGACAAGGAAAAGGAATCCTATGCGGAGATGTGGCATCGCTGGATCTTTGAAGACTACTACCGGACCTACATGCTGCCGCTCGAGAAATACGGCGTAAAAGTACATCACGACGATGTGCAGGAAGCCTGGAAGCGGATCACCGAGAAGAACTATGTGCACAAAGTTGCTCAGTTCTTCGCAGTCGGTTGGCCGGTGAACTTCTGGCGGATTGAAGCTCAGACCGAGAAAGATTTTGAGTGGTTTGAGCACAAGTATCCGGGTTGGTATGCCGAGTTTGGCGACTTCTGGAAATGGTATGCCAAGTTGAGCGTTCCGGGCCAGAAAGTCATCACCTTCAACGAAGAAGTTGGCTATGTTTATCCGCATCGCTGCTGGTCGTGCCTGGTGCCGTGCCTGATCCGCGAAGACATGGTTGTCGACGAAATCGACGGTCAGCTGCACACCTTTGCACATGAGCTTGATCGCTGGACCGCTGTTGAAGCGTTCGCAGACGAATACCAGGGTCGGCCAACGCCGGCGATGGGCAAGTTCTCGGGCAAACGTGAGTGGGAAACTGTTTACGACGGTTGGGATCTGGCGGATGCCATCAAAGACCTCAACTTCGTTCGTGAAGACGGTAAGACACTGGTGCCGCAGCCGCATCTGCGCTTTGACAACAAGGATATGTGGACGCTGGACGATGTTCGCGGTCATACCCTTGGCTCGCCGCTTAATGCACTGCGTGGCATGTCGGACGGTGAGCGTGAAGCGCATCTGGCCGAGTACCGTGCTGGTTTCACCATCACACCCTTCAACTAAAGCAATCTTTTGCAAGGGCCTTGATTGGCCCTTGCATACAGGAAGGTCCGAATTCCGCGCGTGATTTCGGGACACAGGAGACTCGACTAATGGGTGAAATATACAGGGTTCGTTTTGAGCCGGTTGGCTTGGAAATAGAGGTTGAAGAGGATGAAACCATTCTCGATGCCGCTTTCCGCCAAGGCATAGCTCTGCCGCATGGATGCAAAGAAGGCCAGTGTTCGGCTTGCAAATGTGTCCAGTTGGATGGCGAAACCGAAATGCTCAAGTATTCAACCTTCGCACTCAATGACTTTGAGAAGGAAAGTGGACACGTTCTGATGTGCAGAACTGTGGCGTATAGCGACGTCGAAATTGAACTCCTGAACTATGACGAGGAGGTTTTATCGAAATCCATTCCGGTCAAAGAATTCAATGGCCGAATTGTCGATTTCCAAAAGCTGACCCATGACATTCGCGGTGTTGATATTGAAATTGATACACCGCTCAAATTTTGGGCGGGGCAATATGTCGACATCACGGTTACCACCGAAAAAGGGGAGAAGATTACACGCTCGTTCTCCATGGCAAATTCGCCGAGCGAAGCCCAGAAACTCTCCTTCATCATCAAAAAATACCCAGACGGGAGGTTCTCAAACGAGCTCGACGCAGGGGGGATCAAAAAAGGCGCCACCGTCGAAATCAGCGGACCGTACGGAATGTGTTTCCGACGGGAAGGCCGACAAGGACCGGTGATCCTGGTCGGGGCGGGTTCCGGCATGTCGCCGGTCTGGTCAATACTGCATGATCAACTCAGCAGTGGCGAAGATCGCGATATTTATTTCTTTTACGGGGCTCGCACGCAAGAGGATCTGTTCAAGCTGGACGAGATCGCAGAGATCACTGGCGCCAATGCGAATGTGAAATTCATCCCAGTGTTAAGCCACGCAGATGATGACGATAACTGGACGGGTGCCAGGGGCTTCGTTCACGAGATCGTGGACGAATATCTAAAGGAATTGGACGTCGATGGAGAAGGCGATGTTTACGCCTGCGGCCCCCCTCCCATGATCGATGCACTGACGCCGGCGCTGTTCATGAACGACTTCGATGGCGAGCGCGTTTTTTACGACAAATTCACACCGACTTCCGGTTCATCGACCCACTGATGCTGGGTTGATCGCTAGTCATGTGAATGAAACACAACAAGGGAGGCTACCATGGTAGCTACATCAAGTTCCGTTGGATCCGGTGCCGCAGGCGCTGCAACGTTCGTCGGATCGACCAGCCGCAAATACAACTATTTTGAACCACGCGGCAAACGTGCCACGCATTACGAAGACGTAACTGTCGACGTGCAACCAGATCCCGAACGCTATCTGATCCAAAACTGGATCATCGAGTTCGAAGGGGGCAAAGGCGGCGGTGCCTATCAAAAGGACAATACAGCTGCGCTGAGTTCAAACTGGCACGCCTTCCGAGCCCCTGATCAGGAATGGGAGCGCACGCATTATCAGCGCCAGTCCAAAATCTGTTCAATGGTAAAATCGGTTGTCGACAATGCGCGCAAGGCAGGGGCCCACAAGTCTTTTGACAAGGCTTGGGAGCGTATCCTGCAAACTCATTTGGGTGCCTGGAAACATGCAGAGTTTGGTCTTGGCACATCTCTGATGCAAGCCCAGCGGTATGGCTATACTCAGATGATCAACAACGCCACGTTGACCAACTCGTCCTACAAAATGCGGTTGTGCCAGGACATCACGTTGTATCTGGCCGAGATCGGAATGGATATCGAAGGTTGGAACGATGAACTGGGCAAGAAAGCCTGGCTGGAAGATCCAATGTGGCAACCGTGCCGCGAGGCGATCGAAACCATCATGGGGTCGGAAGACTACCTTGAGCAATATTTCGCGATCAATCTGATCTTTGAACCGCTGGTTGGCGAGCTTTTCCGGTCGGGTTTCCTGATGCAGGCCGCCGCTGCGAACAATGACTTCATCACGCCGCCAGTTATCTCGGCCGCCGAGGCCGATTATGAGCGCAACCTCGCGAACACAATCGACCTTATGTACCTGCTGGCAAACGATGAAGAGCATGGTGCGCATAACAAGGCATTGTTCCAAACTTGGATCAAGAAACATGCTGATCTGGCTGACAAAGCCGTACTGGCGTTGCAACCAGTCTGGTCACAGCCGCATTCCAAGCCCGTTGCTTTCGAAGATGTCAAAGCCGTCTCGCAAGAGCGTCTTGGCCAAATCCTGTCTGAACTTGGCCTGAGCCGCTAACCCAAAGGAGAATTTACGATGTCGAGTACAGCACGCGACGCTTCAAAACAAAACATCTTCAAGCCGATGAACGAAATCAAGTTTGAACAGACCATTTCGCACCAGTGCGGTGTGACCATGAATGACTCTGTTGAAGCCCGGGCGATTGCCGAGTTCATGGGCGAAGATCCCAAAGTCACAGTAACCCACAACCCTGCGACCATCCGTGTCGACGGCGAGGGCAAACTGGTTTTCAAAATGGATGAGATCAGTGAATTTCTGGGTCGCGAAATGACTGCGGAAACTTTCGAAGTCAACACGTCCACTCATTATGGCCGGATGGTCCGGGTCGATGACAACACCGTCGTCCTGTTTGGAAACATGGACGACGTCTTCGAATATATCGAGTGACAAAATCGATGTGCGAACCCGGCTTTGCTCGGGTTCGCATTCCCAAACTTCACGGCGTGAAAATTCAGACTACCTGAGGAGGAATCGATGTTTAAAACCAAAGATGGCAAAGAAATATTCGTGGTCGACGGTCACACTCATTTTTGGGACGGCAGCCCGGAAAACCAGAGCAATATTCACGGTAAGCAGTTCATTGACTGCTTCTATGCTTACCACACCAACCTAAGCCCGCCGGAACAGCTGTGGGAAAAAGGACGGTTCGAAAAGTACTCGGAAGATGATGTCTATCGGGATCTGTTCATCGATGGGCCTGATGATGTGGCGATCATCCAGTCGACATATCTGCGCGACTTCTACAAGAATGGTTTTTCTAGCATTGAGCGCAGCAGCTCAATGGCCTCGCGCCATCCTGAGCGCTTTATCGTGAACGGGTCATTCGATCCGAGAGACGGTGAGAAAGCGCTGGAATACATCCATTACATGAAGGAAAACTTCGATATCCAAGGTGTC
Source organism: Ruegeria sp. CDSC045 (assembly GCF_059610725.1). Lineage (NCBI taxonomy): Bacteria > Pseudomonadati > Pseudomonadota > Alphaproteobacteria > Rhodobacterales > Roseobacteraceae > Ruegeria > Ruegeria sp. CDSC045. Next base: position 31,206 of record NZ_JBXWOE010000007.1, read on the forward strand.
AAAATGTACACCGCTGAATGGAACGGAGAGAGCAAGGGTTGGGCCCTCAATGACCCTGCCGCTTACAAGTGCTTTGAACTGTGCGACAAGCTGGGTATCAAGAATATCCATGTTCACAAAGGTCCGACCATCATTCCGCTCAGCATGGATGCGTTTGACGTTCGTGATGTGGATTATGCCGCTACCGATTTCCAGAATCTGAACTGGATAATTGAGCATTGCGGATTGCCGCGCTTGGATGATTTCTGCTGGATTGCGACGCAGGAAACCAATGTCTACGGCGGTCTTGCCGTTGCCATGCCGTTCATTTTCACCCGTCCCAGGTATTTCGGTGAAGTGATGGCGGAACTGCTGTTCTGGATCGGCGAGGATAAGATCCTGTTCGGCTCGGACTATGCAATCTGGACCCCTCAATGGCTTGTTGAGCAATTCTGGGAGTATCAGATCCCTGAAGACATCGCCAAAGAACGCGGCGTTCAACTGACCGATGAGATCAAAGAAAAGATACTGGGTCTGAATGCAGCAGCACTTTACGATATCGATGTCGAAGCTAAGAAGGCTGAGCTTAGCGCATCACCAGTGCAGATCGCGGCGGAGTAAGCCGATGTTTTTGGAGATGCACAAGGATGAGCTGGAGTTGGAGATTTGGCAACGTCTCGATCTGGTCACGGATCCTGAGTTGGACGAACCGATCACCGATATGGGGTTTGTCGAACTTGTTGATGTGAACATCGATTCAAAACTTGTAGAGGTCGAATTTCGGCTCCCGACCTATTGGTGCTCTCCAAATTTTGCTTTTCTCATGGCGTTTGATATTCGCCATGAGCTTGGCAAGCTGAGTTGGGTTCGTCAGGTGAGAGTCACCCTTAATGATCACTGTTTTGCAGATCGAGTGAATGACGGCGTTAACGGTGAGAAAGACTTCACCGAAGTGTTCGCTGAATATTGTAATGGTGATGATCTCAATTCAATCCGTGCGAAGTTTCTGGAGAAGGCATTTATACGCCGTCAGGAAACCGTATTGCTTGGGTTGGAAGCCAAAGGTTTTTCAGGGCCCAAGATCGTCAACATGACACTTTCAGAATTTGACGCCATCGAGTTTTCCGGCGGTGAGGAGTCCAAGCAGAAACCGCGTTACCGCGAATTGCTGCTGTCCCAAAACTTGGCAAAATCAGCAGAAGATCCGGCTTTTGTCACTTGGGAAGGTGACCGTCTAACAGCGGCTGGATTGCGCGATTACCTGGGTAAGCTCAGGGGTGTTCGCATCAACATGGAGTTCAACGGCGCGCTTTGTCGGGGGCTTCAATCCACACGGTACAAGGAGGTTGAAATTGGTGAAGATGGACCGACATTGATCGATTTCATTCAGAACCGGGTGCCACCAAGAGTTTCTGAAGCCCGCAGCTAAAAACGTTTCACGCGTAACCGTCAACATAAGAAGCCATCGGTTCTAAGCCGATGGAAGGGAGAAGTCATGGCAAAACTACTGATACACAACGGAACAGCACGGCGGGCGCTCGCCAAGGGTGTTTCCAAACTGGCCGCGGCAGTGGAGCCGACCCTTGGTCCCAAGGGGCTGAACGCGATGATTGACCGGCCCGTCGGCACCCCTTTGGTGACCCGGGACGGTGTATCCATCGCATCCGAAATTGAGTTGTCCGACCGATTTGAAAACATGGGCGCCCAAGTGGTCCGTGAAGTGTCGATGCAGACCAATGAAGTCGCGGGCGACGGAACGACCACTGCAATAGTTCTGGCCAATGCTTTGATTCAGAAAGGCGTCGAATTGACCGCCGAGGGTGTCAAACCCGTGGATTTGTGCAAAGGCATAGAGCTGGCTGTACATAAAATCATCAACGCGCTGGATGAGGCATCGCGGTCCTGCGACGATAACCCCAGTTATCTGGAATCCGTCGCGCGGGTGTCCGCAACAGAACCTGAACTGGGATCGTTGGTTGCCGAAGCTTTCAAACGTGTAGGGAAAGAGGGTGTAATCACTGCCGATTTCGGGGTGACGATCGACACAACGCTTGAGGTGGTCGAGGGTATGTCCTTCGAACGGGGCTATATCTCACATCATATGGTGACGGACCGTGAAAACATGGAGGCGGTCCTGGAGAATCCGCTGATTTTGATGACGGATCAAAAAATCCTGCGTCCTGAGATTCTGGATAATGCAAGACGCATTGCCGACGAACAGAAACGACCTTTGTTGGTGATCGCTGAAGAAATTGCGCCAGAAGTCGTGATCTCGTTGATGGACAATAACGGTGCGGGCAAATACCTGATTGTGCACCCACCCGAGTATGGTCACTGGCGCGCCGCGATGATGGATGATCTTGCGATCATGACCGGCGGTGAAGTGCTTGCGCGTGACCTTGGCAAAAAGATCGAAAACGTCACATTGGCACAACTAGGTGGTGCTCAAAAGGCGCGGGTTACATCCTCTCTGACCAGCATACTGAAGGGTGACGGTGACCCGGCTGCTGTGCGCGCTCGACGCGCGCAGGTGCAGCGCCAGCATGACGCCGCTCCGCCGAATATTGAGCAGGACAAGTTGCGTGAGCGTGTGTCCAAACTATCCGGCGGAACTGCTGTTATCTATGCCGGTGGTTTCACACCTGTTGAACAAAAGCGCAAAATTCAGTTGATCGAGGACTCCCTCTGTGCGGTTCGCGCGGCCTCTGAAGATGGGGTCGTCGCAGGTGGTGGAACGGCGCTTGCTCAGATTGGCTCGGTCCTGGAAGGCATCGTTTCGGCGAATGACGGCGATGTCAGCAAAGGTGTTGAATTGGTTCGCTCGGTTCTGACCCGTCCAGTCGAACGGATCGCCAGCAACGCCGGCGCGGATCCGAATGCAGTGATTGCATCCATTACGGCCGGTCCAAGAGGGCACGGTTTTGATGCGTCAAAGGGCGAGTTCCGAGACATGTTTGAAGCAGGAATAATCGATCCCGTTCGTGTCACTGCCAGTGCCTTGGTCAATGCGACATCAGTCGCAACGCTGATCCTGACCACTGAAACACTGGTCGGTGACCTGTCAGAAGGTGAAGCCGATCCGACCGAAGGCCCGGCCCTGGGTGGCGGTGCCGAATTGTTGGGCCGCCCGTAACCTATCGCTTTTGAAGACCCGAAAATAAGTTAAGAAAAGGAATGAAACATGAAAGCCGCACGCTTGTATGATTACGATCCGGCCATGAATGTTCAGCTAAAGATCGAAGAGGTCGCTGCCCCAACGGTAAATTCTCCGGATGAGGTGATTGTGAAAGTCGGTGCCGCAGGTTTGTGCCGTACTGATTTGCACATCATTGAAGGCGTCTGGAAAGATATCATGGATGTCGAAGGTAGCCTTTTGCCTTACATTATGGGCCATGAGAATGCCGGTTGGGTGGAAGATGTTGGCAGCAACGTGACCTCTGTCAAACCCGGTGATGCGGTGATTTGCCATCCACATCGCAGTTGCGGGATCTGTTTAAACTGTCGGTATGGCCACGATATGTATTGTGATCATGGCTTGTTTCCCGGCCTCGGTCTGGACGGCGGATTTGCAGAGTATTTCGTTACAAACGAGAGCTCATTGATCAAGTTGAACACCAATGTGACTCCGTTGGAAGTTGCCCCTATGGCTGATGCGGGCATTACTGCATATCGCGCCGCAAAGCGTGCGGCCGAACTGGTTTACCCAGGCGCATATGTCACTGTTCTGGGCGTTGGTGGCCTAGGGCATATTGCGATTCAGTGTTTGAAGAACCTGTGCGGCGCCCGAGTTATCGCAGTAGACCGTGAGCCAGGCGCGCAGGTTCTGGCCAAGGAACTTGGTGCCGACATTGTTCTTGATGGTGGTCCGGATTTGATCGAACAGGTCATGGATGTAACTGGCGGTGGTAGCCATGTTGTCATCGACTTTGTCGGCGAGCTTGGCGTCGAGAACATTTGCTGGAAGCTTTTGCGGCAAGGCGGCGAACTGATCGTTGTGGGTTATGGTGGTAAGATCGAGATCCCGACTGTCGACCTGGTAGTCAATGAGATCAAAATCGGCGGTAGCCTGGTTGGAGACTATACCGAACTTGTAGAGTTGATGGAGCTGAATGCCGATGGGTTGGTGAAGATGCACCAGACTGAGTATTCGCTTGATAACATCAATCAAGCGATTGACGATTTCAAAAACCGCAAGTTCACGGGACGCGCTGTCATCGTTCCTTAGAGTCGCGAATAACAGCCTAATTAGGGAACCTGTTCTGTCCGTCTCCCCATGGAAAATCGGTCCCTAAATGCGGCGGCAGATTTGATCTGTCGCCGCATCTATTATTTCCCGCGGCCAAGACCGTACAGGTTTATCTTCCGGTACAAAGTTGGGCGCGAAATTCCGAGTGATTGAGCCACCTTCGTCAGGTTCCCATTTTCCTGTTCAATGGCACGTTGGATGGCTTCGGATTCAATTCCATGCAGATTGAAATTGGTGGATACATTCCGGGGTGTATTCCCAAACATGCTGTCGCTTGGTTCGGGGCTGGAAATCTCTTCGGGTAGATCGGCGAAAGATACCCTTGCGGTACCGTGCAACAGGCAAAGCCGTTCGACTATGTTGCGCAATTCACGGACATTTCCAGGCCAATGATAGCTTTGAAGAGCGGCCATGGCTTCTTGATCAAATTGCAGCGGTTCACGATCAAAATTCGCCGACAGTTTTTGATTGAAATGTTCAGTCAGCAAGACGATGTCCCGCCCACGTTCACGCAGTGGAGGTACATCGATGACTATGGTGCCAATTCGATAGAAAAGATCCCTGCGGAACCGGCCGGCTTCGATGTCCTGCCGAAGGTTTCTGTTTGTCACCGCCACCAGTTGAACGTCAATCGGACGGCGTTTGTCACAGCCAATTCGATAAAGCGCCCTCTGCTCTAGCGTGCGCAGCAGATATGTTTGCAGCTCGGGTGGCATATCACCAACTTCGTCCAGGCAAAGGACACCGCCATTTGCCAGCTCAAACTTTCCGGGCCGACCTTCACGTAAGGCACCGGTAAAGGCCCCGGCAACATGGCCGAACAGTTCACCCCCGATAAGTTCACCCGAAATCGCTGCACAGTTGACGGCAATGAAGGGGGCTTTTTTATCGGCGTGATGGCTGTGGATGAGACGGGCGAACAGTTCTTTTCCAACGCCGGTTTCGCCCTGAACAAGAACCGTGACGTTTGCCTTTGCGGCCCGGTGGGCGAATTCGATAGCTTCCAACATCTTAGGACATTCGCCGAGAATTTGGATCTCGTCTTCTTCAACGCCATGCCGTGGCCGAATGGTGATCCCAGTGGATCGTGTAGGTGTCGGGGATGTTCTTTTCTCTGGAAGTATTAGTGCCGCGCCTTGAATCTGCGTTCCGGACTTTAGAATATCTATCTCAATACCGCTCAGTGAAGATGGTAATGCTGCGACCAAATCCCCGTCCGTCATATCTGGCGTCCAGGACAAAAGCTGTTTTCCGATCGGTAGGCCGCCAGTTTTCAGAATAGGTTCAACCTCGGTATTTCGACTGAAAACGATCCGGCCGGTTGAATCCAGCAAGACGACAGTGTCGTCTGTGCTGCGCGGCTTTTGCAAATCGATAAATGCCTCAAGCAAATTGGTTCGTTCTTCCCTTTGTTGTTCTGCCAGAGCGATTTCAATTTCTTTTGCGGCGGCCACAACCAGCGCTAAATTATGGGGGCGAAAAATATCCAGTGGTCCCGACAGATCGACGACCCCTAAGACTTGCCGGTCAAGCGGATCAAAGATCGGAACACCGGCACAGGTCCAGGATTTGATGCCCTGACAGAAGTGTTCTGACGCGTGCACATAGGTTGGTTTTCCTGTGCGCAAAGCTGTGCCGATACCGTTTGTGCCAATGACATTTTCGTCCCAGACACCGCCTACTTCCAGTTGGATATCACGCCCTTCGTCCAGGGTTTTATCATCGCCAATGGCATCGATTATTGTTCCGTTTCGGTCGGTCAAAAGAAGGACAGCACCGGACTCTGACAAATGGGGGCCAAGCCGCAGAAAAGCCGAGCGCGCAGCACGGCATAAAGAAGCGTTTTTCCGCTTCAATTCGTCTACGCGTTCGTCGCCAATTTTTTGCGGTGTGCCCGCCGGCGTCAGTGCGTTGATGCCTAAATCTGTGCACCTCGTCCACGAGTCCAGGATTTCCCGCCTTACGGTTTTCTCGACTTCTTCGGACTTTCGCCCAGTGTCGACGAAAGCTTCCCAAGCGTTCATTGTCGCTCTTTGGTCGCTGTCGTTGCTGACTTGCGTGAGGGGGGTTTTGGGGAAGGTGGAGGATCTGTTTCGCATGTTTTTCTTTCACTGACACCACCTCTAATAGATAGGCGGTTCAAAAAACGGCTACTTCTGGGATGGCCTCAAAGTTCGAGACGACGTGTTATGACATCTGCGAGCTTTTCCTTTATTTCATCAGACTCGATTACGATGTTGTTCAGGTCGCTCAAAACCTCTGTGACTTCATCGGGGAGTGGAGATACAAACCCATTTTCTTTGGTCGCCAGAGCAAAGAACTTTACGCCATCATTTACGCGTATTTGTCCTAGGAACTCCATTTGTTTACCAGAGTTCGCATCCATAACAAAAACACGTTCATTTGTACTGATGCGAACGACGGGATTTAGTTCCGAGGGCGCAGATGGACCGCCATAGACATGGATGTTCAGGCCCTCAGGCTCTGGTTCTTTCTTGGCGTTTGCCATGGCAGCGCGGGAGCGAGAGTATCCGCCGCCGCTGATTTGATCTGCTAGTCGACGAATGGTTGCGCCGTTCCCTTGCAGAAGGCGCCTTGCGTCTTGGTCTTCACGGCGCGGGCCGTCTTTTTTCGAGAAAATATCAACCATGCCTAATCTCGCAGTTCCCTGTTTGTTCGGTTCGCCAAAAAAACAACGGGGCAACAACCGTGACAAAAAGCGATATGTTTGTCCGCGTGCTATTTTGGCTTTTTATTATGTATCTTAAACTAGCAATTTCAGCCTTCTGAGTCTAGGCTGAGCACCGAATACAACGATGAAATGCCCTTAAAAACATGGGCTCTGGCATAGTTTTTCTTGTATCTTCAAAATCCAGCGGATTCACGCTGAAATAATGCGATCCAAATATGATGTTTTGGTGCCCGGATTGCCCGGGCACGCAAATAAAGTTTCAGAGGTTACCCGCTGACATTTGTTCGGCAAGGTGGTCGGCTTGACGGATGGCAAGAGCCACAATGGTCAGTGTCGGGTTCTCGGCAGCGCCGGTTGTGAACTGCGAACCATCCGAGATGAAGAGGTTGGAAATGTCATGGGTCTGGCCCCATTTATTCACTACGCCGTCCCGCGGATTCTCGGACATTCGATTTGTCCCGAGGTTATGGGTGGAGGGGTAAGGTGGCGTCGGGAAGACCCGTGTCGCACCAACCGCTTCATAGACAGCAGCGCCTTGCGCATAGGCGTGATTACGCATTGCAATGTCATTTGGGTGATCATCGAAATGTACATTCACGACTGGCAGTCCATGCTGGTCTTTCACTTCGTGGTTGAGCGTAACGCGGTTTGTTTCTTGTGGCATGTCTTCGCCAACGATCCACATACCGGCCATATTCTCGTATGAATCCAAAGCTGATGTGAATTCACGGCCCCAAGCGCCCGGATCCAAGAAGGCCGCCATGAATGGCAACCCAAGAGCCAGAGTTTCAAGTTCATAACCGCCGACAAAACCGCGACTTGGATCATGACGTGATTCATCTTGGATGATCCCTGCCATCGTGGTGCCGCGCCACATTTTCACGGGTTGATCGAAGACAGCATAGACCGAACCGGTCATGTGACGCATATAGTTCCGCCCCACCTGGCCAGAGCTGTTTGCCAAACCGTCAGGGAACATCGAAGAGGCAGAGTTCAAAAGCATTCTCGGGCTTTCGAACGAGTTGCCCGCAACACAAACTACACGGGCCTGTTGCATCTGAAGATTGCCATCTTTGTCGAAGTATTCGACGCCGGTGACTTTGCCTTCATCATTGTGCAGGATGCGTGCGACATGGGAGTTTTCGCGCACCTCTAGGTTGCCGGTGGCCTCGCCTGCTGGGATATCAGTGTACGCTGCGGACCATTTCGCACCCCACTTACATCCTTGAAAACAAAACCCGGTTTGTTGGCAGGCCAAGCGATCTTCGGTTTCGGCAGAGTTGATTGCCATACGACCGGTATTAACCTGCTCGTACCCAAGCGCCTTTGCGCCTTTTTCGAAGACGAGATAGTTGTTGTTTCCCGGCAAGCCGGCACGATCTCCGGTTCGGGTCACACCCAGTTTGTTTTCGGCTTTGGTATAGTAATCATCCAACTCGCGCGGGTCGATGGGCCAGTCCAATAGGTTTGCACCCTGAACGTCACCATAGGTCGTCGCGGCCTTCCACTCGTGGTCCTGAAAGCGCAGCGACGCTCCGGCCCAATGCGTTGTGGTGCCGCCAACGGCCTTGACGATCCAGGCAGGCAGGCCAGAAAAATCCTTTGCAACACGCCAGTCACCCGATGTCGTTCGAGGGTCGACCCAGGCAAGCTGGCCGAAACTTTCCCATTCGTCATTTACATAATCTTCTGGCAGGTATCGCCCGCCAGCTTCGAGCGCGACAACACTAATGCCTTTCTGCGCCAATTCGTTTGACAGAACGCCGCCGCCAGCGCCGGTTCCAATTACGACAACAACGCTGTCGTCGGTGAGATCAAAAGGTGCCGTCATGGTGCCATCTCTCCCTTTAAAGCCAGTTGATGTCGTTGAAGCCTCGGTCGATGTACCCCCCGAACTCGAAAGAGGAGCCCTCATACCCAAAAATTGGCCAAACGGCTTTTTGGTTGTAAAGGCCGGTCACAAGACCACCGCGAACTGTCTGGAAAAACGGGCTATCTTCCATGCTGCGCAGAATATCGACGCGATCTCGTTCCCAGCCGGTGCCCAGGTAGCTGTCATATCCCTTGCCCTGTGCAGCCGCGTTCAGGGCGTCAATACCGGCCTCGACAGATGCTGCGGCTTCGTCGGTGTCATATCCTTTGACCGCGATCACGTAGAATTCGTCACCCACTTTGTCGTGCGGGTAGATATCGCGTGCCATCTGAACCAGCGTTGCAAATGTCTCGGGCTTTAGAACTGACGTTTCGACGGCCCAGGCTGCGTTTGGTGCGGCGATGAATGTTGCACCGACGACGAAGGACGCGCCTATTGCTGTCGCATTAGACAAAAGCTGTCGACGTGTCAGCCCCTTCCGGCGTTTTAAACTCTCCATCTTTTCCTCCCTTTGATTTTACTGAAAGCGACCAGACCGTTCGAGAACTTCAATCTCATAGCCATCCGGGTCGGTGACAAAGAAGAAGCGGCCGACAAGTCTGCCGTCCGGGGTAAACTCGACGAGCTTACGTGGAGATAACCCTTCGCGTTCGAACCGCGCATGTTCTTCATCAAGGTTGTCGACAGACACCGCAAAATGGCCGTAGCCATTTCCCAGCCCATAGGCTTCGGTCTGGCCTTTGTTGATGGTCAGTTCCAGCTCGAAACTGCTTTCAGGGTTGCTGAGATAAACGAGCGTAAAATTCTCGAAATCAAGACGATCGGCAACTTTGAGGCCGAATGCTGTGCCGTAGAAGCTGACGGATCGTGCCTCGTTCAGAACACGTATCATCGAGTGTATTGCTTTTGCCAAAGCCCGCTTCCCCCTTCTGTTGTGACAGAAGCAGTCTACAGACCATCATTGGCTAGGCAGGTAGTATAGGCTTACTACCCTGCAGAATTTATATTCTAAGAACTCCGCGGCTATTCCGCGGCTACCGCTGGCTGTTCATCATGGGTAGAAATCTCCATGAATTTCAAACAGGCACAGCGTAAAAGCGACGTAAAATTAACGGGTTCTCCGCGAAGCTCCAGAACTTCGCTATGCAGCTTCGAGATGAAAACCGGTGTCGTCATCCCGTCATTATCCGCAATCGTATCAATGACTTGCCAAAATGCATTTTCGAGTCTGATGCTCGTGCTTTGGCCATTAATACGAATGCGCCGCGTTGCGCTCGCATAACGTTCCGGGTCTTGACCGGCAAATACCTGGCACATGCGCATTCTCCCTTCGGTTTCTTTTCTAGTCTGCACAAAAACCGAAGTTTTGCATCTTTTTTGACAAGCGCGATGCGTCATCCTGGCCAGGATGACCGACCTAAGGCGGATTCCTCAGGTTGGATTGAGTGCCTTGTCCTCGCTCACTAGGTTTGGGAGCTGTCTCGGGATTTCCATTGCGGCAACCTCTTTGTAGTTTTCTGAAACATATCCAATAGGATATTAATGGGGCAAAAATTATGTATTTCACACAATGTTTTCTACGACATTAGGCTACAATCGTTAGCCGAATTGGGGGCCGTTTTGGCTAATAGGTTCGAAATGTAGACCAACGCTATCGATGTGCCGTCAGCTTGCAAGGATTGCGACATCTCTGATGCGCTCAATGTGAATTCTGAGATCGGCCCCGGAAACAACCGCGCCATTGGCTGTCCAGTTCAGAGAGATGCCGACTGGATTAATTCAGGGTTGTTTGAAACCGAATACGGAGGGGAAAACTCATGGGAATGCTTGCGAGATTGATGAACGGTACTATTGCATCACTGACGTTAAGCGCAGGCGCTGCATATGCAGCAGATGTCACACTTTTGTTAGGTCATACCGCACCAACAAATTCGGTGTTTCAGGAAAGTGCCGAGATTTTTGCCGAGTCACTGGACACCCTATCCGGCGGAACGGTTGCCGTGGATATTGTCGGCGGCGGCGCACTGGGGGGTATTCCGGATCACTGGGCTCAATTGCGGGCCGGTGATCTGGATCTGCATCTGTTTGAACTTGTCGGCGTCAGCTTCATGAAGGAAGCGTCGGACTTTTCAGTGCTCTTCGCGCCTTATCTGTTTGAAGATCAAGCGCATCTACACCGGTTTACAGAAAGCGAGCTGTTCAAGGCCATGATGGACCGCGCTGACACTGCGACCGGAATTCATTATGTCGGGTATGTTGGCGATCGCTATCCACGTGCGGTTTCCACCCGTGATATTGAAGTTGTCAAACCCGAAGACCTTTCGGGCCAAAGGGTGCGTGTGGCCATGCACCCGGCCATCGTAGCGACTTACGAAGCGTTTGGTGCGGTGCCGACACCGATCCCGTCGCCCGAACTTATGATCGCTTTAAAAACCGGAACGGTAGATGGCCAAGATCAAGGTCTCGTAGACTACCTTGACGCGGGCTATGATGAGGCCAGTCCCTATTACGCGCCGATCAATACCGTCCATGCCGGCATGGGGCTTTGGATGTCAGGTGGAAAGTGGGACACACTTACAGAGGAGCAAAAGGGTTGGGTGACCGAAGCCGCAACTGTCACTTCTGCGACTATAAACGCGGCCGGAGAAGCCCGGATGGAGGCCGCTCAGGCGCTTGCGGCGGAGCGTGGTGTCACGATTTCGACGCCGGATATTGAGGCCTTTCAGGAGGCCATAGCCCCAGTCATCGAAAAACTTGACGGAGAGATGTGGCCCGCTGGGTTGTACGACCAGATCAAAGGTCTCTGAGGTTCATGTTGCACGTCGTTGATTGGTCTAAACAGATCGACACCTCCCTTACATGGTTTTTGCGGGCTGTGCTGGGGGGGCTTTTGGTCGGGTTGGTGTTGCTGGAGTCTACGCAGGTCATTCTGCGCTACTTTTTTGCGCTGGGGTTGCCTTGGGCAAGAGATGTTTCAACAATCGGGTTGATGTGGCTGGCTTGGCTGGGCGCCCCTCTGTTGTGGATGAAACGTTCGCATATATCCGTCGATTTCATACCTGTGCCAAACATCCGGTCCCTGCGCAGGGTGGGGCAAATTGTTTTACAGCTTTCCATGGCGGTGAGCGGTGGATTCCTGTTGTATCACGCGTCTGAGGCTGCGGCCCGCTATGCGCAGATTGATCTGACATCAATACCTGGCGCGCATGCAAACCAGAAGTTCTTTCCAGTGATGGTGGGGTCGTTTTTACTGATCTTGGTCAGTATCACGGCACTCGTTCAAAAGGACTGAAGCCGTGTTAGAGACTGCGTTTACCGTAGCCGTAATGATTGTCCTGATGCTGCTACGGTTTCCGGTGTTTTATGCGATGGCACTTTCGGTCGTAGCTTTTGCGTTTGTCTATGCACCGATCATGCGCCCCTCGGTCGTGGTGCAGGGATTGGTTCAGGGCCTCGACAATTCCGCCTTTACGGCGCTGGTCTACTTCATGGCTGTTGGCACAATCATGAACGCCGGAGGCATGAGTGCGCGATTGCTGGATCTCGCCCGGACTCTGTTGGCGCATATCCGGGGTGGATTGAGCCATGCCAATATCGGGTCGAGCATGATTTTCGCCGGTATCTCAGGCTCTGCCATAGCTGATGTCGCCGCAGTTGGATCAGTAATGATCCCCGCAATGAAACGCGATGGGTATAGCCCTGCCTACGCGGCGGCGGTGACTGCAGCCTCTGCGACCATCGGAATTGTCATTCCCCCCTCAATTCCGATGGTCGTTTTTGCGCTGTTTACGGGTGCAGATATCACGCGACTTTTCGTGGCTGCGATTTTGCCGGGGATTCTCATGGGGATTTTCCTTTTGGGCGTATCGATCGTCGTTTCGATCAAGCGCGGATATCCCGCTCAGCGTTGGCAGGGCTGGCGTGCGGTTTGGGTCGCATTGCGGCGCAGTATCCTTGCGCTGATCCTGCCAGTTGTCGTCATTGGAGGGATGGTATCTGGCTTCGCAACTGTTTCAGAAATTGGTTCGATTGCCGTACTGTATTCGATAATTGTCTCACTTCTCATATATCGCGAGACGACGCTGCGCAGCTTTTGTGCGGCGCTTGGGGGTGCTGCGATTGACAGCGCCAAGGTCCTGATCATCGTCAGTGTGTCCGGTGCATTCATCTGGATCACCGCACGCATGGGGGTTGGGGCGCAATTCGTTTCAATGATGAATGGGATTCAGCCCACTCCGACAATGTTTTTGGCTCTTGTGGCGGTTTTTATGCTGATTCTGGGGACGGTACTGGACCCGGTGATCATCACAATCGTTGTGGCCCCGATTGTGGCACCCACAGCGATCATGACGGGGGTGGATATAGTTCAGTTTGGACTTGTGGTGGTCCTGGCCGGTGCGATTGGTCTGGTTACTCCACCTGTTGGCATTTTGCTGTTCGTAACCGCTGCCCAGTCTGGTGCCAGAGTTGGCCAGGTCGTGCGTGAAGCCGGAGTGTTCCTAATCGCATTGGCTGTCTTGCTGGCCCTGGTCGTGTTCTTCCCTGCGTTGACCTTGTGGCTGCCGAACCTCATGCTTGGGCAGTAGGCGTTGAAGCGTAGGTGCTATTGACCACTGATTTCCGGACGTGGACGCGCAGCCAGCTCAACCGCTGCATTCTTGCCAATTCCCGTCATGCACAAAAGTTGGGTGATGATTTGGCTTTTGCTGCTGTGAGGGACATTGTCATTGGTTATCGCAAGGGCGGCACCAATCAGGGCATGTGTGGTCAACCTCCAGACCAGCTCGGCATCAGAGACCTGAAATCGACCGGCCTGTGAGGCCCGCCTCAAGTCGCGAATGGCGAAGGGACCCATCATCCGGAACATCGTGTCTGATATGACCTCAGATCTGTGCAAAAGCTGTTTCCAGTGCGTGTCGCCTGTTGCTGTATCGAGCACGGTTCTAATACCAAAGGCGTAGACCTGGGCGGGGTCGTCGAACGTGTCCGTGACCTCTTCGATCCTCAACGCCAGATCATGCATCAGGGTTTCCAAAACGGCGATTGCCAATTCGTCTTTCGATTTGAAATAGCTATAGACTGTGCCAGCGCCGACATCTGCCTTTTCGGCAATCTCCAACATGGTCGCGGCATCGACGCCGCGCTCGGACATGATTTCACGAGCAGCCCCAATCAGCGCCTGTTTATTTCGACGCTGACGCTTTGCAACTCGGCCCTCCTTAACGGGGATCATTTCGCTCATTTTGAGTTCCGCCTGACAATAATCGAATCATATTCAATTTTGAATTTTGCCACAACTTCTTTCACAACCATTGGGAAAGTTGAAGCCTATGGATTGCTTCTGTCGTATTTTTGGATCTCACCCTAAAACGCCGGAATGCGATCATAACTTACGATAAACAAACAATAATATTTCTCACCTTCACTGGAAAGAGTGGCCTCCAATAACGAATAGTATCCAAACTTGACGAGTATTCGAAAACGATCTAGCGTCAAGAAGAGGTAACTTTTTGGCCGTCCCAGCCCGTTTAAGGGCTCTGGTTGAACGGCTAAGGGCTTAGGAGGAGACAAAGATGACCCATCCCGCGACCAACAGTGATTTCGATACTGATGTTGCAATTGTAGGTGCTGGTCCGGTTGGCACCATGCTGGCCATTCTGCTGGGCCAGAAGGGGAAGAAGGTCACTCTGGTTGAGCGGTGGTCCACGCATTACGGCCTGCCGCGTGCGGTTACATACGACCACGAGATTGCCCGCATTCTGGCGTCCCTTGGAATCGATTCTGAAACCGATTCAGCGATCAACTGTCATGATGAGTTGTATTACTGGCGCAACCGGGATGGTCAGAACCTGCAGATTGTTGACTGGCAGAGCCAATCAGCCAGCGGCTGGCGTGTGCGTTACTGGTTCAACCAGCCGCTGCTTGAAAAGCGCTTGCTGAAGATTGCCGGTGAAATCCCCGACGTAACAATCTTGCGCGGTTGGGACGGCGTTGCTCTGGATCAGGATAGCACTGGCGTGTCGCTGTCGCTTAAGCAAAACCCCGAAGAATTTGGGCCCGACGGAGAACGCAAAGTCATTCGCGCAAAATTCGCCGTTGGAACCGATGGCGCGAACAGTTTCGTACGCGAAAGCTTAGGTATCGAGAACGAAGACAAGGGTTACTTCTTCGATTGGCTCATCCTGGATATGGTCCCGCAGTTCGACTATTGCGCCTCACGCCCGGAAGATCCGGCGCAGTGGCAGCTGTGCGATCCAAAGCGCCCAACAACGATTGTGCCAGGCGGGCCCGGCCCTGTCGAAGGTGGCCCGGATCGCCGACGTTGGGAATTCATGGTTCTCCCTGGTGAGTCCGTGGAAGAAGTTCAGAAAGAGGAAAATGCCTGGAGGTTGTTGAAGCCCTGGGGGCTGACCCCGGAAAACTCTGAATTGGAACGCGCTGCAGTCTATCGCTTTCAGGCCCGCTGGGCCAAGAAATGGCATAGCGGCCGGTGCCTCATCGGCGGTGACGCTGCACACCTGATGCCGCCTTTTGCTGGCGAAGGGATGTGCGCTGGTTTGCGCGATGCAGTGGCGATGGGCTGGCGTCTGAATGCCATTCTTGAGGGTAAGACCGGGATTGAAGTGCTGGAAAGCTACTCCTCAGAACGCATTGAGCACGCCAAACACTACATCAACTTCAGCCAGGAGCTGGGCAGCATCATCTGTATCAGTGATGAGAAGGAAGCGATTGACCGCGACGCGCGTATGATCGCCGATCTGAAACATCGGAACAATCAGCCGGTACCGACAGATATCTGCCATCTGGGCGAGGGTGTCTGGTGTGATGAAAGCGCTCATGCCGGTGAACTTTCTGTGCAAGGCGTTGTCGAATACAATGGAAACAACGGTCGCTTTGACCAGGCCGTTGGTCGGGGTTGGGTTCTGATCGGTTATGAGGCGGACCCGATTGCAGCATTGACTGAAACCCAGCGTGAGCAACTAGGAAAATTGGAAGGCTTCGGCGTTCAGATTGGTGCACCAGGCGGTCAGCATGATGTTGTCGACACCGAAGGGACCTATAAGGCCTGGTTGGAAGACATCGACGCGAAATATGTCTTGGTACGTCCTGATTTTTACGTGGCTATTACCGCCAACACACCGGAAAATCTCCAATCTCGTTTTGACAAGGTCATGTCAGCATTGCACCTGGATACGGCCGTCGCCGTAGCCGCCGAGTGAGGTTGGGCGCCATGTTTTCAGGGTTTACCTACAACGCAAATCCAGCGCGGATCGTATTCGGGCTGGGAGCATCGACCAATGTCGCGGCAGAAGTTAGCAGCCTGGGCTGTAGCCGCGCACTGGTTTTGTCGACGCCATTTCAGGCGAATGACGCTGAAAAACTGGCTGCGGATCTGGGCTCACTTGCCGTTGGGGTGTTCTCACAGGCGGCCATGCATACGCCTGTGGATGTTACTGAGAAAGCCATGGCTGCCTATGAAGCAGCGAATTCTGACTGTGTTATTGCCTTGGGCGGAGGGTCCACTATCGGCCTCGGCAAGGCAATCGCCTATCGCAATGATACCCCTCAGGTCGTGATTGCAACCACTTACGCGGGATCAGAGGTCACGCCGATCCTCGGGCAGACTGAAAATGGACTGAAGACAACTGTCCGTCACGCCAAGATCCTGCCCGAAGTTGTGATTTATGATCCCGAATTGACCGTGGGTCTGCCCGTAGGCATGAGCGTAACGTCGGGGCTGAATGCGA
Organism: Ruegeria sp. CDSC045; assembly: GCF_059610725.1. Classification (NCBI taxonomy): domain Bacteria; kingdom Pseudomonadati; phylum Pseudomonadota; class Alphaproteobacteria; order Rhodobacterales; family Roseobacteraceae; genus Ruegeria; species Ruegeria sp. CDSC045. Next base: position 47,744 of record NZ_JBXWOE010000007.1, read on the forward strand.
TGGCGCATGCGGTCGAGGCTGTTTACGCTGAAAACCGCAACCCGGTGACCTCGCTTATGGCAGCGGAAGGTGTTCGCGCGCTACGAGACGCTCTGCCCGGCATTGTGGAGAACCCAAAAAACATCGAAGCACGCAGCGAAGCACTGTATGGTGCCTGGCTTTGTGGCGCGGTCCTGGGGACTGTGGGCATGGCTTTGCACCACAAGATTTGCCACACACTGGGCGGGACATTTGATCTGCCGCATGCGGAAACGCACGCGATCATGTTGCCACACTCAGCCGCATATAACGCGCCTGCTGCGGTTGATGAGATGCAACCGATCGCCGATCTGTTCGGTGGTTCTATTGGCGGAGGATTGTGGGATTTTGCGAAATCTCTGAATGCCCCGCTGGCACTGCGCGATTTGAATGTCAAAGCAGTCGATCTGGACCTCGCGACCGAGATTGCGACCCAGAATCCTTATTGGAATCCACGCCCAATAGAACGTCAGCCTATCAGGGAATTGCTGCAGCAGGCCTTTGAAGGTCGCCGACCAGAGTAACAGCCTGAAATACCGTCAAATGCATCAGGGAGGAAACCAACATGCTGACACGACGCACACTTCTGAAAACAGGCGCGGCCGCCGGGGCCACCGCCTTGGCGATGCCAGCCCTGGCCCAGAACGGAACGGTTAAGATTGGCTATGTCAGCCCGCAGTCCGGCCCGCTCAGCGCATTTTCCGAGGCTGACAACTATGTCATCGAACAATTCATCAAGAACAGTGCCGCAAGCGGTCTGAATGTTGAAGTGATCGTCAAGGACAGCCAATCCAATCCCAACCGTGCGGCCGAAGTTGCGCGCGAATTGATTGTCCGCGATGAGGTCAATCTGATCTGTGTCGCATCGACACCTGAAACTACAAACCCTGTCTGCACCATTGCAGAAGCCGAAGAAATCCCGGTGATTTCTTCTGTGGCTCCGTGGCAGCCGTGGTTCATCGGTCAGCAAGGCAATCCGGGTGATCCGTCCAGCTGGCAGGAATTCGACTATGTCTACCACTTCTTCTGGGGGCTGGAAGACAACGTGTCCGTGTTCCTGAACATGTGGAACAGCATTGAAAGCAACAAGGTACTAGGGGCGCTGTGGCCCAATGATGGGGACGGGAACGCCTGGGCAAGTGATGTTGGCATGCCACCGGCTGCAGCGGCTGCAGGATATCAGCTGATCGATCCGGGTCGGTACCAAAACCTGACCGATGATTTCAGCGCGCAGATCAACGCTTATAAAAATGCGAACGCGGAAATTTTCACGGGCATTCCGATCCCTCCGGATTTCACCACGTTTTGGACTCAGGCGAAACAGCAGGGCTATAATCCAAAGATGGCTTCGATCGCCAAGGCATTGTTGTTCCCCGAAAGCGTTCAGCAACTTGGCGATCTCGGGAACAACTTGACCTGCGAAGTCTACTGGACTCCTTCGTTCCCCTTCAAATCGTCACTGACTGGTGAAACAAGCGCTGAGCTAGCCGCCGGTTTCGAAACAGCGGCTAAGCGCAAATGGACGCAACCCGTCGGCTTTACACACGCCCTTTTCGAAGTTGCGGCCAGCGCAATTCAGCGCACCGAAGACCCAACAGACGGAGATGCATTGGCTGAAGCGATTGCCAGCACCGATCTGGAAACAGTGGTTGGCCATATCGGTTGGGGCAAAGACAACCTGCCACCATTTGCGCAGAAAAACGTGGCCAAGACACCTCTGGTCGGTGGCCAGTGGCGCCGCCAGGACAGTGGTGATTTCGAACTTCTGATCGTTGAGAACAGCAACGCGCCCGAGATCCCGCTCGACGGTACGCTCGAAACCCTCAACTAGCGCCTTTGAGCATCGGGCCAATCGGGCCCGGTGCCAATTCCTTTTGTTCGGAGATTCGAATGTCTATCCTGACACTCAAATCAGTATCCAAATCGTTTGGGGCTTTGAAGGTTACGGACGATGTGTCTCTGGACGTTCAGGCAGGGGAAGCTCTGGGAATTATCGGGCCCAACGGGGCAGGGAAGTCGACCCTGTTCAATCTGATTGCCGGGAACATCAAACCGGATGAAGGGCAGGTCTTTCTTGAGGGTGTGGACGTTACTCAGCGGACACCCATGGAAAGAGTTCATGCCGGGGTCGGGCGGTCGTTCCAAATTCCACAACCTTTTGCGCATTTAAGTGTCTACGAAAACTTGATGGTTGCCGCCCAGTTCGGAGGAGAACATCGGGGATACGAGGCAGGGACATTTTGCATGTCCATTTTGTCTGAAACCGGCCTTGAATCATGCGCACGCGATTTGGCGGGTGGTCTATCACTGTTGCAGCGCAAGCGCCTGGAATTGGCGCGGGCTATGGCGACCTCGCCAAAGCTGATCTTGTTGGATGAAATTGCCGGAGGTCTAACCGACGGTGAGTGTGTCGATCTGATCAAGACGATCAAGAACATCCACAGTCAGGGTACGTCGATCATCTGGATTGAACATGTGCTGCATGCTCTCAACTCGGTTGTCGATCGTCTTATGGTGTTGAATTTCGGTAAGAATCTCATGGTCGGAGGGGTTGACGAGGTCATGAACGCCCCTGCGGTCCGAGAAATCTATCTGGGGATTGAAGTATGACTGAGCCACTATTATCCACTCACGGACTTACGGCTCACTACGGTGATTTCCAGGCCCTGTTTGGTGTCGATATCGACATCAAGCAGGGCGAAACGATTGCCATCATCGGTGCGAACGGTGCAGGAAAATCCACACTGATGCATGCCATCACGGGTCTATTGAAGAACAAACCGGACGCAATCAAACTTCGGGGTGAGAGCATTGGTGACCTCTCTGCACCAGAGGTGCTGGAGCGGGGGATTTCCATGGTCCCGGAAGGGCGACGGTTGTTTCCCTCTCTCACGGTGGAAGAAAACCTTCTGATCGGGGCACATACCAGAACCGGAAATGGGGTCTGGAACCTTGAGAGTGTTTACGAAGTCGTTCCTGCACTGAAGGACCGCCGGGATCATCCGGGTACCGCATTATCCGGTGGTCAGCAGCAAATGGTAGCGATTGGTCGGGCGTTGATGTCAAACCCGGATCTTTTGCTCTGTGACGAACTCAGCCTTGGGCTGGCACCTGTTGTCATCAAAGAAATCTATGCTTCGTTCCCGACGATCAAAGAGCGCGGAGCCTCTGTTGTCGTCGTTGAGCAAGATATTGGGCAAGCGATGAAAGTTGCAGACCGGGTGTTTTGCATGATGGAAGGTCGCGTGACGTTACAGGGCACGCCCGACGAGTTGTCGCGAGAAGAGATTCACAACGCGTATTTCGGGGTAAGCGCATGATCTTAGTCGACACACTCATTCAGGGCATTTTGCTTGGTGGCCTATATGCTCTGTTCGCTGCCGGGCTTAGCCTGGTGTTTGGCGTTATGCGCCTTGTCAACTTGGCACATGGTGATCTGATTGTACTGGCAGCATTTGTCATTTTGTCCATCGGCACGGCTCTGAATCTCGGCCCGTTTGTTGCCGTGATCCTCGCGTTTCCTATCATGTTTGCTGTGGGGTGGGGGCTGCAAACCTATTTGCTGAACCGTGTGCTGGGGGACGATATCCTGCCGCCCTTGCTGGTGACTTTCGGCCTGTCTGTGGTGATTCAGAATGGTTTGCTGGAAATATTCACAGCGGATAGTCAGAAACTGACAGCCGGGCCCATCGAGGCACAGTCTTTGGCGCTGGGGCCGGTTACCGTTGGGGTGATGCCTTTGCTGACCTTTGTATCCGCTGTTGTGGTTATCTTTGCGCTGAACCAGATCTTCTACAGAACCAAGCTTGGGCGTGCATTCCGAGCCACTTCGGACGACCGCGAGACCGTGGGTCTGATGGGGATCCGCCCCAATAACGTCTTTGCAGTCGCTACAGGTATTGCGATGGTAGTTGCCACGATTGCAGCCTTGTATCTTGGCATTCGCGCCAATTTCGATCCCAGCATTGGCCCCGCACGCCTTCTTTACGCATTTGAGGCGGTGATCATTGGTGGGCTTGGCTCGCTTTGGGGCACTTTGGCTGGTGGGGTGATTATCGGTGTCGCTCAGGCTTTGGGCGCTTCCATCAACCCCGAATGGCAAATTCTGTCGGGACATATCGCATTTGTCGCTGTCCTTCTCGTTCGCCCCCGCGGACTTTTCCCACGTTCCAAAGACTGAGGTACCCGCAGTGTCTGATCAAAAGAATATGACCCGCTTGCTTCAGCTTTTTGGCCTTGCTGGCATCGTACTTTTGTTTCTCGTGCCTGTCATTGGCTCCCGGGCCTTGGTGCAAGATCTGTTTGGCGTGCTGACGCTTTTGATCCTGGCGCAGAATTGGAATCTGCTTGCAGGATTTGCCGGGTTGGTATCCGTGGGCCAGCAGGCTTTTGTCGGCGTTGGTGCATATGCCATGTTCGCCTGCGTTATCCTGCTGGGTCTGGATCCTCTGATTGGCATCGCCGTTGGAGGTATCACTGCCATGATCCTGGCAATTCCAATGGCCTTCTTTTCATTCCGGTTGGCCGGGGCCTATTTTGCCATCGGAACATGGGTCATCGCAGAGATAACGCGCCTTTGCTTTGCCCAATGGAAAGCACTTGGCGGCGGTACCGGCACCTCATTGCCGAAAGGCACCACAAAAACCATGTTTGGCGTGCCTGAGATCAAAAGTTGGTTGGGTGGTAGTTCATCCGCCGCATCTGACGCTTTGACCTATTGGCTAGCACTGACCCTGGCCCTTGCAACCCTTATTGCGGCGTATCTTTTCCTAAAGTCACGAATGGGCCTGGGCCTGCAATCGCTGCGCGACAACGAAGAGGCTGCCCGGTCAGTCGGTGTAAATCCTACGCGTCTGAAAGCTTGGGTGTTCATGCTGACGGCTTTTGGTACCGGTCTTTGCGGTGCACTTCTGTTCATTCAGATTACACGGGTTACACCCGAGGCGGCATTCTCGGTGGTGGATTGGACCGCTTTCGTGATCTTTATAACCGTGATTGGTGGAATCGGAACACTGCCGGGACCGATCATCGGTGTGATCGTGTTCTATTTCCTGCAACGGGCCCTTGCTGATTATGGCACGGTCTATCTGATCGTTCTGGGCTGTCTCGGGATTGCCGTGATGCTATTCGCCCGGCGCGGATTGTGGGGGCTGTTCACTGAAAAAACCGGAATTGAGCTTTTGTCTCTGCGACAGCTGCCCCCGGAAGAAAACCAAGCGCGCTGACACACACAAATATAGAGGTATACCCATGTCAAATTTGGTTGATCTTTCCAAAATCGACTATTTCACTGAAGAGTCATCTGTTGAGGCCGTGCTTGGGCGCAATGGTTCAAATGCCGATGCCCGTCTGGCACAGATTTGGGGTGCATTGATCAAGCATTTGCATGCTTTTGCCAAGGACGTCGAATTGCGTCAGGACGAGTGGGACATCGCAATCGATTTCCTTACGGCAACCGGTCAAATCTGTGACGAAAACCGGCAGGAATTTATCTTGTTGAGCGATGTCATGGGTTTCTCGATGCTGACAGACGCAATCAATAACCGACGCCCGAAAGGCGCAACCGAGAACACGGTGTTTGGCCCATTCCATGTCGAAAACGCCCCTGAATACGAAATGGGTGCCGACATCTCATTGGACGGCAAGGGACAGTCTTGCCTGTTTGAGGGGCGGGTCTTGGACCTTGAAGGAAACCCGATCGAAGGTGCGCGTATCGATGTCTGGTGCGACAACGAAGATGGTTTCTACGACGTTCAGCAACCCGGTATTCAGCCCAAGTGGAACAATCGGGGTGTCTTCACGACTGGCCCGGATGGGTGCTACCACTTCAAGGGGATTAAGCCGGTGTCATATCCGATCCCCCATGATGGGCCGGTTGGAAAACTTCTGATCAAGCTCGATCGCCACCCCTTCCGCCCTGCGCATATGCATTACATGGTGACGGCGCCTGGCCATGAGAAAATCGTGACGCATACCTTTGTTGGCGAAGATGAATACCTCAAGTCTGATGCGGTTTTCGGCGTAAAGGCGACGCTGGTTGCCCCATTTGTTGAAAATAAGGACGGTGATACAGTTTGGCGTTCTCCTTTTGACTTTGTGATGGTGCCAGAAAAGGTGGAGTCCTAAGCCAATGACGCAAAAGCCTTGTATTATTTGTGTGGCAATTACAGGATCTTTGCCCCAAAAATCAGATAACCCGGCGGTGCCTATCACGGTCTCCGAGCAAATAGAAAGCACACAAGCTGCATTCGAAGCCGGGGCGACGATCGCACATTGTCATGTTCGCAATGACGATGGCTCGCCTACCTCGGATCCCGATAAATTCGGCCGGTTGCTTGAAGGTTTGAACAAACATTGCCCGGGTATGATTGTTCAGTTCTCGACCGGAGGACGATCGGGCGCAGGACATGAACGCGGGGGCAGTTTGCCGTTGCGTCCCGATATGGCCTCTTTGTCCGTTGGATCGACAAACTTTCCAACTCGGACCTACGACAATCCACCCGATCTGGTCGATTGGCTGGCTGCGGAAATGACGAAATACGAAATTACCGCAGAGATCGAGGCGTTCGATCTGAGCCATATTCACCAGGCTGTCGCCATGAGTAACGCAGGTAAGCTTCCGGGCAAGCTTTACGTGCAGTTCGTGATGGGTGTGAAAAACTCAATGCCGGCCGACAAGAATGTCTTCAATTACTATGTGAAAACAATGCAAAGGCTTGCCCCGGACGCGGAATGGTGTGCAGCCGGGATTGGAAGGCATCAGCTTGAACTGAACGAATGGTCGATTGCGGCCGGCGGTCATGCAAGAACCGGGCTTGAGGACAATGTCCGACTTGATCGAAACACACTTGCCCCATCAAATGCCGCTTTGGTGGCCCGAACTGCAGAGATTTGTCATAATCACGGCCGCCCAGTGGCAACCTGGACAGAAGCGCGGTCACTTCTGGGGCTTTCGCAGCCCGCAGTGTAACCTAATGAGAAGGCTGGTTGTTTGACCAGCCATCGACTTGCCTGGGTCGGTGCGCAACCTCCTGTCCCTCAAGTTGAAAGGGGCGCGTGGCAGGCGTGCTTCAGCCTTGGCTGAGCGAATTGAATAGATAAGTATACTTTATATGATATGTAATATGCCGTGTATTGTATTATTTTTATATAGAAATTCTGCTAAAAATCATCCCCACCATAGAGGTTGGCTTTGCTCGCCCAAAACCATTGGCAAACTTTAAGAGCCTAAAAACACTCGTCTTTTGCCGCATGAGCCAAGAGCCAACCCTGACAGGGAGGGATTTTTATGTTCAGTAAGATCAACCGGATGGCAATTCTTGCCTTGGGTATTGCGACGCTTGGCACAGTTGCCAGCGCACAAAGCTTGGGGATCGGAGCCAGTAAACAGGGATCACAGAATTATGCGGCCAATGCTGGTTTCGCAAAACTTCTGGCCGATGAGCTTGGGTACGATATTCGAGTGCAATCGTTTGGGGGATCAGGCCAAACAATGCCTCTGGTCGATAATGCCCGCTTGGATTTGCTGCTTGCTCCCAGCCCTGACTTTTCTGCCGCCGCGGGTGGTACAGGTGCCTTCGAAGGGCGACAGCTAGGTAATTTGCGCATCGTTGCAGCCATGGGTGGGTCCGCCTATGGTTTCATGGTTAACAAAGACACCGACATGGCCATGGTCTCAGACGCCAAAGGCAAAACGATCACCTATGGATACACCGCACAACCGACGCTTCGGCCACAGGTCGACGCCATTCTTGCAGGCGGCGGTTTAAGCATCGATGAGATGCAGCTCGACAATGTACCGTCGGTGCCAAACGGCGTCGACGACTTGATTTCCGGCACCGCTGAAGTTGCGTTCTTTGCCCTTGCTGGGGGCAAGACACGCGAAGCGGACGCCGCGATAGGAGTCCGTTGGTTGGGGCTGGAGAACACACCCGAGGCACTCGCCGGTGTGCGCGAATTCGTTCCGACCGCATATATTGACACTGTAGCCGCAGGATCGGCCCCTGGTGTGGATGTCGATACGAACATGATGTTCTATGATTATGTGCTATTGGCAGGCGCGCATGTTTCGGATGAAACGATCGCCCCGATTGTCGAATACATTCACCAGAATCCGGAAAAAGTGCGGAGTATCTTTAAAACTTTCGCGCGGTTCGACCCGGAAAAAATGGCGCCTGATATGGGGGATCTCGTCTACCATCCGGCAGCGGCCACCTATTATCAGAAAGCAGGTTTGTCGCAGTAACGTCTGCTGACATAAATCATGGTTGGAACATCCGAAACCGCTCGTTTGGAGCAAGCCAATCAGGTGCTGAGAGGGCTGATCGTGGCCCTCTCGGTCATCTATGCTGCCAATCTGCATCGCTATGTCGGGGTGTCCGTCTATGATGCGCAATTATTGGTCGCGTCTTTCGCGCTCGCACTCGCCTCTGGAATTTTAAGTTTTGCGAAAACCGCGGACAGGCCGATCACCCGCAGAATTGTTGTCCTGTGGGCCGCGGTCACACTTGTTACCGGTGGCTACGTTGCGGTGAACTATGTCCGGCTTTCGATGGACGCTCCGTTTGTGCCCTCTTTGCTGGTTGCGATCAGCTGCGTTCTGCTGGGTGGGTTGCTTTTGTTGTTGCGGCGTTCTGCGGGCACCGGAATTCTAATCGTAGTGCTAGTCTTCATAGCCTACGGGCTCTGGGGGCATCTTCTCCCCGGTGATCTCCAGAGCCGCCCTACTTATTGGGACGAACTTGTCATCTATCTGAGCCTGGATGCAAACGGCATTCTTGGCGCAGCATTGAAAGTCGCCGTCGTAATTGTCGTTCCCTACCTGTTGTTCGGTCAGTTTCTGACGGCCTGTGGAGCCGCGGATTTTTTCAATGACCTGGCTTTATCAGGGATGGGTCGTTTCAGGGGTGGACCAGCAAAAGTAGCAGTCTCGGCGTCGGCTTTGTTCGGATCTATTTCAGGATCAGCGGTTGGAAATGTCGTCGGCACGGGCGTGGTTACGATCCCGATGATGAAAAAAGCTGGTTTTAATGGAAGATATGCTGGCGCGGTTGAGGCGGTCGCGTCTACGGGTGGGCAACTGGTGCCGCCTGTGATGGGGGCCGCGGCCTTTATCATGGCCGACTTTATTGGCGTGGATTATTCGACCGTGATGTTGGCGGCTTTGCCATCTGCTCTGCTCTACTACAGCGCTATTTTCATCAATGTTGATCTGACAGCGGCCAGGCGAGGGGTGGCACAGGTTGAAGAAGCTGATATCCCGAGCGGCCGCGAGGCACTCAAGCAGGGTTGGCACTTCATTTTACCGTTCGTTGTGCTGATTTATACGCTGTTCGCCCTGAACATGAGACCGGAGCGTTCTGCGGTCATTTCGATTGTGGTGTTATTGGTCGGCAGCTTGATTTTTGGCTACAAAGGCCGTCGTATCAGGCCAATTCAGATTTGGCAGGCCATAGCGTCTGCGGGCCAATCGGCTATCGGGCTGGTTGTTGTCTGTGCAGCTGCTGGACTGATCATTGGTATTCTGAATATCACCGGCCTTGCCTTTAATTTGACACTGCACATAATCACCGCAAGCGGTGGCAGTCTGCTGGTGCTCGCCTTGATCACGGCGTTGATTTCCATTGTTTTGGGGATGGGGATGCCAACTGTTGGGGTCTACATTCTGTTGGCGACACTGGTCGCCCCGGCTTTGATCGAATTCGGTGTCCCAGTGATGGCAGCACATCTTTTCGTGTTCTATTTCGGGCTGATGTCGATGATCACTCCGCCTGTTGCACTGGCGTCATTTGCCGCAGCGAATATCGCGGGGTCATCAGCATGGGAGACAAGCAAAGAGGCAATGAAGCTGGCTTGGCCGGCTTATTTGGTCCCGTTTCTTTTTCTGTTTGCACCCGGATTGATTTTGGAAGGCAATCTGCTGAAGGCACTTTGGTCAATAGCAACAGCATTGGTTGGTATTTACATGGTAACTGCTGGCTTCGTTGGGTTTTTCCAACATGTCAGGGGGTTCATCGGTCGCTTAACTTTGACGCTTTGTGGGGTGCTGTGTCTGTTGCCTTCAGATTTGTTTCCCTCCGCGATCTGGACAGATATTGTGGGCTTGTCTGTGCTTGCTTTCTTCATTGTGGGTTCGAGAAACCGCGTGGCTGCCTCAGACACTCAATAATCTGACATCTAAGAATTAGGGCCTGTCAATAATGACTAATGTGGTTGATCTAAATTCGGATCTTGGCGAAGGTTTTGGTGCGTGGAAAATGGGGGATGATCTTGCACTGATGGACATCGTTTCATCTGCGAACATCGCCTGCGGATTCCACGCCGGAGATCAGAATATTATGGCCCAGACCATGAAAATTGCGGTCCAAAAAGGGACCGGAATTGGTGCACATCCCGGTTTTCCCGATCTGACTGGATTCGGGCGCCGTCGGATGAGTTTTTCCTCGGATGAGCTGACCAATATGATTGGATATCAGCTGGGTGCGGCGCAGGCGATGGCGCTACTGTCGGGTGGAAAAGTTCGACACCTTAAGCTGCATGGTGCCTTGGGAAACATGGCGTCGGAAGACATCAATATTGCCAGAACCTGCTTTGAGGCCGCGTTGAAAGTTCAGCCCGAAATCATACTCATGGCGATTGCATCAACTGCGATGGAGCAGGCAGTGAAGGAACTGGATTGCTCATGGGTAGGCGAGGTCTACGCTGACCGCGCTTACGAAAATGACGGAACCTTGGTAGACCGCAGGCAACCGGGCGCTGTTTTGGAGGATGCCGACTATGCCGCCGAGCGCATCATGATGATGTTGAAAGAGCAGGCGGTTATCACCAAAACCGGGAAACGCCTTCCATGTCGCGTTGATACGGTGTGTTTGCATGGCGATACTGTTGGTGCCGTTGCTATGGGAACCAAAATTCGCAGAAATCTTGTTGACGCAGGTATCGGTATCAAAATGTTTGAGGCGTAGATTCATTGCATTTCCTGGCGAAATGCTTCGGGAACTGCCGTGACAAAACCTGATTTCTGAAGGCCGTCCTCACAAGTTGTATGGGAACCTCGCAAGGTGCAAGGTTCCCGGTTTTTTAGGCCATTTCTTTGGATAGTGCCGCGACCCAACCGTCGATCCAGTCCAGCGCGGCTTCTTCAGGATAGACGCCGGATTTCGCATCATGTTCCATGCGATCTACCAGCCGCTTGGCACCCAATTCAGCGAAGGTTGCATCAAAGGCTTTGCCGCCACCGCAGAATGTCTGTGGATAATCCATGCTTCCCAAAGCAATGACGCCATAGCGCACAGACGACAGATCGGGGCGATCTTTTGTCAGGAACTCGTGAAACTCTTTGCCGTTGTCCGGCACTTCACCAGTGCCATATGTCGAACTGCAGATCACATAGGTATCGCGTGCATCCAGCATTTTTTGTGATGCTTTTTCCATGCGGACAACGCGGGCTTTGTACCCGGTTTCAACAAGCTTATCGGCCACTTCATCCGCGACCATTTCTGCAACGCCGCTCATAGACGCGACCAGAACAACAACTGGATGATCGTTCATTTCTATCCTTTCGCAGCACCCGTCATTTGGGTTTTGCATTCTTTTAACCGGTCGAACCGGACTGTTTTTCGATAAAGGCTGCTGAGAGACCCAAGGTTACTTCCTGAGCTGCAGCCTGAACATAAATTGATAGCCGTTCGACCATCTGCGAATTCACTTCATGCTCGTTCAAGACAAGCGTCATGCTGCCGATCACAGACTTGTTTGCTGCGAATATAGGTGCGGCGATTCCGACCTTCCCTGGATCCAGCTGCCCATACGCAACTACGATGGAGTTGGACCGGATACGCTTCAAGTTGCGACGAAACTCTTCCCAGGTTGCCCCAAGACCGGCAGCTTCGATTTCCTTCTCGTGTTCGGCAAAGATCGCTTTCAGGTTTCTGCTAGGGATGTAGGCAAGGACAACTCGGGATGCTGCGCCAAGAAACAACCCCAAAGGCCGGCCCCTCTCATAGGAAAGGGATTTTTCCGGATCGACAAACCCTTCCGAGTGAACACACATGACCTGATGGCGATACTTTCGGCACAGCAATGCGGAACCATTGTCGCCCGTCAGATCGACCAGCTTACGCATGATCGGCGTTGCCGTTTTCACTAATTGATCCTGACGCCTTATCATTCTGTCGAATTCGATAATCGCCGGACCAAGAGTGTAAACGCCGGGGTTCAAGGCCTCGACCAGACCGAAAGCACTCAGACTGTTGAAGTAGCGGTAAGTCGAGCTGCTGGACAGGGAAAGACGTTTGGTCGCCTCTTCCACTGTCCATTCCGGTTCTTCAATGGTGAAAAGCTTCATGACTGATAAAAGTTTATCTGCAGTTGTCATATAGCTTTTCTCCTATTTGCTGATCGCCGATGGTAATTAATCGCAGCACAACCTACCAGTCGTCATCGTCGTCTGTTTCAGCCGTTAACTCGTCGACTATTGCCTGCCATCTGTTGCCGGTAGTATCCACCGGCGGATGTTCGGTGCCGCAGTCGCCGCATGTGCGCATGTCTTTGTCACTGTTAAAGGCGTTGGTCGCACGCAGATACGCCTCCTGAGGGAGTTCCTCGGCCGTATCCCAAGTTACGCGCGCAACTTCTGATGAGCATTTCTCGCAATACCAAGCAACAGCCTCCAAACCGGCATGCTCTGCTTTGTAACGATAATGGATGGTCTCTTCCGAAGGTACGACGCGATGCGGGGTACGGGCCGGAACATAGATCATTTCACCCGGCGTGCCTTTGACGTAATTCACGCTGCTGTCGCGGAATTCAACCTTGGCTGCGCCCGACATCAGTACGATCATTGTGTCTTTTTCACAAATCAGATGGAACGGCTGAATGCGGTCGCTTCGGCTGATATTGACCTGCGGGTCGACACCTTCAGAGATTGCTGGATACTCGTCATAGCAGCCGATCTGCTGAGCGAGTTGATAGGTTTGATGAAATCGCCTACGTGGCATCTTTCTGTCTCCTCGCTAAATTCAAGCGGACGTCGCTTCGATGAGCAAATCGCGGCAATGCTCACTGGCTTCGTAGTTTGTATGGTAGCTCGTCCAACCCCAGACGTGCATCGGGAACAGGTTGTGCTCGTGCCCACATTTGGAACATTTCCGAACTTCTGGGTCATCGTTGTACTCTTTGCCGAATTCATAGCTCTTGAGCAGCGTTTCCAGCGGAGCAAAGTACCCAGGCACAGGGCCGCGGATTTCGTTGTAATTCTCAACGTCGAATTCGTGATCCAGCATAACATTCTGGCACTTGTGGCAATGGAAGGTCAGACCTTCATGCTGACGTATACCTTCTGCTGATTGACGTTGAACAACGATCATCAGCATCACGTTTTCCGGGTCTCTCTCGTTCTCAAAGAATGACCCAACGTGGTGGCTACGTGGACCAACCATCAGTGTACCAGTTCTGACCGCCGAGCCCTTGGAAGCCAGGCAAAGGAAGGTCTCATCAACTGAGTTCGTGTGATGGAAATGGCCCATGCCATCATCCCCCAGATCGCCTTGGAACAAGGCGATACCAGGAACAAGGCATTCGTCCGTCACATAAGGGAACGGGGTTGTAAGTGTCGTATTTGCTGTCCGAGCTGCATGGAATGCGTTCGACGCCATAGGCGGGCGATCCGGATCAGGTGGCGCAATAGTTAGTTGGGTGCTGTCTGTGCTCATTCGCTAACGTCCCATGTTGGGTTTCAACTAATTTCCACTCAAGCCCGGTCGGGTCCGATGATCGAGCCGAGCTTCCAGCCTGCGTCAACGTTTCCGTCGATCGTCATCCGGCCAGCCATAAAGGCTTCGGTTGGGTCTTTGCTGCCGTCAGAAATCTTGCAGAAATCCCCAAATTTGATGTTTACGATTGTTTCGGCGTCATTGTCTTCATTCGAAACGATATGAGGGACATTTTTGGCATCAATATAGATGACGCCTTCGTCGCCAAAGTTGAATTTTACGGTGTGCCCAAAGCCGCTGTCTTCACCGACGCGCTTGCGCATTTCCTGAGTCATTTCTTCAAGTGTTGGTTTAGCCATTTGGATTTCCTCCCATTGAGCAATGGTTCGTTAATAGGTGTTCAGCTTGTTCACCAATTTAGGCCAGAAATCGCATATGATGGGAAAAATGTCAAATAGAAGATCTAATTTTATTGTTAAATGCGAGAAAATGTGCCATATGCGATTGAAATTGAATGCTGTCTGAGCGTGCATTTCCTGACATATTCGCACTCGCCAGGCAGGATTCCATATCGCAGGAAGGGTTCATCGAAGCCCGACTCACGAAAGAAAGGGTGGAGCATTGTCACAGCGACAAAAAATCGTGATTGTGGGTGGCGGACAAGCGGGTGGCCGTGCGGCTCTGGCGGCGCGCGCATCAGACCCAGCTGCCGACATCTCTCTGATCTCAATGGAGCCTTGCGCACCATACGAAAGGCCGATTCTGTCGAAAGCCATGTTGCTGGATGACGAAACCAAACTTCCTTTTGTCTTCGATGATGCGACGGCCAAGGAACGGGATATTCGTTTGCACACGGGAGTGTCGGTGACAAAAATTGATCGGGCGACAAAAACCGTTCTTCTCGAAGATGGCGAAAACATAGCATATGACAAACTGATTCTCGCGACCGGTAGCCGGCTAAGGCGTATCTCGTTGGACGGTGCCGAAGAGGACTGTGTTCACTATCTTCGCAGCATGGATGACTGCAGCAAATTGCGGGATCAACTGACAAAAGGCAAACGATTGACCGTCATTGGTGGAGGGTTCATCGGACTTGAGGTTGCGGCAACGGCCCAAAAGCTTGGGTGCACTGTCACAATCGTAGAAGCTGGTGAAACGCTGTTGCCCCGAGTTGGATCACCCACTGTCAGTACCTTTGTTCAGACCTATCACTCTGACAAAGGCGTGCGCTTTCTGTTTGGTGTTCAGGCCCAGGCAATGGATGGCGAAAACCTAGTATTGTCGAACGGCACGTCTGTTCCCACCGATATGATCCTAGTCGGTATTGGGGTAGACCCCGAAACATCGCTTGCCGAAGATGCTGGATTGACTATCGAAAACGGCATCAAGACGGATAGTTTTGGCAGAACTTCTGATCCTGATATTTTCGCCATAGGTGATGCAGTTAACCAGATGAACCCTGAATATGATCGTCACATGCGCCTGGAATCTTGGGAAAATGCCAATGTACAGGGTGATGCGGTCGGTAAATCGGTGGTGGGCGAGCTGACCGAAGTTTCCACGATTCCGTGGTTCTGGTCTGATCAGGGCGATCTGAATATTCAAATTTTGGGGCAGTTGGACGCAGAGATGCCTTGTATTGAGCGTGCGGGCGAGGATGATGGGCTGACCCTGATTCAGCTTGTCGACAACAAGATCCAAGGTGCGGTTACGATCAATCAGGCCCGCGATATGCCTTTGTTACGGAGAATGATCGCCGACCCGAATTTTCACGGTGACGAAGCCATCTTTAGTGACGATTCCGTGCCGCTAAGGAAGATAATGAAATCAGCACGACGCTAGCGGACACTAAGTGAGCTCTTTCTTACGAGTGGCTTTTTGTCCTTAGAATTTCACGCTTCTATCAGGAGATATTTCATGAAGCTTTCGGTGTTGTTTGCCGCAATGGCCTTAACTGCCTCGGCTCTGGCATCCACCAGTGTGGCTGACTCGGAAAAATACCTTCTGGCGCCGAAATGGTCACAAATTATATTTAGCTACGATCATCTTGGTTACTCCAGAACAACCGGCATGTTCTCAGGTATTGAAGGTGAGATCGACTTTGACAAAGAGAACCCGGGAGGATCCAGTGTTGCGGTCTGGTTCCCGGTGTCAACGATGTTCACCGGCCTCGAGCAGAGAGATGCGAACTTTACCGTCGGTGGAGATTTTTTTGTTGCGACTGAGAATGATCAGATCGAGTTCAAGTCAACGCATATTGAAGTCACTGGTGAGACAACGGCCAAGATAACTGGCGACCTGACGATGAATGGCTCAACACATCCAGTCACTCTTGATGCAAGAATGAATAAAATGGGTTTCCATGACAAAGAGCAAAAGGACTGGGTGGGGTTCGATGCGACAGCATCCGTGCTACGGTCTGAATTTGGTTTGGGCAAATACGCGCCGGGTGTCAGCGACAAAGTCGACATTTCGATTTCGATCGAAGCTATGAAAGCTAAATAAATTTAAGCGAAGCGTTTGACCCCTACCTGCTCTCACTGGATAGGTAGGGGCCGCGGGCAAGTCTTTGTAAT
The DNA here is from genome assembly GCF_059610725.1 of Ruegeria sp. CDSC045. Lineage (NCBI taxonomy): Bacteria > Pseudomonadati > Pseudomonadota > Alphaproteobacteria > Rhodobacterales > Roseobacteraceae > Ruegeria > Ruegeria sp. CDSC045. Next base: position 64,050 of record NZ_JBXWOE010000007.1, read on the forward strand.
CGGATGATTGCCCTAAAAGAGCTTCAGGTTTCAGAATGCGCTCTGGATGAAACTACGAGGCATAGCAATCCCACGACCGAGAGGGTGAAGGGAACCAATTCTCTGGATAGGATTGTGAGCTGGGCATCGTTCGACCCGTCCAGATTGATCCCGGTAAGTCTGGTAATGACAACAAGAGTCAGTGTGGTGGCAACTGCCACCAACCCAGGCTTCAAAAACGACCGAAAGAATACGCCGTAAAGAGCGAACAGTCCCAAACCCAAGTGGAAGCCGCCGAAGTCGACGCGGATGCTGGTGATCCCGTCAGGAGCAAGAGTTGCAGTTCCACTGATGACGGTAGGGTCCATTACGCCAGCAATACCGGCGAGACACATGATGAGCCCACACATCAGCAAAGTTAGTCTTGGAATCCAGGATATTATCTTTCTTGGCATCGTGCTCATTTACATTCCCCATCGAGTTAGAGTTTACGGACGTTGCGCAGCTCGCAGCAGGCTCAGCAAGCTGAGTAGGTGCTTGCGCGTGCAATAAGAACCGGACTTACGAAATCCGGTTCTCATAACGTTTGAAGAGCAGGTGACCCGCTTGGTTCGCCTTGGGTTTATGCACCCAGATGCTTTTTGAAGAACTCCAGAGTGGCCGATTCTGCGGCAATAGCAGCTTCTTCTGCACGACCAGAACGGCCCAAACGTGCAAATGCGTGGCCGACGCCGTCATGTACAGTTACAGAGCCGTCTTTTGACTGCTCGACATGTTCAGTAATCGCGGTCTGAGCTTCAGGCGGGCAAAGATGATCGTCGGCACCCAAATGGATCAAAAGCGGAGCCTGAGGACCAGTGCTGGTCCCAAGATCCTGACTGATAGCCACTGGATAAAAGCAAACGACGGCATCGGCAGCATTGGACGTCGCCATGCGGAAGGCAACGCGCCCTCCCAGACAATAGCCAACAACACCGATCTTGCCTTGCAGCTTGGCATCCTCGCGAAGAAGTGCAACGGCGGCATCCATGTCGCCAAGGCTTGCCTCGAGGTCAAACCCCTGCATAAACCCCATCGCCTTTTCGCGATCTTCTTCCAGTGCGGCGTTCAGTTCGATATCGCGCTCCTGCCGCCAGAACATATCCGGTGCGATGACATCATAACCTTGCTCGGCAAACCAGTCGGATGCTGCTCGGATATTGTCGTTTACACCGAAAATTTCCTGGATCAGAACGATTCCACCGATAGCGTCGGTCGATGACGGTCTGCTGCGATAGGCTGAAAACGATTGGCCATCAGCTGCAGCAATAGTGATTGTCTTACTATCAATAGCCATAATGTCGTGCTCCGTGTTGAATGTTGAAGGGAACAAGTTCGAGGGGGGTTGTGAGTGGTAGAACGAGGGGGTCTGTGAGTGAGGGGGGGTGTGAGTGGTAGAGCGAGGGGGGTTTGTGAGTGAGTAGGTGTTATGGGGTTGTTCTACTCGATGATGCCCGCTTCTTTGTAATAGCGCGCAGCACCGGGATGTAAGGGTATCGGGGAATCCGCCATGCGTTCCGGCACAAGCGGATAGCTGAGGGGGCTGTGATGTGATGGGATGTGACGGAATTGTTGTTCGATAACCTCGCGAGTTTCGACCAGACACCAGGTCAACAGATGCGCAAGATCTTCGGGCATATCATCACGCACAAGCACGGCGAAATCAGAGAAATTCAACGCGGGCAGATCTTCGGTTTGACCTTCCCAGAAATGAGCAGGCACAACGGCACGGGGCCAGCCGTACTGGGTCTCCAGCTTTGTCAGGGCAGCATCTTCTGCTGGTAAGAACACCAGAGAGCGGTTTGCGACAGCATCCCGCCACCAAGGCGTCATATATGCCTCCTGCAGTAGGGCGTCGACTTCGCCATCACGCATACGGAACACCGATTGTTCGGGTCTGGTATCCGTAATCAATTTACCACCCCAGGACTCCAGAGTGTCGCGGTCGATGCCATGGGCCTCTAGATAACGGGCGGCCGTATAACCGATCAGATTTACACCGTCATCTTCCGAAGTGGCGAGTGTGATTGGTGGTTTTTTCTCACGCAGCTCTTCAAATGTTGAGACGCCATATTTTGGATCGATGGCGAAAACCATGCGGTCTGTTTGTGGAAGAATTGCAAGCGTGCGCAGACGTGGAAGCGGGCTTCCTTCGAAGATCCCTTCCCCAGCCAGCGCGCCGGGCAACATTTGGACGGGCGTGGCGATGCAGAGATCAACCTCACCGTTAGACACAGCAATCGGAGAGTCAGCACCGGCAATCAGATTCCAAATTGCAACGCGCGATCCTTTTTCGGTGCGGTCGCAGACCTCCTGGCACAGCCATGAGCAGATGCGGTGAAAATTTGCTTGGCCCCAGTCACCAGTAAAGTTCAGGTGAACACTGCGATCAAGTTTTGGCTGTTTGTCCATATTTGGCGCAGTTGTCATCTTAAGGGCATCTCCTGTTGCTTTTGTCTCTTTATAGGATTAATGAATATTTAACAATGAAGAAATTCCCGTAAAGTGGGAAAAATGATAAAGAAAGTGAAGTGCGCAGCTAACTCATTCAAAACAAGGTGAAACTGATCTGAAGCCGAACCTTTGCACAATGACAAGATAGCGCCAAAGCTTGCACGATGTTCGTAGGGTCTATTTGATGATGTCAAAAAAGATCATATATAAAATCATAGCTGACTATGTTATTTGGTCAACACAAAGCATGCCTAGTCATAGGCGTTTGGGCGCAAAAAGGCGCACCAGAATCCAGGCGGGTAGGACGCAGATTTGACCCGCAACAGTTAGCAAACCCACCAACTAGGAGAAAATCATGGCTAAACTTGTAGAACTTGATGAGGTCGTCACATTGGCCGAGCAACTGGGCAGCAGTGAAGGCCCAGTTGTTCTGGTGAACGTATTCTCGATCGATCCGAAAGACGAAGAAGCGCTGGTTGCCGCGTGGGCGCATGATGCCGGCTTTATGAAGGCGCAGCCTGGCTACATTTCGACTCAGATGCACAAAGGTCTGGCCGGTAGCGGAACTTATATGAACTATGCAATCTGGGAGGACGTCGCGTCTTTCCGCAACGCGTTTACCAACCCGGAATTCCAGGCCCGGATCGGTCAATACCCTGAGAGCGCAGTCGTGCGTCCTCACTTGTTCACCAAGATGACCGTCCCAGGTTTCTGCGTGGGTTAATACTCAGTATTGTCATCAATCTTTTGGCCCGATGACTTCTGGTTCTTCGGGCCAAAGGGCCACCATTACCTCTGAAATTCGTGGGGCATTACTAGCCAAGCGATGCGCGAGGAACCGGCAATAGCTTAGTGCTGAGCGGTCCCAACGCGTTAAAGTCCATCACTCTGTCAAAAACCCGTGGCTTCCTGACGATTAGCTTGGCGACAGAGCCAAGGACCTACGGTTGTCAGAATAAGCGCGAATTCGATCGCGAAGCCGATCCCGATCAAAAGCAGGGCCCAGCTTTCGGGCCGAAAGGTTCCCAGGACCAAGATCAAAATAAGTATCGGTAAATCCAGAGCCAGACAAAATAAGGACAAACCGTTGTTTCGAAGTGCCTCGAGCTTTTTGACCGTTTGTCCCTCGCCAAGCATTCTACGACAGCGACGCAGGTCAAATCTTACTTTGACGTGAACCACAAACAGCCAAACCGAAAACAGGCCAACCATGCCCGCCAACCATGGTGTTTCTAATAATTCAACCGGGCCATAGTAGTTCGCAATCAGCCATCCGCCTGATGAGATGACAAACAGGGCCCCCGGCAGGGCGAGGAAGCTATAGGCAATGCCCATGGCCTCAAGTGCGTTCTTGTAGCCAGCCTGTGTTGCAATTCTGCGGGACAGAATGTCTTGGACAAAAACCGAAAACAAACCGGCCGCGACCAGTAGGATTCCGAACAAGTGAGTGAACTTCATAAGCGTAAACAGCATCGGTGTGCCTCGGGATTTAACTAAAGAGCTAAAAGCTCAGATTTTGGCGTCTGACTTAATAGTTTGGTGCACTGGTGCGCAAATTTCGCGATGTCGTTCATCAAGTATCAGGATGTCTGTGCACGGCCACGCTTGGGCCTTTTGAACCACATCCGCGCAAAGAGCTTGTCTTTTTGAACGAACTGATGCCAAGCGGCAGCGAAGGCATGAGCGACGACTGCGACCATCAACAGATCCGTTGCAAGGCTATGAACCCTGTACAGGACTGTCTCAGTGAACCCGGCGGGTAGCATCTTGTTGCCTTGAACCACGTGTATCAAATCTGACTCGACTGCGATCCCGGTGCCCGATACGACGACGGCGCCAAGAAGAATATACAAGGCGGTATGCATCCAGCTTGCCGGTCGCACTTGTATATTCAATCCACTTTCCGGCGCGCTTGGTTTCTCTGTTTTGAAACGGACAAGAAGCCGAAGCATTGTCAGCCCCAGGATCAAGATTCCGCTGGTCAAATGGAAACTCAGAGGGGCAATGCCTCCCGACAAAAGTGTCAGGATTATGAGAATTGCCATAAGCCAATGCAGCGTAACAAGAAGAGGGTGGTAACGGTCCATTGTTACTTCACCAACTCCAACATGTAGTCGATCGCAGCGTCGATCTGTTCGTTGCTACAGGTGGTGCAGCCGCCTTTCGCTTTATGGTCCTTGGTGCCACGTAACACGATATCGCGCATGCGCTGTTCTGAATCCCGTTGCAGGAACTTTTGCCAGGTGTCCGGTTTCTTGACGTTGGGCGCACCTGACATGAAGCCTTTAAAGCCGCCCGTGTGGCATTCTGCACATACGGATTGAAAGGTAGTATTATCTGCAACAACCGGGCTGCCAGCGCTGAAAGCGAACACGGTCACCAGCGCGGAAAGCCCCCCGCGAAGTCCAATTTCAAAAGCCATTTTTGAACCCTTTCACTGAGCCTGATTTGTGCAGGCTTTTACAAGTTCAGCACATTTCGTGATGCTGCCACCGCCCCAACCGGCGCGGTTTTCGCTATTGATGCTTTGAATAACGCGGTCCGAGATGGTGAGGTTGAAGACGCAAGCCTTAGGGTCTTCGGCGGCTGCAGCTGATGGCAGTGTTAATCCGTCCGGTCCGCGCGCCTGAGCAGAACTATAGGTGGCAATGAAATGACGGCCCTGAGTTTCCACAGTCGCGGGTTCGCCAATGCAGGTTTTCAGACGTTCGGCAGGAGCACCTTGTAATGCAGCTTTGGCATCTTGAACGGTTTGCAAATAGGTCGCGCCGCATGCAGCCGTGGTGATCACTATGGCTGTGGCTAGAATGAGAGGTGATTTCATCGTCTTAGGTTCCTTTGGTCAGTGCCGAGATTTTAAGCTCGTCGTATTGCCAGATAAGCGAAGACAGTTGCGGCAATCCCGCAGATGATCCGAAGCCAATGCACCTGCAGCCAAAGCTCCAGCGTGTCAGCAACTTCGGCTGTTGGCAGACCCCCAGAGGCAAAAGCCGTGTTCGTCGGAACAAAGAATGCGAATGTCAGGAGCGCCACGATCATCCAACTGAGTAGCGCTGCAATCCACATTCCACGAGCGGGGCTTCGCCAAAACAATGCCACGCAGAGAATCGAGCCGAGAAGAGCCGGCATCGATACCAAGGGTATGGTTCGCTGGATGAAAACGTTGTTCACAGCAAACCAGTCCAGGAACTGCTGCGCGTCAAGGCTTTGCCAATAGCCGCCAAGCGTCATTCCAATAAACAGCATCGACCCGGCAAACATGCCCGAGGCTATGATTGTGATCGCTTCCGCCGTGCGGGCCAAGGACATCATGCTTTTACCTTCCGATGACGAAGTCGACCTTTCATGCGAAGACCGTCGCGCATGCTAAGGCTCATTAGCGTGAGGTTCGTCGCACCGGCGACCAGCTCGAGAGTTTGCACCAGATAAAAGGTACTATCGAGTTCTCCGGCTTTCGCTTTAGCGGCCAGAAAAAGGGCTGCAGGAATCAGGATCGCTATGCCGTTGAAGGCGATGATTGGCATCCGGCGGGCCTTGTCCCCAAGGACCCCGCCGCGACGCTTGCCTGCAAGGGTGAAGCCCGAGCCGCCAACAGCGGCCATTGCCGGGACGAGAATTAAGAAGCCCCAAGGTATTGTCGTTTTGACCGCGATGATCTGTGCTTCGGTGCCAAAGAATTCGACGATCACAGTGGAAAGCCAAAAACTGGCGATCATAATAAAGGCAAGGGCGCCTGCAATCGGGTGAATTTTCTTGGTCATCTGAAGTCTCCTTTCTTGCATCATTACATAGTAAGCTATGTATAATGGTGTGAGTCTTATGTGAAACGACTCATTGCCAGAACACATATAGCAAGCTATACAATAATTGTATAGTCTACTATGTAAAAGAATCGATGGAATATGACCTTTTCACGAGAGAATTCTCCGGGATATCTGATTAATCACCTCGCGCGCCTGTTTGCGAACGCGCTACAGGAGCAAATAAAGCCTCTTGGCCTTTCAACAGGTGTTTTCCCGATCATGGTGCACTTATGGGAAGACGACGGCCTGACGCAAAAACAACTGGTTGAGCGTGTCGGGATCGAACAGGCAACAATGGCCTATACTTTGGCTCGGATGGAGCGAGACGGCCTGATCATCCGTCGACGAGATACAGAAGATGGGCGCATCCGACAAACATGGCTGACAGAGCATGGCAAGTCTTTGAAAGAGCCAACGCTGAAGCGGGCAAGCAAGCAAAACGAGTTAATACTGGAGGGGCTAAGCGATACTGAGCAGCAGCAAATTGTTGCTCTTATTACCAAAGCTATCAACGCAAATGGCACGCGAGCTAGATATTGAGACGCGGCCTAAATCGCACCGCGCCCCAATCAGTTAGTTAACTTGGCCAAACCACATGCGCCCGAAAGTGCCGTCTTTTTTGACATAGTGATGGTAAAGCGCGCCAACGACATGAAGCGCTAGCAAAACAAGCAGAAACCGCGCACCGGCCCCATGTGCAAGCCGTGGCGGATAGTCGAAGAAGTTCGGTAACGGTGCAGTTGATCCGCCGAATAGAATAGTCCCGGCGCCAGACATCACGACCATGCCTATTCCGCTGGCGACCATACCCAAGGTAACGATATAGAGCAGGAGATGAACCGCTTTGCCGATAAACACCTGCCAAGCCGGATCAGTTTCCAAATGGGCGGGCTTTTGATCAGCAAACATCCACCACCCGATACGGATAAGTGTGAGCAACAGTACCGAAATACCGATCGGGACATGGACTGAAAGAACCCCTGCCTTCGCGGCGCTGACATCAATGGACGCCGCCCGAAACCCGCTTGCAAACAGCGCAATGATTAATGCTGCGCTGAGCCAATGCAGAGTGATTGCCACAGTCCCATAAGACGTTGTTGTACTTTTCATTTCGATTGCCTCAGTTGAATATCGAGATCACACAGCGCTGTCTTCCCAACCAATGTCGACATGCGACCCATCGCAGAATGGTTTGTTCTTGGAGGCACCGCACCGGCAAAGGACGTATTTATTGGATGACGCGCCCTCAGCCCACTGAACATCCTGCAAGTCAACTCCGGTTACCCGAAAGGGTCCGTTACGCTCGATTGTAATGCCGGGGTTGTCGACGCTGGGTTGCTGTGGCTCGCCACCTGGTTCGCTCCAGGACAATGCGCCGGAAGGGCAGGCTGCAACAATTTCGCGAATTGCATTGGCGTCGCCATTGTCAGGCTCAATCCATGGCTTTCTGCTCGAGTCGAAAACAGGCTTCAATCTGCGGCCGCATTCCCCCGCATGGGAACACAACAGGCGATTGTAGTGAACTGTGATATCCTTGCCTTGATAGGCGGTCAGCTTGTCCGGGGTTCGATCCTTGGACACCGCTGAACTAAAGCCAATACTAGTATGTGAATTGTCGCAGTAAGGCTTGGACTTTGACGCTCCGCAACGACACAAGGCCAAAGATTTTTTCACGGCTACATCGGAACCGTCAGCATCGGTCAATCTGGGGATCTCTCTAGCCAGAAGGGGGCCATCCGGAAGACCGCGGATCGTTGCGGTATTGTCCGCAACGCTAGAACCGCCGCCGATCTTGCCGGTCATACGCAGCCCATCCCGTATATTCATCCCCAGCAGGCTGAGGTTGGTTGCACCGGCAAGAAGTTCGACGGCCTGTACGACATAGAACACAGTGTCAAATTCTCCTGCCGAGGCCTTGCTGGAAAGGAAAAATGCACATGGGATAAGGACGAGAATTCCATTTCCGGCAATGAACGGCATGCGCCTTTTCTTGCCCAACACCAGCTGGTCCGTCCGGTTTTTCCCAAGCGCCATACCAGAGCCGCCCGCAACGATCATCGCGGGTATCAGGATAAACATACCCCGCAAAATCATGGTCTTCACCGATGCAATGGCTTCATGATCAAGGAACAGTTCTGAAAAAACACTCGACGTCCAAAATGTCAAAATTGTTAGAAACGCGATGCCACCGGCGGTGGCATGGATGCGGGTTTTCATCTGGATAGTCCTTCTATGCAGTTGCGCGTGTCGTACACCTGGCTGTGCATAGCCTGCTATATATCATTGCATCCACCGCTATGCAAATCTAAAAGGTTCTATGGAATTTGATCACACGTCTTCGCCCGGGTACCTCATAAACCATTTGGCTCGTTTGTTTTTTGAGGAATTGCGCAGACGTATTGAACCTTTGGGCATAGTGCCGGGACAATTCCCCGCATTACTTGCGCTGTGGCAGAAGGATGGGCAAACGCAGAAGGAACTTGTCGACAAGCTGGACATCGAGCAGGCGACTATGGCGAACACGTTGAACAGAATGGAACGTGATGGTTTGATTTCGCGTAAACATCACCCGACAGATGGCCGCGCAAAGTTCATTTTTCTGTCAGAAAAAGCCAAATCGATCCGCGATGATGCCTACGAAGCTGCGACGAAAGTCAACGATTTGGCATTGAAAGACCTTGCTCCGGACGAACGGGAGCAATTTGTGCGCCTGATGCAACGCGTGCTTCATACGTTACAAGATTCAGGGCACTAGAACTGGGCGACGAGAACATACAGCCTATCAAAAGTAGCCGCCGGATCGTTTAACAGGGTCGGCTTTCTTCTGCAGCTATTGAATGTTGTTGTACTTGGGTAATGGGCGGCACAGATGTGCCGCCCTTTTTCTCGATAGATCAGAACGCCTTGGTGAAGGCAAAAGTGAGCCCGTTTTGCCGGCGCGCACCGTTTAGGCCGAGGCGACCGGAATATGTCAGGTCGAAATAGCCACCGGAATTCGTCAGATGCGTAATCCCCAGTCCGACAACACCGTAGGTCGGTTCGTCAAGGTACTCATCCAAGTCGTTGACCAACTCATGTTCAAGGCCCAACGTCGCCTTGGGTGACCAAGTTCCTGGTCTCAGCTCTTTTGAGATCCTGGCCTTGGCCCAGATTGTGCTATAGGTCTCGTCCGGACCATCGACACCTGACGCCAGATTGCCAAAGCTGTCAGCAGTCTCTTCGATCCATGCCCGTTGGTACAAAACGCCAAAGATTGGGTTCAACACCCATCCTTGGGGCAACCATTTCAAGTCTGACTTATCAAACCGGCCGACAAGCTCAGATTGGATGTACAGGCGATCATCGTCCTGGTTTTGGGTCAATGTGGCTGTTGGGCTTACCGGCAGCGAGATATCAGTCTCGCCGAACATGTATTCCATCCGAGCCGACATGCCCCAATTTGGATTGAATTGCTTCAAGGCATCCGCGCGCAGACCCCATCCGCCATAGGTCAAATCGGCAACGCCAATGTTTTCGATGTCGGTGTTTTCGTAAAAGGCGCCGAATGCAAGCATCGTATTCACATCAAAAAATTTGACGTACTGAGCATCGAGACGAATGGTGTCGGCGTCTACCACGACGATGCTGCCATCACCATCTGTGGCGACGTATTCAGTCGAAAACCGAATGAAGGAATCCGGCCCGATCATCTTCAACGCATGAATATCAATGATCCCCGAGACAGGTGACGTCTCATATCCGGATGTTGGCCCTCCTGCATGCGCGACACCGGTAACAGCGCGCGCGACCCCAATCCTTGTCTGAGCTATGCCAAACGGTTCATTCGACAGATAGCTTTCCAGCAAGCCAGACCCGCCAAGGTTGTAGATCGCAGCAATCCCAACCGGTAGCTGGCCCTGCTGGCCGCCATCCTGAGTGTCCTGTTCTTCTGCCATTGCCATGGTAGCACACGCCGCCAAGGCCATGCCCATTAGTGGTGTCTTGGTATTCATGAGGTCCTCCCTAGAAATCCCTAAATATGAGTATTTGGAAGCTTATAGAGTACAGAATTCCCAAATACAAAGAAAACACTTTTAAAAATACAGTGTTTTTCCTTTAAAATGATAATTCTGTCATAGATTTTCAAACTGGGGTTGAAGTTTGTCAGGATTGACAACCAAAAGAGAAACTTTGACGCCTTTTGGGGGATGCAAAGCGAGAGATTCGAATTGCTATCTAGCATTCGTAGATCGCGCAAAGATTGAAGTCGAATGGACTTTCGTCGCTGTTTTGATGTGCATTCACGCCCAGCGATCAGAAGCGATATTCAGACGGATCCACTCGCCGTCTATTGGTGATGGCGCTCTTCCAAAAGGGCCCGGGCCTGATCTGGAAATACAGCGGAGTCAGCCCCGACATTCAAGTCAAGCGCCGCGCCCCATATGACCTTTGCACGTTCGGAAGGCGTGTCCGATATTGAGGTCTGAGGATCGGACATTCCCCATTCGAAATCAGTTAAGTCACGCCAAACTACATTTAAGTGAACGGCCGCGTGGCTGAAGAGATGATGAAGCGCGCGGGCTGGAATTGTTGCGTATTCATGTATGTCATTTCGCCCAGGGACCGTTGTTTCAAAGCTGGGGCTATCAGATCGAACACGTTCAATCGTTTCGCACATGTCCCGGGCGTGCAAACCGACTGAAGCAATGACATGTCGCCGCTGCCAACCAGGCACAGTGCTGTCCGCTGATAAAGCGGTATCGGGTAGATCATTTAATAAGCGTGCAAAAAATGCGGTGCCGCGGCGGGCTAGAAGCAAGTCTTGCTTTGGTGCCAGATCTGAATCAAATCTGGCGCCAGAACCCATTCTTGCTCGGTGGTCTTGCCGTGCCTTATCGGTCACTCTTGGCCTTCGACGTAGCTGCGCGCGAAGTTGAGCCGTTCCATAATCGGGGCATCCGAAAAACGGAAAAGATCAAATTGTGTTTCCGCCTCCAAGGCCCATGGAACCCAGGACGGGATCACAAACAGGTCGCCGATGTCCAACGCGCGACGTTCACCGTTTATGATGACCGCACCACTGCCTTCGAATACCTGGAACACGGTTGATCCGACATCGCGTCGTGTCTGGGTATTTGTTCCTTCACGCAGACGATGGAATTCGCACCGGATTGTCGACATCACATCGCCTCCGGTCGTTGGATTCACATATCGGATCGCGGCGTGGCCCGGCGCTATGGTTGCCGGGTTTCCTTCGTCTTCCAGCAAAAGCTGTTCTGTCAGCGCCCGGTCCGTGAACTCCCAGCGATATGCGCCGATTGGCGACGAAACGGTGTTCTGCAGTTGCGACAATGGCCGCAGACCTGGGTGGCACCACAGACGCTCTCCTTGTGAGAACCGCGGCGTCGCATAATCGGTTACCCGATCCGATCCGAACTCGAAGAATCCGACATCGTTTTGTTGGCTGAACGGAATGTCCAGACCATCAATCCAGGCCATGGGATTGTCGGTATCGTTGTGATGACCATGGAAGTTCCAACCTGGTGTCAGCAACAGGTCTCCGCGGCTCATTCGAACCGGATCGCCATTGACAACGGTCCAAACCCCTTCGCCTTCGACGACGAAACGAAACGCATTTTGTGAGTGGCGGTGTTCAGGCGCGGTTTCCTTGGGGCCCAAGTATTGGATCGCTGCCCAAAGCGTGGGGGTTATGTATGCGTTGCCGCCAAGGCCGGGATTGGCCAATCCCAACGCGCGACGCTCGCCACCCCGACCGACCGGGACAAGATCACCAGACGCTTCGGCCAGAGGCAGGATCGTTTGCCACTTCCAAACATAAGGAATGGCCTTCGGCTTGGGATGCATGGGCATCAAATCCCCAAGCTGAGTCCAGAGCGGAATGATATGCTCGTCTGCAAAATTCTTGTACAAATTGCGCAGCTCGGGGCTGTCTTCGGGCTGCATTGAATGCTCAACGTTCTCGTGGCTGGTATCGGAACTCAAAACAGTCTCCTAAAGTCTTTCATTATACTGCATCGGGCTGGTTCGGTGGCGCCGCATTTCGGAACGCAGGAAGTGCATCCAATGCTTTGTAAATACGCGATATGTTTGGCCAATCATTCATCGGGATGCCAAATCTCTTATTGTTCCAGATTTGCGCATACAAACAGACATCGGCCAATCCGGGTGTGTCGGACAAGCAATAGATTGATTGTTCTTCCCGAGACGCCAGCGTCTGTTCAAACGCATCAAGTGTGGTTTTCACCCAATGTGTGAACCAGCTTTTCTGCTTTTCCTCATCCGCATCGAATTCACTGCCCAAATATTGCAATACGCGCAGGTTGTTCAGCGGATGGATGTCACATGCAATCATATAGGCAAGCGCACGGTCCTGTGCCTTTCCGTCTGGATCGGAAGGAAAAAGTGCAGGTTCGGGATAAACCTCATCCAGCCATTCGATGATGGCAAGGGATTGGGTCATGACCGTGCCATCTTCCCGTACAAGGGAAGGAACCAACCCTTGGGGGTTCATAGCCAGATATTGGGGACTTCTGGTTTCGCCCGTGCGAAGAACATAGGCGATATAGTCGTAGTCCAACCCTTTCAGGTTCAACACCGCACGCAAACGCGTCGATGTTGAAGACCTGAAGAAGTTATGCAGCTGAAAGTTCATTCAGCGGCCCCGATTGTTGTGGTGATGTGCCCCAGCCCTTCGATGCTGACGACACAGACATCACCAGGATCCATCGATCCAACACCTGCCGGCGTGCCGGTCATGATCAGGTCGCCTGGTTTTAGCTCGATGAAGCTGGACAGGATCGAAACGATTTCGGGAACGGACCAAATTAATTCCGAAAGATCAGCCTGCTGCTTAACTTCTCCGTTGACGGTCAGCTTGATTTCCCCGGTTGACAGGTGGCCAACGGCCGAAACCGGGTGGATCGGGCCAATCGGGGCCGAGCGGTCAAACGACTTACCCATGTCCCAGGGGCGTCCCTGTTCCCGGGCTGCAAGCTGCAGGTCCCGGCGGGTCAGGTCATTGCCGACAGCGTAGCCCCAGACGTGATCGAGGCTGTTGTTCATTGGAATGTTGCGACCTTCTTTGCCGATCGCAACGACCAATTCCGCTTCGTAGTGGAAATTGGCGGTCTCAGCCGGGTATGCGACGGTTTCGCCGTCCATAACCACTGCATCGGCGGGTTTCGAAAAGAAGAACGGCGGATCGCGGTCAGGGTCTTTACCCATTTCGCGTGCGTGTGCCGCATAGTTCCGGCCGACGCACAAAATACGGCGCACTGGCAGACGATCATCGCTGCCAGCTACCGGAAGGGTTACGGTGTTTTGAGGGGGGAAAACGTAGCCCATCTGTTATCCTTTAATTTTCAAGTCCATTCGATCCGTACAACCAATGAAGTTGGTCGCACCATTCGTCGGGTGTCATGTTCGACATTACGTGGTCGCGTACGGCGGCCTGCGCATCGTCCGGGTGATAGATATAGTCGCCGATCAGGCGCGAGTTCATCTGAACACGTGCCGTCCGAACCCGGCGTTGGTTCTGGTAGGTTTCCAACGCGTTCTCGATGTTGTCGCCGTAGTTTTCCATGCAATGCGACAAGCAGACAGCATCCTCGAGCGCCATACATGCGCCCTGAGCAAAATACTGCAGCATTGGATGAGCCGCATCGCCCAAGAGAGCCACGCGACCATCGCGCCAGTTGGAAATCGGATCGCGGTCACAAAGCACCCAAAGCTTCCAGTCCTGACCGTGTTCGATGATCTGACGCGCTCGGGGGGCAATGTGTTCAAAGCCCTGCATCACTTCTTTGCGGCTAACGGGTCGACCTGCAATAGGCTCCTGCAGGTCGCGGTGATAGGTGACAACCAGATTGTAAACCTTCCCGCCCTTCAGCGGATAGTGCACGATGTGGCATTTGGGGCCAGCCCACAATGTTGCAGCATTCCAGCGCAGATCTTCAGGCATCTGCTCTGTGGGAATGACGCTTCGATATGTGGTGTGACCTGAAATTCTGGGCTCGCCATCTCCGATCATTTGGGCTCGGATTGGTGAACGAAGCCCTTCCGCACCGATCAGCGCAGCGCCTTTGAATACACCCAGAGATGTCTTGAGGCTGACGGATTTTCCATCCTGTTCGTAACCGCTAACAAGTGTGTTCGTTCGAATGTCGATCAGGTCACTTGCTTCGCAATAATCCAGTAGGACCGAGTGCAGATCGGCGCGGTGAACAACAGCGTATGGGTTGCCCATACGTTTTCTGAAGTCCTCACCCAACGGGATTGTCGTGATATCATTCCCGTTCTTAGCATCCATTAGACGCAGTGAATCGACATACACGGCCTTGGATCGCGCTTCGTCTCCAACGCCCAGATAGTCAAAAGCGTGAAAGGCATTTGGTCCGATCTGGATACCAGCACCGATCTCTCCCAAAATGGGGGCCTGTTCGACAACGATCGAACGAAAACCCTTGCGGGCAAGACCAGCTGCGGCGGCCAAGCCGCCGATTCCGGCACCTGCAATCAAAATAGGCTCTATTGGCACTGTTGCCTCCTTAGTCACTTTGGCAAGAGGTCACACAGGCAACGCTCTTAGCTATATCCATTTGCCGGAAATGCGCGGCTCGGCTTTGTTACAAGCCGGCGAAGCCCGCACGCGACACCCAGTAATCCCAGGCCCGGGCCAGGGGCATGTCGCCCAAAAGCATCGCGCTGGTTTTGTCGATTTCACCATCTGTAAGATGTTTGAGGGAACCCAGCGCCAGCGACTGCTGAACCAGCGCGGCATTGTCTTTAAGACCGGTCGCAACCATGCAAACTGCCCGGATGTTTGCAGCCACACAGATACAGCCGTGGCCACGCAGCAGGGCAACACTGTTTTGCCCAAGCGCGCGCGAAAGAGAGTGGCCCATATCCATCCGGTCAACCAACATGTTGGTGTCACCAAACTCGTCCTGGCTGTCCCAGGTCGGAACTTCTTTGCCGATGACTGACGACATGTGAAAGATCGGACGCAAGGACACATCATTCATTGTGAACGGAATGATCGAGCGCGCATGATGATGCGCCACCGAGTTCACATCGGGTCGGTCTTTGTAGATCGCCCCATGAATATGTCGTTCGTTATATGGCCGACGATGATCTTCGCCGATAAGTTCACCTTCCAAAGTGAACTCCATGATGTCCTCGCGAGTCACATTGATAGGGCTGCGCGAACGGGACAGAAAATAGCGATCTTTCCGCAGCGGGTGGCGCACGCTGACGTGCCCAAAACTGTCTATAACGTCTTCACGCGCAAGAATTCTATTGGCCAAAACCAACTCGTTTATAGCCGCATCAATTAGCCGAGCGTCGTTTTGTGAGTCGTGATCAAGAGGCATCTACATCTCCAAGCCAAGTTGGGATGCAAAATAGAAACGCTGACGCCTGATGAAAAATATATAGTACAGGGGTAATTCATATCATATACTAGATATGACAGTGGAAGTTCATCAGAACAAAAAAGTCCAAGGGCGAGGGTCAACAGATGCGGTCACTCATCAGTCAGCTAACACTTCACAAGCTTGAAGTGTTTTGTCACGTCGCCGAGTTAGAAAGCGTTTCGCGGGCTGCTGAGGAATGCAGCATCGCACAGCCCGTTGTAACAACGCATATCAAGGCGCTTTCTGAAAAACTGGGGGTGCAGCTTACGCAGCGCAATGGGCGGCGGATAGCGCTGACAGAAGATGGGAAACGCATATACGTCTGGGCCAAGGAAATCGTGTCGCAGACACGAGAGCTTGAGCAGGAACTTCAGGACCGCAAATCCGGCGCGGTTGGGCACGCCTCAATCGCCGCGTCAATGACTTTGGGGTCATACATCCTGCCGTCCATTGTTTCTCAGTTCAAAACGGACCACGAACAGAGTGATATTTCAGTGCAGGTTGCGAGCCCAAAACTGGCCAGCGAGCAGGTATTGAGAGGCGAATGTGACTTTGGACTGACGATTGTCGACCAGATTCACGGAATCCGCGGGCTTGATGTAACGCCGTTGTACAATGAAAGATTGATCTTGGCGGGGTCAGATAAGACGACCTTTGTTGGCAATCAGGTGACACCAGAGAAGTTGAAGGACCTTCCATTTGTCACCGCAAGGACAAATACTGCCCGGCGCGATCTCGAAGACTATGCGCTGATGACTCATGGAATAATCAGAAGCAATGTCACACTGGAATTTGGACATGGCGAAGCCATCAAACAGGCCGTCCGGGCAGGGGCGGGCATCTCATTCCTGTTTTGGTCTTCTGTTAAAGACGAATTGGAAAACGGGTCTTTACGAGAGATAAAAACACCGGGGATGTCGCTGGCCTTTCCGATCTATCTTGTTCAACGAAAAGACCGGAACCTCACAGCATTTCAACAAAAGCTGGCCGAGTATATCTGCACAGAGATCAAACGCCTAGATGAAGCGCAGTCGTGAAGCGGCTCCATGCCTGAAATCTGACCTCACAACAACGATCCAGAAAATAGAGTGCGCAGGATATGTACGTGTATCTTCGCGACCTAAACCCATCTCCTTGATCCGGCTGTCTGGATGTAGACTCCGTTCCTAGTGAGGATGTTTCGATCAGAGCATGCGGATTTCCGATCAGATCACGGGAAATTTCAAAGACCGCATGGTACTTTCCTTTTCAACATAAGTTCCATTTCTTTCCCGCGCAGGGTATGTCAGGCCTGACCCAGCGAACCTGGTTCGTGAAAATGATAGAGGTCGTGAAGCAAACTATGGTCGGTGAATTGAGTTCCGAGCAGGCCGTGCGCGGCGCGATCCAGACGCATTCGAGGCGCGTCTGGCGGTTTGGGCTTGCCCTGTCGGGTGCTTCCGATGTGGCCGATGATCTGTTGCAGGCTACTTGCCTGCGTGCGCTTGAACGCCACCACCAGGTCACGTCATTTGAGCGGTTGGACAGTTGGTTGATGACGATCTGCCGTTCAATCTGGTTGAACGAGCTGCGTGCCCGCTCGGTCCGAAAAGCGCAGGCACTGTCGTTGACCCCAGAGTCAGAGCTGATTGCATCCGGACCGGACTCGGAAACGAATATATTCGCCGCCGAAGTGTTTACCCAAGTGATGCAGTTGCCAGAAGCACAGCGAGAAACGGTGATGCTGGTCTATGTCGAAGGCTATAGCTACCGCGAGGCCGCAGCATTGCTGGAGGTGCCAATAGGAACGATCATGAGCAGGCTGTCCAATGCGCGACAAAAACTGAAAGTCGTGATGCAGCATGAGGCGGCAGATGCCGTTCGACGGAGTCGCAAATGAAGTTTTCCGATGAAGTTCTCAAAGCGTACCTGGAAGGCAAAGCGAATGAAGCCGAGGCCCAGGCGATAGAAGCTGCGGTTGCGGCCGAACCCGAGCTTGAGGCGCGCCTGATGGGGCATGATCCATTCGCACCGGTGGTACAAGCGGTGTTTGAACATGTCCCGGCCGAGATGCCCCGGATGGTTTTGCCTGACCCAAATGCCGAGATACAAACCAGTGGCGGTCCTCTGCGCCTGTTGGCCGTAGCTGCATCTGTCGCGGTGATTTCTGTGTCGGCCACATATTTGGTAACCAGGCCTCAGCCCATGGGGTGGGCTGAGCAGGCGGCGATCTATCAATCACTATATGCGGCGGACACGATCGCGGGGATGGACAGCTCGGAACAGGCGTTGACAACTCAGTTTGATCAGGCCGAGGCACAGCTGGGTCTGTCCTTGAGACGTGACACTCTTGAGGCGTTGCCGGGGATGGAATTGAAGCGTGCGCAGGTGTTGTCTTTCAGGGGCAAACCGTTGGTTCAAGTGGTCTTTGCGAATGAACAGGGCCAGCCTTTTGCCTTCTGTGTCATTCGTCAGGGTGAAGGCGCGCCAAGCAAGGATTTGAAAGAGGCAGTGCTCAGCGGGTTGGCGACGGCCACCTGGTCCAAAGACGGTTATGGCTATATGTTGATTGGTGACAGCGATCAGACTGACCTGGAAAGTAAGCTGGATATTCTGACCGCGACCTTTGCAAGCTGAGGTGGCGTCAAAAACGCCTTGTGAACCTGCGGAAATACCAGAAATATAGCGGACATGACCACCACACCCGTCATTCCCAATCCGGATGAGGACGAGGACCCCCTCGGCCCGCGCAGCATCTATGATGATGACGACGCTGATGAGGATGATCTGTGGTTCCTGCCACCTGACGAAGAGGCCGTCGAGGATTTCCTGCCGCCCGGTCCAAGGGTCGACCGCAGTCTTTTGTTTGATCCCAGGGACTGGCGTGCGGCGCAGGCAGATCTGTCGTTGGAACTGGCCGATCTGGCAGTTAGTTTTGGCGCCTTGGACGAACGTTTGCGCGCCGGTCCGGATGGGTGGACACACCGGCTGGCGCTGATGGATGTATCCGATTTGGGATGGTGGACCGGCGACCGGATCAGCGTTGATCGGCTGGCGCTTTGGACCGGGCTTCGCATTGGTGCAACCGGGGATGATGTGCAGGCCCTGTACCGCGCGGGTTGGGCCGTACGGCGGCTAACATCCGGCGCCGCGCCATCGGATGGCGGGTGGGAGATTGGCCTGACAGCCTTTTTAGATCGAATTGCGCAGGGGATTGACGAAGTCCCCGAAGCCATCGCCGATCTTGCCGAAGTCATGCGCAATTCCGAGGGGCTGCACCCGGTGACGCAGGCCGCCATCGGTTTTCATGCCTGGCGGGCCCTGTCTCAAGGCATCGGACAGGATACCGAGGCTGCAATCATTGCCGCCCGTCATGCGGCCAAGATGGGGCGGGGCGGGGCTGTGTTCATGCCCTTGGTTCTGTCGGGTCCGGGTGCGTTGAGAGGTGTTGGTGAACCATCAGAAAAGCTTGCTACCTGGATCAGGGGAACAGGGCAGGCGGTATTGTCCGCCTTGCTGCACCTGGACCGGGTCAGCGCCTGGGAGCAACGCGCCAGAGAGACCACTGCAGAGTTGAGCGGGCGCACACCACCAAGACTGATCGACGTGTTTACGGCTTGGCCAATGGTTTCGGCCCCATTGGCGGAAGAGCTGACTAAAGCCTCACGCGCTGCGGTTCAGCGCAACATTGACCGTTTCAGCCGGAGGGGCTTGATCCGCGAGGTGACAGGGCAAGGACGTTACAGAGTTTGGACAGCGGCGCTGTAGCCCAAACAGGGTCATCAGACCAATATGCCCGGTCTGCCGCATTGAATACCAGCTTCCGCAGGTTTTTGCCTGTGCAGATGTGAATGCCCGTCCCATTTTTGCCCCCGCATTACTGGCTAGTGGAAACAGGTCTAAGGGCGGCAAAGTGTTTGGCCGGATCGTATATATGTCAAAAGTGGTTCTTAAATCAAAAATTTAACTCGCAATTTGTGAAAACTATTCTTGGTTGACGGTGTGGATGGCAAGCCACCTCAGGCGCAGTACTCCTTCGGAGGGTCCGGGCAGTGCTGTTGTCGAACAAACCATCATTTTAAATTGGGCTGTTGAAACATTGTCCGGCCTATTGCCGTCAGCAGAGGATCGGCTAGAGGTAGGTTAACGTGTTATTGGCGAAGGTATGGATCCGTCATCCGATCTGGAGGATTTGGCGCAGGTCGAATAGTGACCGAGAATGCCCCGCTCCGACCCGCCGCCAATTCCGAGGCATGCCGATGCACCGTCTGAAAAAAGGCCTGACCAAAATGAAGATCCAGGAAAACCGAACCTTTTCACAGCTCGAGGTCGGAGACGAAGCCCAGCTGACACGATTGTGCACGGTTGACGATCTTTACGCCTTCGCCTCGGCATCGGGGGATCACAATCCTCTGCATCTGGCGGCCTATGACGGTGACGGCGACGGACACCCCGAGGCGGTGGCCCCTGCGCTTTGGCCCGCCGGTCTGGTGGCGGCTGTCTTGGGGAATATTTTGCCGGGCGCGGGAACCCAGACCCGCGCGGCCAATCTACGGTTTCACGCGATCGTTCTGGCCGGAGATGAGTTGACCGCAGTTGTTCGGGTTACAGAAAAATCCGACGATGGTGATGTTATCTGCACCGCCGAGGTTCGGCGTGTTGGCGACAGCACCCTGGTCCTGAGCGGAGATGTCCGAGTCACGCCGCCCGCAAAGCATATGGAATTCGATTCGATCGAGGTGCCGGGACTTATCGTACAACGCCACCGACATTTCGAAGCGCTGCTGGCGAAAGCCAGACCCCTTGACCCGATGCCAACTGCTGTTGTTGCACCTGAAGAGCCAAACTCATTGGGGGGTGCTTTGCTGGGGTATAGCAACAGCATTATCACGCCGATCCTTGTGGGTGATCCCGGCAAGATCGCTGCCGCAGCCGAGGCACTGGGTGCCGATCTGTCCGGATTTGAAATTATCGAGGCCTATGGCCACCAAGCCGCCGCCCATCGCGCGGTTGACCTGGTGGTTGAGGGCAGGGCGCAAACACTGATGAAGGGGCATTTGCACACCGATGACCTGTTGCGCGCGGTTCTGCGCCGCGAAAACGGGTTGAGAACCGGGCGAAGGCTGTCACATATATTCGTTATGGATGTTCCGGGGATGTCGCGTCCGATCATGGTCACTGACGCGGCCGTGAATATTGCCCCTGACCTCGAAACCAAGGCTGATATTGTTCAGAATGCAATCCATCTGGCACATTCCATCGGGATTGAGACCCCAAAGGTAGGCGTGCTTTCAGCCATTGAGACGATCAACCCGCGCATGGCGTCGTCAGTTGATGCCGCCTTGCTGTCGAAGATGGCCGAACGGGGTCAGATCACAGGAGGGTTGGTTGACGGCCCCCTGGCTATGGACAACGCGGTCGATCTGAATGCGGCACGCACCAAAGGGATTACGTCCGAGGTGGCTGGTGCTGCGGACATTCTTGTCGCCCCAAACATAGAAGCAGGCAATATGGTGGCGAAACAGCTGACCTTCATCTCTCATGCCGAGGCGGCAGGGATCGTGGTCGGGGCTGCTGCTCCGATTATCCTAACCTCGCGTTCGGATGATGACGACTCGCGTCTGGCGTCCTGCGCGGTGGCGGCGCTTCATGCATATGCAAGTAAAGGCAAACTCCATGGCTGACCATGTTCTGGCACTGAACGCCGGGTCCTCATCACTGAAATTCGCGCTGTACGAACTGGTTGATGACAACCGTCCCAGCATGCGGTGGCGCGGACAAATAGAACGTTTAGGTGATGCACCACGCCTATTGGCCCAGTCGGCAGGCGGCAGATCAGTAGATCGTCCCCTGTCGAGCACCAAAAGCCATGATGAAGCGATCCACGCATTTCTTGAAATGGCGCGGGAATATCTTCCTGACATTCATGTGTGCGCAATAGGTCATCGCGTAGTGCATGGGGGAACGGTCTATTCCGAGCCTGTGCGCGTGGATGACACTGTCATCAACACTTTAGAAGGGTTTATTCCTTTTGCTCCTTTGCATCAGCCCTACAGTCTTTCGGGTATTCGTGCAGCCAGCGCTGCCTTCCCCGGAACAACTCAGGTTGCCTGTTTTGACACGGCGTTTCATCGCACCCATCCGTGGGTAAACGACACCTTTGCCTTGCCGAAAAGCTACTATGACAAAGGCGTTCGCCGCTATGGGTTCCACGGGCTGAGCTATGACTACATTTCGAACAAGCTGAAAGAAACGGCACCGGGTCTGTATGATGGCCGTGTGGTTATCGCCCATCTTGGAAACGGGGCATCCATGTGCGCGGTTTCAGGTGGGCGCGCTGTGGCTTCGACCATGGGGTTCTCGGCGCTTGACGGGTTGCCGATGGGCACGCGCTGCGGTCAGCTGGATCCAGGTGTCGTGCTGTATATGCTGCAGCAGGACGGAATGACCGCAGAAGAGATTGCCGAAATGTTGTACAGAAAATCCGGCCTGCTGGGCCTGTCGGGGATATCATCGGATATGCGCACGTTGTTGGCCGCTGATACGCCCGAAGCCCGAAAGGCAATCGACTATTACGTCTTCCGTATCCGGCGAGAGCTTGGCGCCCTGTCCGCCGCACTTGAGGGGATTGATGCGCTTGTCTTCACCGGTGGCGTTGGTGAGAACGCGGCCCAGATCCGGCAGATGGTGTGTGATGGAATGCGATGGATCGGGATCGAAATGGATCACGCCAGGAATGCCGATGGTGGAACAGTTCTGTCCACGGATTTCAGCCGTGTCCGGATTCTGACGATCCCCACAAATGAGGAGATGGTGATCGCGCAGGCTGCGGTGAATTTTCTGGAGTAGGTCTTATTCGTTCGGCGTTTCTTTCCGGCGCCGGGCGTATTTCAGCAGCATGCTCAGCAAGGCCGTGATGGCTTCGGGCGCCAGTACGCCAACCGGGTCGCGGCGAATTCCGACTACGGTGTTTTGGACCTCGGCCAGGGATTCCCTGATTTCGGATTCAATGTCTTGCAGCGCCATATCCCGAAGTTCGACTGCGGCCGAGGCATCGCCGTGTTGGTTTATCGAATTGGCGAGCAGAACCAGAACCAAAGCAAGTACCAGATTGGTCCCCGCAACAAGTATCGCAGCAACGGGTTTCGACAGGGTCGCGGAAAGCCAGAAAAATCCGGCGAGATTCAGCATGATGATCGCCAGGCCCACCGCCACTCCGGCGGCTAGGTAAAACCCGGCCCGTTTCACGGTGATCGCAAGCTGTGCGCGTGCGATCAAGCGTTCAGCGCGCAAAATGACTGAGACATTGCGGGATATGCGGCTCATGGGCGTCTCCTAGCGTGACCGGCCAAGCATGTAGCCTAGGGCAAAAATACCAGCGGCAAACAGAATTGATTTTCTGTGCGGCAGATCTTCGAATTCCTCAAGTATATCGTCAAGCTGTGTGGACCAGGATTCGAGGTTATCTGTAAGCCGGTCGGCGATGGTTTCGTGCAGCGGGGCGTCAGCCCCTTTATCTGGCGAAGCGTTTTTTGCAGTTGGCTGCTCGGCAAGTTGCCGCCGCAACTCTGCGATCTCTGCTTCAAGCTCGGCTTTTGTCACCATTGCTCAGGCTCCTTCCCGGCGGACCACTATCAGCGTGCCAGTATCGCCCATGGTAGACTGATTTTCCGATTTAGTAAAAGGGGCTTATCGGGTTCAAAGCCGGTGCCAGCGCGCCTATGCGCCAATGTCAATAATCCGCAACCAGCAGGAAATCCGGGATGGCGTCTTCCTCGATTGTCGCAAAGCGAGGGATCGGCTGTTCGAAGACGTTGTCGGTTCGGTCGTCATTGACGGTAGACACTTCGCCAATCAAACAATCGCCTTTTTCCGCCCAGAACGCGTGCCAGATACCCGGCATCAAGGTCACGCTTTGACCGGGCTTTAGCCGCAGCAGTTCGCCAGGTTGAAGCGTCACAGGGCAGTTGTCGCTAGGCACGGTCACAGGGGTATCGCGGTCAATGCCGCCCTGAGGGTCTGAGGCGTAGATTTCCATCACCAGATCGCCACCGCCCCGGTTGATGATATCCTCGGCTTTGACGATGTGCCGGTGCATCGGCGAAAGCTGCTTGTCCCGCGACACCAGCAGTTTCTCGGCATAGAGCATGCCTTGCCCCTTGTTCAGATCGCTGACATCGCCATTGCGTAGGGTGAACAGGAACAGGCCAAGTTCGTCAAACCGACCCTGGCCATAGTCGGTTATGTCCCACCCAAGCCCGCGTTCACGGATACCGGCGGCCTGTTCGCTGCGCATTTTCTCGGGCGACCAGCCCGCAAACGGCGGCAGCACTGCCCCAAAGGAACGGATAAAGGCCTCGGCCTCGGATTTGATTTCGTTGATTTCGGAACGTTTCATCGGCTTCTTCGTTGGGTCAAAGTTCATGTGCCCAGGGCGGGTTTGCCCCGGCGCGTGCGACAGTAACAGCGGCGACTTCCGCCCCTTTCGAAAGGGCTGCGCGCAAGGCGTTTGCTGGCAATGTGCGCAATTCGGGTTTTGTTAAGTGGCCTGATTGATCTAGGGCGGACAAGACGCCTGCGTTGAAAGTGTCACCGGCGCCAACGGTGTCGACGACCTCGACCTTTTTTACGGGAACAGAAACGTCGGACCCGTCCGCAAGATACCCGATCGCGCCTTCGCTGCCCCGGGTGACGATCACCACCGAAGGTCCTGCCTGCAGCAACAGCGGAACTTTCTCAGCAAGGCTTTCTGGGCCCGGAATGATCCAGTTCAGATCTTCGTCCGAGACCTTGACGATATCCGCTTGCGCAATCATGCGGTTCAGCCGGGTGCGATACCGGGTCTGATCCCGGATGAAATCCGGGCGAATGTTTGGGTCCAACATGACGGCGCGCTCTGATCCAAAGCGGTCAAGCACCGCCGCATAGGCATCTGCGCAAGGCTCGCATGCCAGACTGATCCCGCCCAGATACAGCGCCGAGACCGAGGGCAGATGGCTTGGCATATCCTCTGGCGTCAACATCCGTCCGGCCGAGTTTTCATCGACGAAACTGTAGGCCGCCTGCCCATCCTTGAGCTGTACAAATGCCAATGTTGTCGGGCGGTCCGAGTGGATTACCCGGTCGGAGTCAACATGGCTGGCCTTGAGGGCGGTCATAAGCTGTTGCCCGAACATGTCAGAGGAAAGCCCGGTCAGCAGACCCACCGGCGTATCCAATCGACCCAGGGCAATAGCCGTGTTGAAAATCGCACCGCCAGAATGGGGCACAAACCCCAGTTCGCCCGAGATCGTGGGCGTCTCGATCATATCGATCAGGGCTTCACCACAGCATAGGATCATGCCGGGACCTTTCTGTTTCTGAAACGTGCGGTCAGACTACCGCCTTAGCGCATTTTTACAGAAATTGTTAGCGCCAACAATGCCAAATTCATCCTGTTCCGAGACATACAGGTTCATGGATCGGCGCAACTCGCTGAACCGGCCTCCGGCATTAAAGGCGTCTCGGAAGGCGTCCTTGAACAGCCAGCGGTTTTTTTCGGCCACGCCGCCCACAAGGAACACGCCACCGGAAGGCATCATGACGACCGCCAGATCGCCCATGACCGCGCCTAGATGTGTGGTGAACATATGCGCGGCCTTGACGGCATGGGCATCGGTTCCGTCGCGTGCATCCTGAAGGATATCGCGCGCGGTTCGGGGCTCGGCCTTTGCCCGACCCCCTGCCAGTTCGATGGCCTGATAGAGGATTGGCAAACCCGTACCGCTGAGGAACATTTCCGCCTCAAGTGTCAGGGTGTCGTCAAAGAAACACTCGGGGGCTACCTGCCGCGCGGCGTTGAATATTTCGACCTCGTCCTGATTTCGGGGCGAGAGGCCGATATGGCCGCCTTCGCCGGACACCGTGTGATAGCGGCCATTCGAATATAGCAGCGATCCGACACCTAGCCCGGTTCCAGGCCCGACGACCAGACGTGTGCCGGTCGGTGGATGCTTGGCCCCTTGCAAGACTTCAACATTGTCATGGGAAATTTCGGCAACAGACCACGCAGCGGCAGTGAAGTCGTTGATCACAAAGGTATGCCGGGCGCCCGTTGCCTGAGCGATATCATCCTCTGACAGATCAAGTTGGGCGTTGGTCAGCCTGATTGTACCGTTGCGGACAGGTCCTGCCCCGGCGGCAACCACGGCCCGTGGGTCGGTTCCGATCTCGTCGCGCAGGCTGTGAAAGGCTTCGAGCAATTCGGGCAGCTTGCCGGTGGGGTATTTGCGCAGATCCGTCAGCTCACCATTGGTGATCACGCCAAGCCGCGTATTGGTGCCGCCGATATCGGCCACGAGGTTCCAATGGTCGTGCATGGCCCCTGCCGGTTGCGCCAGCGGCAAGGACACGGTGCCTCCCGTCAGGGCCTTTTGTACTGCGGTGTAGGATGCCTTGGGTGTCCGTTCCATCGTCTGAAAGTCCACGTCCACAAGGCCGAACCGCTTCTCATATCCCAGCGCCCATTCGTAGTTGTCCAGCAGGGACCAGATGAAGTAACCCTTGATCGGCACGCCCTGTGCCAAGGCGTCCTGTACCGCCGATAGATGTTGGTTCAGATAGTCGATCCGGTCGCTATCCTGCTGCCGTTCGGGGCTGGCCATGCCATTTTCCGTCACCAGAATCGGTAGGTCCCCGGTGTAATCCTGCTTGGTGCGGGTCAGAAACCGGGTCAGGGCGGCGGGTTCGATCTCCCACCCCATCTGAGTTTTGGGCAGCGGGCCGGCGATTTCCTGCAGACTGGGCCAGGTGGTCTCCGAAGGCGCAATCAACTTGCGGGTATAGTAGTTCAGACCACACCAATCGACCGGCGTACCGATGATGTCGAAATCATCCTGCCAGCCAGCGGGCAGGTAGGGCTCTAACCCCTCCAGAACGTTGTCTGGATAGGCCTTGTTGAAAACGCCGCCCAGAAAGAACCGGTTGTAGATGCCGTCATACAGATCAGCCGCGCGGCGCGCTTCGGGGCTGTCATCTGCGGGTTCGGCCCATTCCAGGTTGAAAACCGCGCCCAGGTTGGACATGCCAAGGCCCCGCATCGCGTCGATGGCGCTGCCATGGGCCAGAAGGACGTGGTGCATTGCGCGGGCGGTTGCACGGATGTCGCGCAGACCCGGAGCGTGATGGCCTTCGAAATGGCTGAGCCAGCTGACGCACCACGGCTCATTTATGGGGGCGACGCTGTACATCCGATCGCCGATGCGGCCCATGATGACCTCGGTGAAATCGGCGAACCACCCGGCGATATCGCGATTGCGCCAGCCGCCCAGATCGGACAGCGGCGAGGGCAGCTCCCAATGGTAAAGCGTGGCGCAGGGGCGGATACCGCGTTCCAGCAGCGCATCGGCCAGCCGATCATAGTAATCCAGCCCGGCCTCATTCACCTGACCACGGCCTTCGGGCAGAACCCGCGCCCAGCTGGTCGAAAACCGGTAGCAATCAAAGCCGCCATCGCGCACCAGATCCAGATCCTGCGGGAACCGGTTCAGGTGGTCACAGGCCAGATCCCCGTTTTCATTTCGCACAACATTGCCGGGGGTCCTGGCAAAGGTATCCCAATGGGTTTGCCCGGCCCCTCCCTGTGCGTGGCCTTCGATCTGATAGGCCGAGGTCGCGACGCCAAAGAGGAAATCTTTGGGGAAATCAGTGCGGTTGTATTTCATATTCAGAACCTGTTGGGGGCGGGGCCGGTCGAGCCGCCAACTACCAGCTCGGCCTCCAGCAATCTAGTTTTGGCCGGGTCTTTGGGCGCATTTATTCGTTCGATCAGCATTTCGGCAGCAATTTCACCGGCCAACCGAACCGAGGATCGCGTGGCGGTGAAGATCGGTACATCCTGCCCGTTTTTCAGATAGGACAGGTCGTCATCATGGGCGATCACCGAAACATCGCGGCCCATCTGCAGCCCTGCTTCGTTCAATGCCCGCCGAACTCCGATGGCCGAAATCATTGACGAAACCAGGATGGCGGTCGGAGGGTTCTTAAGTTGAGCCATATCGCGCGCTTCGTGGTGGCCATACACCTCTGTCATCTCGGCGCTGCGCATCAATTCAGGGTCCGGTGACAGACCGGCTTGATCCAGGGCCTGCAGGTAACCGGCCCGGCGGCGTTGGGCGAAATCCATATCTTCAAGTCCGTTGATAAGGGCGATCCGTCGATGCCCCAGGTCGATCAGAAACTGGGTGGCGCGCTTGAACGAGCTTTTGTTGTTCACATCAACCCAGTCATAGGGCGCGTCTATTCCAGTGGATCGTCCGTGCACAATGAAGGGCGCGCCCATGCGATTGAGGACTTCAATCCGCTGCTCGTTCACCTTGGGGCCCTGCAGAACGACACCGTCCACGGCACCACGCTGAAACAGGTCGCGATATGCGCGTTCAATAGATGTGTCGTCGGCGCTGGTGAACATCATGTCATAGCCGTGTTCGGCATATCTACGAGCAGCCCCGGCGACAAAATCGCCAAAGATTGGGTTCACCATTTCATGCTGGGATGAGCTGGGAATCACGTGCCCGATCACGTGTGATCGACCTGTCGCCAGACCCTTGGCCCGGCTGTTCGGGCGGTACCCGTGTTTTGTTGCGGCGGCCTGAACCCTTGTGCGCGTGGCTTCGCTGACCTCGGGGTATCCGTTCAGCGCACGGCTGACGGTTGTTTGGGACAAACCAAGGATTTCAGAGAGCTGCTTTAGGTTCATATTTGTTCAAAGCGCCTACAAATTACTGCGTATTCTTGTTTTTGCGGGCATTTTCTCTGGTGGTCAACAGATTTCACGAACATCTCGTTTGATATTTGTATTTATGGACATTCGCAAAGCAATCATTGACAGGTGGAGGCTGTTAGCGCATAAACTCACTCCAACCAAAGCGCTTTGGATATTTGAGACCAAAGGCGCGAGATATCGTTGGGAGGAGAAATTCATGAAACACTCGCTTTATGCTGGCGTCGCCGCATTTACCCTGGTCGGGGGCGTCGCGCAGGCCGACAAGGTTACCGTATTCGGCCCGTGGCTGGGGCCGGACCAAGAGAATGTCGAAAAGGTACTGGATGGGTTCGCGGCGGCGACCGGGCATGAGTACAGCTATGTCGGCTCGGACAGCTTTGAGCAGCAAATCAGAATTGATGCCGAAGCCGGATCGGCGCCCAACGTAGCAGTGTTCCCTCAGCCCGGTCTGGCGTCAGATATGGCCAAGGCGGGTTTCCTGACTCCCCTGAGTGAAGGAACCGCGGATTGGATTCGCGACAACTATGCGGCTGGTCAGTCCTGGGTGGATCTGGGAACCTACCAAGGTCCGGACGGGCAGGATCACCTATATGGCTTCTTCTACAAGGTCGACGTGAAGTCGCTGGTTTGGTTCGTGCCGGAAAACTTCGAAGATGCCGGTTATGAGATTCCGACCACGATGGAAGAGCTCAAGGCGCTGTCCGATCAGATCGTTGCAGATGGCGAAACGCCATGGTGCATCGGGCTGGGTTCCGGCGGAGCGACAGGTTGGCCAGCGACTGACTGGGTTGAAGACATGATGCTGCGCACGTTGCCGCCCGAAGATTATGACGCCTGGGTCGCCAACAAATTGAAATTTAACGATCCTAAGGTTGTCGCCGCGATTGAAGAATTCGGAGCGTTTGCGCGCAACGATGATTACGTGGCCGGCGGAGCTGGCGCGGTTGCAACGACTGACTTCCGTGACAGCCCGAAGGGCATGTTCAGCTCGCCTCCGCAATGCTACATGCACCGTCAGGCTTCGTTCATTCCGGCCTTCTTCCCTGAAGGCACGGTTGTGGGCGAGGATGCCGATTTCTTCTATTTCCCGGCCTATGAAGGCAAGGATCTCGGCAGCCCGGTCCTTGGGGCCGGAACAGTTTGGGCAATCACCAATGACAGCCCGGGCGCGCATGCGCTGATGAAATACCTGGAGACACCCGAGGCGCATGAAGCCTGGATGGCTCTGACCGGGTTCCTGACGCCGCACAAAGGCGTCGATACCTCGGTCTTCTCAGACCCAACGCTGAAGAAGATGAACGACATTCTTCTGGGGGCCACCACCTTCCGGTTTGACGGTTCCGACCTGATGCCGGGCGGCGTGGGTGCAGGAACCTTCTGGACTGGTATGGTCGACTATACGGGCGGAACACCTGCCCAGGACGTCGCCGACGAAATCCAATCCTCGTGGGACGCGCTGGACTAAAGCGTCTGAGATTGGGCAACCCGCTCTGCCGGGTTGCCCGAACCTATCGTCGCAAGGGAGAGCGGCATGCACCCGGCATTTCAAGGCCTGCTGACCATCGCCATCGGCGTGTCAGGTTGCGTGGGCTACTTCTATCTATCCAATCAGTTTCTGGACAAAGTTCTGTTCCCGCCTAGGGGGCCGAATGCTGGCCGCAATATCAACCGCGCGAACATGATCCGGCCTTGGTTGTTTCTGTTCCCAGCGCTGGCTGCTTTGGGCTTGTATCTGGCCTATCCGGTTGTCGAAACCCTACGCCTGTCACTGACTGATCGTGTCCCGGGCGGCGGCTACAAATGGGTCGGGCTGGACAACTATGTCCAGATGGCGCAAGAGCCCAAATTCTGGGAAGCCATGCGCAACAACATGCTATGGCTGATCGTGGTGCCTGCAATGTCGACAGCGTTTGGCCTATTGGTGGCTCAGCTGACCGACCGCATCCGTTGGGGCAACATCGCCAAGTCTCTGATTTTCATGCCGATGGCCATCTCGTTCGTGGGGGCCTCGGTGATCTGGAAGCTGGTCTATGACACCCGTCCGGTTGAGCAGGACCAGATCGGGATGCTGAACGCGCTTTACATCTTTTTCGGAGGAGTCGAGCCGCAGACATGGTTGACCATTCCCTTCTGGAACAGCTTTTTTCTTATGGTTGTGCTGGTCTGGATTCAGACTGGTTTTGCCATGGTTATCCTGTCAGCCGCCCTGCGCGGCATTCCCGAGGAAACCATCGAAGCTGCCATTCTGGATGGGGCCAATCCGTTCCAGATTTTCTTCCGTATCAAAGTGCCGCAGATCAAGACCACCATCCTGGTGGTCTGGACCACGATCACCATCACCGTGCTCAAGGTCTTTGACATCGTGTTTGCCATGACCAACGGCCAGTGGGAAACGCAGGTTCTGGCCAATTACATGTATGACAAGCTGTTCCGCACCAATGACTGGGGCGTGGGCTCGGCTTCGGCCATGGTGATCATGCTGCTGGTGGCACCGATCCTTGTCTGGAATGTGCGCAATGCGCGCAAAGAGATGGAGTAGGCCATGAGCGATATAGCAGGAACCAAACCCGCCCTTCGCTGGGCTGTCCATGCCTCGGTGCTTTTTTTGGTCGTGCTCTGGGTGGTGCCGACGCTGGGGCTGTTGATCTCATCCTTTCGTACTGCCGACCAGATTGCCACAAGCGGCTGGTGGCGGTCGCTGTTCCCATCCGAGCAGAACCTAACGCTGCGCGCTGCCGCACCGGAAACTCAGGTGCTGGAGAACGGCGTTTACATGATCGAGGGCAACCTGTTTGAAACCGGCGCGCAGGCGGCGATCTCGAAATGGGGCATCAGTTCTCGTGCGATCGATGATTTTGTACCCGGTGACACGGCAGAGCTGCGCAAGGGTGGCACGATCACGGTGGATGCCGATGGCAAATACCGGATGGAAAACACCGAAGAGTTCACCGGCAGTCGCGGCACGCGCGTCTTTGTGACGGCGGAACTGCCTCCCGAGTTCACCTTGGCCAATTACCATAAGGTTCTGTTGGCAGAAGACAGCACCGACAGTATGGGACGGGCGTTTTTCAATACGCTGACGGTCACGATACCGGCAACGATCATTCCGATCCTTGTAGCCGCTTTTGCCGCCTATGCCTTGGCGTGGATGGATTTCCCCGGTCGGGCACTGTTGATCGCTGCGGTTGTTGGCCTGTTGGTGGTGCCGCTGCAACTGGCACTGATCCCACTGCTGAAATTTCACCTGAGCATCGGAATTGAGAAAGGCTATTTGGGCGTCTGGATGGCCCATACCGGGTTCGGGATGCCCTTGGCCATCTACCTGTTGCGCAACTACATGGCCGGGCTGCCGCGCGATCTGATCGAAAACGCACGCGTTGATGGCGCGACCGAGTTCCAGATCTTTACCAAACTGATCCTGCCGCTCAGCTTTCCGGCATTGGCGTCTTTTGCCATCTTCCAATTTCTCTGGACTTGGAATGATCTGCTGGTTGCCAAAGTGTTCCTGATCGATGCGTCCGGCCAGACCACAGTGATGACAAACCGGATTGTCGAGCTGTTGGGCACGCGCGGTGGGAACTGGGAAATCCTTGCCACGGCGGCCTTCGTCTCGATCGCTGTGCCGCTGGCTGTCTTTTTCGCAATGCAAAAATACCTGGTCCGAGGCCTGCTGGCCGGGTCCGTCAAATAGAGGCGTCTGATGAACGTGCAGAACACAACAGAACTTTCCAATGCAACCAAGGTGGCCGCTGACTGGTGGCGTGGTGGCGTCATCTATCAGATCTATCCGCGCAGCTTTCAGGACAGCAATGGTGACGGGATCGGAGACCTGAAAGGCATCACCCAGCGATTGGGGTACATTGCCTCTCTGGGCGTTGATGCGATCTGGATTTCGCCCTTCTTCAAATCTCCGATGAAGGATTTCGGATATGACGTCAGCGACTATCGCGATGTTGATCCGATGTTCGGCACGATGGAGGATTTTCGGGACCTGCTGGATCACGCCCATGCCCAGGGGTTGAAGGTGATGATCGATCTGGTTCTGTCGCACACGTCAGATCAGCACCCCTGGTTCAGCGAAAGCCGCGCCAGCCGTGAAAACGCCAAGTCCGACTGGTATGTCTGGGCCGATCCAAAACCGGACGGTACGCCGCCGAACAACTGGTTGTCGATTTTCGGGGGCTCGGCCTGGCAGTGGGACGCTCGGCGGTTGCAGTATTACCTGCATAATTTCCTGACCTCACAGCCGGATCTGAATTTTCACTGCGCGGATGTGCAGGACGCCTTGCTGGATGTCGCCAGTTTCTGGCTTGATCTGGGTGTCGATGGGTTTCGTCTGGATACAATCAACTTCTATTTACACGACAAAAAGCTGCGAGATAATCCTGCCCTGCCCGTGGAGCAGCGCAATGCCTCAATCGCGCCGATGGTAAACCCGTATAACCATCAGGACCACCTGTTCTCCAAAAGCCAGCCCGAGAACATTGCCTTTCTGGAACGCCTGCGGGCCCTGACCGATCAATATGAAGGTCGCGCCTGTCTGGGCGAGGTGGGCGACGCACAGCGTGGGCTTGAGATTATGGGCGAATACACCAGCGGTAATAAGCGCATGCACATGTGCTATGCGTTCGAGTTCCTTGAAAAGCGCGCTTTGACTGCCAGCTATGCACAGCAGGTATTTGATCAGCTCGAGGACAAAGCAGGTGATGCCTGGCCTTGCTGGGCATTTTCGAACCATGACGTGGAACGTCACGCGTCGCGCTGGCGTCTGGACGATCCGGCCACCAGACAGCATGCAGTTTTGATGATGTGCATGCGCGGCTCGGCCTGCTTGTATCAAGGCGAAGAGTTGGGCCTGCCCGAGGCGGACGTGGCCTTTGACGATCTGCAAGACCCGTATGGCGTCGAATTCTGGCCCGAGTTCAAGGGCCGCGACGGATGCCGGACGCCGATGGTTTGGGCTGCGCAGGATGAACAATCGGGCTTTAGCACCGGCAAGCCTTGGTTGCCTGTCAGTGACCCTCAGGCCGAGCGTGCCGTGGACCGATCAGAGGCTGAGCCCAAGTCCATGCTTCACCACTATCGTCGTGCGATTGCATTCCGCCATGCCCATCCGGCTTTGATGTTGGGGGCGCAAAAGAACATGACGCAGATCGGGACCGTTTTGACCTTCACGCGTGAAGATCATGCAGAAGAGGTGTTCTGCGCATTTAACCTCGGTACCGAACGTTCCGAAGTAATTTTGCCAGACGGGAACTGGCGCGTGATCGGGGAAGAGTTGGGCGGCGTCGCAGGAACGGGGACAGTGTCTCTGGGTGCTGCACAATTCTGCCTGCTGTTGAGGGAGAAGGAATAAACCATGTCAGAGCTAAACCTCACAGATGTCGCCAAAACCTATGGCAATGTGGATGTTCTGAAGAACATCAATCTTGAGATTGAGCGGGGCGAGTTGATCGTTTTTGTCGGGCCTTCGGGCTGTGGCAAATCCACCTTGCTGCGCATGGTCGCCGGGTTGGAAAAGATCTCGGGCGGAACGCTCGAGATTGAAGGGCAGGTGATGAACGATGTGCCGCCAGCACAGCGAGGCATCGCGATGGTGTTCCAAAGCTATGCGCTGTACCCACATATGACCGTTCGCGAAAACATGGCCTTTGCGCTGAAGATAGCCAAAATGCCGGTGGCTGAAGTCGGCGCCGCGGTCGATCGGGCGGCCCGCATCCTACAGCTTGAACCTTATCTGGACCGGTTGCCCAAAGCGCTATCCGGCGGTCAGCGTCAGCGTGTCGCAATCGGGCGCGCCATTGTGCGTGACCCCAAGGTTTACCTGTTCGACGAACCGCTTTCGAACCTGGACGCGGCGCTGCGTGTCGCCACCCGGATCGAAATCGCCCGCCTGAAAGAGGCGATGCCGGACAGCACGATGATCTATGTCACCCATGATCAGGTCGAAGCGATGACCCTGGCCAGCCGTATCGTTGTGCTAGCCAACAAAGGGATCGCCCAAGTTGGCACGCCGCTGGAGCTGTATGAGACGCCGGACAACGAGTTTGTCGCGCAATTCATCGGTTCACCAGCAATGAACCTGATGTCGGGGGTCATTACCGCGACCGGCGCACAGACAGTCGTCAAGCTGGACGGTGGCGGCACGGCGATATCAGCGGTACCAACCGAGGCTGGAGACGAAGGCAAGCAGGTGAATATCGGCGTCCGCCCCGAGGATTTTGTGTCCGTGGATAGCGACCCAATCCTTGAAGGGGTCGTAGACTTTACCGAGGCTTTGGGCGAGGTGACGCTGTTATACTTCGCGGTCGAGGATGGGACGGATGCCCTTATTGCCAAGCTTCCGGGCGTTCAGAAGAATATGCGGGGCAAAACTGTGATGGTCTCTGCGAATCCTGACAAGGTTCATTTGTTCCATCAGGGGGTTTCCATGCGGAAATAACCCTTTCCAACACGGTTCTTGACAAGACCCCTGATGCTGTTTCAACTTGATTGAAACGTTTCATTTTGTGGTAGAACCGTGAAAATGCGAGTTTCAGCGCAGTTATACACAGTCCGGCAGGTTGGGGATTTGGCGGCCCAGCTTGACTTGGTGCGTGCCTGCGGGTTCACCGATATTGAAACGGTCGGGTTCCACGATCTTACCCCCAAGCAGGTTACCAATGAGGTTAGACAGGCTGGTTTCACCGTTCGATCGGCCCATTTTGACTGGGAAGAATTTGAAACACGGTTTGATGACATTCTTAGAATGCTTGAAGCTTTGGAATGCCCTGTGGCGGTCATGCCTTGGCTGTCGCCCAAGGCTCGGCCCGGCACCGCCGAGGGGTGGAAGGCAGTGTCGGGCCGGTTGGCGGAATGGGCTGTTGCCTTGTCGGCAAACGGTGTGCGCCTTGCCTATCATAACCACGATTTTGACCTTGTCGATCTTGGGCAGGGCTCGCCATTGGATATGGTCCTGTCGCATGAGACCATTGGATGGCAGCCGGATATCGGTTGGCTATATTCGGCGCTTTCTGACCCGGCTGCACTGCTGAGCCGTTATTCCGACCGGATCGTTTCCGTCCATACTAAAGACGTCGATCTATTGGCCGGGCAAGGCGACGAGCGCTGGCGAAATCTGGGGCAGGGGGTTGTGGACTGGCCTCTGGTCCTGCGTGTACTGGCTGACAGTCCCTGCGCTGACCTTTTTGTGGAACATGATGAAACTGCCGATCACGCGCAAACATTGCAGACGGGACATGACCTGTTGATGCGAATGCGCAGCGTTGAGGTGACATAGTGGCGCGCGCGACGATCAAGTCGATTGCAAAGCAGACGGGGTTTTCTGTCGGAACCGTCTCGAACGCGCTGCGTGGTGCCGAAACCGTCAAGAAAGAAACGCGGCAGCAGATTCAGTCTGCCGCCGAACAGCTTGGATACCGGGTCAATCTGGACGGGCTGAAGCTGCGGACAAAAAAGTCCTATCGCATCGGCGTTCTGGTCAGCGTGTCACCTGATTCAGATGAAGAATGGGAAGGCGTCGAATTCACACGCATTGTCGCGGGTATTTCGCGGGCTTTGAAAGGGTCGCGTTATGAGCTTGGCGTTCACAGCGTGGCGGGCCTGCAGGGAACGATGGCGACGCTGAAGGAAATCGTTCAGAACGGATTGGCAGACGGGGTGATATTCTCGGGTACGCGCCACGCCGATCCGCGCATTGCCTATCTGCAACAGAATGGTTTCCCCTTTGTCACCATGGGTATGAGCGACAGCGGCAGATCACATGCCTATGTCGATATAGACAGTCAGGCAGCAGGTCACGATGCAACGCAACGACTGCTAGCCTTGGGGCATCGCCGGATTGCCCTGGTGAACCCGCCGGATGATCTGGTTTATGCGACGCAACGTCGAACGGGCTATGCCCAGGCGTTCAGAGCGTCCGGTCTGGCCGTTGACCCGGCCCTGATCTTCAGCGGGCCTACGACCGCGCGAACGGGGTATAATGCCTTTGAAGTTTTGATGCGGCTATCCGACAGGCCAACCGCGATCATCTGCGCGAACGAAGCCATGACCCTGGGTGTGCTTTCTGCTGCCCATGCGGCGGGTGTTGAGGTCGGTCGCGAACTGACCGTGATCTCGACCGATGATCTGCAACTTAGCCGTTATTTTGTCCCTCCGCCCAGCACCTATTACGTCCCTATTGAGGAAACCAGTCGATTGCTGGGTGAGTATATGCTCAAGGCTTTGGACGGGGTTGACCCGTCCGAAACACAAAAAAAGATCAGGGCCATTTTGATCGAGCGGCAACCTGACACAGTCGCGCCGGAAGCGGCGCTAAACACCTGAACCAACAAAGGAGTAACCGGAGATGTTAAGAAACCTATTTGCCGCCGCCGCCCTGACCGCGCTTGCCGCGCCTGCTGTGTTTGCAGCGGATCTTGAAGGGCGCGTACTTAAGATCGGAACAGATGCCACCTATCCGCCCATGGAGACGGTCGATGAGTCCACGGGTCAGATTGTGGGATTTGATGTCGATGTCATGAATGCGATCTGTGAAAAGGTGAACTGCGTCCCGAATTTCGTAAATACAGCCTGGGATGGGATCTTTGCCGCGCTTCAGCAAGGGGAGTTCGACCTCGTGATCTCGGGTGTCTCGATCACTCCGGAACGCGAAGAGAACATGGATTTTTCCGAGCCTTATATCATTGTAAGTCAGGCCATCCTGCTGCAGGTCGATAATGCCGACATGACGTTGGACGACTTCAAGGCGGGCGGTCAGAAACTGGCCGCGCAGACCGGCACCACCAATGCCCAGCTGGCCGAAGAGCTGGTCGGACGCGAGAATGTCAGCCTGTATGACAATTTTTCGGCTGCGATTCTGGCTTTGCAGAATGCTGACGTACAGGGGGTAATCATTGATGGAACCTCGGCATCGGCATATGAACAGGAATTTGCCGGGGAATTGGCTGTAGGCATAACAGGCCTTCAGTCTGATCCACTGGGTATTGTGTTTCAGGAAGGCGACGCAACCGTTGACGCCATAAACGAAGGGCTGGCCGCCATTCAGGCTGACGGTACGATGGACGCATTGGTTGCCAAATACTGGGGCACTGATTGAGCCGTTGAAACCCTTTCTGACCCGGCGGGAAAACCTGCCGGGTCACGCATAACCCGAGGGACGCCATGATCCGCCTAAGCTCGATCCGGCCGAGTAATCTTGTTTTGCTCGCCGCTGCCCCGTTCATCATCTACCTGTTTGCCTCATCCTCGAAATATCTGAGGTCATTGGTTGCCATTTTGGGGATTGGTGAAAATGCGGGGCCCATTTTTGTTGGGTTTCTTCTGATACTGGCTGTGGCCATATTGGCCTATCTCTCGGCGCGCCACATCCGGTTTCAAACGATAGCGCCGAACTGGTTGAGGGTTGCGGCGGTTTTGGCAATCCCGGCCTCGGTCGGGTTGGCGATCCTTGGACTTGTCCAGCCTCAGGTGCTGATGCCCTTTGCGGAATCCGTCTTCTTTAATGCGCTCAGCGAAAACACGTCTGAGTTCATTGACCGATCTTCGCAACCTTGGGTCTTGTTCCCCGAGATCGTCGCAAAGGTGCAAATGAGATTACAGGCCCTGCTGGTAGGGTTTGCGATGGTGGTTGCGGTGATCCCTCTTACGGCCCGTTTCCCACAATCCATGAAAGTCTATGTTCAGATTGGACTCGAACTGCTGACCGGGCTGGTTTTGTTTTACCTGATGTTTCTGGCGCATTGGCAATTTGCGACCGGGGTCGCGATAACGTTCCGTGCAGCGATCTTTGCCTATATCTTTGCGGCCATTATGGGTCTGGTCTGGGTCGGTTTGCAGTCCTTCAAGCCCAAAGCTCGGACAACCGTTGTCTATGGGTCCATCAGCCTGACACTATTGGCCGTGTCGGCGTTCTTTTTTATGCAACCAAAGGTGAGCTTTGTTCTGGTTGGCAGTACTGAAGCAAGAATTGCCATTGTTCGGGGTACGCCGCAGGCCCAGGCGGATTTGATCCGCTTCGGAGAGTTCGACGGAGGTGAAGGCCAACAGTATCGCATTCGCAGCGCCCCCGATGCCGTCTCTGCACTGGATCAGATTACAACCGTCGACAGCGTATCTGGTGCTTTTGTTCCGGCTGGCGTTCATACGCAGGGCTATCCGGTGATCTGGCAATCCAGTTTTCTGCCAGACAAGTTTCGTAACCCGGCGCTGACTTTTGCGGTTTTTGGGTTTTTGCTTCTGACACTGACGGTCGGAGGCGCACAGCACAAGCTGCATCCGCTGGCTGTAGGGGCCGAGTTTTTTGTCGATACCATTCGCGGCATTCCAATGCTGGTCATCATCCTCTATATCGGCTTGCCGCTTGCCGGTGCGGTCAAGGATGCGACAGGTGGCGGCATCGACATGACCAACATGACTCGCGGCATCATCGCCATTTCCATAGGGTATTCGGCCTATATGGCCGAGATTTTCCGATCAGGGATTGAGGCCATCCCACGAGGTCAGATCGAAGCAGGCGGCTCGCTTGGGCTGTCCCGCTGGCAAACTGCCCGGCTGATCATCCTGCCGCAGGCGTTGCGCATCGTGACGCCGCCTTTGGGCAATGAGTTTATCGCGATGATTAAAGATACCTCATTGCTGTCTATCCTGTCGGTTCGCGACATGACCCAACGCATGCGCGAGTTTCAGGCCTCAAGTTTTCTGCCCTTCGCGCCATTCAACACAGCGGCGATCCTCTATGTCGTGGTGACGCTTGGTTGCGCTAGTTTCCTCAAATGGATCGAACGCCGCAGCGCACGGGTAAACCGATGAGCAGGCTTGAGCTGGGCGTTTGCTATTACCCCGAGCAATGGGACAAATCGCTGTGGCGCGACGATGCTAAGCGCATGGTCGATATGGGATTGGATTGGGTTCGGATTGCTGAATTCACCTGGGGCCTGATCGAGCCGGAAAGAGGCCGGTTTGAATGGGGCTGGCTGGACGAGGTAATTGGAATTTTGGGCGATGCCGGTTTGCGCGTGATGATGTCGACGCCTACGGCTGCACCTCCGAAATGGCTAGTGGATGACTGCCCTGAGATCCTGCCAGTGGGGCCGGATGGCCGGGTGCGTGGGTTCGGGTCGCGCCGACATTATTGTTTTTCCAGCGATATCTACCTGACCGAGGCCCGTCGGATCACCACGGAATATGCCCGTCGATATGGCGAAAATCCATTTGTTCGTGCCTGGCAGATCGACAATGAATATAACGATCACGATACGGTTCTGAGCTATTCCAATGCCGCTCGCACCGGTTTTCGCAGATGGTTGCAAGACCGCTATGGCACGATTGAGGCGCTTAACCGAACATGGGGGACAGTGTTTTGGGGGTCGCTCTATTCCGATTTTGATCAGATCGAACTGCCTATAAGTTTGGTGGCCAGCCCGAACCCGACCCATGCTCTGGATTTTGCCCGCTATTCTTCGGATCGGGTGCGGGATTTCAATCGTGCTCAGGCGGATATTCTGCGCAGGTTTGCGCCGGGGCGCGATATTACCCATAATTTCATGGCAGGCAGCTTTGAGTTCGACCATCACGCTGTTGCGGCGGATCTGGATGTAGTCGGTTTTGACAGCTATCCGCTTGGCAACCTGTTGGGATCGTCGCTGTCTGATGAAGACAAACGTCGATACCTGCGAACAGGCGCGCCGGACTATCAGGGGTTTCACTGCGATTTGTATCGCAGCCAGGGCAGGGGCCGAATGTGGGTTCTGGAACAACAGCCCGGTCCGGTGGACTGGGCCGAA
This sequence comes from Ruegeria sp. CDSC045, assembly GCF_059610725.1. Taxonomy (NCBI): domain Bacteria; kingdom Pseudomonadati; phylum Pseudomonadota; class Alphaproteobacteria; order Rhodobacterales; family Roseobacteraceae; genus Ruegeria; species Ruegeria sp. CDSC045. The sequence goes on from NZ_JBXWOE010000007.1 coordinate 104,263, forward strand.
AAGAACCCCTCACCTGCGGATGGGATGGTCAGGCTTTGGACTTGGGCCGCTTTTGCCCACGGTGCACAGGCAGTGATGTTCTTCCGATGGCGTCAGGCGAAGTTCGCGCAGGAACAATTCCACACGGCGCTTCTGCGATCGGATGGCAGCCCGGATCAGGCTGCGCTGGAACTGGCGCAGGTTGCACAAGAGCGTGCTGCCCTGCCGGAAGTCACCCGGCAGAAGGCAGCTGTGGCAATTCTGTTGGATTACGAATCCATTTGGGCTGCAGATATCCTGCCGCAAGATGACGCATTCCCGAATGCCGGGATTTTCCGGGTTTGGTATGCTGGCCTGCGTGCATTGGGGGTCGATCTGGATTTCGTTGGTCCCGATGATGATCTGACAGGGTATTCATTGATCGTATTGCCGCAAAACATGATCATCTCGCCCGATCTGGCAAAGAGATTGCACCACAGCCAGGCCAAATTGCTGATCGGTGCCCGTGCGGGCAGCAAGACTGTGGACATGTGGACCCCTGAAAATCTCGCTCCCGGAGAGTTGGCCGATCTTGCAGGGATAAAAGTCATACGCGTCGAATCCCTGCCGGATCTGGCGGGTGAATCCGTAAGCCTCGAGAGCACCGGAACCTTTGATTTTAAGGGCTGGCGGGAAGTCATCGAGACCGAAAATCAGGTAATCGCGCATTTCGTAAGTGCTTACAGGGCTGGCAGTCCGGCGATTGTGCAATCGGACCGGGCTTTGTATCTGGCGATGATCCCCAACGGGCCGTTGCTACGGGCGATCCTTATTAAAGCGCTGACATGGGCGGGCCTTCCGATACGGGAATGTGACCCGGACCTTCGTGTTACACAGCGGGGTGACCTCGGCTTTGCGTTCAACTTCGGGGCTGCCGCACAGGTTCTGCCGGATGACGAAAATCGGCAATATATTGTTGGTACTTCAGAAATCCCATCCTATGGTGTCTCAGTCTGGAAGTGGAAGTAAACCAGAGCTTGCGGACATGATTGCAAACTGGACCTATGAATTCTGCAAACTGTCCCTTTTGGACTGACAGCTTTGCAGCAACCCTCTAGCCTGTGATTGCATAACAATAGGACTGAAAGTCCAACTATGGGAGAATCGAATATGGCCGAACGGAAAAACCTTTCCAGACGTACTATCTTGAAGAGCGCAGGGGCGGCAGCACTTGCTGCACCGCTTTACAGCAAAAGCGCGCTGGCGTCCTCGGGTGAGATCAACATCTTGATGTGGTCCGATTACCTGCCACCAGCATTCTTGCAGGAATTCGAAACACTGACCGGAATCAAGGTGAACTATACCGGTATCGGGTCGAACGAAGAAATCATCAACAAGATGAAGGCCACCAAGGGTCAGGGTTTCGACATCGTGTCGCCGACCAATAACCGGTCTTTGCAGTGGGAACCGCTTGAGCTGTTGCAGCCTTTCGACATGAACAAGGTTCCGATTGATCTGGTGAACCCGGCGATGGCAGCGATTGGTACAGATGCCTGGAACTTTGGCGATTCCGGTGTGCATTGGTTGCCACATATCTGGGGAACTGAAGGCATCGCATATCGGACTGACCTGTGGCTGCCTGAAGGTGACGCGCCGTCCTATGGCGACGTCTGGTCCGAAGCAAACGCAGGTAAGACCATGGGCCGCGCGCACTCGATGATGCTGGGCGCAGGCCTGTACATGGAGCGCGCAGGCGAGATGGAGCCCGGTTCCGTCTGGGCCGCCTATGGCGACGAAGATACCATGCGCAAGGTTTGGGGTCAGATCGCAGATTGGTGCATCGAACGTAAGAACCGCATCAAGCTGATCTGGAACGACGCCGACACACAGAAGAACGGTCTGTTGAACGAAGGCGTGATTGTTGGTCAGACATGGGATGGCCCGCCGCTGGCACTTAAATCTGCAGGTGAGCCTGTGCATTATCAGGCTCCGGTTGAAGGGGCGATGGCCTGGGTTGATGGTATGGCAATTCCAACAGGTGCTGCCAATATCGACCAGATCTATGCCTTCATCGACTTTGCCTACCAGGCCAAACCGGCCGGTGTTGCGATCGACAGCCACGGGTACAACTCGCCCGTTCTGGGTGCCGACCAATATTCGGGCGACACCTACAAGAAGAACTTCGCCGAAGCCTATCCGGGCGACTCGCTGGCCAACCTCAATCCGTGGCCGGCCGAAGCGCCCTGGTATGCGGAAACCCGGACCGAGTTCGTCAACAAGTTCAAAAGCGCCTGATAGCTTTTCAAAAAAGTGCCCTCCGCCAAACGCGGGGGGCTCCCAACCCGCACGCCACTGCGTGACGGAACCCATTTGGGTGCGCACCACCAAGCGCATCAATCGGAGATACCAAAAATGAGTGCAGGGGTCGGTGTAGATCTTGAAAACCTGTGGATCCGTTTCGGCGATTTTGTCGCGGTGCGGGACGCAAATGTGAACATAAACGGGGGCGATTTCTTTTCGTTCCTGGGACCATCCGGTTGCGGCAAGACAACGATTTTGCGCGCTGTTTCGGGGTTTCTGGACCCCAGCGAGGGTAAGGTTCTGATCGGTGGTAATGACATGCGCGGCATCGGGCCCAACAAGCGCCCGACTGCCCTGATCTTTCAGAACCTCGCGCTGTTCCCCTTGATGAAAGTCTGGGAAAACATCACTTTCTCGATGGAGATCAAAGGCGCCAGCGCGGCCGAGCGCCGCAAGCGGGCCGATGAGCTGTTGGACATGATCGCGCTGCCGGGACAGGGTGACAAGCTGCCCAGCGAACTTTCGGGTGGTCAGCGTCAGCGCGTGGCGATTGCCCGCGCCCTATGTGCCGAACCCGATGTACTGCTGCTGGACGAACCGCTTTCGGCGCTGGACCTGAAGTTGCGCCAGCATATGCGCACCGAGCTGCGCGAGATTCAGAAGCGTGTCGGTATCACCTTCATCTACATCACCCACGACCAGGGCGAAGCGCTGACCATGTCGGACAATATCGCCGTAATGCGTGCAGGAGTGATCGACCAGATTGCCGATGGCAAGACAATTTACAATGACCCCAACACGGCTTTTGCGGCGTCGTTCGTTGGCGAAAACAACGTTTTCCGCGGCAAGATCAAGCAAGTCATGGGAGATGAGGCGCTGATTGCAACCAACCGATCCGGCGATCTGGTTGCACGGATTTCCACTGTAAATCAGGGTAAGCTGAAAGAAGGCGATGACGCGATGATGTTCATTCGCCCCGAGGCGCTGGCGATTGCACCGGACGGTGCAGTGGGCGACCATTTTGTAACCGCCCGCGTGAACCATGAAGAATTCGAAGGTAACGCCTTCAATATTTTCACCGAAGGCGATGGCGGCAAGGAAATTAAGGTATCGCTGCCCAATCTAGGCCAATCTTTCGATGACCATACCGGGCAGACCATCACGTTGGAATATCAGACCCATAATGCGGTTCTGGTTCCAGCGGGTGAGCTGGCCGCGGAATAAGGGGATAAAAATATGCCCCATTTTCTGAAAGAATTCTTCAACCGCAACGGCACCGGCATGGGATTGATGATACTGGGTTTGGTCCTGTTCTGGACCATCGGCCTGATCATCCTGCCGCAGCTGTCGATGCTGGATTTCTCATTCCGGCCAAACCTGCCCCCGCCCGAGATCGGGGGGCCAAAGGATGTCTATACGCTGGAGAACTACAAATACCTGATCTATGGCCCGGAAGGCGGCAGCCAGGACTATAACGCCGTCGATCTGAGGGTGTTTTTCCGCACCCTTCTGGCCGCGGTATGCGTTACGATTTTCAACCTGATCCTGTGCTATCCGATCGCCTATTATCTGGGTCAGTCCAAGGGCAGTCACATCCGCATCTTTGCGATCATGCTGATCATCCCCTACTGGATCAATGAGATCCTGCGCGCCTTTGCCCTGCGGATCATCTTTGGCGAAACCGGTGTACTGAACACGCTGTTCACTGGGCTGGGGGTCTGGGATATGCCGTTTGATTTCATCCGCAATGACATCGCGCTCTATGCCGGGCTGGGCTATGCCTATATCTTGCTGATGATCTTCCCGATGTATAACGTCATAGAAAGTCTGGATAAAAACCAGATCGAGGCGGCGCGAGATTTGGGAGCCCCCTGGTGGCGTATCCATTGGCGCGTGGTCATTCCCTATGCCAAGCCAGGGATCAGTTCGGGCTGTACTATGGTGTTCATGCTGTCCGCGGGTGCGCTGGCCGCGCCGCAAATTCTGGGCGGGCCGTCCTCCCTGTGGTTCACGCAGCTGATCTATCAGCAGTTCAACGACAACAATGACTGGCCGCAGGGTGCCGCCTACGCCATCGTTCTGCTGGTGACCTGTATCTTGTTCGTGCTGGCCGTTATGCGCCTGTTCAAGGTGAATATGGGGGATATCGGGAAATGAATTTGTCCTTCCTCCGTGTAAGCATTTGGGTCTACCTGGTGCTGTTCTTCCTGTACCTTCTGGGTCCGCTGGTGATCATGTCGGTCACGGCCTTCAACTCGTCCGAATTCCCAAGGATGACACCGTGGGAGTGTCTGACCTTCCAGTGGTTTGGCGAATTGTTTCAGGACCAACGTATCCTGAACGGCATCAAGAACTCACTGATCATCGGCGCCGGAACGGTGGTTCTATCGGTGGCGATGGGTCTTGCGGGCGCGCTGATGCTGACGCAGATCTGGCCAAAACTGCGCGCGACCTACTATACGGTCATCATCGCGCCGATCCTGATCCCGGGCGTTGTTCTGGGTATCTCGACACTGGTGTTCTGGGACCGGATCAACCGGATGTTGGGCTTGGGTGCCGACAGTTTCCTGTCAAACGGGATATTCCTGACGGTGATCGGCCAATCCACCTTTATCGCCAGCTATTGCATGCTGGTGCTGGTGGCACGGTTGCAGCGCTATGATATGGCGCTGACCGAGGCCGCGCTGGATCTGGGTGCAACCCATGCTCAGGCGTTCCGCAAGATCATGCTTCCGTTCATGCGTCCGGCGATTGCCAGCGCGGCAGTGCTGGCGTTCTTGGCCTCGTTTGAGAACTACAACACCACCACCTTCACCTTTGGTGAATACCCGACGCTGACCATCGAACTGGCGCAGAAGGTGCGCTATGGCATCACGCCCTCGATCTCGGCGCTGGCCTTCATCATCGTGGCGCTGACGGTGTTCTTTGCCCTGCTGAACGAGGCCAAGCTGAAGCGACAGGAACTGGTGGCTGCTGCACGCAAGAACGCCACGGTCGAGGAACTGGCGGGCAAGATCAAGCTTCCCAGCTTCTTTGCCGGGAACCTTGCTGCGGTTCTGCTGGTTGTCTTTGCGGTTGCCACGATCACTGTGGTCGGAACCGCAACCGCCTACAATCCGGCTCAGTGTGTCGCAGATGTCAAAGAGCAAAAGCGCCTTGAAGCTGATCTGCGTATTCAAGAGCTGCGCAAGCAGCGCGAAGAACAGCGCAAAAAGCGCGAGGCGGAAGCGGCTGAGCAAGAGGGAGAGGGTGCGCAGGAATCGGCCCCGAAACCCTCGAATAACAGCGGTTTCGGCAATGTGTTTGCGCCGAATACTCTGGGTGACGAAGAAGAGGATTCTGGTACTGAAACGCCTTCGGGCAATGGCGGTGCCTTTGATCCCAACAGTTTGCAGGCGAACTAAGCGCCTCGCAGTTTGCGCCCGCCGAGGTTACCCCTCGGCGGGCGTGTCATTTTCCTGAATGAACACATCACAGGCTTCGATCATCCGGCCGTTCCATTCAACCGGCGCCGAATTGTAGTTGATCAGGAATGTATGCCCGGCCGTCTGGCGCCGCCGCAGACCCTGAGGCATCGGATGCAAGGCAATGCCTGTCCGAGCAGCGGCCATGCTGATCACGCGAGCCCATAACGTGTCATCCGGGAACCCGGCCAGATACCACATGTGGTCGGTTCCTTTCAGGGCAGGTGTTCCGTCTTGAAATGTCAAAAGGTCCGGGGCCTTTCCTGACAGGCGGTCGACCCAGTGACGGGATGCGCCGCCACCATCAACTTCCCGGGTCACCTGAGGGGGCAGGGTTTCCACAAGAGCGACAGTGCAATCCAGTGCAGTCAGCCCAGGGCGACCAGTTGCGGGTATTTGAAAGTCCTGCGTGATGGCGCCAGAGCGCGGGCCCAGAACAGCCAGATCACAACCATCGGTCAGGCGTTGTTCCAGATCGGGACCAATGGTCGCCAGACCCGGTGCAAGGATCACCTTATATCCCGCCATTGGGATGTTATCCGCAGGCAGGAAATCCACTGACAATCCAGCCCGGCGCAGGGCTTGGTAGGTTGAAAAGACCAGTTTGAAATAGTCGAACCCAGCCCCTTGAGGTTGCGTCGCCCAGGCCCAATCCGAGGCATAGTCGAACAGGATCGCGACATCCGTTCGGGCCTGTGTGATTGCTCCCAGCCCGGCCAGATCATCGGCGGTTTGGCGTGCCTCGGCCAAAGCCGGGGCAGAGCGGTTGTCCGGCGTCAGCAGTCCTGCATGCATCTGTTCTTGCGCAAAGGGCGCCTGCCGCCAGCGGAAATAGCTGACCACCTCGGCCCCATGCGCCACGGCCTCAAGCGACCACAGGCGCACCATACCGGGCAGAGGTGCAGGGTTGTAAGGGGCCCAGTTCACCGGGCCGGGTTGCTGTTCCATCACCCACCAACGCCCGCGCCCCACAGCGCGATACAGATCGTGATGAAAGGCCTGCATGTCGGGATCGCCTTGCTGCAGAAAGGCCGACTTATGTGCCTTATCCGCCTCAAGCCGGTCAGATAGAAACCCGATCGGATAGCTGTCCCATGTGGCGATATCCAAATCGGTACCCACTGCGAAGTGGTCGAAATCCAGCACACGCCCCATGTAATTGTGCAGCAAAGGCGCATCGGTCAGGGGCCGCAGCACTTTGACCTGTGCCCTGTTGAAGGCCACCACCTGATCTGAACTGAACCGCCGGAAGGCCAGAACATGGGCCGGGTTGGGTTCTGTCACTGTCAGGTTCGGCAGGTCGATCTGATCAAACCTGTCATATTCCATTGACCAGAACACATTTCCCCACGCTGCATTCAGGGTTTCAATCGTGCTGTATTGACCTTCCAGCCAGTTTTGAAATGCGTGTAGGGCGGGTTGGCTATAGCTGACAGTGGTGTCGTGGCAGCCATATTCATTGTCGATCTGCCATGCTGCGACATGCGGGTTGCGCCCATAGCGTTCGCCCATGACACGTGCGATCCGAACGCATTCTTCGATATACCCGGTGTGGCTAAAGCAATAATGTCTGCGAGAGCCGAACTTGCGCGGCTGACCCTGCGCATCCACGGCAAGCATGTCCGGGTGTTTGTCCAGCATCCAGCGTGGCGGCGTCGCTGTTGGCGTGCCCAGCACCACTTTCAACCCGGCAGAACCTAAGGTTTCGATTGCGCGATCCAGCCAGTCGAAGTGCAGATCGTCCGACGTGGGCTCCATCCGGCTCCAGCCGAACTCGCCTATCCGCACCCATGTCAGGCCGGTTTCGACCATACGTGCTGCATCGTCCGCCCACATCGCCTCTGGCCAATGTTCGGGGTAATAGCAAACGCCAAGTTCGGGATTCATAGGATGACTCTGTGCTCTGCCTGACCTTTGCCTGCGTCGGGCGCGGCAAAGGTCATTCCGTTGGTAGGTTGGGTTTCAATCTGTGCCGCATCCAGCCCTTGGCGAGCGGTGGTGCAGAACAGCGTTGTCAGGTCTGGCCCGCCAAAAGCCGGGCACGAGGCATGGGCCGCGTCAAAACCGAACGCCTTCAGGAACCGACCCTCAGGCGAGTAAGCAGCCACGCGGTTGGCGCCCCATTGGGCGATCCAGATATTTCCGCTCGTATCGACCACTGCTCCATCAGGGTTCAGCTGGTCTTTGGTAAGGTCGAGGAACACGGTGCTTTGGCCTTCTGGCCACCCGGTTTCCGGGTCCAAACTCCAGCGCATGACCTGTCTGGTGACCGTGTCGGTGAAATAGGCGCAAGAGCGATCCGGCGCAAAACAGATGGCGTTCGAGATCGTGACATCCGGCACCAGCCGCCGCAGTTCTCCGCGCCAGAACCGATAGATGGACCCAGCGCCGGGTTCGGCGTTTTTGCCCATGGTGCCGATCCAGAAACCGCCCCAGGGATCAGCGCGGCCATCGTTGGAACGGGTGACCGTATCGTCCGCCTCTAGATGGGTGACCAAGCTACGCTCACCGGTTTTCAGTTCAAAGCGCCACAGCCCGGTCTCGGAAGCCATCAACAGCGTGTCCCTATCCACCCAGCCTGCTGCTGAAACATTTTCCGGGAACTGCCAGCTTTGCTGCTGCCCGTCCTTCTGGGTCATCAGGCGGTTTCCGGTGATGTCGAACCAGAATAGCTGCGCCCGTTCCGGGTGCCACAAAGGCCCTTCGCCCAGATCGCAGGGACGGTCGTCAAACACCACACTCATTGGGCGGCCTTGTCATAGGCCAAGACGATCTTTCGCGCGCGCTCTGCAATGTCGGCAACGGCCATTCCCGGTTTATACAGGGCCGAGCCGATCCCGAACCCGTCCGCCCCGGCCTTGAGCCAATCGGCAAAGTTTTCGGGGCCCGCCCCGCCCACAGCAAAGACCAGCGCGTCTTTGGGCACGATCGGGCGTATTGCGGCCAGGCCCGAGGGCCCCGCCATCACGCCCGGAAACAGTTTGAGCCCGGTTGCCCCTGCCCTGAGCGCGCCAAAGGCCTCGGTCGGGGTATAGACGCCAGGCCAGCTTTGTATGCCCAGTTGGATCGTCTGCTGTATCACCTCAGCGTCGAAATTTGGCGAGACGATCAGCTTGCCGCCGACCCCGGCCACCGCATCAACCTGTTCGATGGTCAGGACGGTTCCGGCGCCGATCAATGCGCGATCGCCGAAACGTTCCGCCAGAATGCCGATGCTGGTCAACGGATCGGGTGAGTTCAGGGGCACCTCGATCCGGTCTATGCCCGCGTCGATCAGGGCATGCCCGACTTCGGCGGCCTCGGTGGGTTGCAGACCGCGCAGAATTGCAATGATAGGACGGCTCATGCGGTTTGCCTCGTCAGATTTCGGGCCTGCAAAAGACCTGCCAATGTAGATTGCGTGCTGTCGGCTATTTCAACAAATGCACCCTGCTGTTTCAGCGCGATGGCATAGATTTCCGAGAGGCTTTGGTCCCCGATAATGGCAATCTGCTGGCCCAACCAATAGGGACGGGACGCGGCCAGTTCCGCTCCGATCAGGTATCCCGACAGACGCGCACGTGCGACACCGGAGCCCTGACCCTGCAGCAGATCAGTGGCCCGCAGGCCGAAAAGGCGCGCGGCAAGTTGTTCCGGTCGGGACAGGGCATCCGCCACAGCCTCGGCAAAAGCCGCGTCGTCCCAGCCTTCGCTGACCGTATGTTTTAGGACGGATTGATTGCTGAGCAATCCGAAGATTTCGCCTGTCATGAATGTGCGGAAGCTGACGACTTCATCCGCGCTGACCTGTACCCATTTGGTATGCGTTCCGGGCAGGCAAATGATGCCGTCCCAGTTTGGCCGGTGGGCCAGAAAACCGGCGATCTGTGTCTCTTCTCCGCGCATGACATCGGGGGGGCTTGTTTGCTTTAGCCCGGGTACGACAAAGGCGCGGATACGGGGATCTGTTGCCGGAACGCGGACAGGTGCAACGGAAACAGGAACCGAAGGTACAGCGGAATATGGTGCCTCAACCCAGCCCTGACGCGCACCCACCATACCGCAGGCGACCACATCCATGGCGGCATCGCCAAGCCAGCCCTCGATCAGGTCCAGCAATGCTTTTTGAAACCCATCCCGGGGAATTTGGTCCATGCCGCTTGCGGACTGAGCCTGGTCCAGAATGGTGTCACCTTGCATTGCCCATGCCCGCAGATGAGTTGTTCCCCAATCAACAGCGATCCATTCGATTGTCATGTTCTCATCCTGTTACTACAACACCGCCATCAACGGCCATGCATTGCCCGGTCATGGCGCGACTGGCTTCCGACGCAAGAAACAGGGTCGGTGCGATCATATCCTCGGGCGTCAGGTGGTCCTTTAGGCATTGGCGTTCCAGATGTGCGGCCAGATCTTCTGGCGTGGCCCACATGTCCAGCTGTTTCTGTGTCAGAACCCATCCGGGGGCCAGCGCATTAACGCGGATTTTCTGCGGGCCAAGCTCGCGCGCCAACGACCGGGTCATCCCGGTGATCCCGGCATTTGATGTCGTATAGATCGGATAACCGGAATTACCCATCATATAGCTGATCGAGCTGAAATTGATGATTGATCCGCCCTTGTCTTGCATTTGACGTGCGGCTTCTTGGCAGGCAAAGAAATACGCCTTCAGATTCACCTCGATCATCCAGTCCCAGAATTTGGGCGTGGTTTCGTCAAGCGAATGGCGTTTGTCGTTGGCGGCATTGTTGATCAGCACACCAAGGGGGCCATGGGCCTCGGTGGCTTTGGCCATTGAGGCGCGCAGCAGGTCGGTATCTGTCATGTCGCCTTGCAGAAACAGCGGCCCGCGCCCGTGCTTGGCGCGCATCTCATCAACAAAGGCACTGGCGTCGGAGCGCCCGATAAAGGCGACCTGTGCACCCTGCGCCAGAAATCCGTCCGTTAAAGCGGCCCCGACACCAGAACCACCTCCGGTGATAAAGACGGATGCACCGTTCAGGTCGTGGAAAGTGGCGGGTTGGTCCATCAGTGGCTCTCTCTGGTCACAAGGCGGGTGTCTTTGCCGACAAGAAAATCCAGGTCCGCACCCTGATCGGCCTGCAGGACGTGGTCTATGTAAAGCTTGGCATAGCCGCGGGAGTAATGCGGAGCATCCGGTTGCCATGCGGCGCGTCGGGCGTCCAGTTCAACTTGGTCAACCAGCAACTCGAGCGCGCCCTTGCTAGCGGATACACGGATACGGTCACCGGTCTTGACCAGCGCCAGCGTGCCGCCCGCCTGGGCTTCGGGGCTGACATGCAGGATGACAGTGCCAAATGCCGTGCCGGACATCCGTGCGTCCGAGATACGGATCATGTCGCGCACACCGTCCTTCACCAGCTTGGCCGGGATCGGCATATTGCCAACCTCGGGCATGCCGGGATAACCCTTGGGTCCACAGCCTTTCAGCACCAATATGGTCTCGGGCGTCACCGGCAGGTCATCCCTGTCGATATTGGCCTTCATATCTTCGATGCTTTCGAAGACATGGGCCACAGCCTCGGTCTCCAACAGTGCGTCCGTGGCCGCCGAAGGTTTCACAATGGCCCCGTTCGGCGCCAGATTGCCGCGCAGCACACGCAGGCCTGCGGCAGGTTTTACTGGGTCGTTGAAGGGACGGATAACATCGCGGTTGAAACATTCTGCACCTTCGTAATGGGCCGAAATATCCTTGTTCAAAACCGTTTTGGCAGGTCGTAGGAAGGGTTTGAGTTCGTTTAAAACCACAGGCACGCCACCTGCATAGCAGAAATCCTCCATCAGGTATTGGCCCGAGGGCATACAGTTCACAAGCAGCGGGATATCCGACCCGATCTCAAAATCCTTCAGTGTCAAGTCGATGCCTACACGACCGGCCAAAGCCAGCAGATGCACCACGGCGTTCGTCGATCCGCCCACGGCAGCATTGGCCAGAATGGCGTTTTCAAAGGCTTCTTTGGTCAGAATGTCCGAGGGTTTGAGGTCTTCATCCACCATCTCGACAATCCGCTTACCCGTCAGATGCGCCAGCGCCATTCGGCGAGCATCTACGGCGGGTAGCGCGGCGTTGGTGGGCAGGCTCATGCCCATCGCTTCGACCAGGGATGCCATGGTCGACGCGGTGCCCATGGTCATGCAGACACCGGCGCTGCGCGACATGCCGGATTCAGCACTCATGAAATCCTGCAGGGTCATTTCCCCGGCGCGCACGGCTTCGGAAAACTTCCATACATCCGTGCCCGAGCCGATATCCTGTCCGCGATACTTGCCGTTCAGCATCGGGCCGGAACTGACAACGATGGCGGGCAGATCGACCGAGGCGGCTCCCATAAGTTGCCCCGGCGTAGTTTTGTCACAGCCACCCAGCAGAACCACGCCGTCAATCCCATAGGCGCGGATGGATTCTTCGACATCCATGGCCAGTAGGTTGCGAAACAGCATGGCGGTGGGCTTCATCTGGGTTTCACCCAGCGACATGACCGGGAATTCGACCGGGAAGCCGCCAGCCTCCCACACGCCGCGTTTGACGCCTTCGGCCAGATCGCGCAGGCCGGAATTGCACGGCGTCAGTTCGGACCATGTATTGCAGATGCCGATAATGGGACGCCCGTCAAAGGCATGGTCGGGAAAGCCCTGGTTCTTCATCCAGGACCGGTGGATGAAACCATCCTTGTCCAGCTTGCCATACCAATGCTGCGAGCGGCGTTTTTTTGTCATTATTGTCAGCCCTTTAATATTTGGTCATGCCGCTTTGGCCGGTTTGCACCAGCCTGGCAACCAATCCGCATGCGCGATCAAAAGATCGCTGACCAGATTGCGGATCTGTTGCAGGTCGAGCTCGGCGGCTGTGTGTGGGTCCATCATGGCGGCGTGGTATATGTATTCGGGGTTCTGGTCGGTCAGCGCCCGCACAGTCAGTTCCTGCACGTTGATCTGGGTGCGCATCAGCGCAATCAGCTGCGGTGGGATGTCGGTCACGACCGAGGGTTGCACCCCGTTGCTGTCCACCAGGCACGGCGTTTCCACAGCAGCCCCCAAGGGCAGTTGCGGGATCTGGCCGGTATTGGGCAGGTTGCCATAGGCGGTGTAGGGCATATTGGTCACGATGGCGTTCATCAGATCCGCCGCGAATTCGTGGCTGCGACATACCTCTACCGCCCGCCCGTCGGTCAGGGTTTTTGCCTGTTCCTTCCAGTCCTCGACCTGCTCGACGCAGCGGGTGGGGTATTCATCCAGCGGGATCGAGAACTGCTCGATCAGATCGTCGCGCCCATCCTTGATGAACCAGGGCACATATTCGGCCAGATGCTCCGAGCTTTCGGTGCAGAAATAGCCCAGATGATCCATCACTTCGTATCGGACCTTGTTGGGGCAGCGTGGCATCAAAAGGGGCGGTTTCGGCAGTTGTCCACCTGCATATCCCTGTCGGAGCGCAGGATAGAGATCGCGGCCCTGATGCTCGAGCTTGAGGAAGAAAGCCACATGGTTGACGCCTGCGACCTTATAGCGAAACTCCTGCTTGGGCAGCTCCAGATCATGGGCCAGTTCCTCGACCGTGTTTTGCACCGAATGGCACAGTCCGACATGTTTCAATGTCGGAAACCGTTCGGCCAAAGCCCAGGTGTTGATCGCCATCGGGTTCACATATTGCAACAGCGTCGCGTTGGGGCAGAGCTGCATCATGTCCTGCGCCACGTCCCACAGAACCGGAACGGTGCGTAACCCGCGCATGATCCCGCCCACGCCCAGCGTATCGGCGATGGTTTGACGCAGGCCATATTGCTTGGGGATCTCGAAATCAGTCACTGTACAGGGGTCATACCCGCCGATCTGAAAGGCGGTAATCACGAAATCCGCCCCCTCCAATGCGGCGCGCCGATCGGTATGGGTGGTTATGGTAGCCCCCGTGCCGACCGAGCGCACCATGGCGCGGGCCACGGATTCGCTCTCAGCCAGGCGCTGTGTGTCGATATCCATCAAGGCGAAATGGCTGTCGGCCAGGGCGGGGGTCAAAAGGGCATCGCCCACGATATTGCGCATGAAGATCGTGGAACCGGCCCCGATAAAAGTGATTTTGGTCATCAGGCAAACCTTTAGCTTGATGTTATTTTACGGCACCGAGTGTCAGGCCCGCGATAAAATGTTTCTGCATCAGGAAGAACATGGCAACCGGCGGCAGCGCCGCGACAATGGAACCGGCACTCATCAGCTGATAGGCGGCGCGGAACTGCGCGTTAAAGCTGGTGATCCCTGCGGTTACAGGCTGGCTCTCAGCACCTTGCGTCAGCACTACTGCCCAGAAATAGTCGTTCCAGATGAAGGTAAAGATCAGCACACTGAGCGCCGCAATGGCGGGCTTCATCAGCGGCAGCACCACGTACCAGAAGATACGCCATTCACTGATCCCTTCGACCCGCGCCGCCTCGATCAGTTCAAAGGGCAGGGCGCGGATGAAATTCCGCATGAACAGGGTGCAAAACCCGGTCTGGAACGCGATGTGAAACAAAACCAGCCCGGTCTTGGTGTTGTACAGGCCCAGGTCCAGCGTCAGGTCGCGCACGGGCACCATGAGGATTTGGAAAGGCACGAAATTGCCCGCTACGAACAGGAAGAAGATCCAAAGGTTCGATTTGAATTTGTAGATGCCGAGTGCAAACCCCGTCATGCTGCTGAGCGCGACGCACCCGATGACCGTGGGAACGGTGATCAGGAAGGAATTCATCAGATAGCGCGGCATATCCGAATTGAAAAACACCTGCCCATAGTTGAATGCGCCCTCAAAGCTGGACGGCATCCCCCAGTAGTTGGCATTGGTGAAATCCGCGGCGGGTTTGACCGAGAACAGGGCGACGGCCAGCAACGGCCCGAGCCACAAAAGCAAGGCCAGCGGCAGCAACGCCTGATAGGTGATCTGCGCTGCACGAGGTTGTTTTTCGATTGGCTTGGGAAACATCTCAGTGCCCCCTTTCTTCGCGGTACATTGACCACAGGAAATAACCGATGAAACACAGCATGATCAGGAACAGGATCACCGCGATAGCTGCGCCATATCCCATGCGGAATCCGTATTCGGACAAGGCGACCTCGAACATGTAATAGGCCAGCACGCGCGATGATCCGAACGGACCGCCCTGTGTCATGATTGAGATCAGGTCAAAGCTGCGAAGCGCGCCAATGATGGTGACGACAAAGGCAATGAAGGTGGCAGGGCGCAATTGCGGCAGGATGATATGCCACAACATCCGCCAGCTCTTGGCACCGTCCAGCCGCCCGGCTTCGATCTGTTCGGGGTCCACAGCGTTGAGGCCGGTCAGGTACAGGATCATGCAATAGGCGGTTTGTGGCCAGAGGCCAGCAAAGATGATGCCATAGGTGACGAAACGCTCGTCGCCCAGCACGTTCACCGGGCCCATGCCAAAGAATCCGAGGAATTCGTTCAACAGGCCGAATGTGGGGTCATAGAACCATGTGAACACTAGGCCAACAACTACCTGAGAAATCACGAAGGGGAAGAAAAACAGGGATTTATACAGGCGGATGCCCCAGACCGTCTGGTTCAGGAACAGCGCAATGAACAGACCCGCCGGAATCGCCGCCAGATAGAGCAGCAACCAGATCAGGTTGTTTTTGAGCGAGATGTAAAAGGCGTCCCGGTCCGACCATTCCCAGTACAGGTCTTCATAATTGCGAAATCCGACATATTCGGCAGCCCCCAGGCCGTCCCATTCGTAAAGCGACAGGTTGAAGGACTGAAAGACCGGAATGATCACATAGACCATAAAGAACAACAGGCCTGGGGCCAAAAATAACCAGGGCGCGATGCGCTGTTGGTTTCGGTGGAACCAGCTTTCTTGTTCGTGGGTATCGACGGCGGTCATGGGCGTCCCCGGTTCTGGTAGGCGGAGTAAGGCGGGTTGATACCCGCCTTACGCAGGTCATGGCTCAGGATGGGCTTTGCCAATCCTGACCGGTTCAGTTGTCGTAGATGCGCTGACGCGCCCGTTCGAGTTTGGCCAGGATTTTGTCCGCATTGTCTGGCTTGACCATGAATTCCTGGAAGCCTTCCATCGACGCTTTGGCCATTTCTGCCGGTGCGTCGCGGTCCCAGAACTGGGCGACTCCGCCCGGGCTGTTTGACGACAGCATGGTAAAGCCCTGCTGCAGGAACTTGTCGGCATCTACCGAGGACTGAGCATTGACCGGCAACTGGCCGAGATTCGAACCATTGTTGATCTCGGTCTGTTCATCCGCAGACACAACGAAGCGCAGGAATTCACGGGCGGCTTCTTTGTTCGCCGCGTTTGACGGGATGTGGAACGTGTCGGTCGGTGCATCTTCGGCCAGTTCGACATCGGGGTTGATGGCAACAAACTGGTAGAAGTCCAGCTGGTCGTCACTCAGGCCCGCCTCACGCAGTGGCGCCACGGCGAAGTTGCCCATCAGATAAGCCGCCGCATCACCGTTGACCATAAAGGGCAGAGCTTCTTGCCAGCTATAGGTCTGGTGGTTGTCGATGAAGGCACCCATATCGATCAGCTGTTTCCAGTTGGCGAAGGTCTGCTTGACCCGGTCATCCTCCCAGCTGATTTCACCATTGGCCAACTGGTTGTGGAAGTCATAGCCGTTGGTGCGCATGTTCAGGTAATCGAACCAGCCACCGGCAGTCCACAGGAACTTGGTGCCGATCGTATAGCAGGCGCGACCGGAATCGACGATCTTCTGGCAATTCGCCAGCTCTTCTTCCCAGGTTGCGGGCTCGGTCAGGCCCAGCTCGTCAAAGATGTCTTTGCGATAATAAACGCCCCACTGATAGTAGGTATAGGGCACGCCCCACTGTTTGCCGTCGATCGTCATCGCACCTTTGGTTGAGGCCAGATTGTCCGCAATCGCAGGTTCCGCCCACAGGTCCGAGACGTCTTCGAACAGGCCAGCCTCGACATAGGGTTTCATCCGATTCGCCGCGTACCACGTGGCGACATCCGGCGTATCCGCAGTCAAGAAGTTGCGGATCTGGGTTTTGTAGGCCTCGCGGTCGATCACCGTTGTCTCGATGGCCAAATCCGGATGCTGTTGCTGAAATCTGTCGATCATTGCTTCCATCGTGGCCCGGGGTGCCGGGTTCGATGTGTCCAGGAATATCCGCAATTCGCCGGTAAGCTCGGCAGAGGCGGGAACAGCAAGTGCAACGCTCATGGCCAGCGCGGCCGTGGTGCGCTTGTAGATGGAATGCATGGTTTCCTCCCTTAGCTTCCATTTTAGTTCCATATATTGGAACTTAGTTTTATATGTTGAAAACTACACATCGACTCGGTTAGTCTTGTCAAGACCCTCGTGGCTGCGGCCGCAGGTTAATCGGAGGAGACAGAGCGCCCGTGGCAGGTGATGGAACGATAGGGAAAGCATGTGACGTGCTGGATCAGGTGGCCGCGTTTCAGCGGCCAATTCGCTTTGCGGAACTGCTGGAAAGCAGCCGCTTTCCCAAAGCAACGCTGTATCGGTTTCTGCAATCCCTTACCAATCAGGGGATGTTGTCCTATGACCCGGATAGGCAGACCTATGCGCCGGGTTTGAGGCTGGTTCGGCTGGCCCATGCGGCGTGGACGCAAAGCTCACTGGCGCCGATCGCAAGGCCGTTTCTTGATACGCTCAGCGGTGAAACGGGCGAGACTGTGCATCTGGCGCAGCTTGATTCTGGTCAGGTTCTGTATGTCGATAAGCGCAATGCTGCCCAGCCGGTTGAGATGTATTCACAGGCGGGCAAGGTCGGACCGGCCTATTGTACAGGTGTGGGCAAGGCGATGATGGCCTTTCTGGACGAGGCTGAGCTGAACAAGGTGATCTCACAGCAAAGCTTTCACCGGTTTACGGATAAGACCTTGGCCTCGGAAGCTGCGCTGCGGTCCGATCTAGAGCTGATCCACAGCCGGGGCTACGCCCTGGACGATGAAGAACACGAGACGGGGATCATTTGTGTTGCCTGCCCGATCCGAACGCCGGGCGGGCGGATGCTGGGTGCAATATCGGTGACCGGCTCGACCGAGCGGATGAATTTCGACCAGCTCGAGGCTTGGATTCCCCGCGTGCGCCGGGTGGCCGAACAAATCGCGGCCGAAGCTCAGGCCTGGCGGTTCCCTGAAACACGCCCCGATGGCCAGAAGGACAGGATACAAGCGACATGACCGGAGTAACTCTGAACCAAACGATCAAACGTTACGGCCAGACGCAGGTGATACACGGTATCGACCTCGAAATTGAGGATGGTGAATTCTGTGTCTTTGTCGGCCCATCGGGATGTGGAAAATCCACTTTGTTGCGGATGATCGCAGGGCTTGAGGAAACGACCGAAGGCCAAATTCACATCGGCGCGCGCGAGGTGACACATCAGGACCCTGCGAAACGGGGCGTGGCGATGGTGTTCCAGACCTATGCCCTGTACCCGCATATGACTGTGGCCGAGAATATGGGGTTTGGCCTGCGGATGAACGGCGTGGCCAAAGCCGAGATCGACAGGAAGGTTCAGGAAGCCTCGGGTATCCTGAAGCTGGACCAGTACCTGAAGCGCAAACCCAAGGCCCTGTCGGGTGGTCAGCGCCAACGCGTTGCCATCGGTCGTGCGATTGTGCGCGGCCCCGAGGTGTTTCTGTTCGATGAACCTCTGTCCAACCTGGACGCCGAATTGCGCGTTGAGATGCGTGTGGAAATTGCCCGGCTTCACAATGAAATTGGCGCGACCATGATCTATGTGACTCACGATCAGGTCGAGGCGATGACCATGGCCGATAAGATCGTGGTGCTGCGCGATGGTCGGATCGAACAGGTCGGTGCGCCGATGGATCTGTATCGGGATCCAGATAACAAGTTTGTAGCAGGGTTCATTGGCTCGCCTGCCATGAATTTTCTGGATTGCGACATCGTTGATGGTCAGGTGACTCATCCGGCGATCACTCAGCCTCTGCCCGTCCCAGCATCGGTTCCTTTGGGTCTGTCTCGGGTCACGCTGGGTATCCGCCCGGAACATATTCAGGTTGATCGTTCGGGCGATACCTGCACCGTTGATCTGACCGAGGCGCTTGGCGGCGTCAGCTATTCCTATTTGCTGACATCGAATGGCGACAAGCTGATCGTTGAAGAGCGCGAAGACGAGCGCAGTAAGCAGGGTACACGCATTGGTATTTCGATCCGCCCGGAACGCACCATGCTGTTTGATCCCGAAACCGGCCTGCGGTTGAGATAATCGCCGTTTAGACAGTCAAAAACACCCGCGTCAGACGAAAGGTCCAACGCGGGCTTTTTGCGTCGAATTATATATGGATTTTGTATCCAATATCCGTTATCGCGTGAAAACGGGCGCATGACGCCTATCTGGACTCCTGTAACTAGAGGATAGCACCGTATGTCGACCAATGTATTTAGCGGTACGATGCCCGCGCTCATGACCCCTTGCTCGGCGGATCGGCAGCCGGATTTCAACGCACTTGTTCGGAAGGGCAAGCAAATGATCGACGCAGGCATGTCTGCGGTTGTCTATTGCGGATCCATGGGCGACTGGCCGCTTTTGACGGATGCACAGCGCATGGAAGGGGTGGAACGTCTGGTGGATGCCGGGTTGCCGGTTGTGGTCGGAACCGGGGCAATCAACACCAAATCCGCCGAGGCCCACGCAGCACATGCGCAAAAGGTCGGCGCTGTCGGGTTGATGGTCATTCCCCGGGTTCTGTCCCGAGGGAGCTCATCAACTGCGCAAAAGAACCATTTCAAGGCAATCCTGTCTGCTGCGCCGGACGTGCCGGCAATTATCTACAACAGCCCATATTATGGTTTCGCAACAAAGGCTGATCTGTTCTTTGCCCTGCGCGCCGAACACCCTAACCTCATTGGGTTCAAGGAATTCGGAGGCAAGGACGATCTGCGCTATGCAGCGGAAAACATCACCAGTCAGGATGATGATGTGACGTTGATGGTGGGTGTGGACACCGAGGTTTACCACGGTTTCGTCAACTGTGGTGCAACCGGGTCGATCACCGGGATCGGAACGGCCCTCCCACGTGAGGCGTTGCTGTTGGCTGCGCTTTCTCAAAAGGCCGCGCGGGGCGATGCCGAAGCCCGGTTACGGGCGCAAGAACTGACCGAGGCCATTCAGGTGCTGTCCAGTTTTGATGAGGGCCCGGATCTTGTGCTGTATTACAAGCATCTTCTGGTGTTGAACGGGGAAGAGGAATACCGCCTGCATTTCAATGAAACTGACGCCCTGACAGATGCACAGCGGAATTATTGCGAACAGCAATACGCGTTGTTTGGGGCTTGGTTCGCCGATTGGTTGAAACAAGGTGGGGTGATCGCAGAATGCATGTGATCGACAGCCACACCGGAGGAGAACCGACCCGGGTCATCCTCGATGGTGCACCAGATCTGGGCTCTGGCCCTCTGGCTGAACGCGCCCGGCAGCTGGACACCGAATACAGGGATTTCTATCGTTCGGTCATGCTTGAACCGCGCGGACAACCGGCCATGGTTGCGGCCTTGTTGGTGGAACCGGTTGATCCAACCTGTGTCACCGGCGTGATCTATTTTGATGTCGATTCTGTTTTGGGAATGTGCGGCCACGGAACCATTGGCCTGACCGTGACACTGGCGCATCTTGGTCGGATCGATGTTGGAATACATCGGATCGAAACGCCAGCCGGAGTTGTCACGGTCGAGCTGCACGATGCAAATACTGTCACGGTCACGAATATCGAAAGCCGCCGCGTTCACAGCGACATTTCACTTCATGTGCCCGGTTTCGGTGAGGTTGCAGGGGATGTGGCCTATGGTGGAAACTGGTTCTTTATCGTCGATCCAAGCCCGCTTTCCGTTATTCCGGCCAATATTCGGGAACTGACCGATAGGGCCGTTGCTATCCGCAAAGCCTCGATCGCGCAGGGGGTTGGGGGCGAGCAGGGTGAACCGATTGATCATGTAATCTTTCAGGACGCATCGCCCGAGCAAGCGATTCACAGCCGCAACTTTGTTCTGTGCCCGGATGACAATTACGACCGGTCGCCCTGTGGCACCGGCAGCTCCGCCCGGCTGGCCTGTTTGGCTGCTGATGGTAGATTGGTACCCGGTGAGGAAATCGTGCAGCAAAGTATAATCGGCAGCACTTATCGCTTGTCCTATCAGCCCGGTCCGAATGGCGGTGTCATTCCTTCGATCACCGGGCAAGCCCATATTATGGCGGAGTCGCGGTTGATTTTTGAAGCCGCTGATCCATTCCGTTCGGGGATTGAGGCATGACCCAGCAGATCATTGTCATCGGGGCCGGCGTAATCGGCAT
The DNA here is from genome assembly GCF_059610725.1 of Ruegeria sp. CDSC045. Classification (NCBI taxonomy): domain Bacteria; kingdom Pseudomonadati; phylum Pseudomonadota; class Alphaproteobacteria; order Rhodobacterales; family Roseobacteraceae; genus Ruegeria; species Ruegeria sp. CDSC045. The sequence goes on from NZ_JBXWOE010000007.1 coordinate 125,302, forward strand.
AACCATTGCTCTGGAATTACAGCGCCGGGGTCACTCCGTTTTGGTGCTGGATAAAGAAGGTGTTGCCGCGCAGACATCGGCTGGAAACGCTGGGGCTTTTGCGTTTCCCGAGGTTGAGCCTCTTGCGACGCCCGGCATCATGAAAAAAGCACCGAGATGGCTGCTGGATCCTCTGGGGCCTCTGTCTATCCCGCCTGCCTATGCGTTGCAGATTGCGCCCTGGATGTACCGTTTCTGGCGCGCCAGTCAGCCCGGTCGCTACGCTGAGCTGTTGGCAGCTCAGGCCAGCCTCATGCAACTTTCCGGCGAAGCGCTTGAGCGGTTGATTACAGCGGTTGACGGCGAGGCGATGATGCAGCGGGACGGGCAGATGCAGCTTTACGAGTCCGATGCCGAATTCCGCGCGAGCCTGCCGGCCTGGGAAGTGCGCCGCCAGCACGGAATAGACTTTGAGCTGCTGGAAAGCCCCGAGGCGATTGCCGAAAAACAACCGGGTCTCAGCCCGCGATTCACCCATGCAGGTTTTACGCCCAACTGGTTGAATACCGTCGATCCCAAGAAATGGGTCGAGCGCCTTGCCCAGACCTTTCAAAGCCGGCAAGGTCGGATCGAGCGGCGCGATATTCAGGCGTTGGTGCCACAGCAAAGTGGCATGCGCCTTGAAACGGCGGAAGGGCCCGTGGACGCGGCGAAAGTGGTCGTGGCTGCTGGCGCATGGTCTCATCACATCGCTAGAACTCTTGGTGACCGGTTCCCGCTTGAAACCGAGCGTGGATACAACACGACCCTGCCCGAAGGTGCATTTGATCTGCGGATGCACTTGTCCTTCTCGCGGCATGGGTTCGTTGCCAGCCGGATCAACAATGGCGTCAGGATCGGCGGCGCGGTCGAGTTGGGCGGTCTGAACCTCGCCCCCAATTTCAAACGAGCCGACACGTTATTGCACAAAGCCGAAGAGTTTCTACCCGGCCTCAAGACCGAAGGAGGCACGCAATGGATGGGGTTCCGGCCGTCGATGCCTGACAGCATCCCGGTCATCGGTATTTCTCCAAATGCGTCCGGCGTGTTCTATGCGTTCGGCCATGGGCATCTTGGGCTGACCCAATCCGCAGGCACGGCCGAACTTGTTGGGGCCATGGTTGACCGTCAGGCCCCCCCGATATCGCCAGCCCCCTTTGCTGCTGGCCGGTTCTGAGGGAGGGGGTCGTGCGCAGCATCAAAACCCTCCACGTCATTTCTGCCCATGCCGAGGGCGAGGTTGGCGACGTCATCGTCGGCGGTGTTCTTCCGCCACCCGGTGATACCTTGTGGGAGCAGCGGTCGTTCATCGCCCGCGACCAGTCCCTGCGCAACTTTGTCCTGAACGAACCGCGCGGAGGCGTGTTTCGCCATGTGAACCTGTTGGTGCCGCCCAAACATCCGAAGGCAGATGCCGGGTTCATTATCATGGAGCCCGAAGACACACCGCCCATGTCTGGTTCAAACTCGATCTGCGTGGCCACCGTGCTGCTGGATAGCGGGATCATTCCGATGCAGGAACCGGTTACACATCTGACGCTTGAGGCACCGGGTGGGCTGGTCCCGGTGCGCGCCGAATGCCGGAATGGAAAGACTGAGCGCATATTTGTGCAGAACCTGCCCAGTTTTGTAGACCGGCTCGCCGTTCCGCTTGAGGTGCCGGGTCTTGGCGCCCTGACCGTGGACACGGCCTATGGGGGCGACAGTTTCGTGGTCGTCGATGCAGCGGCGCTTGGGTTCGACATTGTACAAGACGAAGCACGCGACATTGCGCGGCTGGGTGTAGCGATCACCAATGCGGCCAACGAACAAATTGGTTTTACGCATCCCGAAAACCCGGACTGGAATCACATTTCATTCTGCGCTTTTTGTGGCCCGACCGAGCGGGTCGCAAATGGCCTGCGCGGAAAATCCGCTGTGGCGATCCAGCCGGGCAAAGTTGATCGGTCCCCTACCGGTACCGCAGTTTCTGCCCGCATGGCCTTGATGGCCGCCAAGGGAGAAATGGCAGTCGGGCAAACTTTCCAGGCGGTTTCGATCATCGGCTCGTCTTTCACCGGACAGATCGTCGAGGCCACAACGATCGGGGGGCGTGCCGCGATCATTCCCGAGATCAGTGGCCGCGGATGGATTACCGGTACACATCAACACATGCTTGACCCGGACGATCCCTGGCCGGGCGGATATAAGCTCAGCGATACTTGGGGCGTCTGAATTTTGCCCATTGGCAAGCAGTTTTGATGATTTTCCGCAAACCGTGTCAAAATGCGCGGTCTCTGGCGATTGATCCCAAGCCAAACGTCATTTAAGGGAGGCCCTGTCAATACAGAGTCATCCCGGGACGGCAGTCTTGTAACGTCCCTTACGTGCCACATCGACGTGGCCCCAACTCTTGGATCGCACGCCCCGAAAGGCTTAAAAAAGGTAAAAGAATATGGCAGATAAATCGAACTTCGACATATTGTATACCATTGTAGACGAAGCGCCCGAACTGGCCAGCGCCTCATTCCTGCCCATCATTCGCAAGTTTGCATCCGCCGCTGGTGTCAGCGTAGGAACCAAGGATATTTCACTTGCCGGGCGGATTATTTCGACCTTCCCCGAAAAGCTGACGGATGCGCAGCGCATCACCGATGATCTGGCCGCATTGGGTGAGCTGGTGAAGACGCCTGATGCCAACGTGATCAAGCTGCCCAACATCTCGGCCTCGGTGCCGCAGCTGGTGGCCGCCGTCGAAGAGCTGCAAGCACAAGGCTATGACATCCCGAGCTATCCCGAAGAACCTGCGACTGATGAAGAAAAAGCGATCCGCGCGCGGTATGATGCCATCAAGGGTTCTGCTGTGAACCCGGTTCTGCGCGAAGGTAACAGCGACCGTCGCGCCGCGCGCGCCGTCAAGAACTATGCACAGAAGAACCCGCATTCGATGGGCGCATGGGCCGCGGACAGCAAGACTAAAGTCTCGTCCATGTCCGGCAATGATTTCTACGCGAACGAGAAATCGGCCACCATCACTGCGGCGCAAGCCGGTGACGCCAAAATCGAATTTGTCGGACAAGACGGCAGTACTACGGTTCTGAAAGACGGCTGGCCGCTGGCCGAGGGCACCGTTGCCGATGCGACCTTCATGTCCGTCAATGCGCTGTCGTCTTTCCTGGCCGAGGCCATCGAAGACACCAAAAAAGACGGCACCATGTTCTCGCTTCACCTGAAGGCCACAATGATGAAGGTCAGCGACCCGATCATCTTCGGCTATGCGGTTAAGGCGTGGCTTGCCCCGGTATTCGAGGCCTATGGCGCTGAACTGGATGCGCTGGGTGTGAACCCGAACTCGGGTCTGGGCGATCTGCTGGAGCGGGTTGCAGGCAACGCCGATATCATGGCCGCCATTGACGCGATCAAGGGCGACCGCCCGTCCATGTATATGGTTGACAGCGACAAGGGTATCACCAACCTGCACGTGCCGTCTGATGTGATCATCGACGCCTCGATGCCTGCCGTGATCCGTGCTGGTGGCAAGGGTTGGGACGAAACCGGGTCCAAGGGTGACACCAACTGTGTGATCCCCGACCGATGCTATGCGTCTATTTATGATGAATCCGTCAAATTCTTCAAAGCCAATGGCGCGCTGAACCCAGCCACCGTCGGAGCTGTGGCCAATGTGGGTCTCATGGCACAGAAAGCCGAAGAATACGGCAGCCACCCGACAACATTCCAGTCGCCTGCGAATGGGACCATTCGCATCGTGCTGGCCAATGGTGAGACGTTGCACGAGCATGCGGTTGAAAAGGGCGACATCTGGCGTGCCTGCACCGTGAAGAAGGCTCCGATTGAGAACTGGATTCAACTGGCGATGGACCGTCAGCGTCTGACCGGGTCCGAGGCGATCTTCTGGCTGGACGCAAACCGTGCCCATGATGCCGAACTGATCAAATCCGTCCAACCCGCACTGGAAGCTGCTGGCGTGGCGGACAAGTTCCAAATCCTGGCACCGCGTGAGGCGACCCGCCAGTCGTTGGAGACCATCACCGCCGGTAACGACAGCATCGCCATCACCGGCAACGTGCTGCGTGACTATCTGACCGACCTGTTCCCGATCCTTGAGTTGGGCACCTCGGCCAAGATGCTGTCGATCGTCAAGCTGATGCAGGGCGGCGGATTGTTCGAAACCGGCGCGGGTGGGTCTGCCCCGAAACACGTGCAGCAGCTGGTCGAGGAAAACCACCTGCGCTGGGACTCGATGGGTGAGTTCTGCGCGCTTGGCGAGTCTTTGAATTTCCTGGCCGACAGCAAAGGCAACGCCAAAGCCGGAGTTCTTGGCGCCGCTGCCGAGGCCGCAACGCAGGGCATTCTGGACAACAACAAGTCGCCCAGCCGCAAAGTCGGGCAGCCGGATAACCGCGACAGCCACTATTGGTTCGCGCGCTATTGGGCCGAGGCGCTGGCTGCGCAATCCGATGATGCTGATCTGGCCGCCGAGTTCGCGCCGATTGCTGCAGAGTTGGCCGCGAAAGAACAGCAGATCCTATCCGAACTGGCCAACGCACAAGGGGCAGCGGCAGATCTGGGTGGTTACTATCACACCAACCCGACCAAGACTGCAGCAGTCATGCGCCCGAGCGCAACACTCAATGGTATCATTGACGGGTAATCCAGGTGCCCTGTCCTGATTTGGGCAGGGTTCTGAACCTGACATAAAAACTAAAAAGGGACCGACCCCCAAAGTCAGTCCCTTTTTGAGCGAGTGGGGAGGCCGAAGCCTCTCCGGTGTAGTTGCGTCAACTGTAACAAAACCCTGCTGGCTGGATATTAGGGGTTTCCCGTATATTCATCCGTCTGCTGTGCCGCTGACGATACACCCGCCAAAATCATTGTCCTCCGGCGACGGAAAGGACTATGTCGCCGTACTGAATTCGGGAACAATAGGCCGTACAAGGACGGATTATGCGCGCAATGTGATAGCGCCGTGCGCCCACTAGGCGTTGAAAGAGCGGGTGATTTGCTTTTCGGCATAACGGTGGTAAAAAAATCTGGTTTTGTTTTGTATTCGAGTGTTGTGTGCTGTGTGTATTTATCCTGTTGTTTTTGAGCGTTTTTCATATTCTAGAGGGTCAGGCGATGCGTCTGCTTCCTGCGCTTTTCAGGCCGCCGCAGAAAAGCTTGCCGATGATACGCAAATCGGTTCAACTGAATTCGCCCGGTTTCGCCGTTAATGACGGCAAATGTCGATATCGGTCGAAAGGGACCAGATGGAATGACTGAAAAAACCCGCAGTTCGCGTTTCGGGTCAATCCTATGTCTGGTCGCCGCTCTCTATTTCTTTGGGGTCGTCGCATATGCACTGGTAAATTCAGCGGAATTTGCCAATGGAACAGCGCGGTTGATCCGATACATACTGGCTCCGGGCGCGATTGGGCTGGCCCTGGCCTTGTGCGCGGCCTTCTTGTCGAACGAAGCCAGGCTGACTGTTGGTTTGAGCGCGGTATCGCTTTTGGCGGCTCTGTTTGCATTTGAGGCCTATCTGACCATCAAAATAATCCCCGGACGCCTAGGGCTAGTCGGATTTGTCGGCGATGAGGTAAGCGTCGAAGAATACAAGGAAAACTTGCCTCCGGGCAGGACAATGAAACATGTAAACGATGCGCTGGATACACAACTGCTCGAAACTGCGTATCTGGCCCCCATGCCGGGTGACAAGATGCTATTGTGCTCGGTGTTGGGCGAGCCGGTGACCTACACGCCGGATCGTCTGGGGTTTCGCAATCCACCATCGGTCTATGAAAACGATGTGAGTGTGATGCTGCTGGGTGACTCGTTTTCCGAGGGGTTCTGCCTGAGAGAGGGTGAGCATCTGGCGGATAAGCTGCGTCAGGGCATGCCGAACCTGCTTAACACCGGCCACAGGGGCATTGGCCCGCTGTATCAACTGGCGGTTTTGGGCCGGTACGGGCCAGAGTTCCAGCCCGACCTCACGCTTTTCTCTTTCTTTGCGGGCAATGACTGGCGCAATCTGGAACGAGAGCTTGAGAAGCCATGGTTGAGCGCAGCACTAGACCCGGCTGTAGATTTTGGCCCAATCGAGCATCCGGACCAGTCGGAATTAACCGCACCGGTGATATCCGGATGGTGGGCAGAGACTACTTTATCCTGGGGCGATTACCTGCGGGCGCAACGGGTGTTCAGAAACTTTCTGGCATTGCAGAAAACGGCCGAGATCCTTGGGATTCACTATCCCAAGGCAACTGATGAAAATCCGGTATTTACCGATGTTCTGATGCGGGCAAAACAGATTACATCAGAATGGGATGGTGAGATTGCCATTGTGTATGTTCCGACGGTCAGCCGCTATATGGGTCTGGTCGCCCAGCCCTTTATCCACGACCCGCTGCGAGTATTGGTGAAAGATGCGGCTGCGCAGGCTGGGCTGGACGTGATAGACTTAACGGATGTTATCGAAATGCAAGAGGATCCGGCATCGTATTATGCGCCGGATTCTCATTTCAACGAAGCAGGCGCAGAACTGGCCGCTCGGGCAATTACAGAGGGGCTGCGCCAACGCAATTTGATAGAACAGTAACGAATTGGTGTGTTTTGCCAGGACCGCGCAACAAGCGCGGTAAAGAGGTGTGAAATGAAGATTTTGTCATTCAAGTCGGGTCACGACGGTACGGTTGCGGGTATTGATGCCCAAAACGGTAACCTGCTGTTTTCCTATGAATCCGAGAAAGACAGTTTTCCCCGCAACACGTCAGTCACACCGGATACATTTATCGACTCTGGCCTGTGGTTCCGGGACTTGCCTGATATCCTGGCCCTTAGCGGCTGGTCAACGACCGGAACACAACATGTGACGACCTCGGGGGCAGGGTATTTCGGCACTGGCGAAGATGCTCAGACCGTGGGGAAACGGACGTTTTTTGGCAAAGAGATCGACTATTTCTCATCGACCCATGAAAGGGCACATATCTGGGGCGCTTATGGGATGTCTCCGTTTCGTCAAGGTGAACCTTGTTATGTGTTGGTTTGGGAAGACACGCTTGGCGATTTCTACAAGATTGATGAAGATCTAAAGCTGTCTCATGTCGGTCGGGTGATGACCGGGCCCGGTGCCCGATATTCGTTCCTGAGCGCACTGGTTGATCCCGATTATCCCGTGCTTTCGCGTGAACAACGGCGTGAAGACCCCGGGAGGATGATGGCGGCATGTGCCTATGCAGAGCCCGGTTCACATGACGCGGATGAACATGCGCTGATAGACTATCTTTTGTCAGATCAGCCATTGGCCGAGATTCTACGCAAGGACCGTCTGACCGATTCCCCGTTTTTCAACGTCGGAATGCACAGCCAGCAGTTCAGTAATCTTGCACAGAAACTCTCGGATGCGATTTTTTCACGGTTCCTTGCCTTTGCCGAACAGAACCTGACAGAGGGCTATCCGCTGGTGATTGCTGGCGGATGTGGATTGAACTGCGATTGGAACACCAAGTGGCAGAATTGCGGCTTGTTCCGAGATGTATTTGTACCGCCTTGCAGCAGTGATTCCGGCTGCGCCATAGGAACTGCGGTTGATGCCATGCGCCACTATACGGGCCAGGCAAAGCTGGATTGGACGGTTTATTCCGGACAGTCCTTTGTGGATGATAAAATCGACAGTAGCGGCATGCGGGTCAGCGAGCTGCGTCTGAACGATGTCGCGGATGCGTTGATGTCCGGTGAGCTCATCGGTTGGGCCAGAGGGAACTGTGAAATCGGTCCGCGCGCATTGGGCAACCGCTCGATTCTGGCGGCCCCGTTCTGGGCCGAAACCCGCGTGCGCCTGAACAGGGCTAAAAACCGGCCGGATACAAGCCCCGTGGCCCCATCCTGCCTTGAGGAAGATGTCAGCCAGCATTTTGAGTGGGAAAACTCCGCGCCTTATATGTTGCATCTGCAGAAGGTGACCAATCAGAACCTGGCCGCGATCACGCATGTAGACGGGACAGCAAGGGTCCAAACAGTCCGCCGGGATCAGAATGCTTTCTTTTACGACCTGCTGAACGCATTCAAGTCGGCTTCGGGCACGGGTGTATTGTGCAATACGTCACTGAACTTTCGCGGAGCGGGGTTCATAAACAAAACCAGTGATCTGCATCACTATGCAAGATCGGCAAAGCTGGACGGCTTTGTCGCAGGAAACACGTTTTACAGGTTTAACTAGTAATATTGGCGCGCTTGCGGTGTCGCCGCACTTTTGGAGGTTAAGTACTTTGTCGTATGAATCAGGTCTGCAAAACTTTGAAAGACGCCGCCTCTTAGCTTCTGCAACAGCAAGGATTCCGGCCTATTGTCTCTTGTGTGGAAACATTGAGCAAATAACGACAAGAAAACTCGGAAAAATGGCCAAGCTGTCCAATCATTAGGATAAGAATTCGTTCGAACATGGGCGCAGCATCAAAGATTTGTATTTCAGGCGACGGTGATCTTGGTCGCTACAAGGGACGATAGAGAATGGATCAAAACCATATCGCAAACCAATTTGGCCAGCAGCGTCTGGATGGCATATGGCGGATGATTTACCGTCATCTGAAGTTGATCCTCGGAGTGACCGCAGCTGTGATCGTCGGCACGTTTATGGTCGTCAATCAACTGGACCCAAGATACAAATCCCGCGCCGAAATCGTTCTCACATCTCTGGATATGCGCGTCCGCGCCGACAGTGTCGAACTTGAATCCTACGAGCTGACCCGCACTTTGATTGAAACCGAAATCGACATCCTGCGGTCACGAGAGTTTGCGGCAGAGGTCGCCCTGGCGCTGGACCTGTTCGAGAATGAGGCTTTTGCCGGGGCGCAAAACCCCGCAAATCCGCAATCCACATCCGTTATCCGCAATCGTGTAATCGACAATACACTGTCGACATATAACGTACTTCGGCAAGGAGAGAGCCTTGCGATTGAGATCATCTCAACAGCAGAAGACCCGCAGCTGGCAGCCGATATTGCCAATACAGTTGCAGAAACCTTTATCCTTCGCCTGCAGCAGCGGCGGCAGCAAGGTCTTTCATCTTCCATTTCTTTTCTTAAGGACCGCGTAAATGAGCTGGGTGACGAACTAACCCGTGACGAACTTCAGATGGCGGCCTTTATTCTTGAAGAAAATCTGGCGGATGAATCCGTGCCGGGTAGGCTTCGGTCGGAACTTGCGCGGCTGAACTCGCAAAAAGATGTGCATGAGATCAACGAAGCCAGCAGCGAAGAGGTCGACAAAATTGCTGACCAGATTGCCGTTGTTGAACAGGCATTGCGCAGCCGGACCGGTTCGGAAATTGCATTGCTGCGGATGGAACGCGCGCTAGAGCTTCTTCGGATCCGGTATCAGACGACGATTGAAAAGCTGAATGATTTCGAAACCCAGCAACAGTTTCTTGGCCAGGCGGTTCAGCAGGTTTCGGTTGCTCATGCGCCGACTTCGGCATTCTGGCCGAATACCAAAGTCGCCGTCGCAGTCAGCGCGATTGTCGGGTTCTCTCTGGCATTTGTGATCGCCCTGTTGATGGAGGGCAGCAACACGCGGATCGTCAACGAAAACCAGATCGAACAGCAAACCGATCTGACCAATCTGGGTTTCCTGCCGGATACGGTGATGGATTCGGACACGGATGGTCAGCAGGAGTTGTTGCGCTTTATCCGTGATCAGGGCCGCTCGCCTTATGTCGAGGCGCTGCGCAGTGTTTTGACCATGTGGTTTAACACAAATGATGACGGCAGCATCGTCATGGTCACCTCTGGTGTTCCTGGAGAAGGCAAGACCGTGGTTGCGGTTTCGCTGGCCCTAGTGGCGGGTACAGATGGGATGCGCGTTCTATTGTTGGATATGGACAACCACCGTTGCCGTGCCTCAAAAACACTGGGTCTGACCGGGGCGGCCCCGGTCGAGATCGAGGACGCGCTGAGCGGTGCCGTGCAACCCAGCCAGATTTATGTCGATGGCGAACGGGTACCGGGGGTTTCGTCGATCAGTCTGAACCTGCGTCCGAAAATATCCCGCAAACAGTTGATGCAGCAGCTTGGTGAATACGGGCGCATGTTGCGCAATCAGTACGATCTTGTGTTGGTCGATACGCCGCCGACATTGGTCATTGATGACACGATCCGACTTGGGCCGCTTGTCGATGGTACGTTCCTGGTGGTGCGCTGGGGGCAGACCACCGAAAAAATTCTCAAGGATGCAATCGAAAAGCTGCGGATGAGCAATATCAAGATTTCCGGTACGATCATGAATGGTGTGAACATGCGGAAGCAAAGGCAATATGGGTATGGTGCCTATACATATCATTACTCGGATGAGCCTGGGAAAAGCAGCTGATTACGGTTCGCAGACCCTTGTAGGATTTGTTAGATTGGTGATTGGGTATTGGTTTTTATTTGCGAAAATGAGGGCACAGCGCCCGCGACGCTTTTGCGGCGTGGTCCAATGACCGGCAGCCGCCAAGGGGCGGAATTGGCCGGTCGTTTGTGCGGCGGGCGGGTGGATCAGACATGACCTCTCAGCCCGGCGCAACCTCAATCCCGACTGCTGTGCTTCGGCGTTTACTGCGCAATCTGAAATGGATCTTTTCCTCTCAGATAGCAGTCGCTTTGCTGGGCCTTGTGTTTCTGCCGGTGGCCGCCCGCGCGCTTGGGGCGGCAGGTCTGGGTGTGATGGCCATCGCCGAGGCCTATGCGCGGATCGTTTCCCGGTTCCTTCATCTTGAGCCCTGGCAGGCGGTGATTAGATATGGAAGCACTGCGCTGGAGGAAGAAGACCGCGAACGATTTCGCCGACTTGTCGGGCTGTCGGTCCTGATTGACGTGGTTGGGGGCGTATTGGCCGCCGGCGCTGCGATCGCATTCGCACCGATCATCGCCGGATGGCTGGGGCTGGATCAGGATCTTGCATGGGTGCTGCCGGTCGCATCGCTGGGAATTCTGGTTTCGCTGAGGCCAACCGGGCTGGCTTTGTTGCGGTCCTTCGACCGGTTCGATCTGTTGGCCAAACTGGATATTTTCGCAGCGTCTGTGCGGATGGTGCTGGGGGTAATTGCCTGGCAACTTGGGTTTGGGCTGCCTGGCTTTGTCGCGATATTTGTTGCTGTCAGCCTTTTAGACGGCGTTCTGGCCTTTGCCGCGGGGCTGCGAGAAATGTCGCGGAATGGCTATGGCCGCCCGATGCTTGGAATAAAGCAAACTCTGGGTGAAAATTCCGGGTTTCTGCGCTTTGTTTGGAACAGCAATCTCTCGGTCATCTTGCGTCAGACCACGCAGCGCCTGGACGTGATCATATTGGGTGTTCTGATTTCACCGACGATGGTGGGATATTACCATATCGCGAAACGGTGCGGCGAAGCTGCACTGCGTCTTGGACGACCGCTAAGCCAGGCGATCTATCCCGAGTTCACCCGGTTTGCCGCCCGAAATGAATTTGACCGTTTGCAAAAAATGCTAACGGGTCTCAGCGCCGGGTTCTGGGGGGTAATTGCCCTTGTCTTGATTCCAGTGATCTTGATGCTGGAACCGATCGTTACTGCGATTTTTGGCGTGGATTATGCCCCCGCAGTACCGGTCGTGCGCGTGCAGGCAATCGCGGTAGGTATTTATCTTGGTGGGATATTGCTGAACCCTGCACTGCTGAGCCTGGGGCAAGACCGGGCCTTGGTTCGGATCGGTTTGTTGAACACTATTTTGTTTCTGATCCTCATTGCACCGATGGTTTCTGTTTTGGGCGTGGTCGGTGCCGCTGTGGCGCATGTGCTGTGTAATTCCGTCTGGCTAGGGCTGTGTGTGTTACACTTGCGGCGTACATTGCTGAACCCTGCATTACACGGAAAGGAGCAGGTGCGCCCATGAGACCTGCATCGGCCCAATCAGTTTCCTTTGGCAAGCCGACCAATGGGATCGGCTATTTGCCAAGCGTAGACATGGCAGCTCTCTATTTCCTGATGGCGGCTGTAGCCCTGGCGCCGATGAACTATCTCAGAGTGGATTTCGTCTATTTCACCCTCTCGGATTTCTTCTTTGTGCTGGCTGGGTTTGTCATGCTGGCAACTGGCCAGCTGCCGGTTAAGATATTCGGGCCCGCAAGCGGGTTCTGGTACAGTTCGTTCCTGTTTTTCACAGGGGGCCTGACCATAGGTTCGTTGATCAACGGTGACCCGACCGAGCTGCTGACAGTGTTTGTTCAGTACTTCTTTTCGTTGATCGTGCTGCCAGTCCTGATCGGCAATCGAAGCTTTGATCAGATCGTCCTGCTGATGAAGGCATTTATTATTGGTATGGGCATTGTTGTGCTGTTTGGCATCTATGCAATCAACTTCATGGAAGACCCGACACACCGGTTTGTATCCGCCAATGGTCGCATGCTTTCGCTGGTCGAGCGGGCAAATGAATGCGCGCTTATGCTGGCGATGGCCATCGTTTTCCTGCTTAGCCTGATCCTGCAGAAGCAAAGCAGCCGCATCTGGGGGCTGATCGGGCTGCCAATCCTGTTTTACGGCGTCATCCTGACCGGTTCGAATTCTGGTCTGATCGTGACCATAGTGGGGACTGTCGCCATTATCCTCAGCAGCGGGTCCCCGCGTCATGTTGTGACCCTGATCGTCGGCACGTTGATTGCGGTTTTGGTGGTCCTGAACTTTGGTGAGCTTTTCTTGCCCGAGGTCTTTCGCGAACGAGTTCTGAATGCCGTTCTTGCAGGTGACATTAGCCAGGCGGGCACGTTCTCTGACCGGTTATTCCTGCTGCAAGAGGCTTTCGAGGTATCCCGTGGCACTTTGTTGATCGGGCTGGGTGCAAACCAGTACAGCCTGGCCAGCGAACAGGGAATCGTGGTTCATTCGGCCTATTTGCTGACTCTGTCCGAAGGTGGCTTGATTTCTCTGCTCGGTATGGTCGGCTTTATTTTGGCCAGCATATACTTGGCCTGGATGGCCATTTCTGTCGGCCGCTCGCCATCGGTCGGGGCACTGACCATCGTTGCCATGCTGATGTATGTCGTGCTGCTTGCCGGAGCGACGACCTTTTATGCCCGGTTCTGGAACGTACCCTTTGTCCTTGCCATTGCGCTTAGCGTGTCGCGCCTGCCGGTGTTAGGACCAACGAATACACTTAGGAGAATGTCGTGAAATTATTGCAAAAACTGATGCTTTCTGTGATCGCGGCTTCGGCTTGTTTTATCGGTGCGCTTCAGGCCGAGGAATATGTTCTGGCACCGCAGGACAAGATCAATTTGCGTGCGATGCGTTGGGATCCGGTGGTTGCGTCTTTTGTGAACTGGCAAGGCGTTTCCGGTGAATATGCGCTTTCTTCGGGAGGGATGCTGATGGTGCCTCTGGCCGGCCAGGTTCATGCTGAAGGGCGAACGACCGAAGAACTGGTACTGCTGCTGGAAACTCAGATGCGCACTCGCGTGGGGATGGCAGAACCGCCTCATCTGGCGATCGAAGTCATCGGCCATCTGCCTGTATACATATTGGGGGATGTCCAGATTCCAGGCTCGTACCCCTATCGGCCACAACTGACCGCGCAGCAGGCGATGGCGCTTGCGGGCGGGGAATACCGGTTGCCGTTGCAAAATGACGTAGGAACGAACTTTACCGGATTGCGGGTTCAGGGTGAAGTTCAGTTGTACAATGAACAGATCGAAGCTCTGCAAGCCGAACAACGCCGACTGCTGGCTGATCTGTCAACACTAACCCCGGACGGTGGTGATGCCAAAATTGAACCCCCACAAGGTCTGCAGGGGGAGATTCTGCAAGCGGATCAACAGGCCCGGGAAGGGCAGGGTGAACGCATCATCCAATTACAGGAAACCCTCAAAGATCAGATCGATAGCCTCGAACGGCAGCTGGAATTGCGCGCAAATCAGATCGGGATCACGCGCAAAGATCTGGATGATGCTCTGGCACTACAGAAAAAGGGTCTTACGGTCAGTTCGCGCGTGTCATCTCTGTCCAACTCGCTGAACGATCTGGAAAGCAAAAGTGTGGATATCGAGATCGCTTTGGGCTTGGCCCGGCAACAGCTGAACCGCGCGCAACGCGATGAGCTGGAGTTGCTTGATACCGCGCGCTCGAATGCGCTGGTGCGGCTGAATCTGGTGCAGATCGAACTCGAGGATTTGCAGACCCGGCTGGGCACCGCGAAAATCCTGCAGGCTGAGCTGGCAGCGCTTGGCGTTGTTGAAGAGGTTGATGCGGTCGAAGAGATCGTGATCGAATACTCGGTCACCCGCGCGGCCGGAGGAGCCGCAACGGCGATTTCGGGTGACACTGTCTTGTCCCCTGGGGATACGCTTTCGGTTTCTCGAACCTTCGTCACGCAAACACAATAGATTTCAGTTCAATGATTTATGGTTCAGCGCGCGGTTCTGATGTCCGGCGCTGAGCCAAAAAGGCGGCAGGCCAGAATGAAAAAGATACGCGTTTTATTTCCCTTTGCAGGTTGGGCAGATCTGGGCGGCAGTCATGTTTCCGCGCTCAAACTTGCGTCCTGTCTGGACCGGGATCAGTTTGAACCATTGGTCCTTTGCCACAACGAAGCTGGGTCGGTTGGGCAGTATGCTCAATCGCTGGGTCTGAATGTCGATGTTTTGCAGGGCCCCAGGCTTATGGGCCCTCCAAACAACAAAACGGATGCAGATGTTGGCTTTCCGGAATACTGGACCCGGACCTACGGCCAGCTCGTCCGGTTTTTGCGGGACAAAAAGCCAGATATCGTCCACACAAATGAGGGCCGATTGCATGTGAATTGGGTGTTTCCGGCCAGACGGTTGGGGATCAAGCATATCTGGCACCACAGGCAGGATCCGCGCGCGGTAGGCGTTAACTATGTCGCGCCGGTGTTTTCGAACCGCATCCTAAGCGTGTCGTATTTTTCGAAACCCTCGCGCCCGATACGCTCGGTTGACAAAAAGTTTCAGGTCATCCGCAGCCCCTTCGACCTGAGCATTCAGCGCCCGGATCCAGACGCGGCGCGTCGGATGATCCTGAACGAAATCGGTGCGCCGGAAAATGCAGTTCTTCTAGGATATTTTGGCCATCTGGAACCGCGAAAACGGCCGGTTCATTTTGTCCAAAGCCTTGTGGCCATTCAGAAACAGATTGGGGACAGGCCGGTACATGGCCTGCTATTTGGCAAAGTACTCAATCCCGATGACGGGTTGGACACAGGCTCCATGGACGTGGCCCGAGAACAGGGGATGGGCGCGCAGATTCATATGATGGGGTTTCGGCAGGATGTTGAAAAGTGCATGGTCGCCATGGATGCCACCCTTGTGCCGGCCTTGAACGAGCCATTTGGACGTACTTTGATCGAGGCAATGCACCTTGGACTGCCTGTTGTGGCCACACGGCACGGCGGCAATGTCGAGGCAATCGATCATGGCAAAACCGGTTTTCTGGTGGATCCAGAAGACCCCGAAGCCTTTGTTGAGCCGGTCGTTTCTCTGATCGAGGACCAGGAGCTGAGGCAGCAGGTTACACAAGCGGCCTACCAATATGTGCAGGATAATTTTGGGTTGGATAAACACGTGGCCGAAGTGTCCGACGTGTACCGCGAATTGGTATCGTGATCCCGATGCGGATCGTAGGGATTAGAGGATAATATGGGCCTGGCGAACGAGCGAAAGATAGATTTCCTGATATTCGGTGCTGCGAAATGTGCGACCACCTGGTTGCAGAATTCTTTGACGGCGACGCCGCAGATTTTCATGCCGGATCCCGAGCTGCACTATTTCTCGGATCATTATGACCGGGGGGCGGTCTGGTATCGCGATCAATACGAGGGATATGCGGGCCAGAGCATCGTGGGTGAAAAGTGCAATACCTACCTGACACATCCAGAGGCCGCCAAAAGGATCGCCCAGGATCATCCCGATGTCAGGTTGATCCTGCAGATGCGCGATCCGGTTCGAAGGGCCTATTCCGACTACTGCATGTTGTATCGCCGGGGCACTGTCGGGGACGACATTCATCGGTATCTGGACCCTGACAAGGCCGGTGATGAAAGGTTCCTGCACAATGGTAGATATGCCTATCACCTGCGCCGTTTCTACGATCTGTTCCCGACAGATCAAATTCTGTTGCTGGCCTACGAAAACACGATCTCACAACCGGTAGAAACCTTACGCCGTGTCGCCGAACACATCGGTTTTTCCGGCGTCGTGGAGCCGCCACTAGAAGAGCGGGTCAAAAACAAAAATACGCCAATCGTGCCCTTGCCTCTGAGGCGGGTTCTGGCGCCGCTTCGACCGTTGCTTGACCCGATCCGGCATACGGGGCCGTTAAAGGCCATTCGCAAAGCGGTGGCGCGGCAGGTGGAGTATCCTGAATTGCCGGATGTATTGGCGCATAAAATGGCCGATTTCTATAGGCCTGACGTCGCCGAGCTTGATGCGATTGATCCGGGTCTCAGCCGCGGGTGGCGCAGTTTCTCGGATTAGACGTCAGCTTAGAATGGGTGTGGATCAGTCGGTGGCAGTCGAGGGCAGCGTGGTATCGCTGTCGATCAGCCCCATTTTCCGTAGCAGGATCGTGTTGATCCGCGCGACGTCAAACTCTTGCTCGGCACGCGCCCGCGCGGCCTGACCCATGGATTCGATTAGGCTCCGGTCTTCAACGAATTTTCTCATCGCATCCGCCAGCCCCTCTGGATTGCGTTTGGGGACGATAAACCCGTTTTCCCCGTCGCTGATCGCATCGGCGCATCCCGGGGCATCGGTCGTAATGACGGCGCGCCCTGTCGACATCGCCTCAAGAATGGCGCGGGGGATGCCCTCACGATAGGCGGTGGGTAGTACGAAGACCGAACATTCCTTGAGAAATGGCCGAACATCCTTGGTTTCGCCCAGATATTCGATATGCCCCTGCTGACCCCATTCTTCGAGCTGCTGTGCGTTGACCGAGTCCGGATTGTCATCCAGCGGGCCCAACAACTGACAACGAACATCAGGGAATTGTTCCCTAAGCTGCCGGGCGGCCTCGGCATATTCGAACACGCCCTTGTCGCGCAGCAGGCGCGCGATCAACAGGAAAACGGGCGGATCTGTGGGCGGGTTGGATTTTGCGTATCTGGCGAGATTGACACCGGAACCGGGCACAATCGACAGCGCGGCCTTTTTCGCCATCAACCGTCTGCTGCGAAACTCCTCGGCGTCGACCGAGTTGTAAACCAGAACTTCGTCGACACCTTTCAATCCGATGCGGTAAAGGCCTGTCGCCACCGCTCTCAGCACTTTTCGGCGCAGGGTCAGTTTGGCATCCGCAAATACATAACCTAAACCGGTACACATCGCGAACCGCCGCCGAACGCCGGTCAACCGCGCCGCAAGGCCGCTGAAGATGATCGGCTTCATCGTATAGGCAAAGACGATGTCGGGCCGTATTTCCCGGCAGATCCCGATCAGTGTGAACAGGGTGGACAGATCCTGAAATGGATTTAACCCCGCGCGCGCCATAGGGATTTGCCGAAATGTCACGCCGATCTCGGCTAGGGCTGCTTCGGTCGCCGCATCGTTTTCCGGTGCGCAAGCAAGTACGTCTGCGCGTTCAGCAAGCTCTTTCAACAGATCATAGCGAAAATTGGTCAGTGAGGTCGTAAGATTGCCGACAAATAGAACTTTTGGACGTCCGCCAGTTGTCGAACTACGTTCGGCAGGTACGGCTTGGGCACCGGAAGCGGTGTTGGGAATATCACTCATCAAAGAAACATTTCAAACTTTAAAAACCAAGGTTGAGGCGATGCTGATCCATGTCGCCGAAGCTGTCAACGGCGCTGTCACCAGAGCCGATTGTTGCCTATTTTTCACCTCTGACTGTCTGCGGCCTGATTGTTGAAAAATCACGCCGTTAAGTGACCTGGAACCTTGCATAAGCAATCGATTCAGGTCAGGTTTTGCCTGCCGCGGCACAAAAAGATATTTCCGAACCTGCGGAGTTTGTTTCCAATTCAGGCGCTTGCCGCCAAAAATTTGTTAATTGTTGAGTTTGCCTGACCATCCTCGGATGGGTTGGCGTGAGGTAAAGAAATGATCCGGAAATCCTGCTGTCTAAATTTGAGCAATAATAGGCTTGGCCCATCTTCCATCGGCTATCCTCTGGCCGCTTATCTGAAGGGAAACAGCTGATGCCCAAATGGCCATTCTTCGAAGAAGATGAAATTGATGCTGTCAGCGCAGTGCTAAGATCCGGTTGCGTGAATGCCTGGACCGGCCCCGATGTCAAAGAATTCGAACGTGAATACAGCGCCTATACCGGCGCGCAGCATGCGATCGCCATGGCAAATGGCACGGTCACTCTGGACGCCGCGCTGCTGGCGTTGAACATCCGACCCGGAGACGAGGTTATCGTCACACCGCGTAGCTTTATCGCGTCTGCCAGTTCGATCCTTCTGGCCGGTGGCAAGCCGGTATTTGCAGATGTGGATCGTGACAGCCAGAACATCACCGCAGAAACGATTGCACCGGTTCTGACCGACAGAACCGTGGGGATTATCGCGGTCCATCTGGCCGGGTGGCCATCGGATATGGCGGGTCTCATGGATCTGGCGCGCAGCCGCGACCTCTGGGTGATAGAGGACTGTGCGCAGGCGCATGGTGCCATGATCGGTGACCAGCACGTGGGAACCTTTGGCACCTGCGGCTCGTATTCTTTCTGTCAGGATAAAATCATCACAACCGGCGGCGAAGGCGGAATGCTGATCACCAATGATGATGAGCTGTGGTCCAAGGTCTGGAGCTATAAGGATCACGGTAAAAACTATGAACAGGTGTTTAACAAAAGCCACCCTCCGGGGTTTCGCTGGCTACATAGTGGCCAGCCGGGCACCAATCTGCGGATGACCGGGCTTTCCGCCGCCATCGGGCGCATTCAGCTGGCGAAATTGGACGGGTGGCGCGCCCATAGAACCAGAAATGCCGAGATTTTGGCGGGAGCTCTATCCGGATGCGCTGCGTTTCGGGTACCTGTTCCACCTGCCGGGCTGACACACGCCTATTACCGGTTTTATGCGTTCATAAGACCTGAGAATCTGGCCTCGGGTTGGAGCAGGGATCGCATCATAGCTGAGATTTCTGAGGCGGGTTTCCCCGTGTTCTCGGGCAGTTGTTCTGAAATATATAGAGAAGAGATGTTCGCACGCCTTGGTGTTGGCCCGGTTGATCCCTTACCGGTGGCGAAAGAGCTTGGTGAAACCAGCCTTGCTTTTCTGGTTGATCCGACCTGGTCGAATCAAGACATTGTCGGACTGGCCGAATTTGTACGCGAAATCGGAGATCGGGCGCGTGCATAGGCAGTTCACACCGCCGCATCCAGGGGCGTGTCTGAAGGTTCCGACCCGGCATGTGCCGCCGGATCAGGTTAGTGAGTTTCGGGTGTTGAACGGATGATCATGCATGTCATCACCGATTTTTCCGGTCAGGGCGGGGCCCAGGCGATGCTGGCGCGGCTGGTTGCCAAATCCGGGGATCGGGTATTGGTGGTGTCGCTGACGGAGGTTTCGGACAGGATCAAAAGCCAATGTGCAAATCCAAACGCCGTTCTGATCGGATTGAATGCCAGATCACTGTCGTCCATGCCCCGCGCGATATTGCAGATATCGCGTCTTATCCGTCAGTATAAACCGCAGGCAGTTCTGTGCTGGATGTACCATGCGATGGTCATCGGGCTGATTGCCAGCTGGATATCAGGTCGAAAGGTGCCAGTTTACTGGACGGTGCGGCAGGCTTTGGACGATACCAGCTCATTCACGCGCAGCACGCGGATTGCCGTTGATCTGTGTCGGCGTTTGTCGGGCAGGTGTGCAGGGATCATTTATAACTCGCAACGCGCATTGGATCAGCACACGAAGAACGGGTTTGCTGCTGCGCGGTCTTGCGTCATTCCGAACGGTCTGATCATGCCTCAAGCCTCTGTGGTGCGGAGCGACCCGCCCAGGGTTTTTGGGATCGCGGCGCGGTTTCATCCACAGAAGGATCACGAAACCCTTTTCCAGGCACTGTCTCTGGCGCTGCGGTCAGTCCCCGATCTGCGCATCATCGCGGCCGGAGAGAATATGTCGCCTGAAAACTCCGAAGTACAATCATTGCTGGCGCGCTATAACCTGACTGCGGACAATGTAGAGCTGTGCGGCGACCTGCATGATATGGCTGCATTCTACAAACGGATTGATGCGCTGGTGCTTTCATCCCGAACCGAAGGGTTTCCGAATGTCATTGTCGAAGCGATGAGCTATGGCCACCCCGTTGTGTCGACGGATGTGGGTGATGCGGTGGTGATCATTCGCGACTGCGGATTGATCGTACCGCCCCGCAACGCGGAATTGCTGGCAGACGCTTTGGTCCATGCCGCAAATTGGTCGGCCCCAGAGTATCTGGAGAAAAGAGAAAAAGCCCGGGCGATTGTGGCCAGCACTTACCAGCTTGACCGCGTTGCCGCACAGTATCGGGACATTTTGGAGAGCGGCAGTCTTGATCCCGATAAGATTGCCTCTCAGCCAGAACAGAAGGGGATCTGAGCGATGTGTGGCATCACCGGATTTATCAACTTTGGCACCGTTGATCGGTCTCAGGCCTCATCCGTCCTTGGCAAGATGTGTCAATCGATTGAACACCGTGGCCCGGATGGAACCGGGTTGTTTGTGGACCCAGATCAGGGCGTGGCCCTGGGGCATCTGCGTCTGGCCATTATTGATCTTTCGGAAACCGGGGTACAGCCGATGGATTCCGCCGATGGCCGGTTCACCATTGTGTTCAATGGTGAGATCTATGGCTATCTGGAATTGCGTCAGGAATTGCAGGATCTGGGCATAAGCTTCAGGGGTACGTCCGATACCGAAGTTTTGCTGGCGGCGATGCAGCTTTGGGGTATCCGCAAGACACTGGACCGCGTCCACGGGATGTTTGCCATTGCCGTGTTTGACCGGAAAACCCAAAGCGTGACACTGGCACGCGACCGGATTGGCAAAAAACCTCTCTATCTGGGCCTGGCCGGGAAAACCGTTCTGTTTGGGTCTGAATTGAAGTCACTGCGCGCGCATCCGGAATTTGGACCGGCAGAGGTGGACCGCGCAGCCTTAGGATCGTTTCTTCGGTTGGGATATATTCCTGCCCCGCGCACGATTTACCCAAATGTCCTGAAACTACCTGCGGGCTCTATGGTCGAGATCAAACTTGACACCCCACCGGCCTCGCTGGATGCGCTTCTGCAAGGGATCGAGCGGTTTTGGGATATCGAGGCGGTGGTCACCGAGGCGCGCGCAAACCCATATCCCGACGATGAAACAGCAATAGCTGAAATCGAATCCGAACTGCTGCGCGCGGTGGGCGAGCGGATGGTTGCGGATGTGCCGGTTGGGACCTTCCTGTCGGGTGGCATCGACTCGTCGCTGATCACCGCGATGATGCAAGAGCAGTCGAACAGAAAAGTGCCCAGCTTTACTGTGCGTTTCGATGACGAAGACACCAACGAAGCCGACCATGCAAAGGCTATCGCCGAATATCTTGGGACGGATTATCACGAGGTGACGGCGACGCCGGAAATGGCGTTTCAAGCCATCGAAGGCTTGCCGCAGGTGTTTGACGAACCTTTCGCCGACCCGTCGCAACTACCAACCCTGCTGGTTTCGCAACTGGCGCGCCAGCAGCTTAAGGTCGTCATGTCCGGCGACGGCGGTGACGAGTCGTTTGGTGGCTATGCTCGCTATGTTCGGATGCAGGCTTTTGAACGCCTGAAGGGCAAGATGCCTGACCTGGCGATTCAGGCGCTGTCGCAGACGCCGCAATCGGTGCTGAGCGCTCTGGTGCCTGTCCTCAAGCCATTCGCCCCAAGCAGCATGCGTGACGATCTGAGCGCGGATCGTCTGGCCAAGCTGGCGCCGGTTCTGCAGGGGCGAGAGTTCCAGTGCCGCTATCAGGCCCAGTTTTCGATCTGGTCCTCCGGTATGCTTGGAAAGTCCGGCATCCCGCTGGGCAATGAGATCGGAACGCATGATTTGCCCGCAGGATTGAGCCGGTTGGACAGCATGATGTTGTTGGATTCACTTTATTATCTGCCGGATGATATTCTGGTGAAAGCTGACCGCACGTCGATGTCGGTCGGGCTTGAGATGCGCGCCCCATTGTTGGACTATCGCGTTGTAACGGCCGCCTGGCGTTCCTCGGCTTCGCTTCGGTGCGACGGGAAGGTTGGCAAGGTGGCGTTGCGGGAGCTTTTGAAAAAGCGGGTTCCGCAATCGCTGTACGACCGGCCAAAGCGCGGGTTCGGTATCCCACTCAACGCTTGGCTGCGCGGGCCCCTAAAGTCCCGTGTTTCCAGCATTCTTCTGGATGGGAACGGGCTTGAGGGTTTTGTGGACAAGGCAGCGTTGGAAAAATGCTGGGCCGAGCACCAATCAGGCAAACGCAACTGGGGTGCTCAGCTGTGGACGGTCTTTATGTTCCAACTATGGTCCGAAGCGTGGATGCGCTGATCACAGCTTGGCGATTTTGCGATCAGGTCAGTCAGATAACCGACCTGACCAAGACAAAGCCCTCAGCCGCGGCCCGGTGAACCGTCGCGCCACGCAAAGTTGCCAACGCTTTCAAGCTCTGAACCGAACGCTCGTGCGGGGGCTGTTTGACCTGGCTTGCAAATAACTGGAAGGCTTCCAGTTTACGCTCCAATGTATCCGAAATGTCCACAAACATGTTCGGCACGAATGGCGGCGTCAGATATGGCGCGTTCCAATTTGTCTCGGACAGCGTCTCATAGGCCGCGATCG
This sequence comes from Ruegeria sp. CDSC045, assembly GCF_059610725.1. Lineage (NCBI taxonomy): Bacteria > Pseudomonadati > Pseudomonadota > Alphaproteobacteria > Rhodobacterales > Roseobacteraceae > Ruegeria > Ruegeria sp. CDSC045. Next base: position 148,089 of record NZ_JBXWOE010000007.1, read on the forward strand.
TCGTCGGGTATTTGTCCTGATAAGGTCGGCTTGCCACCAAAGTCGAAAGGAAACTCAACTGGTGGTCCAGATGGATGTCGCCGGGATGCGGCGCCAGGATGACACTTGGGTCGAGGTCACGGATCAGCGTCCCCAGACCTGCGTTCAGGTCACCATGGGGGTGCTCAGCCAGTTCGGCGGCAGGGAAGTCCAGCCAGTGCGTATGCGTCACACCAAGATGCTCATGTGCGGCCCGGGCTTCGGCCTGTACATTGGCGATCTGTTCCGTGCTGAACCGGGGCGACCGACCCGTTGTGACAATCGCGATATGGACTGCGCGACCTGCATCTGCCAGTCGTGCGATGGTGCCGCCAGCCCCAAGGACTTCATCATCCGGGTGCGGAGCAACCACAAGTACCGGTCCGTCCTGTCCGTCAAAAGGTGTCAGCGCTGTCATTCGGAATTCCTGAGCTTTGAGTGCAGATCGGGCGGCGCATCGGCGCCGGTCCAGTTTATGATGTCCAGACATTTCCCATCCCCACAGGCGACCGTAAACCGGTTTCCTTCGATGGCCTGTATCTGACCAGGCAGGCCGATATAGTAGCCCTGCAGGGCGGTTTTCTGTACACCCAGCAGGACCAACTTCTCACCGGATGCAGAATACGTGTAAGCGCCGGGATAGGGCGGCCCGACTGCGCGTATCAACCGGTTAATCTCTGCCGCCGGTCTGGTCCAGTCGATCAGGCCGTCCTCGGGCCGCCGCCGCGCACAAAGGCTGATCCCGGTTTCCGGTTGCGGCGCCGCCGGGATGTCACCTTCGGAGATTTGTGTCAAAAGCTGAGGCAGCAGCTGCGTCAGGGCCTGAAGCGCCCGGTCATACAGCTCGCGCGCTGTTACCGTGTCGGGATCGACCGCATATCGAGCTTGCGCCGCAATCGGGCCGTCATCGGCCCCTTCGCCAAGCCAGAACAATGACGCGCCTACATCGGTTTCGCCCAATATGACAGTCCAGGGGATCACACCGCGTCCGCGCAGACGGGGCAGTGCGGATGGGTGAAACCCGACGCATCCGATCTTTGCCTGGGCTCGAAATTCCGGCCCGCATATCTGAGACCACCCGATGACCAGTATCAGATCAGGTTTTACGGCTTGAATGGTTTTGATTGTTCCGGCCGAGTCACTTTTGGCCGTATAGTGGACAGGAATATCATACCGATCTGCAGTGGGTTTGAGATCTGCAAAATCAGAGTGCCGGTGGGACAAGTCCGGCGGTAGTGTCACCACCAAATCCGGTACAAACCCTCGGGCACATATGGCGGATAAGGCGACATGCGATCCTTCGACCGCCCCCACAAATACCGTCTTCATGCAGGTGTCTCCTTTCGGCTGTCCAGCCAGTTGTCTGCGGCCTGAATTCGGTCAGGGCGTTTATGCTCTCCGGCCAAGGCTACCATAATGGTTTCGAACAATATCTTCAGATCAAGCGACAGTGACCGGTGCGCGACATACCATAGATCCAGCTTTAGCTTCTCGTCATTTGAAAGCGCGGTATTGCCGCTGACCTGAGCCCACCCTGTCAGACCGGGCCGAACCGTGCAGCGCACCCGCCCATTGTCTCCAAACTCTTCGATGGTTTCGGGAAGCAGGGGACGGGGGCCAACAAGGGCCATATCTCCGCGCAAGATGATCACAAGCTGGGGCATCTCATCCAGCCTTACGCGGCGCAGAAGCTTGGTGGTTTTTGTCTGACGTTCCGAATCTGGCAGCAAAGCCCCGCTTTGATCGCGTGTGTCGGACATTGTTCTCAGCTTCCAGATGCGAAAGACGCGCCCGTTGCAGCCTGCCCGCCGTTGGCCAAAAAACAAAGGTCGCCCGACCGAAAACAGCACAATCACACAACCCGCCAGAAAAAAGGGCAGCGCGATCGTGCCCGCGATCAGGCAACACAGTATTTCGAGAAATCTGTTCATATTCAAACCCAAGAACTGTAGCTGAAAACTACGAATATCAAACCAAGAACCAACATCTCTCCGGATCATCCTGCTGGCCGGATCCAAGTTCCGGCGCACTGATACGAAGTCTGGGCTGAGTTGATCCCAAATCGATTCTCGATTCAAGCGGCAGAGCTGACCGGCACCCTGACTATGCGGAAATTTTTCCAAGCATGCGCCAAGTTCACAAAGCCTTTGTCAGGAAAACCGGCCTGCGACTCATTAGAGGATTGGCCGAAAGGAGTTGTCATCTTTGTTGCGTCTTGGTTCACAATGCCCCGATAGGGGCTTATTGTGGATCGATTGGGCAATATTGAGACCCGGACAGCGGCCCCCGAAGATTTCATCGGATTGAGAAAATGACTGTAATTTTCCCCGTGAGATTAGCATTTCTCTTGTTTACGCTAGGTCAATCGGCGCTCAAGTCAGCCGAAACAGGGAGGAATTTCTGCAACCCTCAGCAAAATATCAGTCAAAGAGTACTTCAGGAAACGCTGCAATTCGTTAATGAAGTGTGAAGAAATTACTTTTGAGGGCGCGGAAACGTATGTTAGCGTTGAAGGAGATTGAAGAAATTGCGCTAACCGGCGAACCAGAGGAACAATTTTGTTACTTGCGCGAATTATTATTATTAACGAGTGAAGTGAGTGTGTTCAACTTGGGCGATTGAGACAAGCTCAAGTGAAGGGGGCAAAACAAAGATACGGGTACAAGGCTTTCGGTTGATCATCTGATCGCGAGCCTTTGGTTTATATAGGACAGCTGCAAGCGGTCTGTGAGTGATCAGTTGGGAGCTGTGGCAATGTTTTGATGCTGCAGGACCCTGTTGGGTAACGATGTACGAGTAATTCTCGACCGGAATTGAGCCGGTGATGAGATAAAGGGGTGAGGTAAATGGTTTCGGGTTTTCATTGCTGGCAAACGCAGATTGTTAGTGAGTTGCGTGCCAATCATCGATTAGTCTTTGGAGACATTGTTGCTTCGTCTTTCTCAGCCGTAGTGGCAATCAATCTTGCGAATGGTGGAACGGTAGCGCAACAGATGGCGCCAGCCATGTTCCCGCTGATGCTCTTGTCCAGCCTGATTGGACTGGCGGTTTTCCCGCTTGCGGGCATGTACCGGCGCCACACACGCTCGACATCACTGCGAGACATTCGTCTGATCCTGCGGGGATCGACAATGTTGGTCCTGTGCCTCATGGCTGCCAGTGCAGTTTTCGAAGTGACCAAGGCTGTACCCTTCGCGGCCTTCATTATTCAGCTTGGCTTGATGATCCTTCTGCTCAGTGCCCTGCGTGTAGTTGCCCGTAGCCGTGAGCTGAATCGCCAGAATGCGCGGTTGATGGCCGAACATCAGGACAAGGTTCCGGTGCTTTTGGTTGGCACGGGTGCAAGTTGTGATCTGTTTGTCAGGTCTTTGCGGAATACGCATTCCAAGTATCAGCCGGTGGGCATTATTGACGATGCGCGCAATACCATGGGGCTGTATTTCCACGATGTTCAGATTATCGGATCTCTTCTGGATGCCGATCGCGTGGTCGAGCGGCTTAAAGCCTGGGATCATTTGCCCAGACGCTTGTTCCTGACCGAACCGATCACGCATTTTGAAAGTGACGGCATCCGCAAGCTGACCAGCTGGTGTGAATCCAACGGTATCGCTGTCTCACGCGTGCCGGGTCTTGGGGAAGAAGGCCAGGATGCGGCCAACGGTTGTATTATCAACCCGGAGGAAATTCTCGAGCGGCCACAAAAAGCTGTCGAACGCTCGATGTTGCGCGAGATGTTCCGTGGGCGCCGCGTATTGGTGACCGGTGCCGGTGGTTCGATCGGTAGCGAACTGGCACGTCAGATAGCCTCTTTCGATCCGGCGGAACTGGTGATGATCGACCATTGCGAGTTCAACGCCTATTCCATCGACATGGATTTGTCGCAGAACTTTCCAGATGTTCCCCGGCGGATGTATATCGCAAGCATTCGCAATGCGTCGCGTGTGAATGACATCTTTGAACGTCATCGCCCCGAGTTGGTATTCAATGCCGCAGCCCTGAAGCATGTTCCGATGGTTGAGATGAATCCCTGCGAGGGCGTTTTGACCAATGTGATCGGAACCCGTAACGTCGCGGATGCGGCCCGGAACTATGGTGCCATCGCGATGGTACAGGTTTCCACGGACAAGGCTGTAAACACCACCAATGTGATGGGTGCAACCAAGCGCGTTGCTGAGTTCTACGTTCAGGCGCAGGACCGTGTAACCAACGGAACCGAGGAAGAAACCCGGTTCTTCTCGGTACGGTTTGGCAATGTTCTGGGGTCGTCGGGCTCACTGATCCCGCTGTTTCAACGTCAAATCTCGAACGGTGGTCCGCTGACCGTGACCGATCCCCGGATGGAACGGTACTTCATGACCATCCGTGAGGCCGTGCAACTGACTCTGGTTGCGGCTGCAAGCGGGTTGAAAATGGAAAGCAGCCACGGAGAGATATTCGTTCTGGATATGGGTCGGCCGGTCAAGATCGTGGATTTGGCCGAACGGATGATCCGCCTCGCCGGGCTAAAGCCTTATGAGGATATCGACATCGAATTCATTGGAATTCGTCCAGGCGAAAAGCTGTTCGAGGAATTGTTTGATGCGTCTGAGAAGCGCCACGAATGTGGCATTCCGGGCGTCGGATCCGCACGGCCCGAGGGCATTCCCGTCGCCCGCCTGCGCGCCATGATCCGGAAACTGGAACAGGCTGCGGCAGAAGGTGACGAACTGGCAGCCAAGCGCCTGCTGAAAGAGCTCGTGCCTGGGTATGGTGCAAATGGCCTGCGTCCGGTTCCGATCTCGGAATTTTCATCCAAGCCCATTTTCAAAAGCGCTGGCACAAACGCAGCAAATGCGGTCAATCAGTCTGAAGGAGAAAACCCGGAACTGCTGCCCGCTGGCAGCTGATTTAGCATTGTTTTTTCTGGTGTCGGTTATTTTGCCGAATTTGGTTTCTGTGTTTAATATTTCCGCCGAAAGGGCCAACATTTGATGGCGAGGCTTAATATACGCTCGGCTTTTGCGCCGTCAGAGGAACGTGCGCAGGTGGTACGGTTTCTCTGGGCCGGCCTGATCAACACGGCGTTTGGCTATAGCGTGTTTGCCCTTTTGATTTTTGCGGGCATGCATCCACAGCTTGCGCTTCTGCTTCAGTTTATCTTGGGTGTGATCTGGAATTTTTGTATCCACGCCCGGTTTGTCTTTGGCGTGCAGGGATACCGCCGTTTCCCGCTTTATGCGATGTCTTATGTCGTGCTGTATTTTGTGAATGCGCTGCTTTTGCGCGGATTGATGCAGGTTGGGCTTGATCCCTATCTGGCACAGGCGGTCGCATTGGGGCCGGTTGTCATATTGTCTTACCTCATGATTTCGCGTGCGCTTGGCCGGGGTCAGGCGTTGGATCGGAGGGGCTGAGATGAGCGATGCGAGAATATCAAGCTTTAAGGGCACCACCCCGTCAAGTACGCGCATGGGTGCTATGCTTGGGATCGTGACCGCTGGTCTGGGGCTTGTGTTGCTGATTGCCGGTTTGTTCGGCCGCCTGATGACCTATGATCTGCGCCGGGATGAGCTGATGTTCGTCCCTCCGGCGCGTTTGCTCGGAGAGTGGGAGCTCTATTCGGACTTCTTCTACAATCACGTCCCTTATTCGGCGTGGTATTACCTTGGGTCCGGCATTCTGTTCGATGAGTTCGGCCTGTTGGGGTCCGCTCGGATCGGCCTGTTTCTGGCCTGGCTTGGATTGATCGCTGCAACTGGCTGGGTAACGCTGCGCTTGTCGGGATCGCCGGTTCTCGCCGTCTTTTCAGTTATCGGCATCGTGACATGCGAGCTGTTTCTGACCGGCGCCGGTATGGCCGCAACCAACAATCTGTTGCCACTGCCATTTGCGGTCATCGGGCTTGGCCTGTTTTTGATCGAGACGTCAAAGCCCGCGCCGCGATTTTTGACGCTGGTCCTATCGGGCGTCGCATTGTCTATTGCGGCGGGGATGAAGGTCAGTGCGGTACTGTTTATTCCGCCGATTGCTCTTGCCGCATTCTTGTTGCCAGCGGATGTTTCGATGGCACGACGACTGAAAGCCGTGGTTCTGCCGCTGCTGATCGGAGGGTTGATCGGGGCCTTGCCCCTGTTTGCCTTCCTGCTCGCTGATCCGGGCGTCTTTCTGGCGCATGTCTTGGGGTTTCACACCGGACCACATGTCGCCTATTGGGAGGCCAACGCCGCAACAGAACCAGGGCTGGCCCTGGGATTGTCGGGCAAGTTGATGCTGGCCCATTCGGCATGGGTGGCCGGAGTGGGCTTGGTGATGGTTATGGCCATTCTGTCCGTGCTTTGGATTATCCTGCGTGGTGGTGCGCGTGTCGACGAAATGCAGCCCTCGCAACTGCGGCATGGTGGTGTTGTTCTGGCGATCATTATCTTGACTGCCTCGATGGCTTTTGTCCCAACGCCCGGTTTCCCGCAATATTATATCCAGCCTCTGGTCTGTCTGCCTCTGCTGCTCGCGGTTCTGTTCCGTCGGCTTGACCCGCCACGGCGGCACGAGGCAGTGCCTGTGCTTGTGGCAGGTATTGTCTTGATGGTCATCCTGGGACTCCCGCGTATCGGGATGGGCCTGGTCTCGCTGACAGAGCCTTCGAAGTTCACCTCGGCCCGTTTTGCCGGTTCCGGCGCTGTCCTGCGGGATGCGGTGGCAGGCAGTGCACTGCCTGATGGTCCGGTCGCGACTTTGCTGCCGATCTATCCGCTTGAGGCGGGCTTGAGCGTTTATCCAGAATTTGCAACGGGGCCATTCGCTTACCGAATTGCACCCTTCACGGACCCGGAACTTGCCGGCAAATACGTGATGGCAGGCGCCGAAGACTTACCGGCTCTGTTTGCAGATAACCCGCCTTCGGCTTTCCTGCTTGGATACGATTCCGTTCTGGAAGCCCCATTGTTGAGCTATGCGCGGGCAAACAACTACCGCCCGGTCGAATTATCAGGTCTGAGCAACCGCTACGGCCAAGGTGTGGTATACTTGAAAGCTGCAGGGGCTGAACAATGACCAGTGCCTGCGCGACTCAACCTGCCTATATTTTTCCTGGGCGGGCCCATTCACATGACCATCAATTCTATTGATCGAATAAAGGAAGGATAGACAATGAAAACGGTACTTCTGGCTGGTGGACTAGGCTCGCGTCTGGCCGAAGAAACGGTTTCCATTCCCAAGCCCATGGTTGAAGTGGGCGGGCGTCCGATCATCGCACGCGTGATGGATATCTACAGCCATTTCGGGCATCGTGATTTTGTTGTGGCTGCCGGGTACAAAGCATTGCTGCTGAAGCAGTTCTTTGCCAATTATCACCTGATCGCCAACAATATTTCGGTATCGTTGGACACTGGGGAATTGCAACTGGTCCCTTCTGCTCCGGGCGGGTGGAATGTGTCAGTGGTCGACACCGGTGCGCATACCATGACCAGTGGTCGTATCCGTCGGCTCAAGGATTGGCTGACTCCTGAGGAGCCGTTTATGTGCACCTATTCGGACGGCGTAGGAAATATCGACATCAATGCACTGATTGATTTCCACAAATCACACGGCAAGCTGGCGACCGTAACTGCGGTTCAGCCCCCGGCGCGGTTTGGTAACATCGAGCTCAAGGGCGACAGGGTTGACGCCTTCACAGAAAAAGTCCGCAATCGCGAAACCTGGATCAATGGCGGCTTCTTCGTCTTCGAGCCGGGCGTCTTGGACTATATGGTTGATGACAATGAGCCGCTGGAACAGACCCCGCTGACCCAGATGGCCCGCGACGGAGAGCTGATGGCCTATCGCCACGATGGGTTTTGGCATCCGATGGACACTCTGCGCGACAGGAATACGCTGGACGGTCTGTGCGAAGGTGAAACGCCGCCCTGGCTTAATTTCAACGAAGGTTCGGGCAAGAGCTACCCAGCTCTGGCGATATGAGGTGAACCGTGAGCGGGCAGGTCAATTCTCAGTTTGATGGCGTTTTTGCCGGCCGCCGTGTTCTTGTGACCGGGCATACCGGATTCAAGGGCGGGTGGATTTGTGCATGGCTGAGGCGTCTGGGGGCAGAGGTGACAGGCTTGTCATTGCCTCCCGAACAGGGGCATTCATTCTTTGATGCCTGTTCTGTTGACGGGCTGACCGACAGCCGGATTGCGGATATCCGCAATCGTCAGGCGGTGCTGGATACACTGTCAGGGGTGGACGCTGAAATCGTGTTCCACATGGCTGCACAGCCTTTGGTGCGCCGGTCCTATAGGGATCCTGCCGAAACCTTTGCGACCAATGTATCTGGAACCGCCCATGTTCTGGATGCCGCTTTGGGGATGCGCTCGTTGAAGGCGGTGGTCGTTGTCACCAGTGACAAATGTTACGACAACAAGGAATGGACCTGGGGTTATCGCGAAAACGATCCGATGGGCGGCAGGGACCCGTATAGCGCCTCGAAAGGCTGTACCGAGCTTGTGGCGCAATCTTATGGTCATTCCTTCTTTTCATCAGCGGATGGGCCGCAACTGGCAACAGTCCGGGCCGGGAATGTGTTCGGAGGGGGCGACTGGGGCGAAGATCGGCTTATCCCCGACGTGATCCGCGCATCCGAGGCGGGCGAACCGGTGGTTATCCGCAACCCGCTCAGCGTGCGCCCCTGGCAGCATGTTCTTGAACCGCTGTCGGGCTATCTGGCCTTGGCCGCGCGAATGTATCGGGATGGGCAAAGCTTTGCTGGCGCCTGGAATTTTGGCCCTGATGTGTCGGGGACGGTGGATGTCCGGCAGTTGGCAACCTTGATGCAGGATGCCTGGGGCGACGGAGCGCCACAGTTTTCGATGGCGTCTGCTGAACAGACATCTGCCGCGCCGCATGAGGCAGGTATTCTTCGACTGGACAGTACTAAGGCGCAAACGGGATTGGGTTGGCGTCCGCAACTGACATTGCCCGAAGCCGTTCGCCTGACAGTAGACTGGTACAAGGCCCATGCCGCCGGTTCGGAGATGGGTGGGATCACAAACAATCAGATCGGGTTCTACAGTGACCTGATGTCTTCACGGGATTTCGACCGGGCTCCGGTCGCCGCGCAATAGCGGGTTATTGAGGAGAAAAGAATTATGCGAGTGAATTACGGTCAAACCGTGCATGGCCAGGAGGAGATCGACGCGGTTGTCGAAGTTCTGAAAACGTCCACCCAGATGGGCCCCAAAGTGCGCGAGATGCAGGAAAAAGTGGCTGCTTTGTTTTCCAAACGCCACGGCATCATGGTGAACTCGGGGTCATCGGCGAACTACCTCGCGGTCGAGATTCTGGACTTGCCAAAGGGCAGCGAAGTTATCACTCCGGCCCTGACTTTTGCCACGACGGTTGCTCCGCTTGTCCGTCAGGGCCTGATCCCGACATTTGTGGATGCCGCGGTCGGGACCTATAATATCGACGTAGACGCGATCGAACGCATGATCACGCCAAATACATCTGCCGTCATGATCCCGTCACTGATCGGAAACCTGCCAGATTGGCGCCGTATCCGCGAGCTGGCCGATGCGCATGGTCTGAAGGTAATTGAAGACAGCGCTGACACGCTGGGCGCAACCATCGACGGTACAAGCACGGGCGTCTATTCCGACGTCTCTACCACCAGCTTTTACGGCAGCCACGTCATCAATGGCGCCGGGAATGGTGGCATGTTGTGCGTGAATGACGAAGAGCTTGGCCGCAAGGCGCTGTTGCTGAGGTCCTGGGGGCGGTCGTCCTCGCTGTTTGTGGAATCCGAGGCCATCGAGAACCGGTTCAACGTCAAACTGGACGGGATCGAGTATGATGCCAAATTTCTGTTCGAGGATCTTGGCTATAACGTTGAACCTTCGGAAATCAGCGCGGCATTCGGGTTGGTGCAGCTGAGCAAACTGGACAACAACATCCGCGTGCGCGAAGAGGCCTTCGCTGCTCATCGCGCCTTTTTTGCCCGCTATGAAGACTGGTTCATCCTGCCTGAACAACTGCCGAACTCGCGCACCGGGTGGCTGGCCTTCCCGCTGACATTGCGCGAAGGTGCCCCATTCACGCGGCGCGAGATGCAGATATTCCTTGAGACTTCAGACATTCAAACTCGGCCTGTCTTTACCGGAAACATTCTGCGTCAGCCTGCCATGAAGCAAGTAGAATACCGAGCAGATCCCGCGGGCTATCCCAATTCCGATGCGGTTATGCGCGGGGGTATCCTGCTGGCTTGTCACCATGGTCTGATACAAGCGCAAATCGATTATATGCATGCAAAATTTGAAGAATTTGCATTGAAATTCCAAGGAGCACTGGTCTGATGAACGATCAAAGCATCAATACGTCTGTTCGCACGACCTGCCGTACCTGCCGGTCTACCAACCTTATGCTTGTGCTGCCGATGGGCGATCACCCGCCCGCCAATATGTTCGCACGGCCCGAGCAAAAGGATGTTCCGCAACCGGCTTTCCCGCTGAATACTCAGGCCTGTCTGGATTGTGGCTTGATCCAGGTTGCAGATCAGGTGCCTGCTGATTTCTTTACGGACTATCTTTATGTTCCGTCCGGTGCGGCAACTATGCACACGCATTTCGCCGAACTCGCCTCGGTCGCGGTAGAGCGTGCGCAAGGTGGGCTGATCATTGATATCGGTTGTAATGATGGGCTGATGCTGTCCCATGCCAACGATCAGGGCGGGCGCACATTGGGTATCGACCCGGCGGCCAACCTAGCCAAGATTGCCGGCGAACGGGGCGTTCGGGTCCATGTGGACTTTTTCAACCGCGCCACCGCGCAGCAGATTCGTGAAACCGAAGGGCCGGCCAGCGTCATCACGACGACCAATACCTTCAACCATATAGACGATCTGCACGGCTTTACCGAAGGTGTTCTGGACCTGTTGACAGATGACGGCGTCTTCATCATCGAAGTGCCTTGGGGCAAGATGATCCTCGAGACCAACGAGTTCGACAATGTTTATCACGAACATGTCTCTGAACTGAGCCTTCTGTCCGTCGTCAAACTGGGCCAGTCCGTTGGGCTCGATGTAGTGGATGTCACAAAACTGCCGGTTCATGGCGGTTCGATGCGCGTGTTCATGCAACCCGCCGCGCTGAACAAAACCCCGGCGCCGATTGTTGCTGATATGCTGGCTGACGAAGATGCCGCGGGCATGACCAACAAAGAGGCATACGAAGCATTTGCCGAGCGTGTTCACGCGATGCAGGACAGCCTTGTTTCCATGCTGGCCGAGCTTAAGGCATCTGGCAAAACGATTGCTGGCTACGGTGCGCCCGCTAAGGGTAATACGCTGTTGAACTACTTTGATATCGGCACGGAAACTCTGGATTTTCTGGTTGACCGGAACACGTTGAAACAGGGCCTGTATTCGCCGGGCAAGCTTATTCCTGTATTGGCCCCCGAAGCGGTCATGGAACGCAAACCTGATTACCTGTTGGTTTTGGCCTGGAACTTCTTTGACGAAATCCGCGAGCAGATGGCTGATTTCGAAGCCGCTGGCGGCAAGTTCATCGTGCCTTTGCCAATGCCAGTAGTTATTCCCTGAAGGGAAAACAATGACGCGCGTACTGATCACCGGAGCCAGCGGATTCATCGGCTCTCATCTGGCTCGGGCCTGTTTGGCCCGGGACGATGAGGTCGCTGTGCTTACGCGGCCGGGTTCCTCTCTGGACCGTTTGCAAGGTGTTTCGGGAATCCGCGTTTTCACCGATGGGTATTCGGATGTTGCCGCGATCAAACGCGTCGCGAATGCGTTCCGACCCGAGGTAGTTCTGCATACCGCCGCGCAGACAAAATTTGCCGAGACTGATGACCTGGCAGATCTGAATGCCAGTATTTTGCAAAATCTCTCGACGCTGGTTGCGATCCTGTCGGCTTTGGCCATCTGTGATCAGCCACCCAATGCGTTTGTGCGCACCGGATCCATTGCGGAATATGGCGATATCAAGCTGCCCTATGTCGAAACTTCGCGAGAGAACCCGCGAAATTCCTATGGCGCGTCTCTGGTGGCCGGAACGCAATATATTGAAATGGCTCAGCCCCGGCTGCCGTTCAAGGCTGTTACGGCTCGGTTGGCGCTGACCTATGGTCCCGGACAGTCAGAAGATTTCTTCATACCCCATGCCATTGGCCGCCTATTGCGGAAAGCCCCGGTTTTCCTTCATCGTCCACATGATCGGCGTGATCTGATACATATTGACGACATAGTCGAAGCGCTGCTTTTGATTGTTGACGCGCCGGACAAGGCGGGGTCGGTCATCAATGTTGTCACTGGCGATGCTCCGGATATGGCAGCAGTCGCAGGAGAGTTGCAGGTGTTGACCGGAGCAGCTCCGGATATGGTTTCCTCTGCGCCGCCGAAGGATGACCCGGTATTGTTGGTTTCGGATCCTTCACAGATGGCGGAACGTTATGGCTGGTCGGCAAAAATCGCTTTGCGTGAAGGCCTTGAAAGGACGGTTCAATGGACAAAACAGTCACAACAAGCGGAGATGAACGCGTGACTTTGGTTTCAATCCTGATCCCCGCTTTGAACGAAGAAGATAATGTTCGCACGGCCTATGAACGTGTGACCAAAGTGTTTGACGATCTGCCCTCTTATGAGCCCGAGATCATTTTCACTGACAACCATTCCACGGATCGTACATTTGAAATCCTGTCGGATATTGCTGCTGCTGATCCCCGTGTCCGGGTCATCCGGTTTGCCCGCAATATGGGATATCAGTCATCAGTTCTGACGGCCTATCGATCCGCAAACGGGGCCTGTTCGATCCAACTGGATTGCGACATGCAGGACCCGCCCGAACTGATCCCGCAGATGCTGGATACCTGGCGGCAGGGATATCACGTGGTATACGGCATTCGCCGTAGCCTGCCGGACGGACCCATCGTCGCTGCCGCGCGGCGAGGCTTTTATGCTTTGATCGACATGATCAGCAATGATGATTTGCCGAGAAATGCGGGCGAGTTTCGGCTGACTGACCGGCGTATTCTGGACGAGCTGCGCCGGGTCGATGATCGCTCTCCTTATGTTCGCGGGTTAATCAGTGGGATGGGTTTCCGCCAGATCGGCTTTGAATATGATCGCAATGCGCGCACCGCTGGCGAGTCGAAATTTCCGTTTCGGGCCATGCTGTCGCTTGCTGTCGACGGGCTGATCAACCACTCGCTTCTGCCCTTGCGCCTTGCCTCGATGATCAGTCTGACGGTTGGCACAGGGACGTTTTTGTTGATGATCGGATATGTGATCGGCAAGCTGTTCTTTGGCCAGAACTGGCCGGGCGGTTTTGCCACGACCACCATCCTGTTGCTGCTGTCGATGACCTTGAATGCGATGTTCCTGGGAATAATGGGCGAATATATTGGGCGGATTTTCCTGCAGTCCAAAGACCTGAACCGGCCCATTGTCGAACAAGAGTTGAACCGTCCGGAAACTCTGGATCTGGTACAGCAAGCTGATCGTGTAAAAAGCGCCGCTGAGTGAAAAATGAAACTGTTATTGGTGCAAGCTGGGTTCGGAGCAGGCGGTGCGGAAAAGATCGCCGCAATGATCGCCGCGCATCGGATCTCGGCCGGGGATGAGGTTCACGTCGCCGGGATGGCGACAGAGGATTCTGGTTCCTACTTCGCCTATCCTGAGTGCGCGCATTTACACATGATTCAGCCGCTAAAGATCTCGCGGCGACTGACGCAGGCACGGCGCTACTTGCATATTCGCAAGGTCATCCGGGCTGTGCGTCCCGATCTGATCATCTCGTTTCTGACCAAGGTGAATGTGCTGACCATGTTGGCCGCGCGTGGAACCGGGGTGCCTGTCGTGATCTCTGAGAGGAACAACCCGCTGGTTCAAAGCGGAAATCCCATGTGGCTGAAAGCGGTGAACAGGCTTGCGCGGGGGGCATCCGGAATTGTCATGCAGACCGAACGTGCGCGTTTGGATTTGCCTGCGGACCTGATCCCAAAGGCCAGTGTAATCCCCAATCCATGTGCTCCGCTGGGGGGGATCCACATCGGGTCCGGACAGACCCGGCTTGTGGCTGTCGGGCGTTTGGATCGTCAAAAGGGGTTCGATATGCTGCTGCGGGCAATGCCCGAAGTGCTGCGCGACAACCCAGACATCCGGTTGACGATCTTTGGCGAGGGCCCAGAGCGCGACGCGTTGGAACAGCAGATCTCTGCTGCGAATTTATCGGATGTCGTATCATTGCCCGGCGCCAGCCCAAAACCCGGAGACTGGATGCAAGACGCGGATATTCTTGTATTCCCGTCTCGCTTTGAAGGGTTCCCGAATGTAGTTGCCGAGGCCACGGTCACAGGTCTGCCGGTCATATCGTTCGATTGCGCCTATGGGCCACGGGAATTGATCCGCGACAGGGAAAACGGATTGCTTGTTCCGGCCGAGGATGTTGCCGGTCTGACCAAGGCGATTTTCAGCCTGTCAAAGGATGATGCCTTACTGAATAAAATGCGTCAGAATGCGCGCCATAACAGGGAATGGCTGGAACCGCAGCACGTCCTGTCGGACTGGGATTCTTTGATTGCCAATGTGCAAATCGGAGTTGCTGCCAAAGCCGGCACGGCTAAAGGTCTGACAGAACTTCTGTAAGCTGGTCTAAGCTGGTGACCGTGGCATATGCGGTATGCTGGGTACTGGGTGGAATAGGATCATGAACCGCTCCGGGCCGGAGGATTTGAACCGTCCGCCAGCCTCGGGCATTCGGGGTGATAAAGTCCTTGGCCGGATTGTCCGCGACATAGACCATTCTGCGCGGGTTTTGCGCGGCCAATTCCATCTCTTCATAGGCGCGGGGATGCGGTTTCCCGTAGCCATCCGGCCAGGCGCCGGTCGGGCGGATATGCGCAATAAAGCGGTCCAGATCCAGCGCGGCGATCTTGTTGCGCTGCATCTTTTCGGGCCCGTCGGTGATCAACCCCATCGGCTGATCTGCGTTTGTCAAAAACCGCTCGGCGTCTTCGCACAGCGAAATGAGGGGCGGGTGTGATCGGTATTTGGTGATCAGGTCCTGTATGAAAGCATCGGTCGCATCGAGGCCGGTCTGCGCGCAAGCCACATTGAATATGCGTCGTCTTTCCCCCGCATTGTACGCGGCCTGACACCGTTGTCCGAACCCTTCAGCGCCGGTTTTTTCGTGGACCCAACCGTTCAGCCAGTTATAGCCGCTAAAGGCAAAATCTCGCTCCAGATACAGGGTGTCGTCCAGATCAAATACCAGCATCAGCCCTGATACACCGCACTGTCATATCGCATCATTTTCACACCATCGCGCCAGTTGTTATGAGCGGTTGACGGTAATTCGGCGACCTCTTCCAAAAGCCACTGTGCGAACTGTGCGCCCGCATGATCGGCCAGAGGGTAGCCACCCCCGAAACGCGCATTGATCTCAAGCACTGCGGGGCCATGTTCTGGGTCATCGATGATCTGAAAACAGGCGACACCGCGCAGATCGGGCAGGGCCTGTGCAATGCCTTCGGCGATGGTTTGCAGATCATTGCGTCGCCTGGTTTCACCCTTTTCAACCTCACCGGCGCGAATTTGAATGCGCAGATGCGGGATCACCGTGCAGAGCTGACCCGAGGCATCTACAAACATGTTGATTGTGTATTCCGGTCCGTTCAGCTTGTCCTGAAAGATCATCGGTTCGGGGAATTCAGAGGGGACATCAGCGAGGGTTTCGAATACATCCAGCCCCCGGCTTGCACTGCCGCCGCTTGGTTTTGCAAAGATGGGCCAACTGATGTCCTGTGGCCGCTCTAGCAATTCCTGATGATCCAATGTGCGCGGAACTGGAACCCCGGCTTCGGACAGTTTCTGGATTGTCAGGCGCTTGTCCCGGACAACCTCGATCACGTTCACCGGCGAGACATGGACTCGCGCGCCCAGATTGGCAAAGGCGGGTGCGGCCTGTGCCAGGGGCATCAGTTCCGGGTCGATTGTGGGGATCACCAAGCTGACCCCGTGTTGACGCACAATCTCGAGGATCGAGGTTGCATAATCGGGGCTGTCACATCGCGGCACGGCGGCGGCGTGATCGGCCAGTGCACAGGCCGCGCTTTCATTTGGGTTCAGGTCGCAGGCGATGATGGTCAGATCAACATCCAGACGTTCCGCAGCCGCCCTGAAGCATTGCAACAAGCCAACACGGCGACCCGCCGACGTAATCAGGATTGCCAGACATTTTCGCGCCATCGGAAACTCACCAATTCATAAACAATTATACGTGCTTAACCTAGCACAGGGTGTCTTGCCCTGTGAACGGGGTAGGGGTGAGTTTGCCTCAATATTGTTTTGAGTTGCGGCAATCCGACAGTGCGGACCCTGCCAGAGATATGCAGCAGTGCGGTTCAATGAAAATCCCGGCTTGGAAACAGCCGCTTTGCCTGATCCCGTGGGTGCATTGCCCTGGCAGGATAGCGGGATTTCTTCGGTGTATCATCAGTGCGGGACCCTTCGGTGCTTAGGACCTCTGGTTGCGGGTGCCCCAATTCGGAAAGCTTATGTGACATGTCCTGAACGTCCTGGGCGATCAGGTGCACGATAATCCCTTCACGCTGCAGATACCCTGTGATCCGCAGCAGGCGCCCGCCCATCACGGCCCGGCGGAAACGCTCATAAACCTTGGGCCAGACCACCACATTGCTGACCCCGGTTTCATCCTCTAGCGTCAGGAAAATTATACCCGACGCCGTGCCCGGCCGCTGACGGGTGATAACCAGACCACAAACGCTGTGCCGCCCCAGGGGCACCTCTAGCAAGGCGACATGTGTGGTCAGCCCTGGCAGAGAGGGGCGCAGCAGTTCCATCGGGTGGGCCCGCAGGGTCAGGCGGGTGGCAACATAATCCTCGACCACCTCTTCGCCCAGCTGCATGGCGGGCAGGTTGACCGGGGGTTCGTGAACCGTTTCCCCGTCAATCGGATCATTGAACAAGGGCAGAGGTTTGGGGCTTTGAATGGCTTTGACCTGCCAGAGTGCATCGCGCCGGGTCAGCCCCATATCGGAAAAAGCGTCTGCCTCGGCCAGGCGCGTCAGTACATCAGGCCGCAGCCCCGCACGCAGCCACAGCGCCTCTGGATCCTGATATCCATTGCCGCGGGCGGCCTCAATCCAGCCGGCGTCTTCTTCCCTGAACCCCTTGATCTGGCGGAATCCCAGCCGCAGCGCCAGCGCGCCATCGGGGCGGCGTTCCAGTATATTGTCCCACTCGGAATGATTGACGCAGATAGGGCGGATTTCGACCCCATGCTCGCGGGCGTCGCGCACGATCTGAGCGGGCGCGTAAAACCCCATGGGTTGAGAGTTCAAAAGCGCGCAGGCAAAGATCGCCGGGTGATGGCGTTTCAGCCAGGCGGAGACATAGGCAAGCATGGCAAAGGCCGCCGCATGGCTTTCCGGGAACCCGTAATCGGCAAAGCCTTCGATCTGGGAAAAACACTGCTCAGCTACTTTGATGTCATAGCCGTTGCCCAGCATCCCATTGATGAATTTATCCCGGAATGTGCCGATTGTGCCCATTCGCCGGAACGTGGCCAATGAGCGGCGCAGATGGTCGGCCTCTTCCGCCGTGAATCCGGCCCCGACCACGGCAATCTGCATGGCCTGTTCCTGAAACAGGGGGACGCCCAATGTGCGCGCTGTCACCTGTTCCAGTTTCGGGCCAAAGGGTTCGGGGTTTTCCAGCCCATTGCGTCGCCGGATATAGGGCTTCACCATATCCCCTTGAATGGGGCCAGGGCGCACAATCGCAACTTCGATTATCAGGTCATAAAGCTCGCGGGGGCGCATCCGGGGCAGGAAATTCATCTGTGCCCGACTTTCGACCTGAAAGACGCCGATCGCATCCGCCCGGCAGAGCATGTCATATGTGGCGGTGTCGTCCTGAGGCACCTTGGCGATGCTCAGGGTCTGGCCTTCATGCTGTTGCAGCAGGCCAAAGGATTTGCGCAGACAACTGAGCATACCAAGCCCCAGCACATCGACTTTCAGGATGTTCAGAGCATCAATATCATCTTTGTCCCAGCAGATGACGGTGCGGTTTTCCATTGCGGCATTTTCAATCGGGCAAAGCTCGTCCAGGCGTCCTTTGGTGATCACAAAACCACCAACATGCTGGGACAGATGGCGGGGAAATCCGATGATTTCGCCAATCAGATGAATGGTTTGCATGAGGCGCCGGTCGCTGAGGTCCAGCCCCAGCTCGCGAATACGGTCTAGATCAACGCCGCCATTGCTCATGCCCCAGATCTGGCTCGACAGCCCAGCGGTTACATCCTGCGACAGCCCCATGACCTTGCCCACCTCGCGAATGGCTGCACGGGTGCGGAAATGGATGACAGTTGCGCAAAGACCAGCACGTTCGCGGCCATATTTCTCGTAAATCCACTGGATCACCTCCTCACGCCGCTCATGCTCGAAATCGACATCAATATCCGGCGGCTCGCCCCGGTATCTGGACACGAATCGCTCAAAGACCATGGCGATCTGGTCGGGGCTGACATCCGTGATGCCCAAGAGGTAACAGAGCACCGAATTGGCCGCGGACCCGCGCCCCTGACACAGAATGCCCTGCGACCGGGCATATTGTACGATGTCATGTACAGTCAGGAAATAAGCGGGAAACTGCAGATCCGCGACCACCGCCAGTTCCTTGCGCATCAGCCCGACCACCGTGTCGGGCGGCCCTTCGGGGTACCGGCGCTGCAACCCTTCGTGTGCCAGACGTTCCAGACGCGTTTGCGGATGTTCCCCGCTTGCAATCTCATCGGGGTATTCATACGAAAGCTCCGCCAGATCAAAGCTGCACCTGTCGGCAATCTCCATCGTGCGCCGCAAGGCGCTGGGGTGATGGCGGAACAGCCGGACCAGATCATGGCCGGATTTGAGGCGGCGTTCGGCATTGGGCAATGCGCGGGTGCCGATCTGATCAATCGTGATATTTTCACGCATGCAGGTCAGGATATCGGCCAGTTGCTTGCGGTGGGCGCGGTGCATCAGAACATCCCCGACCGCCACCATGGGGGCGCAGCTCTTCTGGGCCAGTTGTGCGCATTCGGCCAGGTAGGCCTGATCGCTGCCGTCATAGCGCGGAACAGCGCCCAGAAAAACATGATTGGGAAAGCGCCGTCGCACGGTCCGAATATCTGATGCGGCCTCTGACAGGGTGGTCTGGGGCAGGGCGATCAGGATCATGCCCTTGCAGGCCGTCAGCATGTCTTGCGTATAGAGCTCGCAATCGCCCTTATCTGTACGCCGTTTGCCCAGAGTCAGCAGGCGGGCCAAGCGTTTGTAGGCTGCCAGATCACAGGGCAACGCCACCCAATCTACCGCACTGTCGCGCAGCAGCAGCCGGCAGCCGGTAATCAGTTTAGGCAGAACAGTACAGTCCGGTTTCGGAAGCGCCTGCCTGTGGCCAACCTCCTGCCGGGAAGAGGTATCAACACGATGTTCGGATCTGATTTGAAGGGGCTGTTTGGTCTGTCGTTTAAGCTCTCGCAGTGCCGACCATGCGCGCACAACCCCTGCCAACGAATTGTGATCCGTGATAGCTATTGCCGACAATCCCAGCTCGGCGGCGCGCAGGACAAGCTCTTCGGGGTGGGAGGCCCCGGTCAGAAAGGTGAAATTCGTGGTGACACAGAGTTCGGCATAACCCAGCCCCTGTGCATGGGGCTTTGGCATATGGCGGTGCAGGGCGTCTGTCGGGCGGTTTGCTGTGATCATGCGAACTCTCCCTGTACAAACCAGCCCGGATTCTGTGGCGTGTAAAACAGCCAGAGCCTGCGCCCCTGCGTGGTTTCCACTCGCCAGTAATCCCGCAGGCCAGAGCGCCAGCTTTCATCCTGATGCCACCACTCGGGCGCGATGCGTTCGGGGCCCGTGGCATGGCCGGTTGTCAGGGACATACGTCTCCAGCGGAACCGCGCGGGCGGATGCGGGCCGGTTGCCGCAATTGGTTCGGGTGGAAACAGGTAGAGCGGGCGTGGGTTCAGGATGCTCCAGCCGCTGGAGGGGTTGGAATAGGCGGCGGCCGCGATGATGAAACTGTGCTCGGGAATATGGCTGTCCGCAGGTAGGAAACGTTGAATGTTCTCCAGCCCGACCCGGGTGCCCAGCCGGGTGATCAGATCATCCAGCCGGCTCTTGCTGTGGTCCGACACATGGCTGATTTGTTGTACTGGCAGCGCTTCAACCCCGGTGGCCTCCAACCGCATTTGATCAATGCCAAAACCGGCATCTATTTCCCCCAAACCGCGTTCGAACAAAGACAGGATACGCTGAGGATCGCGCAGAGGTCGGGCCAGACGCAGTTCAACCTGCTGGCAGTCCTGGTCCACCCGACGCAATGTCATGCAAAGTTTCCGGGCGCCCATCTCTTGCGCCTTCAGCTTGGCGCAGAGCTGGGCCAACAGCCGTTCGGTACCAGCCATCACGTCCGACAGTAATCCGATGGGGTCCGGCAGGGTCATGCGCACCGCGTAATTGGGGGGATCGGACAGCGGTGTGATTGCTTCGGGTTGCGCGCCCAGAGCCTGATCCAGCCTGAGCAGCAGACCGGGACCAAAACGCCGTGTCAGCGGTGCGCGCGGTGCTGCCGCCAATGTACCAATTTTGCGCAGGCCCATGCGCTGTAAGGCGACCGAGGTCTTCTCATCCAGACGCAAGGCCGCCACCGGCAGCGACTTTAGGGCCGTCAGCATATTGCCAGAGGCTGCGACCCCCTCGTTATAACGGGCAAGCGCCCAAGCCGCACCGCGCGTATCCCCCAACCCGATCTGCACCCAGAGCCCTGCGCGCGCAAACCGTCCGCGCATATCAGCCAACATCGCCTCTTCGCCGCCAAAGAGATGGGCTGACCCGGTGACGTCAAGCACCAGCCCATCCTCGCCTTCCATCCCCACCCAGGGGCAATAGCGCGTTGCCCAGCGACGCAGGATGTGCAGGAAACGCATATCGGCCTGAGGATCGGCTGTGCAGCTTTGCAAAGCGGGGCAAAAGGCGCGCGCATCCGCATAGGACATGCCCTGATGCAGCCCCTGTTCCGCAGCCTGAGCGTTCAGACAATAAATACGATTGGCATTCTGTTGTTTGAGCGTCAGGACAAAGGGCCCATTCACCAGGCGTCGACGCAGAACCCGGTCGCTTGCCAACCGAGGAAACCACAATGAAACGACGCGACGCTGCATTCCATCGAACATGCCAGATACCAATATGTTCTTGATTTGTTCTTTTTATGCTTCCGCTTTTACAGAGTCGAGTCTTTTGGATCAAACGCCGGCAGATAGTGCCACCGGGACCAAGTTGTTTCGGCTTCGAAGGGAAGGTCGGCCCTTTTAGGCATCAAACCGCGGCAGCCATTATTCGGACTCTCATTCCTGTCGCAAAAATCTTTGGATCTTGAAAAAAGACAGGGCCGGTCCAAAGACCGGCCCTGCGACTGTTCATATGTATCGGTATTAGTTTGACGCGGCGTTCAGCTTTTCGTTCTGTTCACGCAGCGTGTCCGAGATGATCGCGTACCATTCGCCGGATTCACGCATTTCGTTCAGGCCCTTGTTGACCATAGCGATGTATTCGCGTGCAAACGGGTTGGTGCGGTGAGCAAGGAAGCTCATCGAGGACAGCGTGGAAACATAGGGGTTTTCTACGATATCTTCCGAGGTCAGGCCCATGTCCTTCATGGTTGCGGCGAAAAGATCGACCTCGAACGCGGCCACATCGGCTGAGCCGGTCAAAACGGCATCCAGACACTCGCGGGCCGAGCTGGGGTGAACCAACGTCAGGTTATCGGAATTCAAGCCAACTTCTTCAAGTACAACCATGCTCCAGCCGTCCATACGACACAGGGTTGCACCTTTGAGGTCTTCGAAGGCCGTCGCTTGTGAGTATTCGCTTTCCGGCAGAGTGAAGAAACCGCCGACGATGTCATAGACCGGAACCGAAGCAACAAACTCGTTGCACCGGGATTCAGTCGCTGCAGACCACTCATAGGTGTGATTTGTACAATCTGGAACTGTCCAGGCGATCGAGATGTCGAATGCGCCGAGCGGCAAGAGAGTTTCCAAATGCGAAGTCCAGTCGTCGACAAAGCTGACCGAGAAATCACGGCTGTTGCCGGCACGCTGAAGACTTGTGGTCGCCAGGCGGGTCATGATCCCACCACCATTCAGACTTTCGGTTGTGAATGGCTCCCATCCGTTACCCGCTACCAGCTTGATTGGCGGGGCGTAGACGTTCGAACGTTTCACACTGGCCGCACGCTTTTCTTCTGCTGCGATCAGTTCCTGTGCTGACTGGCCATTCGGCAGACTACCGTCTTCACAGGGCAAGGACAGAACCAATCCAGGCGCCAGCGCGTTTGGGTTGGTGATGATGTTGCGGTTGGCGTTGAAGATCGGCTGATAGTTCGAGGTGCCATAAGCCGCGATGGCGATGGTCGCCATCGTGTCACCATCCGCGACGGTATAGTTGCTACAGGCTTCCTGTGCTGCGGCAGCTCCGGCGCTCAGGGCGGTGACGGCGGTGGCCGAAATCACGACTTTCTTCAGGTTAAATTTATACATGTCCACTTCCTCCAGACTTTTTTGAGTTTAGGCCGATAAGGGCCTTAGCCATTTTCCATTTGATAACGCAGAGCGGTTGAGACGATGTCGCGCCACTCGCCTGATTGCTGCATGATCGCCAGACCCTGATTAAGCGTTTCAAGGATCGCTTCTCCATCAGGATTATCCTTGTGAGTCATGATGTTAAGAGACTTGATCGCTGCCAGGTTGGGGTTTTCTACAATGCGATGCTCGTAACCCAGCCGACCGATTGCCTCGACGGCCAGATGGGCCTCAATGGCGGCGATGTCGGCGGTTCCATCCATCAATGCATGGAAACATTCATCCGGCGAAACCGGGCGCAGCATCGTGATCGCGGGCTCGTACAGCCCCACCGCGTCCATATGCGACAGGGACCAGCCCTCGGGTCGGCAGATGGTTGCACCGGCAAAGTCCGCATATGTCAGGGTCTCTTCATAGCCCGAACCTTCGCGAGCAAAGAACGTGTCCACAACTTCATAGAACGGGTTCGAGAAATTGTAGGTTTCACAACGTGAACGGTCATTTTCAGACAGTGCATCTGCGTCGTCACAATCTGGACGCGACCACGGGAAGGTTGCGTCAAATGCCAGCGTCGGCATCAACAGATCCAGATGTGAAGACCAGTCATTGACGAACTGGATCTTGTAGGACTGTTCCGGCGCTGCGCGCAACATCGCGGTTTCAACAAGATTTGTATATAGACCACGATGCGGCAGAGCTTCATCCGTGAACGGGGAATAGTTGCCGCCAGTGATCAAAATCAACTGACGATCCCGGATTTCAGGACGTTCACCGGTACCTGCATTGCGAATTAGGGCAGCACCTTCAGCACGCGCGGCCTCGATCTCATCTTTGGCCGCAGCCTTGGCGGCGATGACCGCCTCTGCTTTGGCTTCGGCCACGCGGGACTCGGCTTCGGCGATAGCTTTGGCAGCGCGATCTTCCGCAGCCTTGACAAGTTCGGCGGCCATTTCGGCGGCCATTGCTTCGGCCTCTGTCTGCGGCACGGCAGCCGCGCGCCCGATATCTTCCAAACACGGCAGGGTCAAAACGTCGCCGACGCGGATAACATTGGGATTATTTCCGATTACATCGCGGTTTGCCTCGAAGATGATCCGAAAATCTTCGGTTGAATAGACTGCGATGGTCAGTTCCCGCAGGCTGTCGCCTCGCTGGATTTCATAGGTTGAGCATGCTTCTTGTGCCGAAGCAGCGCCCGTCGCGGCAGCTAGTGCCAGGCTGGATATGATCAGATGGAGTTTCATTGGTCCGGTTGCTTTGCCTCTAGTCGTTTCTTCTGAGTTTGATGACGCCAATCGACGTATTGTCTTGATCCGGGTCGTTCCTGGTTCTCAGTGCCCGCAACAGCGCATCCGCAATATCTTGAGCCAGCGCATCCTCGTTTTCCTCAAGAATTGCCTGAATTTCTGTGTTGCTCAGATATTGCAGCCCATCACTTCCCACGATCAGCACATCCGCGGTGCTAAGACCCAATGGTTCTTCCGGGCAATCGACCTTGGGAATTGCGGCGCCCATTATCACCGAAGTCAGTTGGTTTCGGTCGGGGTGAGACGACGCCTGGTCTGGCGTAAGGGTACCTGCAGCAACCTGAGCATCAATCATCGGAGCCATCGAATGGTCTTCGTTGATTTGGCTGAGGGTACGGTCGCGATAGAGATATAGGGGGCTGTCGCCAATCGAAATCCAGAAGACGCGCTTTTCCAGCAGCAAAACTCCCAACATGGTTGATCCCATGTTGAAATCTTCACCCTGCTCCTCGCAGTAAGTCGAAATCGCGGCATTTGCCTGCATGGCTGCCAAGGGTAAGGCGTCGATCAGCGCAGTCTCAGCCGGAGCGTCTGCTTCAAGTTCGGTATCCAGTGCATCACGCCAGGCTTTGACCACCAGCTCAGATGCCACTTCTCCTGCCGCATGCCCACCCATTCCGTCCGCGACGATGACATAGCCCGCATCTGCTGCGTCGAACATACGCGACGCGACCGCGTCTTCCTGCGTGTCGCGCTGACCCTGATCCAGGATCAGCGCAAGATCATATGCCGGGGTCGCCAGCATCAATTAAACATCCCGCCAATCAAAGCCGTCATCGCAGAAGGCTGCAAACCGGATTGAGGTTTCACTGATCCGGATAAGATCGCCTGTGGAGAGTGGAACTGTGCTGAGAACGGGTTTGCCGTTCAGGCGCACCAGATTGGCCTTGCCGCCATGGCCCAGATAGCATTTGCGGTCTTCCGGGTCATAGGCAATTACCGCATGGTTGCTGCGGGAAATCCCAGTGTCGCCAAAGTCCAGCTGGATCGCCTGGTCATCATTACGCCCAATCTGCATCAGGCCTTCTGTCAGCGTAACGCTGGAACCGCGGCCGGGGCCGGAAGTTACAACAAGCCATCCTACCGGGAATGTCGCCTGCACGGCCTCGGTCTTGGCCATAGCCACCGGCTCGGCTGTTTCCATCAAGTCCTGAACATGCGTATCCGCGCGCTCGAAGCCCAGGAAGGTGGTTTTCACACGGCTGCGTCTGTCTTCTTTTGCCGCAGGAGCAGGCTGAGGTTGTGCCTCGACCTCTGGGGCAGAAGGCGCTTCTGGTTCCGGATCAACTGTCTCGACGACTACGTCTACGACCGGTTCTTCCATCGCCATTTCAGGCGCGGGATCTTCAATCGTGGCTGTCAGTTCTTCGGTTGACACATGCAGTGTCACAACCGGTTCGTCGTCCTTTGGGTCGGCATCAACTGTAACCTCGGTGGCGCTTTGCACTTCGGCGACCACTTCCTCGACGATAATCTCATCGGCAGTGGCTTGTTCTGCTTCGGAGAACTCCGGCATCTTGTCTTCTGGTAATAGTTCTTCGCTTTCATCGTAGCTATCAGCGGTAGTGTTGCCGCCTGCCAGTGCATTACGAAGTGCGTTGAAATCCGCAATCGGTTCAGCGTTATCAGACTCAGGTGCCGCGACCTCCTCGGTTTCGGTCTCTTGAGGTTTGCCGGCACCTTCGAGAAGCCGGCTAAGGGGGCTTTTATATTTAAACATGGTGTCGACACCTTTGTTTCTTGGCACAGGATCTACGTCCCATGGGGCTGCTACTCACCTCTGCACGTTCGGTACACAGGCACTGATGATTGAGAACAAAAAACTCATTTACCTTCTGCGACGGGCCGGTCCCCGTCAGAGTGATGGCTTACGCTTCACTCTCAGCAAACACACACAGGCAGATCACAATCAGACCGGATCATTACTCCTGTACCAGGGGCATAACCGCACCCGTTTCAGTACCGTTGCGCAGAACTGTAAAGCGGGCTTCGGACTGGTTTTCAGAAACAAGGAGCTGCAAAAGCGCGTCCAGCCCTTCAGGGTTGGTAATGTTCTGACCGGTATGATTTTCCGAGATCAGTACATCGCCTTTGCGCAGGCTGCCTGCTGCGGGCGCGTCTGGTGCAGTGTCAACAACAGTTGCCCAGCCGTTTCCATTGCTGTTCCTGATAGTGAACACATAACCATTCTCGAGACCCAACATGCGAATGGCGGGCAGGGCCAGCAATCCGTTCTGCGCACGGGTTTTTCCGAGTTCCCGATAACGGGCAGTGATGCGGATATACCCATCCGGATCGACCTTCAGGTCATCCAAAATCTGGGCGGCAAAACTTGCATCTGCCTGGACCGGCACTCCATTCACAGTATAAATTGACGCCCCATGCTGCACCCATTCTCCGATCACGGAAGTATCCAGCGTGGGGTCAATGCCGGTCACGACAACGACGCTGCCAGTCGAGGCGCGGCGTTTCGAGGTCTGGAACGGTATTTCCACATCCCAATGAGAATACGCAATCTGCGTTTCTGCCGGTTGGCCAGCAGCAGCGCTGATTTCTACCGGGTCGGCAGCAACAGGGGCTGCCTCGACAGGTTGCGCTTCGGCGTTTTGCGCCGTGAAAGTATCCGTCTGCTCAACAGGTTCTACGCTTGCGACTTCTTGTTCTGGTGCTTCAGCTTCCGCAGCGGCCGGTTCTGCCGTTTCCACGACCTCTTCCGCAGCGGCCGGTGCCGCCGTTTCCACGGCTTCTTCCGGCTGTTCCGAGGCTGGTGCCTCTGCCTCGGTCACTTGGACCGGCGCTGCTGTCGGTTCGGGGGTTTCTTCGCTGCCACTGAACAAAACGAATCCGCCTGCAGCCAAGGCAACCACCACCGCAGCAGCGCCTGCGATGACTTTACCGCTGCCGCCTGATCCGTTCTTGACGATCGTATCGACCGCAACCGCGGCCTCTTCTTTTTGTGCAAACTTGGCCAGATCGCCCTCAGACTTATCCTCATTACCCAGGGCAATGTCAGGGTTCCCAGCCAACAAGGCAGTCACCACCGCCTCGGCATTTTCACTTTCGGCTTTGATCCGGGCTTGCTCTTCGACTTCGTCCTTACGGTCCATCGCTACGATGACCGAGACCGGACGATAGGCGAACGAGTCAAACATGACGCCGGGACCACGGAACATCCGCAGCCAATCCAGGGCCGTTTGCAGACGATCTGTTGCGTGAACTTCCATCGCTTTGTCGATCGCTTCAAGGAACCCATCGGGATAGCCGCTGTACTGACCTGCGAGGGGCGTATAGGGATCATCCTGGCCATTGTTGAAGGCATTCAGTCGGGTTTGCCCGTCGATCGGACGTTCGCCACTGATGGCGTGGTAAAGCGTCGCCGCAAGAACATACAGGTCGCTGCTGGGTCCCTGATCTGCGCCGCGTACATAGAATTCGTGCGGGGAATAGCCGTCTTTGATAACGCGCAAAGTCAACAGGGCAGCAGATTGATTGGCTGCCTGTTCGCGCGCGGCACCAAAGTCGATGAGGACCGGGTCTCCGTTTTGGTCAATCAGAATATTGTCCGGTGAGATATCGCGATGCAGCATTCCGCTTTGGTGGATGAACGAAACGGCCGACAGCATTTTCTCGGTGACTTGGACAATGAAATCCGGGCCCGCGTCGTTTTCGGGGCTCTCGGAATAATCCAGAAGATCGCAACCCCGGATCAGGTCCATTGCGATATACGCCGTGTCGTTGTCTTCAAAGACCTGATGTACGTCAACGATATTGGGATGAACCAGTCGGGCGTGATTGCGGGCTTCCTGAATGAACAGGTCGATGATCGCGCGCAGATCTTCTTTGTGGTCGGGATTGATGGGTTCAACCGCGTCACCATTCCGACGGCACAGAGCGCCCGGATAGCACTCTTTGATCACGACATCGCGTTCTAGGCTGTCGCGGGCCAGGTAGGTAATCCCAAACCCGCCATTGCTGAGGAAACGAAGAATCTCATACTGCCCGCGCAACAGCTTTGCGCCAGGTTCAAGTCCTTCAATCTTAGGTTCGTCGTGCGTTGCACCGACAGCCTGGTTATGGCTCATTTCATTCCGCCCGTTCTAATCGTTTTGCGGCAAAAAACCTGGGCAAATAGCCCGCAAACACACAACCAAAAACAACCGCAGGACACTCAAGTCGGTTAGACGATTCAAATTTGACTTTATTGGGGCCGCCTGATGGCTTCACTAAGGATCGTTTTTGCGATTGATCTATATGTAGTGTATATTTGGCAATTTATACTACATATAGAAATATATTGTGATAAAATCGAAAGCTAAAAACAAATTCTTAAGGATTGGTCTACAATTTCGAAACAATAGATTCGTAGGAATCGCATCTACGATTCGCGGAATTTCCGCTCAGCCTTGAGCGGAAATTTCAGGTTCCGGTCTTTGGCTGTGCCGATTCAACCCGGCTGCCGGCCCAAGCAAGGTTGTCACTCAGCTGTGCCAGGATGCTAATCGCATCCTTCAGTGGCGCAACGCCGCTTTCGAACTGAAGCAAAAGCAACAAGTCCGTGGCCTTTTCGAACTCACCCGGAATCCAATCCGCCGTCGGGTCAATCTCGCCATCGTTTTCCAGGCGCTCGGCGAAATCCTCAACGATTTCCTGACAGCTTTGCAGGAAAGCCGCAGGCTCCATATTTGAGGTTTCCCGCAGGTCTTCATAGATACTGGCAATTGCGGCAAGCCAGTCTTCCAGGATCGGATTGTCGATAGGGGGTAGCACGTTTTCCAGCGTAGCCTGCATAGAGGGCGCGTCGAGGGCGGCTATGTCCGGCACCTGAACGTCAATCGATTTCAGATAGGGTAGAAAGTGCTGTTCCAGATCTTCGCGCGCCGAACTCAGGTCTGCCTGTCGCCGGTTCGAAGCAATATCAAGCACCTGTTCGGCCAGCCCCTGTCCACCGCAGGTTTCCCAAAGGGCGAAATCCGGTTCTGGCTCTTGCGCCATGGCACGGACAGCCACTGGGGTGCCGATCGGCACAACCGAGCGGAACATATTGCGCTTTTCTTTGTTCAAGCGGGCCAACACCCGGTCAAGCGCGTCGCGTACCGGAGGCAAATCTGTATGTGTCACAGCCAATATGCTGTTTGCTCGCAACTCTTCCGGAACCTTAGCCCAAAGATGGCGTTCCGTTTCGCGCCATGCATTTGTGCCGTTGGTGCACCAGATTGCGCAATCCACAAATTTGAGCAGATCGAGCGTCGGTTTATAGGTATCATCCAAAGCGCCTGACCCAGGCAGATCGTAGAGCGATATCTCTTGCAGGGCAGGGGTGTTCAATCCAACAGAGATAAAGTCGGGTTCGTCCTTGGCAGCTTTTTCAAGTGCAATTCCAGAATAGACTTTAGGTTCACGGTCCCACCACCCGACAGTTGTTTCGGGGGTTTCGGAATATGCCACAATAACGAGCGGCAGTTTCAGATGCTGCGGCCCGGTAGGCAGAATATCTGCCCCGGCCAGCATGTTGGCCAGGCTGGATTTTCCCGCGCCAAATTCTCCGGCGAATCCAATATTGACCGCGTTTGACAAGCGTTCGGCATGCGCCAAAGCACGGGCGCGCATATCTTCGAGCGCCACGTCGCTCGGCAGGCTTTCGGTCGCGGTCAGAAAGCGCTCGAGCTGCCTCACTTCCTTGTCGGTTCCGGGAAATTCGATCATTCCGCTGCCTCTGCTAGTCTTTCATCTGTTTGATGCTGGCTGAATAGGGTGCCCAGCTCGTCAGAAATATGTTGTGCGTGGTTGAAGGAGGCTTGCGCCTCGGCCCGGGCATTTGTTTCGCCGGTTCCGGCACGATGTTCAAGATGTGTGGCGAGCAGGGCCAGATAATGGTCCAGCACAGTATTAAGCCGCTCGGTCAAATCACCGCGGGCGGTATCCACCAGATCATCTCCGATCATCTCAAACTCCTGAACGATCATGCGTTCGGCACGGGACACGACACTTTTACGCGAAATCAGCCGGGACAACCAGTTTACCCGAAGTTCGACAGTGATGCCACGGGTCAAAGCGGACGTGTCCGGACGGAACCAGCGAACTGCGCTGGTATTCATCCGGTTGTCGGTTGCGTCCTGCCAGCCGGGCAGAGCCCGCAGCGTGGCATTGCTTTGCATGTCGATTGCGTAGAGCTCGCTCAGCATTCTTTGGCGGACAACTTGGGTGGCCCCCTGAACAAGTTCGCGCATGCGGTCACGCAGCGGAGTGAAATTCAGCTCGGTTTCTCCGGTTTTCGACAACAGCGGAGAATCTCCGTTCGGGCCGCGAACAACGCCCGACACGGCCTCGGCCACGGTGTCATCCATTACGCCCCTCAGGTTGGCCAGGACGTCATCCATTTCGTCAATGATCTTGGTGGTCTTGTCGCTGACCGAGTTCCGCAGATCGGCCAATATCCTGTTGTTTTCACCAGCGTCTTCTGCCGAGGTTGTGGTGTCGTTCTCGATCGCGCGCAGATGCGCTTTGGACCGGTCCAATTCACCTTGGGCAAAGCTGTTGAGATGCTGCCAGGCCATACGCAGTTGTTCATCGCGCGGGCCTTCTGTCAGCGCTCGGGTCACATGCCGGCGCAGATCGGGCAACCCGGAGGCGATCATAGCGGCAAAGCGCAAAACACCTTCGCGGCTGATCGGGCCGGGGCCTTGTTTGATCTCTTCGACACCGTCCAGATATTGCTTCATCTGATCGGGGTGCGCGCGCAGCCAGGCCAGGACATCGTCGTGGTTGATACCGGCTTCGTCACCGGTCAGGGCGTAATGCGCCCATTGGGCACTGCCGGTCAACACGTCAATGTTCGAGTTCCCAAGCGCCTTCTCAAGCCCGTCCAGAACATCGGCCCGCACCTTGAACGCATCTTCGGCACCATTTCCCAATTCGTCCACGCGGTTGATAAAAACCACGATCTGGCCCAGCTCGAGCGCTTGCATTAGGCGGAACAGTTTCAAGTCCGCCCGAGAAAGCGCCTGATGCGCCGACAGGACAACCACAAAAAAGTCGGACTCTTTGAGGTATTGACGAGAGATCTCTTCGCGGATCAGCAGAGGGTCATTTACACCGGGCGTATCGGTGACCGTAAGCGGAAATGGGAAATGTCCGATGTCAAAATAGACCTCGGCCTTTCGGGTGATGTCGCTGTAAAGGCCCCGGTCCGATGCCGGATCATGTGTCCCACCCTCGGTCGGGTCATCGCCTGCGCAAACATAACGTGCCAAATCATCCGAATTCAGGTCTTCCAGATCATGATGTTGGCCCAGCAGCTGTTCATAGCTATCGCCCAGCCGAAGCTTGGCGCGGGTCTTCATTGCGTCGACCTGTTCTTCGATCATCTCGCGCTTATAACTGTCCTCGTCATCGGGGAACATGTTGCGCAGCTCTTCGCCTTCGGCAATCAGGGACTGCCACTGACGGTTGTCGAAGAAATGGAACTCGGCACCTTGCGTCCGGCCCGACGGGTGGCCGAAATGCATATCAGTGATTACGGTTGTCCAAGGGTTCACATCCGACGGCAGATATTCGGCCTGTCCGGTAAAACCATTGATCAGTCGGGATTTGCCGGCCTTGATCTGACCAACAAAAGCAATCGAGGGCTTCAGGTTCGAAAGATCACCAATGATCCGAGAGATAAACTGCCCGGTTTCGTCATTGCTGACGCCTTTCATCTCGTTGGCTATACGAAGTAACTCGCGACGATTATTCTCACTCATAACACATACCCTGACTACTTAATTTCACGGATCGAATTCGTTGAAAAATTGAACTGTTGGCACCGGATCATTTTTCCGATCCCGTAACTGATTTCCAAAGGTTTACGACGGCTCCCAGTTTGCGCGCTTCATGAATGGCCAGCGCAAATTGAGACCCGTCATGCAGAACGGCAAGCGCATCCCCTTTGCCCCCTGAAGGCCGCATTACAATCAGCTGAGGATGATCCAGCGCGATGGCGGCGTCACCGTCCCACCCAACAAGATCCTGTGCAAACTGACGAACCAGATCCTGATCGGCGTGCATGGGTTGCCCGACGTCGCATACTCCTTCGAGCCGCGATATGGCTGCACCGTCCAAGGCGACTTCGGCGCGTCCCAATGCGAACCGTTCAGCGCCATCAAAAAACGCGCTGGCAATGGTTCCTGCTGTCGCCTCGGCGGCGGGCGCTGGAATATCTGTTTCTTGCGGGGCAGGCGTGTCGGGAACCAAAGAAACGACCGTCTCGGGCGGCAGTTCGATAGTGCCGCAAGCCTTTGCAATC
This sequence comes from Ruegeria sp. CDSC045, assembly GCF_059610725.1. Lineage (NCBI taxonomy): Bacteria > Pseudomonadati > Pseudomonadota > Alphaproteobacteria > Rhodobacterales > Roseobacteraceae > Ruegeria > Ruegeria sp. CDSC045. The sequence goes on from NZ_JBXWOE010000007.1 coordinate 180,320, forward strand.
TCGCTGAAAGTCACACCGACATCATCGACCTCAAGCGCCGTGTCCGGTTGCAGAGAAAGCAGCTCCAACGGGGCAGGGGCTGCTGCAATATCGGACACCAATTCGGCCAAGCGGGTCGCAAGCTCTTCACGCGGAGTAGTTTCAAAATCCGGTATCATGCCCGAGCGGACCCGGAAAACATCAGTTACCCGCGAGCTGTTGACCTCCATTGCCAGACAATCACCATTGGCCGCGGTAAATTCCAGCCGACGCGGCAAAATGGTTCCGCGAATTGTACGCAGGATCTTTTCACGACGAATCTCAGCCGTCTCAGCAGCTAATGTAACCGTCGGATTCAAACGGGCGACCGACAACCGCCCGATGTCTTCGAGCATGTCCAGTATGTCAGTATCCATCATGCCGTGACCCCCTCTGGTCCCGTTATACAGCGGCCGTAACCGGCCCCAGGCTTATGTGCGATTTAGTAAGCGCCAGCCCCACATTGGCACTGTCGCGACAGATGTAGCAGACCACATGGTCCGGGTAGTCCGGGGTCCGCAGGAAAATATTCAGCCGATCCTTTGAAAACACTGCGATTTCGCCAAACCCAGGATTTTCCGTATCGTCGGCGTCGGTCGAACGCAGCAGATTCTCAAACGCGATCACACCGTGCCCCTGAAAAAGGTTGGCCACCGCAATGGCCAGAGTATCCAAGGCTTCGGCACTTTCCGAGTCTGTGACATGGGTGCCTAGCAACATACCTGTCTTCATGTCGACATACCCGGCTGCTATGCAGTCGGGTATGGTCGCCATCGCATCGTTTAATGCTGTTTCGATAGACATCGGTTGCCCTGTCTCCTAGGTTTCTCACCGCTAAAGTACATGTCGTTCAACACCCGTGTCTTCAGAGGTATTGGCCATGGGCCTTACCGCGTTATCTGATTTTCGCGCATTGTGTTCGGCCGTGATTTGGTCAAACTCCTCAAGAAATGCTTGAAATACCTTCTTCAACGCTTCTGGGTTGGTGGGCATGTCTTCGCCATCCGTGACCTCGCGCCACATCGCCGCCGCGCTAAGCGGGGTGTCGACGGACACGTTCACAATGTCTTCAAACGAGCCCGCGATTTCCGGTCTGCTCTCTGGCAGGGCGACAACCTGAGTGTTCACCAGGCCATTGGTTTCCGGCTCTGGTTCGAACTCATCCTCGGCATCATCCGATTGTTCAGCCATCAACGCTGTGATCGAGGATACGGAAAGTTCGACCGGGGTTTCTTCCGGCTCTGCCTGAGTGGTCTCTTCGGGCTCCGGAACATCTGTAAGCTGGTCCTCCAAAGAGGCCATGAATGTGTCAGCTTCGTCTTCGTCACTGAACAGGTTTTCTTCTTCAGCAACTTCGACTTCCGCAGAAAGTGACTGAACTTCAACAATATCAGTTTCATCAATGACGGATACGGCCTGTGGGTCTGTTTCATCATCCTCGGCAGGAGCAACGGACAGATCGGCAACGTCCGAGTCCTCGGGAGTGGTCTCCCGGAAGAACGCCCGCAATTCGTCTTCTTTTTCTTCTTTTACGATCTCGGCGCCCGAGGTCATGTCGGCGCGCAGACGTTCGGCCTCTTGTGGGTCAATGCGCGGGGCACGTTCAACCTCATCGGGGCGCAGTTCGACCCGGGCAGGGCGCACGGGGAATTGTGTCACCACCTCGGGCTCTGTTCCCTCATGCAGCGGATTTACCAGCTTCAGCGGAGCGGTTCCCTGTACATTCGAGAAATTGCGCCGCGGGCGCAGCGGGTGTACCTGAGGAGCATCGGACAAGCTGGTGTCAATTTGATAACGCGCCAGCTGATGAGCGCGGCTGTCCATGATCAGTTCTGTGATTTCCAGGAAGCTGTCGACCATCTTGCCACCGCCACTGCGGGTCCACAATTCGGCGTCCCCGCTTTTGTCGCGGGCCATGATGGCATCACGGGCTGAAAACAGGATCGAACGGTTGAACAGGTGACCTGCTTCGCGGTTCACACGACGAAGGACCTTTTGGCGATCCTTGACATCCAAAACGTCTGCACGTGTGACCAGCAGCAATGAATTGTGTTGCAACCGTTCGGGCAGGGAAACCCAGGTTGCCCGTTCCGTTTCGCGCCATGCCTGCGTGGCGTGCGTACACCAAATAACGCCATTTGCCTGACCGACAGCCCGTCGCCAGACATCAGTAGAAATCTTGGGGTCGGAAATACCCGGAGTGTCAATCAGGTCGACGGCTTCGAGAATGTCGGATTCCAGAAATATGCGAATAAACTGGGCATCATTCACCCCGACTTGTTCCAACTGGTCCAGGTTGATGTTTTCGCGAGTTCCGTCAGGGCGTTGTACATAGGCCGACCTTCTACCCCAACTGAACCAAACTGGTGGCAGCTGTGTGGCTGTAACCTGTGTGGGCAGTGCCTCCGAGCGCAGCAGAAAGTTCATCAAGGTTGATTTGCCGGCGCTGAATTCCCCCATAAGTGCGAAAACAGGTTTCCTGCGGGACCATTTCTCAATGCGGTCCCATGCTTTTGAAGAGACGAAGCGGGTTTGTGAATCTTTTGCCATATCGCTACTTATGCTGCCTCGTTACTAAGATCTTTCAGGATATCGCCGAGGATATCGTCGCGGGATTTCTGAGGGGCCAGCCCCTCCATCAGCGCTGCACTGCGACCGGGGTCCTTTTCGGCCGAGGCCGAAATGTTCAACAGAGTCTCCTTTTGCTCGCGCATAAAGTCGGAAAGGGCGGCGCGGACATTTTCAAGAACTGCTGCAATCTGGTTTTCTTCGATATCCTTGGTGATCGAATTCGCCTCTGATGTGATCAGGCGCGTATAATCCGCCGCATAGGCCTCGAAACCATTGCGGCGTTGCCACCAGCGGCGCCACCATGTGCTTTGCAAGTCCAGGGCAATCGTGCGTCCGATACCCAGTGGAGGTGGTACCCGCGGGACGATTGGTGCCTCGATGCTGAACTCTCCCAGATGGTTGCCCAGCAGGCTTTGATACAACGCTTCGATGTCAGCGGCTGCCGCTGAATACAACGCACCAACTTCTTTGCGCATCGACCGGGCAAAGCTAAAATAGGCCGCTTTTTGCAAGGTCCGCAGCCCGGCAGGATCGTACTGCCACGTTCCTTGCTCGCCATTTTGCTCAAGATGCGCGATCAGAGAATCGGTGGCACGTTTGACAAAGTTGGCTTCGGCCGAGTTTAGACGCTCAAGCACTTTCGCGCGCAAGGAAGCAGTAAGCTCAGCGGCCTTCTTTTCATATTCTGCGTTGACCTCGGCCACGGCGTCTTCGGGTGCTACCCCGTTCAGCTCTCGCACGATCCCTTCGCTGTCGGATAGTTTTTTGGCCACGGCGGTCGCCCGGATCTGACTGGCGATGTTACGCGCCCGGTGGCGTACACGGTCCAGAAGTCGAGTTCCTGCGCCTTCGGCAATGCGTTCATTCATCGCCAGCAATAGGTCGGGCAAACCGGACAACGCCCAAATCTTGTCCAGTGACGGGGCTTGATCGCCAAACCCGGCCGCCAGATAGAACGTGTTAAGGGCTTTCCGGGATTCCTCAGACAGAATATCGGGATTGCCAGTTATCGCGGCCTCGGCCCACAGAGCGCTGCCGAACACGACACTTGCCTTGGTGTCGATATTGTTCTGTTTCAGCGTGTCCAGAATCCGATCCCGAATCTCAGGAACCTGGGTGACCGGATCTGCAAGTTCGTCAATTCGGTTAACGAACAGGATAATCTGACGATTTTCGAACTGAGCGATGATCCGCATCAGCGCCATGTCCATTGTGGTCAGAGCCTGACTGGCTGCAAGAACCACAATGCAGACTTCGGACCCGCGCAGGCTGCGCAGGGTGATCTGTTCACGCACCATAAACGTATCGTTTACACCCGGTGTGTCGCACAGCTTGAGGGAAATTGGGTACTGGGGGATGTCCATGTACAGCTCAGCCGACTTTGTCACATCCGCAAAACGACCGGTCTTGGGGTTGATGTCCGGGTCGTCTTCATCACCCAGACACACATACCTTTGGATCAGTTCCTCATCGAAATAGTCGTATTGATGGCTTTGCCCCAGAATCAAGTCGAAATGCTTACCCAGTCGTTCCTCGGACTTAGCTTTCATTTCGCCGATCTGACGGCGGATATCGTCCATTTCATCGTCGGCGCCGGCCCGATTGGCCAGCTCTCCCAGCCGGCCGCCGCCAACCATCAGATTGTCCCATTCCTCTTGTTCGAAGAAAGTGAACCGGGATTTTGTATCACCCTGGGTTCTGGTGTTGATGTTCAGCGTGGTAACCACAGAGGTCCAGGGGTTCACATCCGAAGGCAGCAGGGCAGGGCGTGCGGACAGAATGTTCACAAGCGAAGATTTTCCTGCCTTGACCTGACCGACCAGCGTGACGCTGGCAGTGAAATTCTCCATGCGTGTCTTGAGCGTCGCAAGACGTGCCGAGGAGCGCGCGTCCGCCACCTCTGTCAGTTGGTCAATCTGTGTCGTCAATGCCGACATGGCCGAAGTCATTGGGGTCAGCGCTTCGTTTCCAACAGACAAAAGATGATCGTTACGCGCCATGGTTAGCCTCCGGTTCCTGTAGCGGCGATATGAGGTTCGATCTGCCCGTGAGGTGCGCTGGTCAGCGTATCGATCCGGGCGATCAGGTTCAGGGCGTTGCCCAAAATTGCGGCTTCGGCGCTTGGTGTGATCGATTCATATGCGCGGGCATCGGCCAGCACTTCGATCGAGCTGAAGCAGTCGCTATTTTCCAGGCACGCAACACTGCGCCCTGTTGGGAAACCCTGGGATTTGACCTCGGGCAGAGGCATTCGAGAATTGGCAAGCAAATAATGCCCGCCAGAATGCGTGCGCAGCGAGATGCCAAACCCGGTATTCGGGTGTTCGCGATTCAGGGTTTTGAGTTCACCAAGAAAACTTTCGCGTGCAAGACCAATCGCGTCTTGCTCGGCAGATGCAGAGTTCATCATGTTGGTCACGGTAAAGACCCTTGTACTGGAGTTGAGCGAACGAACTGGTAAGACGCCCGAAGGCAAAAGACTCATTAACTCCTTTCCACCCATCAACTACTGGCAAGGCGGTCTTATTTTGACGCGAATAAGATTTTTTGGCGTTTGAATTGTGGCGCAAGTATGGCTGCGGACTTGCCCGGGCCCACTACTAAACTAAAAAGCGTATAGAAATATGAGCATATCAGCTGAAGTTCACAGCGAGCCGAATTTGATAACTGGCCCCCAAATGGGGTGTAACTATTTATTAAATTATAGTTTTACATACATGTGGTCAGCTCCATATTCGGCAAAATCTTGTCATGAGACAGAATCCATCGCCCAAACAAAGTGCGCTTTCGGGAAAGGCAACAACAACACGGCACAACGTGAGGGTGTTTAGATTTGGCAGGTTCATCAATGGTGAATTTTAACAGGACGCTAGGTTTCACATAGTCTTATTTTGGGTCTGCCTGGTCTACGAGATTTCTGTTTTAGGCGGCGTCAGGCAAAGCTTGGCCAGCTGCAAGCCCATTGGCCTTTCCGGTCGATGTGCTCGTGCGGTCTTTCATATGTTTTCGGGTTGTGTGGTGCCTCTGAGCAGAGGTTGGGTTTGTTCTGAAACGGGCATCAATATTCTTCGTGTAAACTACAATTTCCCTCTCGCACTCGTTCAAAAGCTTTGCTATTGAGCGGCATTCCGGCAGCTGCTGCTGGTCGTGCGGGTGTGGCGAAATTGGTAGACGCACCAGATTTAGGTTCTGGCGCCGCAAGGCGTGGGGGTTCAAGTCCCTCCACCCGCACCATAGTTCAGTGTATTGCATTGATTATATTTTATAAATTAGACCCAATAGAGCAACTTTCCCGATTGCTCTGGGACCTTCGCACGAAAGAAGGCGCGCTTCTGACAGCTTTTCGAGACATTTTGGGTTTCCGGTCTCGCAATAAATACCGCAGAATGAAGATTATGTTAAAATAATGCGACATCCTTTGAATATCGTTGCTGCAATTCGATTCTAGGTGCTGGCTGCTGGACACAGTTGGTTCAGCCCGCGCTTATCATTGTCCAGCAAGTAGATTGTCGTGTTGAGACAATTATGGGCGGCAGAGTTGACCCATATGAAATCATCCCCCATCCTGAGCTGATCCGGTCACCGGCAAGTATTTTCGCCTGGTGGCCAATTTCTTTTGTTTTTGGCAAGGTTGCATCATGTCTGACGTATCGGAAAAGCAATATGTGCTTGATACTCATCGCCTGCGAAGCCCCAGCCAAACATTGGAAATCGTAACGCCCTATTTGCGTGAAATGGGCATTACTCGAATTGCGAACTTAACCGGCCTGGATCGTATCGGATTGCCCACGGTCATGGTTGCGCGCCCGAATTCCCGATCGGTTTCGGTGTCGCTCGGCAAGGGATTGTCAGTCCCGGCCGCGCAAGCGTCGGGGGTTATGGAAGCGATCGAAAGCTGGCACGCGGAACGGGTAACGGCGCCTCAACGTCTGGCACGATTTACCGATATAGCGCGCGATGCGCCGGTGGTGGATGTTGATAAGCTACCTCGGGTAACTGGTGGCCGATTTGATCCTGATGCGAACAGATTGTGGGTAGAGGGTCGGGATTTGAATTCCGCTTGCGCCCGTTGGGTTCCAATGGAGATGGTCGATACCGATTATACGTCTTTGCCGATGGCTGGGCAGGTAGCCTTTCCCAGAACGACAAATGGTTTGGCATCCGGCAACAACCTGTTTGAAGCCAGTTGCCATGCGATCTTTGAACTCATCGAACGCGATGCCACCACACTGTGGCAATTTCAGTCCGCGCCAGCACGGATCCACCCAGACACTATCGATGATGACAGGTGCAAGGACGCAATAAGCATGATTGAGGCAGCGGGCCTGAACCTGGGCATCTGGGACACCACCTCGGACATCGGAATCGCCTGTTTCCGCTGTACGATCTGCGAGCCGGACGGGCAGAACGGCCACATCGGTATCGGTGATGGCTGCCATCCAGATCGCGCCATTGCTTTGTTGCGGGCCCTGACCGAAGCGGCACAAACCCGCCTCACCTATATCTCTGGCGCGCGTGATGATCTGGACCCAGAAGAGTTTACTGACCAGGCGCAGACCGAAAGATGTGCCTATATTAGCAATCAGATTGACAGCTCGGACGCGACGCAGGATTTTTCGAATGCTCCGACATATGCCACCGGATCATTCCAAGAGGATTTGAACTTGCTGACTACCCGCCTCGAAACTGTAGGTATTTCGCAGGTGATCACGGTCGATCTATCGCGCCCGGAATATGAGATCGCCGTTGTCCGAGCTGTCATACCTGGGCTTGAAGCGCCTCATGACGACCCCGATTATATCGCCGGGGAACGCGCGCAGCGTGTAATGGAAACATACGGATGAGTGTCGTTATTTTTGTGGGCCCGACGTTGACAGCCGATGCTGTGGCCCAATGCTTGGACCCTGTGATCTTGCCCCCGGTCCGGCAGGGGGACGTATATCGCGTGGCACGTGATCGTCCGCGTGCGATCGGGATAATAGACGGCTTTTTTGAGGGCGTCCCGTCGGTCTGGCACAAAGAAATTCTTTGGGCCATGGATCAGGGAATCCCCGTTTATGGCAGTGCCAGCATGGGTGCTTTGCGCGCGGCAGAGTTGGCTGATTTCGGTATGATCGGCGTGGGTCGAATCTTTGAGGATTTCTACAGCCAAACCCTGCAGGATGACGACGAAGTTGCGGTCCTGCACAGCCCAGCAGAATTGGGCTATTTGCCATTGAGCGAGCCCATGGTCTCGGTCCGAGCAACGGTTGAGGAGGCGCAAAATCTAGGCATGTTGGTCGCTGAACGTGCCGCAGAGGTTCTGCGGATTGCCAAAGGCATGAACTATCGTCAGCGCAGTTGGCCCAACATAATTGACGCGTTGAACGGGCTTTCTGATATCCAGAGTTTTGTGGACTGGCTGCCAAACGGCAAGGTCGATGCAAAAGCGCGTGATGCCGTTGAGATGCTTGGGCGTATGGCCGAAGATCTGGCAAACGACCTACCCTTCCCGGCGACGCAGCAACCGACCGAAGAAACGCTGATGTGGAAAGGGCTGCGTGCCCGAGTGGATGCCAATCAGAAGGCCGATCAGGCGGTTATCGACGAAGTCAGGCTGAACCCGGACATGTATACGCGGCTGCGTGAACGGGCCGCGCTGACTCTGCTGGCGCGGGAAGAGGCTGATCGGCGGGATGAAGAGCCTGACCGCCCTGCCCTGATGGCACAAATGGATGCGCACCGGCAAAAAGCCGGCCTGTCGCGCCGCGCCGCTTTGATGGCATGGCTGGACGAGAATGATCTGAGTGTCGAGGAATACGAGGCGATGCTGGCCGATGCCGCTCGGGTGCACGGCCATATTACCTCTCGGGCTTCGGTCCTTGAGACATCGCTTTTGCGCGAGTTGCGCCGTGACGGGAGCTATGCCGAATTGCGGGATCGTGCCCATCGCAAGGCACAAAGGGGAGCTGAATCATTGACTGCCCGAGGCGGTCCCGCAAGCAGGCGCCTACCTATGGTTATGTGGTATTTTGAAACACAGCTTGACCAACCAGTGCCGGATGATCTTGAATCATATGCAGTTTCACTTGGATTGGCCGGGCGGGAAGCATTTTTTGATTTGATAGAAGCAGAGTATTTGTTTTGTCACGCGGATGCCGGATTAAATAGTACCGTTGACTAGCCGCCCCAAGGCGGATCCGAGGCGTGGCCTGAAAGGGGGGTATTGTGAACTTACCAGATCACCTTGATGAAGAAGAGCCTGGAACGCGATTTCTGCTGTATCCGCAATCCCCTTTTCTGGAAGAGGACCCACAGCTTGAGCTAGTCGAAATATCGGCCCCGCAGGGCAGTATCGGCCCAGGTCCATCGGGTCCGCGCATGTACACGGTTAACCCTGTCGGAAAGACTACACCCTATGGGGCCATCGTGCCCGGACCGGATGGTCCGGGAATGTATCTGCCGCCCTGGAACGGATATATCCATCCCCCGGCAATGCCTGATGAGTTCGGTAACTTTATCCATATTGGCCCGTCGGACCCGGCTTTTGAGGCAGCGCATCTGTTTGGCTCGGCGCATTTCACGATGGATGTCTGGCAGGGCTATTTTGACCGACCAATCCCATGGCATTTCTCCCGCGATTTTGACCGACTGGAACTGTCGCTGCTGCCAAGCCTGGACAATGCGCATATCGGTTGGGGTTTCCTTGAAACCGGGGGCACCCACGAACACGGGGACGAATATCGCCCCTACAGCCTGAATTTCGACGTGGTCGCACATGAAATCGGCCACTCAATCATTTACAGCGTCGTGGGCATGCCCACCGACGGAGATGTCTCGGGTGAATATTACGGGTTCCATGAATCAGCCGCCGATATGGTGGCGCTTCTGGCCTCTTTGCATTTTGGCTCGGTGGTAGAGGCGCTGTTGGAAAACACCAAAGGCAATCTCTACAGCTTCAACCGGCTGAATCGCTTTGCCGAGCTTTCGGAAAATGCACAGATTAGAACGGCCGCAAACAACCGGTCACTATCGGAATTCGCTGCCGGATGGTCCAGTGAACATGCACTTTCCGAGCCACTGACAGGTGCAATGTTCGACATTTTGGTGGACATCTATCATGAGCGCCTGTTGGTTCATGACCTTATCACACAGGCCGAGGAAGATCTGTCCGATCAGCTAGAGGATTCACCCGATTACAGCGCGGTCATGCAGGGTATTTTTGACAAGCGATATGCCGAAAACCCTGATGGATTCCGCGTAGCACTTCTTGAGGCGCGCGATTTCCTGGGCACCTATCTGGCCGACGCCTGGAGCATGTTGGACGCCGATATGCTCAGCTATTTCGGTGTCGAAAAGGCCATGCTGGCGGTGGATCAGGAAATTACCGGGGGTGCCTTCCGGCGGATCATCGAAGGAAACTTTCGGATGCGTGATATCGGGGTGGCAACTGCCGGTCCGCGGCTGCCGGATCCCGATGAAGACAGTCACGCACACTCCGTCCGCACGCAGGTTCCAGACTGATGACAGCAAAATTCTTTTTTTTTCGGCAGATTTATGGCATTTAGAGGCGGGGTGATTTTTGAGGAGACACCGATGCGGTCATCCTCGGGATTTAATCGAAGGGGGTTCGGGTGATGAACCCATATTTGGGAGATGAGTTTATGGCGGAATCCTTGCTCAGTTTTTCGGAAGTGTTGATTTACGGCAGAGTTATCGACGATTTGGATTACGACCCTGCGAAAAAGAAAAGCAGAGGCAAAGGCAACAACAAACATCTTGATGAGCAACTCGCGAGTTCAGGAAATGACGAAGCAAAATTTGCCAAGATTTACGGGTTTGCCTATGAAGGCACCTATTACGACCTGCCCGAGCCGGTGATTTTCCTGGTTCACGGCAATGGTCAAGACGTCGCCAAGAAGGGCGAGCCACCAAACCAGGCCTCGCGCGCGCCCACGGATCCTTCGATCGGCGGTGTTGCGGCGGCGGACTATCAGGTCGCTGACGGTATCAAGTTCTGGAGTTATGATAAGTCCGATCAGACCATGCGAATGGATGTCACGACAGGCCAGTTCGAACAGGTTCTTCTAGACCTCTATTTTGGCTTTGACAGCCCTGCTATCAGCGGTGCAAAGGTCAGCGGTGCCAAAGTAAGTGGCGCCAAGGTCAGTGGCGCGAAAGTCAGCGGAGCCAAGGTCAGTGGCGCCAAGGTTAGCGGAGCCAAAGTACGCGGCGGCGACTGATCTTCGGACAAAGTCAGCAAAGAAGGCGCGGGTTCTCGCGCCTTTTTCCGTTCTAAAATCCCGCTTTTTTCAGCCCTTCGACAAAGTGCTGCGTGTCGTCTTCCAGACGGTCGGGCAGCACCTTGGCCCAGCGTGACAAAGAAAAGTTCGGGTGTGCGGCGCGGTGCTTTTCAGCAATCATACGTGCCATATCCATGTTGCCCAGCTGCGCATGGCTGGCGGCCAGCATCCGTTGACCCTCGGTCGGATTGTTCATCTTGTTGACGGTTTCGATAACATCTTCATAGCGCCTGAGATTGTAATAGGCGCCGCCGAGGTGCCAGAGATACTGATCCGGAAAGTACGGGTTCAGACGCATGGCCTGTTGCAGATGCGTGATGGCGGTCTCATTTTCTCCCGAATGTGCAAGCGCATCGGCGAAATCCGAATGCATATCCGCATCATTGGGGTTGAGAGCCAAAGCACGTTGGTAAGACTGTAGCGCCGCACTATGTTCCTTGCGATACAGATGGACAAATCCCAGCTCGCCAAATCCCCGTGCGTCTGTTGGGTCCAATTCGATCGACCGCTGTGCCAAAGACAGCGCCTGCTCGAAAGCACTGCCTGGATCTTCGGTCCACGAGTATCGCCAATCCAGATTCAACGTTCGGGACAAGGCGGCGGCGGCACGGGCATAGTTGCCGTCCCGTTCCAGCGCAGATTGATAGAAATTCTGTGCCTTGCGGTTGTCGTTGCGCGTGTATTTGAAGATGTGCTGCTGCCCCTGCAGGACAGAGCCATATGCCTCTAGATCTGAAGGAACGGCCTGAACCATAACTTGGCGCTCATGGGATTCGATCATTACGGCCGTGGCCGCGACGATACATTCAGTCACCTCGTCCAGAATATCAAATATATCGTCAATGTTTCGATCAAACCGCTCACCCCAAATCGTGCGTTCAGTGTTTGCATCGACCAGTTCCGCAGTAATGCGGATTCGACTGGAAGAGCGACGCACACTGCCACGGGCGATATACCGGACATTCAGCTTTCTTGCGGCTTCCTTCGGTGGCATGGACTGCGCCCTGAAGAAGAATGATGAGTTTCGGGCGATGACGAAAAGGTTTCTGAATTTGGAAAGGTTCAGAATGATGTCGTCGGTCAGACCATCGGCAATCCAGCCGTCAGACTCATCCCCACCGCTGATGCTGAACGGTAGCACAGCGACCGACGGAGTGTCCGGGCGTTCCAACAGATCGACAATAGCGTCGGGACGCATAGTGCCCGCCAAAGTAGCACCGGCAACCTCGCTGCGGACACAGTAGGTTGAAACCGGCGAAAGAATGTTCTTCAGATGCTGCGGACCAAGAAATTCGTACCCATACCGCAACCGGTTACAAACCTGATCATACACCGCAGAGCTGACATAGACCCGCTCGGGTTCCGCAATTTCTTGCAATCGCGCTGCAATGTTGACGTTGTCGCCATGAATTCCACGCTCATCTATCAGGATCTCTCCAAGATGGATGCCAACGCGAAACTTGATTTGCTGTTGATCTGATCCTGAATCGTTGTGCTGGGCAGAAATTTGGTGCAGCTCAACACCAAATTCGACCGCGCTGGTCGCTGTTTCAAATAGGGCCAGGATGCCGTCACCGCGCACTTCGACAACACGCCCCTGATAACGGGCGCATGCGGCTTCGATCTGCGATAGAAGTGTCTTCAAAGCGTTGTAGGTGTCGAGTTCGTTCTCACTCATCAGGCGAGAATAGCCGACGACATCTGCAAATAAGACTGCACCCAGCTTCTGAGTGATTGATGAATTCGGGTTAACTGTATTCACTGGCGGTACTCGATTCCTGAGTTCTGAACGAACCCTAACTTTTGTATAACAAAAAAAGATTTGAAATGATTGGTAATAACGTCTCTTAGTCCGACCCAGTCTCTTGCGGGGGCCAACACCAGCAATCCGAGGCATTATTGCCAAGCTTAACGATGGTTTCACCGCCCAATTCTTTCGCCAGTGAATTTCGGTTTTCGAACCAATCGCTGCTCAGCAACCCGACCACAACCATATCGTGAAATTGACCATCTGCAAACCAGGCCTGACGCATCGACCCCTCGATCTGGCACCCCAGTCTGGCAACCAGGTCTCTGCTGCTGACATTATCCGCCCTATAATACGAAGTCAGCCGGTTCAGCCCCAGTTGTCGGAAGGCGAAATCGGCGACCAAAGCCGTCGCCCTGATACCAACTCCATGGCGGCGCACCGAATGATCGACGAACATCGCAACGACAGCATCGCGATTGATCGGCGATATCCCCTCGAGGCCGCTCATGCCGACCAGTTTTCCCGCCGAATTCTCAACAACGAACCAACACCTGCGGCCGATGGCTGAGCCGGTGAACATGTCGCTCCAGCTTTCCTCTGTCTGTGCAAGATTAAGAGGGATGCGGGACACGCGTTCGAATTTGGCTAAATCCTCTACATTTTGAAACCAGGGCAGAATTGTCTCAAGATCGGATTTTTCCAGGGGACGCAGGACATAGGTCTTGTTGCTGGGCTTTTTTTTCACCGGAATTTCAACCTTCAATAAACATCAAAAAAATAACCCGTAGAGGATAGCATGAAAATGCCACAAACAGAAAAGATGATTGTTGCAACCCAGTAAAACAAAAAAACCGGCCCGCCGATCGGGCGAACCGGTCCGTATTAAGCTGTCAGGCTCTTAGTCGTAAAGAACCGCCGCGATCTTCGGGTCGTCAATATTGGAAGCATCGTAATAGTAAAAGCCGGTGTCGATTAGGGCCGGGACTTCTTCGCCTTTCATCGCCGCGACGGCCGCCTTAACCGTTTCATAGCCGATACCAACCGGGTTCTGGGTGATTGCCCCGGTCATCAGACCGCTTTTGATCGCGTCTTTTTGGGCTTTGCCGCTGTCATAGCCAATGATGACAAGGCCTTCGGTGCCCAATTCCTGTACCCCGTTCACGACACCAATGGCAGAGCCTTCATTGGTGCCAAAAATACCATCCAGATCGGGGTTTGCAGTGAGGATCGCTTTTGTCACCTCGGTTGATTTCAGATGGTCTCCCTGCCCGTACTGAACGGTGACAACCTCGATATCAGGGTATTTTTCCGCAATGCGGTTCACAAATCCATCGCGGCGGTCAATGCCAGTGCGGCTGGTCTGGTCGTGGGCTACCACTGCAACTTTGCCTTTTCCACCAATCTTTTCGGCCATTTTGTCAGCGGCAAGCCCCGCTGCAGCTAGGTTATCAGTTGTGGCAGTAGAAACAGGAATATCACTGTCGACACCGCTGTCAAAAGCGATGATCGGGATACCCTTGTCATTTGCTTGCTTCAGCAACGGAATGGCGGCCTGACTGTCGAGTGCGGCAAAGCCGATGGCTTTTGGATTGTTTGCCAGTGCTGCGGCCAGCATGTCGATCTGACGGTCGACCATCGTTTCGTTGTCCGGTCCTTCGAATGTGATTGTGACGTCAAACTCTTCGGCTGCCTGTTCGGCGCCCTGCTTTACCGCCTGCCAGAATTGGTGCTGGAACCCTTTGGATACCAGCGGAATATAGATTTCTTCCGCCATGGCCATCGAGGCCGGAGCTGCGAGGGTGGCTGCGCTGAGCACCCCCAGAACGAAACGACGTGTTAACATGATATTCTCCTCCAGTTGGTCGTTATCTTCTTTGGTCCTAAAAATTGTTCACCCGGTCTTTTTGCGCCGCGCCATGTCTGCATAGACGGCCAGAATGATGATCGCGCCGGTGACAACGGTCTGCCATTCCTGCGCGACAGACAGAACGCGCAGCCCATTGGTCAGGACAGCCATGATAAGCGCGCCGATGAGTGTTCCCAGGATCGTGCCGCGCCCGCCGGACAGAGAGGTTCCGCCAATGACCACAGCCGCGATGGCCTCAAGTTCGTATCCCAGCCCCAAAGCGGGTTGTGCCGAGTTCAGGCGCGAGGCGATCAGGATGCCGCCGATGCCGCAAATTCCCCCGGCCAGCGCGTAGATTCGCATCTTCCAGGCGTCGGTGTTGACACCCGACAAGCGGACCGCCTCTTCGTTTGATCCCAAAGCGAACGTATAGCGGCCCAAAACAGTGCGGCTGAGGATATAGGATGCTGCAATCGCGACCAAAAACAAGATCAGCACGCCGTTCGGGATAGGTACCGAGGGGACGATTTCTCCAATCAGAGACCCGCGCGAGATCTGATCGAAACCAGGCGTGTCATTGAAATAGATCGGTCGTGTGCCCGAGATAACCAGCGATAGACCCTTGAGGATCAGCATCATGCCCAGCGTCGCGATGAAGGGCGGGATTTTCATTTTGGCCACAAATGTGCCCGAACACAGACCACAAAACGCACCCGCTGCAATGGCTGCAGCAACACCCAAAAGCAGGGGCATGCCGAGATAAGTCAGGGCCACGCCCGCAATCACGGCACAGAAGGTCATCAAAGTGCCAACAGACAGGTCGATTCCGCCCGTGATGATCACCAGAGTTGCGGCAACGGCCAGTACGCCGTTGACCGAAGTTGCCTGCAGAATGGCAATCATGTTCGAGGTTTGCATGAAGTTCGGCGATGCGATCGAAAAGCCGATCAACAGGGCGATGAGACTGGCAAAGGCCAGCAGCTTTTGATACGCGCCGCTTTCCGACAGGCCCGCCAGGGGCTTTTTCTTGTCTATTTCCGTTGCTGTGGTCATGTTGCTGTCCCTGTGACCTGCATCGCCGCCGTGCGTTGGGTGGCCAGATGCATGATGTCTTCCTGAGTGGTGTTGTTTCCGCCGGGCAGAATTCCGGTCAGCCGGCCTTCGCACATGACGGCGATGCGGTGGCTGAGGCGCATGATTTCCGGCAATTCGGATGAGATCACGATGATCGTCTTTCCCTGCGCGGCCAGTTCTTCGAGCAGTTTGTAGATTTCCGATTTTGCACCGACATCAATACCGCGCGTGGGTTCGTCAAATATCAGGATGTCGCAATCTCGCAGAAGCCATTTTGCGATGACTACCTTTTGCTGATTGCCGCCGGACAACAGGCGCACTTCTTGCACATCCGAGGGTGTGCGAATGCCAAGCTGGGCGATATAGCCCTTGGCGGTCGAGCTGATTTCGCCGTCGTTTAGTACCCCGGCAGCACTGGTGAACATATCCATCGAAGCGAGAGCGATATTGTCGCGGACATTCATCCCGGTGGCGAGGCCGAAATGCTTGCGATCCTCGGACAGGTACCCGATCCCGGCGCGCACCGCGTCCTGGGGTGAGCGGATGGGAACGCGGTGCCCATGCACGCGGATTTCGCCGCCATCTAAGGGATCAGCGCCAAAGATTGCTCGGGCCACCTCGGTCCGCCCTGCCCCCATCAGCCCGGCAAACCCCAAGATTTCACCCTTCCGGACCGAAAAGCTGACATCTTTCAGATCCGTGCCTCGCGACAGTCCTGCGACTTCCAGAGAAACCTCGGCATCGCTCAGGTCCGGCACATCCAGAGGGTCTTCGGATACTTCGCGCCCAACCATCATCGCAATGATCTTGCTGATCGGCGTGTCACTGGCACCGACAGTGCCAACATATTCACCGTCGCGCATGACAGTCACACGGTCGGCGATTTGTTTCAGCTCGTCCATTTTGTGGCTGATATAGACAATCCCCACCCCCTCGGCCCTCAGGCGGCGGATGATGACGAACAGCTCGGCAATCTCGGCGTCGTTCAGGGCCGCGGTCGGTTCGTCCATGACCAGAACCTTGGAGCGATAGGACAGCGCCTTGGCAATTTCGACCATCTGCTGCTTGGCAATGGTCAACCCGCCGACCAGCGCTTTGGGATCGAGATTCAGGTTCATCGCCCCGAAGATTTCGGCGGTTTGAGCGTTCAGCGCGGCCTCGTCCAGGCGACCAAAACGTTTCCGGGGCTCGCGTCCGATAAAGATGTTCTGCGCTACGGTAAGATCATTCATCAGACTCAGTTCCTGATGGATGATCCCGATCCCGAGGTTCTGAGCCTCACGCGGGGATGTGGGACTGGCTGATTTGCCTTGAATGGCCATGTCGCCGCCATCGCGCTGATAGATCCCGGACAGGATTTTCATCAACGTACTCTTACCCGCCCCGTTTTCCCCCATAAGCGCGTGGACTTCGCCCGAAAACAGATCGAACTGCACGGATTTCAGCGCGTGCACACCGGGGAAATACTTTTCGATCCCCTTCATTTCGACCAGTTTTTCCATCTCTCCTCCCATTTTGCCCCTACCTCTGACGAATCTGCGGCTACATAACAGCGCCGATTTGCCAGGGGACAAATTCAACGCCCCCAAAACCAAGCTCTTCGCTTTTTGTTTGTTCGCCCGATGCAACACGGATCAACATTTCGAACAACTCTTCGCCCTTGGCCTCGATACTGACCCCGTCAGTGACGATGTCGCCGCAATTCAGATCCATGTCTTCGGACATGCGGGCGAACATTTCCGAATTTGTCGCCAGCTTGATGCAGGGCGTGGGTTGATATCCGGAAACTGACCCCCTGCCCGTCGTGAACACGATCAAATTGGCACCCGCTGCGACCTGACCCGTGACTGAGCAAGGATCGAACCCGGGGCTGTCCATGAAGACAAAGCCCTTTTTGTCGATAATTTCGCCAAACCTGTAGACGTCGCGCATTGGGGCGGTGCCCCCTTTGGCCACTGCACCCAGAGACTTTTCAAGAATGGTCGTCAGTCCACCGCGCTTGTTTCCGGGGCTTGGATTGTTGTCCATCTCGCCACCATTGCGCTTGGTGTAATCTTCCCACCAATGAATGCGGTCGATCAGTTTTTCGCCGATTTCCGGCGTTTCTGCGCGCCGGGTCAAAAGATGCTCGGCGCCATAAATTTCAGAGGTTTCCGATAGGACTGTTGTTCCGCCATGGCGCACAAGCAGATCAGAGGCATATCCAAGCGCCGGATTGGCAGTGATGCCGGAATAACCATCCGAGCCACCGCATTGCATCCCGACCGTAATCGCACTGATCGGAGCGGGCTTGCGCACCGCCTGATCGGCCAGCCGCGCGATCCCCTCCAGCTCGGCAAGCCCGCGCTCGATCGTGCGGCGCGTACCGCCTTCGTTTTGGATGGTCATATAGCGCAAGGCACCGTCCTCGCGGATGGGGCGGCCATCAACCAGACTGGCCACTTGCATGACCTCACATCCCAGCCCAATCAGCAGAATGCCGGCAAAGTTCGGGTGCTGGGCGTACCCGGCCAGGGTGCGCATCAACGTAGCATAGCCGTCATCCTTGGCCGACATACCGCAGCCCGTGCCATGCACGATGGGCACCACCCCGTCCACGTTGGGATATGGATCAAGCAACCCACGTTTTAAGGCCGCTTCGGCGATGAACCGGGCTACTGAACCCGAACAATTCACTGTCGTCAGAATTCCGATATAATTGCGCGTGCCAACCTTCCCATCGGACCGGTGATACCCAAGAAAACTCCGCTCTTCGTCGATATGCGGCAAAGGGGTATTTGCGGTCGCATGAGCATAGTCCTGCTGATGGGCCCCCATACCAAGATTGTGGACATGGACGTGATCTCCGGCTGCGATATCTGCCTTTGCCTGACCAATGATCTGACCATAGCGAATGACGTTTTCTCCGGCAGAAATTGGGGCAATAGCAATCTTATGCCCACGCAGAACCTGATCCCGAAGCGGGACATTCAGCCCGCAAGGCTGCGTGCCGATCTTCAGGTCTCGGAGTGCAATGACGATATTGTCGTCCGGGTTCAACCTGACTGTATCGCGCGCTGCGGGCTGAGAAGCCTTTATTTTCTGATCTGGTTGCATCATTTTCCTGTTTGCTGATCCCGACTGCTAATCGTCGGGCACGCACTTGTCAACTAACATGTTAGTATGCTAGGTCACCAAATATGAATAAACCACAGGACATAAACGCTCTGCACCTGCGCGATATTTCTACGTCTGAGGGCTCGTTGTCTCAGCGCGTTTACCTCTCAATCAAGCATGCAATCCTGTCGTTGGACTTCGCGCCGGGCGACAACCTCAGGAAGGCGCCGATATGCGAACGCCTTGGCGTTTCGCGTGCGCCCGTGACCGAGGCGATTGCCCGACTTGCTTCCGAGGGTCTGGTGGATGTCGTGCCCCAATCCGGCACGCGCGTATCCTATTTCTCGATGTCCGAAATTCGCGAGGGCATGTTCCTGCGTGAAGCACTTGAACTTGCGACGGTCGCCAAAGTCGCGCGCGATTTGACCGAGGATCAGCGCAAGATACTGGGCCGCAACATGCGTCTGCAAGAGCTGCTGATCGAAGATGAAGATGTCCCCGGCTTTTACGAGGCGGATGAAGAATTCCACGGCCTGCTAATGAAATTCACAGGATTCAACAGGTTAAGCGACGTCGCGCAAACCGTTTCACTGCAAGTGACCAGAGCGCGAATGCTGCTGCTGCCCACCCCGGGCCGGGTGGTGGAAACGCTGGCCGAACACCGCGCCATTTTCAACGCGGTTCTTGAGAGAGATGAAAAAGCTGCACAGGACGCCATGCAACGTCATCTGGGGCAGTTGATGCCTCGGATTCAACGCTTGCAGCAGGAACAGTCCCACCTTTTCACGGACTCCCCTCATCCAATACGCGAGGCAGGATGACAGTTACCGCAACAGAGCTTCTAAATGGCCGCACGGCGCGACCCGTTCCGCTGACTCGGATGGGTTTTGGTGGCGCGCCTTTGGGGAATCTCTATCGCAAAGTATCAGACGAGGATGCGCAGGCTGCGCTGCAGGCAGCCTTTGATTTGGGTATCCGATTTTTTGACACCGCACCGCAATATGGGTTGGGCCGCTCCGAGCAACGATTTGGCCAGGCTATTGCCCGGTTCGGACGCGAAGAGATTCAACTTTCGACCAAGATCGGGCGTCTGCTGCTGGATTGCGCACCGCATCATGTCACACCCGAAGCCTTTGTTGATGTGCCGCAGAAACGTATCGTTTTCGACTATACCTATGACGGGGTCATGCGATCCTACGACGCCAGCCGCGACCGGTTGGGTGTCTCATGCGCCGATATCCTGCTTGTGCATGACGTCTGTGCGTTCAGTCAGGGCAGTCAGGAGGCATCTGATGCCAAGATCCGGGAACTGTTCGATGGCGGCGGATACAAAGCTCTGGTTGAACTTCGTGAAGCCGGTGAAATCTCCGCCATTGGAGCCGGTGTAAATGAATGGCAGGTCTGCGAAAGATTATTGGGCTTGGGCGACTTTGACGGGTTTCTTCTGGCAGGCCGTTATACCCTCTTGGAACAAGACGCTTTAGACAGCTTTCTACCCCTTTGCGAAAAGCGGGACGTGGGCATAATTCTTGGCGGGCCGTACAACTCGGGTATCCTCGCAACCGGCGCTGTTCCCGGTGCGAAATACAATTATGCTGATGCACCCGAAGACATCCTTGCCCGAGTTCGCCAGATCGAGGCTGTCTGCTCAGCCCATGATACACCACTGATCGCTGCTGCCTTACAATTTGTCCTTGGCCATCCCTGCGTCAAAACCGTTGTCCCCGGCGCGGTGAATGCTGCCGAGGTGCAGGCCAATGCGGCCCTGCTCGAACGTCAAATCCCCGCTGCGCTTTGGTCTGATCTGTGTTCGGAAGGATTGATCCGTTCCGACGCCCCCCTTCCCGGAGAGGCTGCCTATGCTGCGTAATATTGATCCCATCCTGTCGCCTGACCTGTTGTACACCCTGCGCGCTATGGGGCATGGCGATGAAATCGTGATTGCGGATGCGAATTTCCCCGGCTCCAGCTCTGGGCCGGGCTGCATACGTGCCGACGGGTCAAGCGCCAGCGAAATCCTAAGAGCTATTTTGTCTGTCATGCCGTTGGACACATTTGTGCCTGACCCGGCCCTGACCATGCAGGTTGTTGGCGATCCGGATGCTATACCTGAGGCCATAGCCGATTTTCAGACCATTATCAGCGAAATAGCGGACCACCCGGCCACGATACAGGGCCTTGAACGTTTCGCCTTTTACGACCGGGCGGCCACAGCTTTTGCGATCGTGCAAACCGGCGAACGTCGGCTGTATGGCAACATCATCCTGAAAAAGGGTGTTCTTGGATGAAGATCGACGCCCATCAGCATTTTTGGACATTGGCGCGCGAAGACTATGGCTGGCTGACACCGGATCTGGGGCCGATTTACGCGGATTTCGCGCCCGCGGATCTGGCCCCATTGCTGAAAGGAGCGGGAATTGACGGTACGGTCTTAGTACAGGCTGCGCCGACAGCTGCTGAGACCGAATATCTGCTGTCACTCGCCGAGCAGGCCCCGTTCATAAAAGGCGTTGTCGGATGGGTTGATTTTGAGGCCGCCGACGCACCGGAACAAATCGCACGACTGGCTGCCCACCCGGTTTTTGTCGGTTTGCGCCCCATGGTTCAGGACATTCCCGACCCATTATGGATGCTTAAGGATGGGTTGACACCGGCTTTTGACGCTCTGCAACAGTCAAACCTTACCTTTGATGCGCTGACCCTGCCGCGACATCTGGGGCCGCTTCAACAGCTGCTGGAACGGCACCCACATATGCGCACGGTGATTGATCACGGTGCCAAGCCCCTGATCCGGGAGGGAGTCATGGAGGGCTGGCAAGAAGACATGTCGACATTGGCCCGAAATACAAATGCCTGGTGCAAGCTTTCCGGGTTGGTGACCGAGGCCGGGGCGAATTGGACGGTAGAAGATTTGAAGCCCTATGTGGATCACCTGCTGAACACATTCGGGCCCTATCGCCTGATCTGGGGCAGCGACTGGCCGGTTTGCACATTAAACAGCAGTTATGAACGATGGCTCGAGGCGACCGATACGCTGTTAACCGGTCTGTCACCACACGAGCATCAGGCGATACGGGGCGGTAATGCTGCCCAGGCCTATGACCTCAGGAACTAGATTGATCTTTCCGAGGCTGTATGCCGATGGGATTTTGCCGTCGTGGTTCCCCGAAGCTTGGATTTTAGAAGGAGAGTGAAATAGATGATGACATCATCCGAAAACCTTGGCCGTCTGGCTGGAAAAACTGCTCTGATCACCGCTGCGGGACAGGGCATAGGGCGTGCAACAGCCGAATTGTTCGCCGCCGAAGGTGCACAGGTTTTTGCCAGCGACATCAATGATACCTCTCTGGCAGAGTTGCAGAATATCCAAGGCGTTACGTCGGTAAAACTTGACGTAACCGATGCGGCGGCATTGCAGGCCTTCGTCGCGGACACGCCCCCGTTGGATGTTTTGTTCAACTGCGCAGGATATGTGGCTGGCGGGTCCATTCTGGAATGTGATGAACGTGACTGGGATTTCAGTTTTGAGCTGAACGTCAAATCGATGTACCAGCTGATCCAATGTGCCCTGCCAACCATGCTGGAACATGGTGGCGGGTCTATCATCAACATGTCTTCGGTCGCCTCTTCGTTGAAGGGCGTTCCAAACAGGTTTGCATACTGCGCCTCGAAAGCCGCCGTAATCGGACTGACGAAATCGATCGCAGCCGATTTCGTCACACAAGGCATCCGGTGCAATGCGATCTGCCCCGGCACTGTCGACAGCCCCAGCTTGCACGACCGGTTGCGCGCAACTGGGGATTACGAGAAAGCAATGACTGATTTTATTGCGCGGCAACCCATGGGCCGCATCGGAACCGCAGATGAGATCGCGGAACTTGCGCTCTATCTGGCCAGCGATGCCAGCAAATACACAACCGGACAGCCCTTTGCCATTGATGGCGGCTGGACGATCTGAAGCAAATGAGGAATGTGAAATGAAATTGCTACGATACGGCCCAGCAGGCGCGGAAAAGCCGGGCATAGTTGATAAAGACGGCACTATCCGGGACCTGTCGGGGATCGTCGCCGATATTGCTGGGGAAGCGCTTAGCGATGAAACCCTTGCACGGCTGCGCGCGCTGGATCTTGAAACGCTGCCACCCGTCGATGCCGACAGCCGTATAGGCGCCTGTGTTGGACGTGTCGGCAAGTTCATCTGCATCGGTTTAAACTTTGCCGATCACGCGGCCGAAAGCGGCATGGACCTACCTGCTGAGCCGGTGGTCTTTTTCAAAGCGACATCCGCCATCATAGGCCCCGATGACACGGTTGAAATCCCCCGCGGGTCAGTCAAGACCGACTGGGAGGTGGAACTGGGCGTCGTCATCGGAAAAGAAGCAAAATACATCTCGGAGGATGAAGCACTGGCCCATGTGGCAGGATATTGTGTGATCAATGACCTGTCAGAACGGGATTTTCAACTGCACCGTTCAGGTCAGTGGGTCAAAGGTAAATCCGCAGATACGTTCGGCCCAATCGGTCCCTGGCTGGTGACACGGGACGAAATCCCTGATCCCCAAGACCTGCCAATGTATCTTGAGGTGAACGGGCATCGGTATCAGGATGGCTCGACCAGAACGATGCATTTCAGTGTCACAGCGGTGATCTCGCACCTGTCGCAATTCATGTCACTGCAACCCGGCGACGTGATCTCGACCGGGACACCCCCCGGTGTGGGTCTGGGGCAAAATCCGCAGGTTTACCTCAAACCTGGAGACAAGATGGAACTGGGGATCGAAGGTCTGGGGGTCCAACGTCAGAACGTTATACAGGGATAGCCCCTGGGACCTATCAAGTGGTGCTCATCCAGTTATTCTGGGTGGGTTTCCTCGGACCAGGATCGCCGGAAATTATGCGGTGATATTCTGAATCGGTTCCGGAAATGCACAGAAAGCCTATCCGTACTGGAAAACCCGGATGCAAAGGCTATCTCAGAAACGCTCAGGTTTGTTTCATTCAACAGGGCAAAAGCCCGGTCCAGCCTGAGTTCATTGTAGAACCGTCCCGGCGACATGTTAGTGTGCTGCCTGAACAGCCGCTCCATATGCCGCCGGGACAGGGACGCCTGATCCGCTATTGCCTCGAGGCTAAGCTGCGTTTCAATATTTTCGCGCATGATTTGCACCGCTTCGATCAATTTGGCATTTCGCGTGCCCAAAAGCGCCGAAACCGGCGATACCTGTTTGCTGCCGCCTTCTCCCAGCCTTCTGTGCAGGCACATTTCCGAAACATTGTTTGCCAAGGCGTTTCCAAACAATTCCTCGATAACTTCAAGCATCATGTCAGTGCTGGCGTGCCCGCCCCCGCATGTTCTAAGTTTCCCGTCAATTTCATAGAGGTTCTGGGTCGGCTCCATTGTTGGGAAGTTCTCACAAAAGCCAGGCCGGTTTTCCCAATGGACGGTAAAGTTTCTGGTTCCGATCACGCCCGCCTTTGCTAAGGCAAATGCACCGGTACAAATCCCACCGAACTCACATCCATGCGCCTTTTGGCGCCGAATCCAGTTCAGGACATTTGTGTTGAAAGACCTCATCGGTTGCGTTCCGGAACACACAAAGACAAACGCTCCCTTCTCCAGGTCATGAACCGAGTGATCCGCCTGAACACGTATGCCGTTGGAACAGGTCACGGGTTCTCCGTCGGTGGAGAGCACGTACCATTCGAACAGCTGCTTTCTGGACAGTTGATTTGATATGCGCAGAGGCTCAATCGCGGCACTGAAAGCCAGCATCGTCGTGTTGGGTAAAAGCAGAAAATAGAAGGCCTTGGGCGGCCCGTCATAGGAAACGTCCACGGAAATTGCGCCTTTTGGCAAAAAGCGCGGATTATCCATACGATCCTCTTTCATGTTTAATCCTTATAGAACGTGACCATTTTTATTGTGGCAGCCGAGGCGGCTTGAAATCAATCAACACTTTATATTCATTAGTGAATGCAAGGCTCTTGGAAAATCGGTGTCTATTTTGTATTTTGGATACAAAATTACACCAGCAGAGACTGTAACAATGCCAAGAACCCGCGCAATTCCCAGGCAAAGTTTGCCCGATGTCATCACAAATGACCTGCGCGAGCGTATTCTAAGCGGTGAGATGGCAGAAGGTGAAGCCATCCGTCAAGAAGCCTTGGCAGAAGACTATGACGTGTCACGCATGCCCATACGAGAAGCGTTAAAACGGCTTGATGCAGAGGGTCTTGTGCAGCTGACCAACAATCGCGGCGCTGCGGTGACAAGACATTCGCTGTCAGAAATCGGTGAGATATTTGACCTGCGGATAATGTTGGAGGTCGACCTGTTCAGGCGTGCAATTCCACAGATGACCGAAGCAAATTTTGCCGAATGCGAAAGGTTTCTGGAAGAAATGGAAACGTCCTACGAAGCCTATGATGTCGGGCGGTGGGGTGGTTTGAACTACGAATACCACAATGCGCTTTACGCTGCAGCAGGCCGTGGGATCACCAATGATATACTACAACGGATCAATCTACAGTCCGATCGCTATGTCCGTATGCACCTGAGCGTTATGGAACAACGCGAGCCCGCGAAAAAGGACCATCGCCAACTGCTGACGCTGGCCGAGAATGGGCAAGTTGAGGAAGCCTGCGCGCTGTTGACCCAACATATTGGGCGTACAAAAGACCATTTGCTTGCGATGGTCACCGCAACGCGCAGTTCCGAGAGCTAACCTAACCCAGCGGATGCAGGCATGCAGCCTGATGGGTTGTTCCTTGCAGATCGGGTGGTGCCGCACGGCATTCGTCAGTTGCCAGCCAGCATCGCTGAGCAAAGGCACATCCCTTGGGGATATTCATCGGTGAGGGCAACTCACCTTCCAGCTTGATCCGTTCCTTACGCGCCTCGGGGTCGGCACGCGGTGTCGTCGACAACAACGCTTTGGTGTAAGGATGCCGGGGCGCCGCGAACAACTGTTCTTTCGGAGCTTTCTCGACTGCGCGTCCCAGATACATGACAATTACGTCATCAGCGAAATGCTTCACCACAGACAGGTCATGCGAGATGAACAGGTAGGCCAGGTTCAGACGCTCTTGCAGTTCAACCAGCAGGTTCAGGATTTGTGACTGGATCGAAACATCCAGCGCCGATACCGGCTCATCCAAAACCAGAACCTTGGGGTTCAGCATCAGGGCTCGGGCAATCGCAATCCGCTGCCGTTGGCCACCCGAAAACATGTGGGGGTAGCGATCATAATGCTCGGGGCGCAGACCGACAAGATCAATCATTTCGCGTGCGCGAGTTTCCCGTTCCGCAGCGGTCATATCGGGCCGGTTGATGATCAGAGGTTCCTGCAGGATCTGACCGATCCGTTGTCGCGGATTAAGCGAACCATAGGGATCCTGAAACACGATCTGCACGTTTTCGCGCATCTCAGCCCATTTTGACGGGGTGATATCGACGCCGTCGATGGTCAGTGTTCCAGAAGTGGGCTCTTCAATCATCGTTACGACGCGAGCGAGGGTGGATTTACCGCACCCGGACTCTCCTACAATGGCCAGCGTCTTGCCAGGCTCTAGGGCAAAATCCACACCGGAAAGGGCTTTGACCGTTGCCGATTTCGACAGCAATCCCCCTTTGACCTCATAGTGCCGGGCCAACGCGTTTGCCTGAACGATCGGGGCGGTCATGCCAATTCTCCAGCGGTGATTTCCTTGACGTGGTGACAGCGGGCCTTGCCGAAATCTGCTCCATGCGGAGCGGGTGGTGTGTTCCGGCACAGGTCATCGGCGAATTGGCATCGCGGGCTGAACAAGCAACCTTTGGGACGGTCAAATTGACCAGGAACAACACCTGGAATCGTCGGCAGCAATTTCGAAGTTGCCCGTTCAGGCAAAGCGTTCAGCAAAGCTGAGGTATAAGGATGGCGCGGTGTGCGGAATAGATCGCGTACCGGCTGTTCCTCGACCTTTTGACCGGCATATTGGACCTGAACCCGCTCGGCGGTTTCTGCCACAACACCCATGTCATGGGTAATCAGAACAAGGCCCATCCCCTGCTCATCGCGCAATCGGACCAACAGATCCAGAATCTGCGCCTGAATTGTTACATCAAGCGCGGTAGTGGGTTCGTCCGCGATCAGAAGTTTCGGGGTGCAGGCAATCGCCATCGCGATCATGACCCGTTGATTCATGCCGCCCGACATCTGATGAGGGAACGTATTCAGACGGCTCTCAGGTGCCGGGATACCCACCAGGTCAAACAGCTCAATCGCGCGGTGATGACGGTCTTTGCGGTTTAGCCCCAAATGGATACGCAGTGCTTCCTTGATCTGGAAACCGACCGTGAAACAGGGGTTTAGCGAAGACATCGGCTCTTGAAAGATCATGGCAATATCTTTGCCGATGATCTTGCGCCGATCCCGTGCCGAGATTTTAGTCAGGTCGCGACCCTCAAAGCTCATTTCATCTGCAGTGATTGTCGCCGTCCATGGCAGCAACCCCATCAGCGCCAGCATTGAAACGGATTTCCCCGAGCCGCTTTCCCCGACAATGGCCATCAACTCGCCCTTGTTGACAGACAGATCAACGCCATCCACAGCGCGGAACTCACCCGACGCAGTAGCAAACTCGACCGAAAGATTTCGGATTTCCAACAGGCTCATGTCGTCAGCTCCGTTTCAGCTTGGGGTCCAGCGCGTCGCGCAGACCGTCGCCCATCAGGTTGATTGCCAGCACCGTGACCAGAATGGCCAGGCCCGGGAAAGTTACCACCCACCAGGCGCGCAGAATGAATTCGCGCGCTTCGGCCAGCATCGTGCCCCATTCAGGCGTTGGCGGCTGCGCCCCCATGCCCAGAAAGCCAAGTGCCGCAGCATCCAGAATCGCGGTCGAGAAGGACAGCGCCGCCTGGACAATGATCGGCGCCAGACAGTTCGGCAGCACGGTTTTGAACATCAGGCGTGCCTTGCTTGCACCGGCCACACGGGCCGAGGTCACATAATCTTTTTGCCGTTCGGCCAGAACCGAGGCGCGGGTGAGGCGCACGTAATGTGGTTGAAACACAATGGCGATGGCGATCATTGCATTGGTCAGAGACGGGCCCAGAATGGCGACCAGAACCAGTGCCAGCAGCAGTGACGGAAAGGACAAGATAATATCCATCACGCGCATGATCATCGTATCGACCCATTTGGGTGCAAACCCGGATAGCAGGCCAAGAACCACACCGCCTGACACGGCCACACAAACCACGACGATCCCGACAAAGAAGGAATAGCGAGATCCCATAATCAGCCGCGACAGCATATCCCGGCCCAGTGGATCAGTCCCCAGCGGGAAGGCCCAACTGCCGCCTTCCTGCCATGCCGGAGGCTGCAGGATATGCTCGCGGAACTGTTCGGTTGGATCGTAGGGGGCCAGCAAAGGTGCGAAGGCAGCGCAAAAGACAAAGGCGGCGAATACCCACAGGCCAATCACCGCGCCGCGGTTTTCACTGAAATAAAACCAGAATTCGCGCAAGGCGCTTGGGCGGTCTTCGGTTTTGGGTGCGTTTGCGGATAGTTCAGCCATCACCGCCTCCGGATTTTTGGATTGATGATGCCATAAAGGACATCGACCAGTAGGTTCACCAGCATCACGATCACGGCGATCATCAGAAGACCGCCCTGCACCACCGGGTAATCGCGCCGGAAGATGCTGTCGACCATCCACTTGCCGATGCCCGGCCAGCTAAAGATCGTCTCGGTCAGAATTGCACCAGCCAGCAAAGTTCCAACCGACAGGCCGATCACCGTAATCACGGGGATCAACGCATTACGCAGAGCATGCAGCCCGTTGATCCGAGTGGGTGACAGGCCTTTTGCCCGCGCGGTACGAATGTAGTCCTCGCCCAAAACCTCAAGCATCGCCGAGCGCGTCTGACGCGCAATGACAGCCAGCGGGATCGTCCCCAGAACAATCGTTGGCAGAATCAAATGCCGAACAGCCGACGTGAATGCCCCGGGTTGCCCCGACAAAAGACTGTCGATCAGCATAAAGCCGGTCACGCTGGGGAAGTAATACAGAAGGTCGATCCGACCCGAAACAGGCGTCCAGCCCAGGTTGCCCGAGAACACGATGATCAGCAGCAGCGCCCACCAGAAGATCGGCATCGAATATCCCACCAGCGCAGATGACATCAGCGCCCGATCAAAGAATTTGCCCCGGTTGACTGCGGCAATGACACCGGCGGGCAACCCAAGGGCCACCGCGAAGATCATCGCGCAGATCGACAATTCCAGCGTCGCTGGGAACAGGGCAAAAAACTCGTCCCAGACCGGTTTCTTGGTGACAAAGCTTTCGCCCAGATCGCCCTGCATAACGCCGGTCAGATAGTCCCAATATTGTTGGAGGACCGGCTTGTCGAAGCCCAGTTTGACCACCATTTCCTGATAGCGTTCCTCGGACATTCCGCGTTCACCGGCCATGACGATGATCGGATCACCGGGCAAAACCCGAATGAACATGAAGGAGATAAGCGTTACACCCAGGAATGTCGGAATGAACATACCGAGACGAGAAAGAAAGTAGCCAAACATCAGCGACCTATGATTGTGAGATCTTTGGGAAAGTGGGTCAGCGACCGACAGCCATCCCCTGTAACAAGCACGTCATCTTCTATGCGCACGCCGAAATTGTCCAGCGCGTATAGGCCCGGCTCGTTTGTCCAAACCATGCCCGGAAGGATTTTCTGGTCGTTTCCACGCATGATATACGGCGCTTCGTGAACGTCGCGGCCCAGCCCGTGGCCCGTTTTAGTGCGGATCCGATCGGCATAGGGTGACGCTTCGAGCACGCTGATCACGGCATCGTCGATATCATGCGCCGTGACACCGGGACGGCAGGCTTTGAACCCTGCCAGATTGGCGCGCAGAACGGTGTCATAGACCGCCCTGCCCTCGTCCGAGACCTCTTCGACAAAGAATGTCCGGGTGATGTCGGCGGCAAACCCATGTTTGCGGGCTCCGAAATCAAACAAAAGCGCATCGCCCGGTTTGATCTGGTAATCCGCCCGCGCCTTACCATGGGGCCGCGCCGAGTTATCCCCGGCGGCAACAATCGGCGAAAATGCCAGCGAGGCGGCGCCTTCCGCAAACAGCGCCTGAATCAAGGCCTGTTCAATCTGCAATTCGGTCTGACCGACGCGCACATCCGCAATCACGCGCTCTAACGCGCGCTCAGAGATGTCGATCGCGGCTTGAAGCGCCGCGATATCGTCTTCTGTCTTGATAATGCGCAAGTCAGAAATTTCACGCTCGGCATCGACAATCCGCAGGTCCGGTAACGCGTTGGTAAGCGCTTTCGACACAAAGACTCGCATCACCTGCCCTTCCACAGCCAGCGATGTCAGCGGCATATGCTTGGCGAGGGCTGCAAAGGCGTCATCATATCCGGTCTGGTCGAACCAGTCGAAAACGGCGCCTTCAAATTCAACCAGGTCCCAACTGCCGAGCTCAAGGTTGGGAACGATGGCCGCAGGAGAACCTTCGCCGGGGACCACGACCACAAAGGGCCGCTCGTGGCTCATGAAAGGTTTTCCCAATGCACGGGTGAAATTCGGGCCGGGCACAAGGGCCACGGCATCAACTGACATGTCCTTTGCCAGTTGACGGTACTCGGACAAATTCGGCATCAGGGCCGACCTCCAATAAGAAACCGGAGCCGCCACGCGGGCGGCTCCGGTCGGTAAGTGATGAATTATTCGACGCTCACACCGTAGAAGATGTGGCCGCCCAGCGGGTGCACTTTATAGCCCTGCACTTCGTTGCGCATCGGCATAAAGACCACCGAGTGTGCGATCGTTGCCCAAGGCGCCTGCTCTTTGAAGACCACCTGAGCGTCTTCGTACAGCTTGGTGCGTTCGGCCTGATCAGTGGACTGCTTGGCCTTGAGGATCAGCTCTTCGAAGGGCTCGTGGCACCACTGCGCCCGGTTCGAGGCTTCGCGTCCGTCACAACCCAGCAGAACCGCCAAGAAGTTGTCTGGATCGCCATTGTCACCGGTCCAACCCAGCAGAACGGCTCCGTCACGGTCCAGATCTTTCGAACGCGACAGGTATTCACCCCATTCATAGGACACGATTTCGACGTCGACACCAACCTTGGCAAAATCCGCTTGGATCAGCTCGGCCATACGGCGTGCATTCGGGTTATAGGGACGCTGTACCGGCATAGCCCAAACCTTCATCGACAGGTCGGATACGCCTTCGGCTTCCAGCATCGCCTTGGCCGCTTCGGGATCATACGCGTCATCGGTGATGGCGTCGTTATAGCCCCACATGGTTGGCGGGATCGGGTTCTTGGCAACTTGGCCCGAGCCCTGGAACACGACGTCGATGATCGCATTCTTGTCGATCGCCATGTTCAGCGCCTTGCGGACCTTCGGATTGTCGAACGGTGCCATGGTGGTGTTGTAGGCGAGGTAGCCGACGTTCAGGCCTTCCTGCTCCAACATGTTGATATCTGCATCGTCCTGCATCGCTTGAATGTCGGCCGGGTTCGGATAAGGCATGATATGACATTCGCCCGCTTTCAGCTTTTGATAGCGAACCGATGCATCCGGCGTGATAGCGAAGATCAGGTTCTCCACATCCGCAGGGGCCTTCCAGTAGTCGGCATTCTGCGCATAGCGGATCACCGCGTCTTTCTGGTAGGCTACAAACGAGAACGGACCAGTCCCGATCGGTGCTGTGTTCAGCTTCTCAGGCGTACCCGCGGCCATCATCGCATCCGCATATTCCGCAGACAGGATCGAGGCGAAGTCCATCGCCATGTTGGCCACAAAAGGCGCTTCAGGCTTGGACAGGGTGAACTTCACTGTGTAGTCGTCGACTTTTTCAATCGACTCGACCAGGTCCGGCATACCCATGCCCTGGAAATATTCCCAGGTACCACCAGATACCTGATTATAGGCATGGCCTTCATCCTTCTGGCGCATGAACGAGAAGATCACGTCATCAGCATTGAAATCACGCGTCGGCGTGAATTCGTCATTCGAATGGAATTTGACGCCCTGACGCAATTTGAAGGTATATTCCAGACCATCATCGCTGGCCTCAACGCTTTCCGCCAGACCGGGGATAACATTGGTAGTACCGGTCTCAAACTCGAGCAGACGGTTGTAAATCGGGTGTGACGAGGCATCAAAGGTTGTCCCTGCGGTAAATAGCGCCGGGTCAAAGCCTTCGGGTGATCCTTCCGAGCAATATACCAAAGTATTTGCTTGGGCCGCAGCACTGGACAACGCAATCGCTGCAGTTGCGGCCATCAAT
The DNA here is from genome assembly GCF_059610725.1 of Ruegeria sp. CDSC045. Classification (NCBI taxonomy): domain Bacteria; kingdom Pseudomonadati; phylum Pseudomonadota; class Alphaproteobacteria; order Rhodobacterales; family Roseobacteraceae; genus Ruegeria; species Ruegeria sp. CDSC045. The sequence continues at coordinate 212,260 of NZ_JBXWOE010000007.1, forward strand.
CTAAGTTTCATGAGTTTCTCCCAGAAATGTTTTTTCTTCAGATTTTCGCGTTGTTCTAATTTCTAGTCAGAACAATCTTTGATGACTGTCACCGCCGCGAAATCCCTGCCCAATGTATCCAAAATACAAAATCCATTGTCAACTGAGTTCACCGCCCAGCGATCAGGAAGTAAAAAAGAGGGCAGGTACAGCGTTATGATTTGCCTGGTCGGGCCTGTTTTCTAACTGATTTCGGTTCTTTGGCGATTAGAGCCAAGCAGTGGCGAAGCCACCGGGCAGGAGCGTCCGAACTCTTGAATGCCATCAATCCTAAATGCCGCGGGCTTCAGGGATCGACCTCCACATCCATATCTTGAATCGAGTCGATCCGACCCAAATGTCAGGCGCCGTAACGGGCCATGAACATGTCGACAGCCTGCAGCGCGACCTCTTCAATCTCAGCCTCTGAAAAGCTGCTTTGAATGCCGAATGTGGATCGGGGCCAAAGGCGGACCTTGCACAATTCCGAAAACTGTTCAGCGGCAAATTGAAGGTCCTCGATAACCAATTCGCCTTTATTCACCGCTTTTTGCAGATATTCTGCAAGTTGCCGGGTGCCATTTTGCGGCCCCGCCTCATAGAAGGCGCGGCCAAGTTCGGGGAACCGATCTTGCTCGGCCACGCAGATTCGGAACACCTGCTGCGCAAAATCCGACACCAGAAATGCGGCCAGCTGGGTCGCAGCGATGGTCAGCACCTCGCGTGCGGGTTTTGTATCGTCAACCATCGAAACGACATTCTCAGCCATACGGCAGCATTCGTTCTGAGCAACCTCCATGAAAAGAAGACGCTTATCCGGGAAATAGCTGTACAAAGTCGCCTTGGAAACACCCGCTGCGCGCGCAATGTCATCTACACTAGCTCCTTCGAAACCATCTGCCATGAACACTGATCGGGCTCCTTGCAGGACCTGATCAAATTTTCGGCCTGTTCGCAAAATGGCAGTTGCTTCGGACATGCGCTCTCCTTCAGGGGTGGATTCGTCGAATCTATAAACTGATCAGTTCAGATACAACGATTCGCATAGGATTTCGGCCATGGGCAGGCGGGATTATGGTAATTTTTCCGTTAGGTCAGTCCGCGAAGTTCGTTCGGCGGGGCCTGATTGGCCAGGGGTTGCCGCCAGAGAAAACCGTGCTAACACTCTGGCCATGGCTGATATTTTTCTGCGTACGCTGCCGTTCTTTGCGATTATCGGACTGGGGTATTGGGCTGGGCGCAGTCGGTTCTTCTCGGAAGAAGCCACGGCCTATCTGACGAAATTCGTGTTCTATTTCGCACTTTCGGCAATGTTGTTCCGCTTTGCCGCCACCCTGCCCTTTGCCGAGATATTCGACGGCAGATTGGTCGCGGGCTATCTGCTGGGAACGCTTACGGTTTATGCTCTGGCCAGTCTGATCGCGTGGATGCGCGGCCTTGACATACCAACCTCTGCCGTCGAAGCCCAATGCGCTGCGATCGGCAATGTGGGCTTTCTGGGGCTGCCGATGCTTGCGCTTTTGTTCACCGAAGCAGCAATCGGCCCGGTCATGCTGGTATTGACTGTCGACCTTGTGGTGTTTTCCTCGCTGATCGTGATTTTGATCAATGCCGGACGCGATGGGCGGCTGACGCCGGCAACATTTCGGTTGATTGGCCTCGGTTTGATCAAAAACCCGATGATCGTATCTATTTCAGCGGGGCTTTTGTGGTCAGCCTTCCAAATTCCCGTGCCCGTTCCACTGAACGATTTTCTGACAATCCTGGGCGGGGCAGCCACTCCGGGAGCCTTGTTTGCGATAGGGGCATCGCTCGCCAGCAAATCCGCCGAGCGTGTTCAGATTGCTGCCTGGCTGAGTTTTTGCAAGCTGATCATTCATCCGCTCTGCGTTGCTGTCTTCTTAATCTGGCTGATCCCGGCGGAAAGCTTCTCGGCTTCGGTTGCCATTGCAGCGGCAGCACTGCCGGTCGCTGGGAATGTCTATATGCTGGCGGCCTATTACGGGGTCGCACCCCATCGGGCTTCGGCCGCAATTCTCTTGTCTACCGTGGTCAGCATCCTGACACTGCCACTGGTGATTGCCATAGCCGGAACATTCTAAGCCACAGATAGGGAAAATACTCGCTGGCCGCAGGAACACAGACTTTACGCACGGACCGAGTAACGATAGCCATGGCGCGAACCTAACGTAAGGACGGAACCAAATGGAAACCCTTTCGGAAAACGCTTGTTTCGGAGGCGTCCAGGGCGTCTATCGCCACGCCTCGGCTGCCTGCCAATGCGACATGACTTTTGGACTGTTCCTGCCCGCCGAGGCAAAGGACGGCCCGGTTCCGGTTCTATGGTATCTGTCTGGTCTGACCTGTACCCATGAAAACGCCATGACCAAGGCCGGGGCGCAGGCCTGGGCCGCGGAACAGGGTATCGCCCTTGTTTTCCCTGACACATCCCCGCGCGGCGAAGGCGTTGCCGATCACGAGGACTACGATCTGGGCCAGGGCGCGGGGTTTTATGTGAATGCCACGCAATCACCCTGGGCACCGCACTTCAACATGTGGGACTATGTGGCCGAGGAATTGCCCGCTCTGCTGGTTGAAACCTTTGCAATCGACGCAGACCGCCAGGCCATTACCGGCCATTCCATGGGCGGCCATGGCGCCCTGACATTGGCAATGAACTTACCGGGCCGGTTCCGATCGGTTTCGGCATTTGCACCGATTTCAAACCCAACAAGCGCCGATTGGGGCCGCAAACAACTGAAGGCATATCTGGGCGATGACGCGGCCCAATGGGCCAAGCACGACGCATCGCTGATGATGAAGAACACCGGTTTCGACGGCCCTGTCCTGATCGACACCGGCGACAATGACCAGTTCATCGACCTGTTGCGCCCCGAGGCGCTGGCCCAGGCGATAGCCGAACGTCGCCAACAGGCAGTTTTCCGTCTGCAGCCCGGCTATGACCATTCTTACTTCTTTGTGTCGACCTTCATGGAAGACCACATCACTTTCCACGCCGAAGCACTGTATGGAGACTGAGGCATGAGCAAATACGACTATGACCTGATCATTGTCGGGTCCGGCCCTTCCGGTCGTTCGGCGGCGATTCAGGCAGGCAAGTTGAAACGCCGGGTGCTGGTTATCGACCGCAAGGATCGATTGGGTGGGGTCTCGGTCCATACCGGGACCATCCCGTCAAAAACTCTCCGCGAGACAGTGCTGAACCTGTCTGGCTGGCGCGAGCGCAGCTTTTACGGGCGCTCGTACCGGGTAAAGGATCAGATCCGGGCCGAAGACCTCAAGGCTCGGTTGCACATGACGCTGGACCATGAGGTCGACGTGCTGGAACATCAGTTCAACCGGAACCACGTGGAAACCTTAAATGGTCTGGCAAGATTTGTCGGTCCCCACGAGATTGAGGTTGCAACCGACGCAGGCGAAACCACACGTCTGTCCGCCGCAAAGTTCCTGATCGCCACCGGAACCAAGACCTATCGTCCCGATTATGTGCCCTTCAACGGGAAGACCATCGTCGATGGCGATGATTTTCTGGAGATGGCCGAGATACCGCGTTCGCTATGCGTGATCGGGGCCGGTGTAATCGGTGTGGAATATGCCACGATGTTTTCCGCGCTTGATGTACGTGTCACCCTGATTGAACCCCGCGAGACGTTTCTGGATTTCATCGACAGCCGGCTGATCCACGACTTTACCCACCAAATCCGCGAAAACGGCGTGGATTTGCGGCTGGGCTCTGCCGTTGAAAAGATCGAAGATGGAGGTAGCCACGTAGAAGTGACGCTCGAGAATGGACGACATGTCCGGGCCGAGATGTTGCTGTTTGCCGCCGGGCGGATGGGCGCGACCTCGGCCTTGAATCTGGATGCGGTCGGGCTGACAACCGATCACCGCAACCGGATTGAGGTCGATCGCAAGACCTATCAGACAGCGGTACCGCATATCTATGCGACCGGAGATGTAATCGGACATCCCTCGCTGGCATCAACCTCGCTGCAGCAGGGGCGCGTGGCGGCATGTCACGCGTTGGAGACCCCGACCCTGCCGGAAAGCCCCTGGTACCCTTACGGCATCTATTCGGTGCCCGAGATATCCACCTGCGGCATGTCCGAAGAAGAGTTACAGGAGCGCGATATCCCTTACGAGGTTGGCGTCGCGCGATTCCGCGAAACTTCTCGCGGGCATATCATGGGGTTGGAACATGGCATGTTGAAGATGCTGTTTTCGCTGAAAACCCGCCGGGTTCTTGGTGTGCAGATCGTAGGCGAAGGCGCGACTGAGCTGATCCATATCGCACAGGCTGTATTGAACCTGAAAGGCACAGTGGATTATTTCGTTCAAAACACATTCAACTACCCGACCTTGGCCGAGGCTTATAAGATCGCTGGTCTGGATGCGTTCAACCGGATGCCCATCCCCGAGGAATTCAAGGTCAAGAAGAAGCCTGCCGAGAAACAGGCAAAGAAAGCGTGACAACCCTGTACATAGACGCAGATGCCTGTCCAGTGAAGGCCGAGGCCGAGCGTGTAGCGACCCGACATAAGATTCCGATGGCTCTGGTTTCGAACGGTGGCCTGAGGCCTTCGGCCAATCCTCTGGTACAGGTTGTGATCGTGTCCGCAGGTGCGGATGAGGCCGATAAATGGATCGCAGAGCGTTGTGGTACAGGGGACGTGGTTGTGACCTCAGACATTCCTTTAGCCGCGAAATGTGTTGAAGCAGGTGCGCGTGTATTACGTCACAACGGCGAGGCCTTTACCGCCGCCAATATTGGTCAGCAACTGGCGATGCGCGACCTGATGGCAGACCTGCGTTCGGCAAACCCTCTGGGCGCCGGGGGCGGTGGCAAGCCTTTTGGCAAGGCCGATAGGTCCCGGTTTTTGGATGCGTTGGAACGGGAATTGCGGGCGGCACTAAGGGCGTGACCCTCCCGCCCGTCACAGACGCATCAGAGATGCGTCCCCTCCGGTTGGGCCGGGCAGCGCTGCGCGCTGCAGTTCCTGTCTTGAAAAGCGCAGCAAGGATTGATTCAGTCAGCCCCAGCAGAGATTCTAAGAAGGTTTGTTCATGCCAATAGAAGCGGTGGTTTTCGACATCGGGAATGTCCTGATAGAATGGCAGCCAGAACGGTACTACGACGCGGTTATTGGTGAAGACCGTCGCCGGGCCATGTTTGCCGAGGTTGACCTGCATGGAATGAATGATCTGGTTGATCAGGGGCATCACTTCACGGACACCATCTATGGCTGGGCTGATAAATATCCCCAATGGCGGGATGAAATTCGGATGTGGCACGACAAATGGATCGAATTGGCCACGCCAGAAATTCCCCACTCGGTACGACTGCAACGTGCGCTGCGCGCCAAAGGCATCTCGGTCTTTGCGCTCACAAATTTCGGGGTGCAGAATTTTGAGTATGCAACCACGGTCTATCCATTCCTCAACGAGTTCGACCGGCTGTATGTTTCAGGTCGCATGCAGACAGTGAAACCGCATGTCCCGATTTACGAGATGGTCGAAGCCGATTGTGGTCTGGCGCCCGAGACGTTGTTGTTCACCGACGACCGGATCGACAATATCGAAACGGCGCAGGCGCGAGGCTGGCAAACGCATCATTTTGAGGGCCCGCTAGGATGGGCAGACCGGTTGGTGGCAGAGGGGCTTTTGACCCGCGAAGAGGCCCGCTAGATTAGGCTGCGACGGGTAGCGGCCGGTTCTCGCGGATGGGAAGGTGAACGATGGCGCTGAAGGCGCCGATGGCCACGCCGATCCACCAGACAAAGGTGTAATCTCCGTACTGGTCATACATGCGGCCGCCAAGCCAGACGCCAAGAAAACTGCCGACCTGATGGCTGAAGAAGATGATGCCGTAAAGCGTACCCATGTAGCGCAACCCATACAAATGTGCGACGAGCCCCGAGGTCAGTGGAACCGTTGCAAGCCAGAGCGAACCCATGACCAATGAGAATACAACGACCGTGATTGGCGTGATCGGCAGGATTATGAAAGCCGCCGCTGTAAGCGTGCGGGCGGCATAAATAGAGGCCAGAAGGTATTTCTTGGGAAAGTGCATTCCGGCCCACCCCGCCAGCAATGTCCCTCCGATATTGGCCAACCCGATCAATGAAATCGACACAGCCCCTAATGCGGAAGTTGTCGTTATACCAATGGAATCCAGTATTCCACCCGGCTGAATCGGGCCGCACATTTCGGTAACGAAAGCGGGAAAATGCGCTGTGATAAAGCCAAGCTGATAACCACAGCTGAAAAATCCCAGGAAAATCAGGGTATAAGACGGGTCCCGGAAGGCCTTGCCCAGAATTTGCCCCATGCTTTCTTCGATTTCGGCTTTGGTTGCGGCTTGGGGCGCGCGCATGAAGGGCAGAGTCATGACCAGTGCCAGGATGGCAACGGCAAACACGATGAAAACCTGTTGCCAGGGCATAAAAGACAAAAGCCATTCCGCCGTTGGAGCACCCAAAACCTGGCCAAAGCTTCCTGCCGCTGTCACGACGGCCAGAGACATAGAGCGGTTATGATCAGAGGACGCCCGCCCAACTACGGCAAGCACGACACCAAACCCCGTGCCGGCAATCCCAAAGCCCACAAGCCAGGCGTACATCTGATGCTCGAACGGGGTAACGGACCACGCCGACAACACCATGCCCGCTGCATAGGTCAATGCCCCGAGCACAATCGCACAGCGATCCCCCACCTTCTCGGCGATGGCGGCAAAAATGGGTTGTCCAATTCCCCAAGCGAGATTCTGGATCGCAATCGCCATCGAAAAATCGGTGCGCAGCCAGCCGAATTCAGTCGCAATGGGGATCTGGAACACGCCAAAGGATGCCCGCACGGCAAAACTGACGGCGATAATTATGCAGCCGACGATCAAGATCGGGTTTAGCAGGCGCGCGTGTTGGGGCATTGAATCCTCGGAATGGCCGAGCCGCGACGGTACGCAAATTTGTACCGTGGTCAATTCAGGAGTTTTGGCGCCGCGGATAAGCAAAATTGATGCATCTTCCAAATGCCTTCTTTTCAACGCCCTGAGGTGAAGGTATCCCTCGGGATATGTCAGATTTGATATCGCTTTACGAGGCACGCATCGCCGATGGCACTTTGACGCGGGACGATGCGCAAGAGGCTGTCCTTCCGCATTTCGAACGCATTCGCGCGGCCTTGGCTACCCCGGTCAGGCGTGGTTTCTTTCGCAAGGCACCCCCGCCGCCCCAGGGACTTTATCTGTGGGGCGGAGTTGGTCGTGGCAAGTCGATGTTGATGGATATGTTTGTCGACGCGCTTGGCGACATCCCTGCCCGTCGCGTCCATTTTCATGCTTTCATGCAGGAAATCCACGCGGGGATGCACAAAGCTCGTAAGGACGGAGTTGAGGATGCGCTTGCACCGGTCGCGGACTCGGTTGTCAAATCCGTAAAACTGCTGGCATTTGACGAGATGCAGATCACCGATATCACCGATGCGATGATCGTCGGGCGGTTGTTTGATCTTTTGCATGCTGGCGGGGTCGTGGTCATCACCACATCCAACCGGCACCCGGACGAATTGTACAAGAACGGCTTGAACCGCCAGCTCTTTTTGCCATTCATCGCGCATATCAAGGAACAACTTCAGATATGGGAACTGGTCTCGCCCACTGATTACCGACAGAACCGTCTTGAAGGTGCGCCAGTCTATTTCACGCCGATCGGCCCCGAGGCTCGACAGAATATCCGATCCGTCTGGAACGATCTCGCGGGCGGTGCGGCGGAACCGCTGATGTTGCAGGTGAATGGCCGTGCTGTCGAATTGCCGGCCTTTCGGAACGGGATAGCCCGAGCAAGCTTTTATGACCTGTGCGGACGGATGCTGGGCCCTGCAGATTATCTGGCCGTTGCCGAGGCAGTCAAAGTTCTGGTTCTGGAGGACATCCCGCGCCTTTCCCGGAATAATTTCAATGAGGCCAAGCGCTTTGTGACGTTGATTGACGCCTTGTATGAGGCGCGGGTTCGCCTGATCTGTTCGGCGGCAGCAGAGCCCGAGATGTTGTATGTCGAGGGTGAAGGGACGTTCGAGTTCGAACGCACTGCCTCGCGACTGCGCGAGATGCAGGCTGAGGATTGGGGGGCATAGGGGCGCTGCCCTGTCACGTTTTGCGCGCCTCCCCCAGGGTATTTCCGCCGGGTGAAGACCTATCCGTTTTCGCGTAGGATGTTGCCCGCCAAATAGAGTGATCCGCAAATCAGGATACGGGCCTGAGGGTCTTGGTCTGTGATTTTCTGCAGGGCCGCGGATACACTCTCTGCTGTGTCGGCTTTCATGCCAACCTGGTCAGCAGCCTGCGCCGTATCTTCAGCGCTAAGCGTCGCGGCCTCACCCGGTATCGACACTGCGGTCAAGCTTTGAGCCTGCGTGGCAAGCGGTGCAAGATAGCCAGCGACATCTTTGGTGTTGAGCATTCCGCAGATCAAATGTGTCGGAGATTGCGGTAATTTTCTCAGCACTTCAGCAAGCGCAATTCCCGCGGCGGCATTGTGCCCACCATCCAGCCACAGCTCGGCCTGTGCGGCCTGTTCAACAAGCGGGCCGGATTTCAGACGCTGCATCCGTGCTGGCCACTCGGCCTTGGTAACGGCGGCCTCATAGGCCTGATCACCAAGTTCGAGATGGCGCAATACCGCTATTGCCGCACCGGCATTCTGAACTTGATGTGCGCCAAGCAGGTTGGGCAGCGGCAGATCCCGCAGCCCGATTTCGTCCTGATACACAAGACGTCCGTTTTCCTCGGTCACATGCCAGTGCTGACCGTGTACCAGCAATGGGGCGCCCAGACGGGCCGCTGTATATTCGATGACCTCAAGCGCTTCGTCCTGCTGTGGGCCGACGATACAAGGGACGCCCGGCTTGATGATCCCGGCTTTTTCGGCAGCGATCTTGCCCAACGTGTCGCCTAGAAACTGTTCATGGTCGATGGAAACCGGCGTGATAACCGTCACGGCGGGTTCGTGCACCACGTTTGTTGCATCCAGGCGCCCGCCAAGGCCGACCTCAAGCAAGGTATAATCAGCCTGTTTGCGAGCAAAGGCCAGCAGGGCCGCACAGGTCGTAATCTCGAAATACGTGATGTTCTCACCACCATTGGCGGCATAGCACTCATCAAGGACGTTTGTCAGTTCGGCTTCCGAAATCAACTCACCTGCCAGCCGAATACGCTCGTGAAACCGGGCAAGATGCGGAGAGGTATAGGCGTGAATCGTTTTCCCCGCCCCTTCCATACCGGCGCGGATCATGGCCTGCGTAGACCCCTTGCCGTTTGTCCCTGCGATATGCACGACCGGAGGCAATTTGGTCTGAGGGCTTTCCAGTGTGGCAAGCAAACGCCACACCCGATCCAGCGTCAGGTCAATGATCTTGGGATGCAGCGCCATCATCCGATCAAGGATGACGTCTGACGATGGCGAAGTCATTCCTGATCCGCGTCTTTCTCTGGGGCTTCGGGGGTGGGCGCGGGCAAATCACCTTTGACCGCAGGAGGCTGATTCATCAGCATGCGGGTAATCGTGATCAATTCGTCACGCATTTCGGTACGCTTCGTTACCCGGTCCAGCATTCCGTGGTCCAGCAGGTATTCTGCGCGCTGAAATCCTTCGGGCAGCTTTTCCCGAATGGTCTGTTCGATCACGCGCGGGCCTGCAAAGCAGATTAGCGCATTGGGTTCCGAGATATGGACGTCGCCCAGCATCGCATAAGAAGCGGTCACGCCTCCGGTGGTAGGATGGGTGAGTACAACGATATAGGGCAGTTTTGCCTCTTTCAGCATCTCAACCGCCACGGTGGTTCGCGGCATCTGCATCAAGCTCAGGATGCCTTCCTGCATTCGAGCGCCACCCGCTGCCGAGAACAGGATCAGCGGGCGTTTCAACTTCACTGCCTCTTGCGCCGCCGCAATGATGGCATTGCCGACATACATACCCATCGAGCCGCCCATGAACGAGAAATCTTGGGCTGCTGCCACGATCGGCGTACGTCCGATATCACCTTTGGCGACCAGCATCGCCTCTTGCTCGCCAGTTTTCTTCTGCGCTGCTTTCATCCGGTCGGGGTATCTCTTCTGGTCCCGGAACTGCAGCGGATCATCTTTGGGAGCGGGAACATCGACCTCGGTAAATATACCACCGTCAAACAGGTGCCCGAACCGGTCGCGCGGAGTGATCGCCATATGATGATCACATTGGGTGCAGACATTCTGGTTTTCCGCCAATTCGCGGTGGAACAGCATCGTGCCGCATTCGTCACACTTGTGCCAAAGGTTTTCCGGGACTTCCCGGCGTGAGAAGATCGAATTAATCCGGGGACGGACGTAGTTTGTGATCCAGTTCATGTCGGAACCTTGCTAGTACGGCGTTGACGTCACATAAGACGCTACGGAAAGAATTGCAATCAGCGCCTGAGCGCAAGGCGCGCGATAAACCAGCTGACAATCATCACGGCAAAATCCACATATAACCATTGCCGCAATGTCAGAGTATCGGTCATATCAAAGGGCAGTACAAATAAGGCAAGACCGCTGAGGGTGTCAGGGAGCGAGACAAACAAGAGCGCTATGACATTGTTGAAAAAATGCAGCGCTATGGCCGGGCCCAGGGTTCCCGCCCGCGCGGTCAAATCCGCAGCCAAAAGTCCAAACAGACCAGTCCACAGCACCAGCAACTCTGCATTGCCGCCCGCCGCATCGGGCGAATAGTGCCCCACCGCGAATAGAAGCGACGGTACCCCCATCCAGATGATCGGAGAACGGAATCGCGCCGCCAGGCTTTGCTGCATATATCCGCGGAAAAGCAGCTCCTCCGCACTGATTTGGACAAACACAGCCAATAGCGACAGAGGCAGGAATACCAGCCAAACCGAAAAGGACAGGTTTTGAACAAGCGGCGCGCCCATAATGAGGTGCGGCACGGTTACGATAACCACGCCAAGCACCATCAGGGCGCGCAGCACAAGCCAGAACTGTCTGGCCGCTTTGCCCCTAGTCCCTAAAATAGAACCCAGGGACCGCTTCTGAAACTGTCGCGCTGCGGTCCACACACCAAATGTGACAAACCCAAAGCTTGACAGCAGGATCACCATCGAGATCGGGGTCGAGCCGTTCATCAACCCGCTGGCCCATTCCTGCGGTCCGGCCACGGTTACGACTGCAAACAGGATCAGATTGAAGACGGTTGCAACGACCACGATCGTTGCCAGGCCGGCCAGCAGACGCCACAGCTGTGGTTTGTCGCGTGCGTCGGCGACCAGTTGCTCATGCGGGGCGTAAGAGGGCGCGCGGATTTCAGACATTCTGGTGGGAACTTTCGGCCTGGTCCTCATCATCGAAGAACAAGGTCGATGCTTTGGTGGCGTTAATCTTTTCCGAAATGGTTGTCAGGTATCCGGCAACTGTTTCAAGCAACTGAACCGCAACGCTTGCATCGCTTTCGATCACCGCGCGCAGTTCCACTGCACCAATCCGCAGGAATGAACAGTTTTCGCCTGCCACAAGATCCAACTGCCTGGTCTCACCGGTGATAACAGACAGGTCACCGATCAGGCGCCCGGGTTCAATGACAGATATGGACCGGGTCGAACCGTCTTCTTCGTGCCACATAAGCTTCGCATGACCCGAAATGCACAGATAGGCCGCATCCGGCGCCTGCCCACGAGAGAAAATGACCTGACCAGCGGCAGCATCATACCACTGCGCCGAAAACGCCAGCAATCTCTGGTTGCGACCGTCGATATTGGCAAAAAGCGGAGTTGATGAGATAATCTTCAGCTTGCGGCTGAGGTCAGCGGTGGTGCCGGATTCTTGTTCGAGCTGCGTTTTCGAGACACCGTCAATGCGGCCATCCTTGATTTCAACAAACAGATCATAGGCCTCGGGATGGGCGAAACTGTCCTCCATGAAAATCATGATGGAATCGGGCAGCAGTTCGCGCAGTTTCAACCGGGTGCGTAAACGGCTCTCAGAGTCATGGCTGGCCAACGCTTTATCCAGGATTAGCAAATCCGGCCGTTTAATCCCGGCGCGCGAGAAGGCAATTCGTTCCTGAAAGACGGTTGTCAGATTGTTCCCACCCAGCCCTGCGGACAGATCATAGACGATGGCCGCTGCCTGTCTGCGCAGACCTGCGGCATTGATCACTTCGGCAACCACATCCTCTATCTCGTCAGCATGAGCTCCCGCAGTCACAGATACCCGCCCGAAAAGCGCATTTTCCATAACCGTCATGCGCGCGATGTATGTGTCCGGTGTGACCGGTACAAATATCTCTTGCAGGCTTCCACGTAGCCTCTCGCCCTGTTCAGTGCGGATTTTCAGAATCTTCTGTTTGTATTCATCCGGGAAATCAGGGCCAATCTGTTCGGCGGTCAGCAGGAACGGAACGGTCAGAAGAAAGGCGTGTTCGCGCTGCGACAGCTCGTCCACTCCTTTTGCCTTGCGCTTGTCTTCGATTGCCAGCAGCCGGTGGAACATATCCTTGCTCAAGCCCAGGCGCAGGAACAGCGGATGGTCGGTTCCGTCCCGCCCAAAAGCATGGCTCAGCGTTTCCAGAACAGCGCTTGAGATACTCAGCGCGTCGTCATCAAGCTCATGTGTACGCAGCATTTGCATGAACCGATTATCGCCGGCCAGAATGTCCGGCGAGATTTCCTGCGACGGTGCTGCATAAAGAAGGTTGCCACCCAAAGGCACAGTTGGGTTGAACCTGTCCGGATCGAACCGGTAGACAAAGCGGTCCAGATCTTTTTCCACCAACTTGTCATGGATGGGGCCACGGAGGTCGATGATATTTTGCACAAACTCGGGATGCTGATCCGGATTCAACTGGCTGCGCAGGGTGCGGCGGAACATGAATTCATCCGTTCCCATCGCCTCGACCAGCTTGAACCACCAATCCTGGATGTCGTCAGTGTTGTTGAGCCCGGCCAGACCGGGATCAATCCATTCATCTGACAGCGAATCCACCGAGTTCCCCGCTCGCGCGGCCTCGATCTGGCGGCGGCTAGGGGCCCTGGCGGCGTCGGCTTCATGCTGAGGGCGTGTTTTCAGGGGCATCATCAAGTTGTCCCCAATCGACCCATCAAACAGATATGGTCGAGAATAGGCATATCCGATCCGCGCCGCGATGACGGATTGGTGCAAAGATTGGATGTCATGGCCGGCAATCGTGACGTCGCCCTGAACCGGCAGCAATTCGCGGGTCAGCAGCTGAGCCAATGCCCCTCTTTCGGCCGCATTCGAGGATTTGATGGCCACGCGGGCCCCTTTGGGTATGACGAGGTCTATATCCTCGAGAACAGTTTTCCCATCGTTATCCCGAACGGTAATATTCTGCAGCTTGATCTCGCCAGTCAGATGCGGAATGGAATCAGGCTCGCCCTCGAACAGCTCTTCGGGCACCATGTTGTCGGGTGCGAAGCGTTCGGTCACGATTTCCCACCGCAACGACATGTCCTGAACCTGATTGTAATAGGTCAGCAGATCCTTCCAAGGTCCGCTAAGATCCTTATATGCTCCCAGTGCCGCCACCAGCGCGCCCACTGTTACCTCGCCCGTGATCGCCAGGTATCCGCCCACCGAATAAAACAGAAACGGGGTCATCTGAGTGATCAGATTGTTGAGAAACTTCATGAAGAACTTTTTGTTATAGATCTTGAATCGGATCTCGAACAAAGTTCCCAAACGATGGCTGAACTGGGCCAATCTGTGCCGCCAGCCTCCGTTGGTGCGCAGATCACTAATCCCGGCTGCGCTTTCGCCGATTTCTGAGCTCAAGCGTCTAACTTCCTGGATTCGGTCTTTGTTCAACAGGTTGATCTGGCGCTGCAATTTTGGGATCAACCAAGCCTGCAGCGGGATCAGCGCAATACTTGCAAGACCAAACCACACGCTTTGCATGAACAGAAACGTCACAATGGTCATCATCTGACCAAACTGGAATACGGGTTGTGCGATCGCATCTCCCATCAGGCCGCCCATCGGTTCAGCCTCGGACGTGATCATTGACACCAACTCGCCCTGACTGGTGGTGGCAAAATAGGATTTCGGGAACCGCAGAGTTCGGTGGATCAGCGTGTACCTCAGTCGGCGTAACATGCGTTCGGCCAACACACCTTTCATCGTGTTGATCCGCATTTTCATCAGACCGCTGGCGATGACCGTCGCCAGAAAGGCCAGACACAGAATCAACAAATACTGCACCTGCGTCACCGTAACTCCTAAGAAAGTTACCGAGCTGCCTGGAGCACCAATCGCATCGTTAATGATCTGCTTGGGCAGCTCCAATGATGCATAGAGGAAGGGAAAAGAAAACAATGTCAGCAGCAACAATACCAGTTGCTGTTTCTTGGAATGCTTCCAGATGAATGCGAATAGAGTGGGTTCCATGCCCCGTCTTTGCCTCGGAAATATTGCTATAGGGTTGTAACGGATGGTCCACTGCAATCAGGTGTCAGACGGTACGCACTGACCGGGTCGATTGCAAGAACGGCGCCCTCCGTAACAGGTCACAACTTTGCTGCCTAGCCAAAAGCGTGTTCACATTTTCGGTAATTTACCGACGCTATGATGCAAATCGGCTTTATCCTCGGGTGGATATCCGACAAAAGATGTGTGGAGCAATAGATTGGGATCATGGGCAAGCTACTGGATCGCTATATTCACCGCAAAGCACTGACGCGCTGGCAGCGGGACGCCCGGGCAGCGCCCGAGGCTGTGCTTTCTGAATTGCGGCTGCAGCGTGATGATGCACGTCGCTTGCGATCCGAGCTCGATGCGCTGATTCTCCAGGCCAACAGCCGCCTTACACGGCCTGTGGCGGGATCAGCCCATTTTCCGAAACCGTTGGGCACCGACTGGAGCTGGAGGCCCGAGCTGTGGCGCTATCCTCAGCCCCGCCCCGGTGTCGCCTCGGCCCCGCGTAAAGCACGTATCAACGATGAGGCAACGCTGTTTCACGACTGTCCGCGCCAGGAAATCAGCACGCGCCAGATCAGAAACACGCGCAAACATGATTTGTCACCGTTCAGCTTGGCGGTCGAGGTTTTCGGGTTCGAGGGATCATTTCTCTCTCTCTCTATCGAGCTTCCACAAGAGGCTGTGCAAGGGCTGACGCGGCAGCATCTGATCCGAGTCGATTGCCATATTGAGGCCGAACGCCCACAGGAATTGTTCGCGCGGCTCAATATTCGACACGGCCCAAACGCCGAACAGGTTCTGCGCAAACTTGATCCTACTGGTCCTTCAAACAGCGTGGATTTTGATCTTGCACATTTACCACTGAATGAACGCCGCATGGACAAAGTCTGGCTGGATATCATTCTGGATAATCCTTGGATGAACCGGATAGTGTTGCAGGACCTGACCGTCTGTCGTCACCATCGCGCCGATTTATGAGAACCCTGCCATGACCGATCTGATACTCACATCTCTGGGCCTGGAAAATGGTACCTGGATGGGCCACCTGCAGGCCGATACGCAGCCCGAGATCAGCGTGTCCTACCGTGGTGACGCGCTGGATGAGGTTCACCTGTCACCAGCCGACACCGGATGGGAGCTTCGTGTACAGGTGCCTGATGTGGCCCTGTCTGACGGGGTCCACAGTTTTGTAATCTCAGATTCCGTTTCAGGGCTTAAACTGGGCGGGTTCTCGATCATTGCAGGAAACGCCGCCGCCGATGACCTGCGCGCCGAACTGGACCTGATGCGAGCAGAGCTTGATATGCTAAAACGAGTCTTTCGCCGGTCTCAGTAGGCGTTAGAAGGGCGGACGAAGTGCGTGCCTATAATTCAGGTGTCATTGTCCGCTTACTGTTGGCCATGACCCGATCACATCGAAGAATCATCAATTACCAATGAGGGTTGAAATTTTTCTTTCGGCAGGAGCTTGAAGCGCATTTCGCCCATTGAGGCCCCAAGCATCCGGTCGCACCGAAATGTCCTTGGTTCGTTTCTCAGACGGTCGATCGCAACGACGTACCAAATGGGATACTTCAACAAGAGATACTGAGGCTCAATTTGCCGGTTGGAAATAACACCGTCTTCTCTTTGATATCGCAGCTCCAAGACCTTCTGATCGACGAAAGCCTGATGAACCGCTTGCACAATCCTTTTTGGTGGGGCGCTCGCGCTGGCTTGAACATAAGTCGAAGCCGTGACGCCTATGATAATACGGGACTTGAGCTGGTTCACCTTGTTGCGTTTCTCGGGTGAAAACGAGGCCACAAGCTGCCGCCTTACCGAAGCCAAGTTCGCAAGCAACATTGGTGATTTCATCTGCTCTGCGACAGCAATGCTGATTAGCAGATCGACCGCCTCAGCGTATGTCAGGTTCATGCGACCAACGCCCCAGTTGCGGTCGAGGCGCACACCTCCTCCACGACCGCGATCAGCGTCTATCTGCATGCCTTGGTCCCGCATAAGCACAAGGTCGCGGGCTATCGTGCGCATACTGACACCATGCTGTTGCGCCAAGTCTCTAACCGTACAATGGGCATCTTGCTTGAGTTGAACCGCAAGCAATTCCAATCGCCTCAGTCTGTTGTGTGTATTAGCCCGTGCCATGAATCAAATAAGACATAAAATGGCACATTAGTCGATATAGCTTGGATCACTGAAACCAATGCCTGACGCAGGCCACTCACTTGCAGGAGCTAAATCGATGAAAATGAATTACTTTGTTGTCGGAACGAATGACATGGCAGCTGCAAGAACCTTCTACGACACACTGTTTTCGCAATCGGGTCTCCAAAGCATGTCGCCTTCAGAAAGAATGACTTACTGGCTTGGAAAGGATTTTGCCTTCGCCGTGGCCAAACCCTTCGACACGTTGCCGGCCACCAACGGTAATGGAACGATGGTTGGATTTTGCGTTGGTGGCCACGCAGAAGTCAGAAGGCTGCACGCTTTAGCTACAGATCTCGGGGGTGATTGTGAGGGGGCCCCCAACCAACGCGGGCCAAAGTTCTCTGCATACGTTCGAGACCTGGATGGAAACAAGATGTGTTTTTCTGACTAGCTTTTCACAGAGCGGACGTTGGTTGGGAGACAACATAGGTGGCATCGGGCTCTAATCAGCCACCCTACCTCGATCGGCAGCGGCCCCATCAGGAAAAGGGCCGCCTGTCAGGCGGCCCGGTTTCTTTATTGCGATGGCCCGTCCGGGTTGAAGGCTGACAGCCCCTTGAGGATGTCGATGGCATAGGCCAGCTGGTAATCCTCTTCCCGCAATTCGGCGGTGGCTTCGGCCTTGGCCCTATCTTCTTCGATCTGGCGGATTTCATCCTCGCTCAGGCTGTCATTGTTCAGACTGCCACGCAGATCAGCCTCGGAACGGGTGTTCCCATTGGCCTCTTCTTCCTCGGTCTCTGGGGCTGGGCGGGGCTGTTCAACGATGATGTCGGGGCTGACACCAAGCGCCTGAATAGACCGGCCCGACGGCGTGTAGTAGCGCGACGTGGTCAAACGCATCGCGCCATCGCTCCGCAGTGGCATGACAGTCTGGACCGAGCCTTTGCCGAAACTTTTGGTTCCCACAACGATTGCGCGGCGATGATCCTGCAGCGCGCCGGCTACAATCTCGGATGCTGAGGCGGACCCGCCATTGATCAGCACCACAATCGGCTTTCCTTCTGCCAGATCACCCACAGTTGCGTTGAAACGCTCACCATCGCTTGGATCGCGGCCACGGGTTGATACGATCTCACCCTCGTTTAGGAATGCGTCCGAAACCTTGATTGCCTGTGTCAGCAGACCACCGGGATTGTTGCGCAGGTCCAGAACGACACCATTCACCTTGTCGATCCCTCCGGCCTCTTCGATCTGCTCGGCCAGACCTTCCTGCAAGTTGGGATAGGTTTGGTCGTTAAAGGTGGTCACACGCAGAACCACACTTGTCCCTTCGGTGCGCGCGCGTACTGCCGTCAGTTTGATTGTGTCGCGGATGATAGGCACGTCAAAAGGTTCCTGTTCACCCTCGCGGACAACGGTGATCACGATTTCCGAGCCCACCGGCCCGCGCATCAGATCGACCGCTTTGTCCAGGGTCAGGCCCAGTATGCTTTCGCCATCGACATGGGTGATGAAATCTCCGGCTTCGATCCCGGCCTCATCCGCAGGCGTATCATCGATCGGCGAGACAACTTTGACAAAGCCCTCTTCCTGCGTGACTTCGATACCCAGACCGCCAAACTCGCCACGGGTCTGGACCCGCATTTGTTCGGCATCATCCGGCGACAGATAGCTGGAATGCGGATCCAGCGAGGTCAGCATACCGTCAATGGCCGCCTCAATCAGGTCTTCGGGCTCAACCTCTTCGACATATTGCGCGCGGATGCGTTCGAAAATATCGCCAAACAGATCCAGCTGTTCATAGACACTGGCCTTGTTTTCGGCTTCTTGGGCAAGCAACGGACCGGCGATCTGCGTCGTTACAATCAGGCCTGCTATAGTTCCAGCCAAACCGGCCATCACAAATTTCTTCA
Organism: Ruegeria sp. CDSC045; assembly: GCF_059610725.1. Lineage (NCBI taxonomy): Bacteria > Pseudomonadati > Pseudomonadota > Alphaproteobacteria > Rhodobacterales > Roseobacteraceae > Ruegeria > Ruegeria sp. CDSC045. Next base: position 230,818 of record NZ_JBXWOE010000007.1, read on the forward strand.
TACTCGTTTATCCATCCTTGTCGGTCCGAAACCACGATTCCGGGTCCACGGGGCTGTTATCCTGTCTTACCTCTATATAGAGCGTTTCTGATCGGTCAGTTCCAGTGCCATCACCGCTTGTTGACAAAATTGCGCCGATTTCCTTCGATTCTGCAGGCATCAATCCGACTGGCGTCCCCCGGGGAATCACCTGACCGGCTTCTCCGTAGACCTCTTGTAGCCCGGAAAAGACAAATAGAAGCCCCGGTTGCGGCTCGAGGATCACCAGATTCCCCAACTCAAGTAGTGGCCCGCGATACCGTATCGTGGCCGCCGTTGGCGAGGTGACTATTGCGCGCGGTCGGGTGCCCAATACGATACCAGGGCGTTTGACACCGGCCGCATCGGTTTCATTTGCCCGGTGCAGGATGATGCCCTGCGTCGGCAGCGCAATTTGACCCTTGATACTTGATATATCCGCATCCGTTTCGGCGATTTGCCCTTCGGAGATCTGGGAAAGCCCGCTGGCAAAACCGTCAAGCGTTTCAGTCGATGAGATCAGGATAGCTGTGCGGATCGGGTCCTCGACAAAGCGCCGCGGCAAATCCGTTCGGTCTGCGATGGCGGTGCTGAGCTGGGTGCGGGCATTCTGAACGCCGGTCAAGCCCTCGACCAAGGTTTCCGAGGCGCTTTGCTGCAGCAATCGCAGCGTGCGCACTTCCTGAAGATCACGCGCAAGAGACTGCGCTTTTGCGTTCAGGCCCGGCGTAACTTCGGACAGCATCATACCGGCCCGGGCCGAGCCCAACGGCCCTGACGGGTGTAGCATCAGAACCGGAGGCGCCGTGGTTTCGATCGTTTGCAATACGCCCAACAGCTGTGCCACATCCTTTTCCCGACTGCGCAATTCGGCTGTTAGCTGGGCTTCGCGTGTTGCCGCCCGTCGTAGGCCATCGCGCATGGCCGACAGACCCGCCTCATACGCCTGTATGGTTTCGGTCAGGGCACGGACCCGGTCGCGGGCGCTTTCGGCCTCGGTCAACGATACTGATGCCTGCTCAAGCATCTGCGCTGCATTCAATGCGGCGGTCGCGGGGTCGGTCTGGGCAACCGCCCTGGATGCAAAGAAGATCGCCAGAAGCAGCGCACGAAGCGTCATGAAAGCAGGCTCTTTCCAGTCATTTCAGGGGGCTGATCCAGCCCCATCAGGTCCAGCAATGTGGGTGCCAGATCAGACAGGCGCCCATCGTGCAGGGATGCCCCAGCGGGTCCCCCTACCAAGGCGACGGGCACGGGGTTCAGCGTATGGGCCGTATGCGGCCCGCCGGTTTCGGGGTCGACCATCATCTCGCAATTTCCGTGATCGGCGGTAATGATCATTGCGCCGCCTGCGTTTTCCAACGCGGCAACCACTTGCGCCAGCCCTTGATCCACAGCCTCGCAGGCGCGGATTGCCGCCTGCAGATCGCCGGTATGCCCAACCATATCCGGATTGGCATAATTGGTTATGATCAGATCATAGCCCGCCCCGATGGCTTCGACGAATTTTGCGGTTACTTCGGCCGATGACATCTCGGGTTGTAGGTCGTAGGTCGCCACTTTGGGTGATTTAGGCATAAAGCGGTCTTCGTTCGCCTCAGGCACTTCCTTGCCGCCATTGAGGAAGAAGGTCACATGCGGGTACTTCTCGGTCTCGGCGAGACGGAATTGGCTGAGCCCATGTTTCGCCACCCATTCACCCAGGGTATTCACGATTTCGCGCTTGGGGAACACCGTGGTCATATAGGCGCTGTGCCCGTCGGAGTATTCGACCATGCCCAGCAGGGCTGAAAGCTGCGGGCGCGGGCCGGTGTCGAAATCGTCAAAGCCGGGTTCGCCAATCGCCCGCAGGATTTCACGAGCCCGGTCGGCGCGGAAGTTGAGGCAGAAGAAACCGTCTCCGTCTGATATGCCGTCATACCCGGTGAGAACTGTCGGGACGATAAATTCGTCCGTTTCCGACTGCTGATAGGCCTGATCCACGGCATTGCGCGCCGAAACAGCGCTGCGCCCCTGCCCTTTGATCATTGCACCATAGGCTTCGCTGACACGTTCCCATCGGTTGTCGCGGTCCATGGCAAAATAGCGCCCGCAGACCGAGGCAACACGGGCGCCGTCGGGCAAGCGTTCCTCAAGCTCTGTGATATAGGTCAGCGCTGATTTCGGGGCCACATCCCGGCCATCCGTAACCGCGTGCAAGGCAACGGGCACACCAGCATCCGTTATCGCCTTTGCCGCAGCAATGATATGGTTCAGGTGGCCATGCACTCCCCCGTCCGAGACCACCCCCAACAGATGTGCGGTGCCACCTGCAGCCTTTACCCTACCGATAAAGTTCTGCAGCGCGGAGTTGGCAAAGAAAGAACCGTCCTCAATCGCCAGATCAATCTGGCCCAAATCCATCGCAACAACGCGGCCAGCCCCAATATTTGTGTGACCGACTTCGGAATTGCCCATCTGACCACTTGGCAGACCAACATCCGGACCATGGGTGATCAGCTTGGCGTGTGGGCCCTTGGCCATGATCGCATCAAATGTTGGCGTATCGGCAAGGTAAGGCGCATTGGCTCCGGTGTCCTCGGACAGGCCCCAGCCATCAAGAATACACAGGACGACGGGTTTCGGGGCGGTCATTCGGCTCTCCGGGTTTGCTGCTCTTGGTTGGTCTTGTATCGCCTGCCCCGCGCAGGGTGAACCGCCTTTTGCCCTGATCAGGTCAGAATTCATGTTACAAAGGCTATTCCTTGCCGGTATGGTCCAGATAGGGGCGAGCTTTGCGGCCTCTGTATTTCACGGTCAAATCCAGTGGCGCGTCGTTTTCGTCATAGATTCCAATAACCACCCCTCTGCCCCGACTATTGGTGCGCATTTCGATCAGTTGCTGTTCGGAACGTGTTGTGCGCTGCGACGGGCGACGCGCCCAAGTGAACAGATGGTCATACATCTTGGCGATGATATCCGCGTGTTCAGCACTGTTGCCAAGGTCGGTTAGTTCATTCGGGTCGTTTTCAAGATCGAACAGCAGTGGCCGATGCCCGCCTTCGCAATGGATCAGCTTCCAATTCTTGTTGGCCACCATAAACATCACTGCATCCCGAACCGAGGCATTCAGCTTTTCCGCCATGGGCGAGGCGGAATAGTCATACTCACTGACTACCACATCCCGAGGTGTCTCGACCTGATGGCCACGCAAGATCGGCAACAAGGAGTGACCTTCCAGAATGTGACCCGACGCTTCGCCTCCGGCTATGTCCAAGAATGTTGGGGCGAGGTCGATGGACTCGACCAGCGCGTCGCTCACAGTGCCACGGGTCGCCTCAGCCTCGGGGGATGGGTCATAGATGATCAACGGCACCTTGACCGATGCGTCCTGGAAAAAGGTCTTCTCACCCATCCAGTGATCGCCCAGAAAATCCCCGTGGTCCGAGGTTAACACGATCATCGTGTCCTCCATCCGGCCCGTCTTTTCCAGCCATGCGAACAGCCGGCCCATCTGGTCGTCGGCCTGCTTGATCAGACCCATATAAGCGGGGATCACGGCGTCGCGCACATCCTGCCGCGAGAACGCCTCGCCAACCTTGGTGTCCATGAATGCCCGGAGCACCGGATGCGCTTTCTGGCGTTCCGCCTCAGACCGGACCACGGTCAGGATATGTTTCGGTCCGTACATTGAGGCATAGGGTTCCGGCACGACATAGGGCCAGTGCGGTTTGATAAAGCTCAGGTGGCAGCACCAGGGGCCGTCATGGGTTTCCATGAATTCGATCCCGCGCCCGGTCAGATAGGGCGTTTCGCTGTCTTCCTCGGCAATATTCGCCGGCTGGGAAGAGTTCTTGAGAAACCAGCCCGACAGAACATTGCCCTCAGCGTCGAGACCTGAATTGGCGAAGTCATGCCAGGGGTTGTCGCTGTCATATCCTTTAGCCGATAGGTATTTGTTGTATTCCTTGGCCCCGTCCGGGTCATAATACCCATCCGGCCCTTCGGGCAGCATTCCGTCATCACGCTCGAACACGTCGAACCCGCATTCGGCCACACGGGCACCGATCAGACTGTCCGGCTCCAGCCCCAATCGCGCCATTCCCTCGGCATCCGCACGCATATGGGTCTTGCCCACCAGCCAACAGTCCATCCCAGCTTTGCGCAGATGATCACCCATGGTCATCTCACCCACTTTCAGCGGGATTCCATTCCAAGAAGCCCCATGCGAATGCACATAGCGCCCGGTATAGGTCGACATACGGGAGGAACCGCAAATAGGTGACTGGATATAGGCCTTGTCAAACCGCACACCACGCGCAGCCAGGCGGTCTATGTTGGGGGTGTGCAGATGCGGATGTCCGTAACAGCTCAGATAGTCCCAGCGCAGCTGGTCGAACATGATGAACAGGATGTTTCTTGCTTTGGCCAAATCTGCGCCCCCGTTATTCAGGGACCTGCTTAGCCAATTCCAACCGCCAAACGAAGCGCTAAGTTATTAGGCCTGCCGTTCCATCTGCTCAAGCATCTTTTGGGCGCGTTTGCACTGAAGCTTGTCGCGCAAGGGGCTGTTAGGGTCCACGTCCTTTTGGCAGACCACACATTTATCCGCACCCGAGATCGCATTCAGGCCACCGCAGCTGCCCTTGATGGTCTTACCCATCAACATTACACCCAGCGACATGCCAACCATGATGATCAGCAGCAGAATGAAGGCCAGAATAAAAGTGCTCATCTCAGCTCAACCCGTCAGTTGGTGCCCAACGCCTCTTTGAACGCTGTGCTGTGTACCGTGATATAGGCATCCTCACCGCCTGTCACATCCCGCGAGATGAAATACACGGCAAGTTTATGCGTCTCGGCAAGTTTCAAACCCTTTTCCTGACCCAAGGCCAACATCGCTGTCGCCCAAGCATCTGCCATCATAGCATTTTCGGCCAGTACCGTGACTGAAGTGGTCCGATGCGTGATCGGGCGGCCAGTAGTTGGGTCAATGATATGCGAATACCGCACACCATCTTGTTCAAAGAAATTCTTGTAGTCGCCCGAGGTCGCCATGCCCAAATCATCAAGCTGTACGATCAACTGCAGATTCTGCGCATCGGCCTGGGGTTTTTCGATCCCGATCCGCCAAGTCTCACCCTTGTCGTTATCGCCTCTTGTGACCAGATCGCCACCGATCTCGACCATATAGTCTTCAATCCCAGCCGTGCGCAGCGTTTCGGCCACGGCGTCGATGCCATACCCCTTGGCAATGGCGGACAGGTTAATGCCGACTCCGGCATCGGCCTTCGCCAAAGTTCCGGCATCGCGATCCAGTTGCAGCAATCTGGCCTGTCCGACCTTGCCCAAAGCCGCCTGGATGTCAGCATCTGCGGGCACCGGATCTTCCGGTTTGCGCGGACCAAAGCCCCACAGCTCGATCAGCGGGCCGAGAGTCACGTCGAATGTACCCCCGGATTTCTCGTGCACATCATTCGCGGCATCAAGCACCAGCGCAAATTCATCCGAAACGGCTACAGGTTCAGTGCTGCCCGAGTCCGAGAAGGTCGAAACCTCGGAATTCGGGTCCCAGTTCGACATCTTTGCGTTAACTTCGGCCAGCGTCTGTTCGACCGCACCCGCCAGCGCTTCTTCATCAACATCGACACCGATGGCCGTGATGTTGAAGGTCGTCCCCATCGTTTCGCCTGACAGGCGTACCACCTCGGGCTCTTTGTCGAACAAGCAGCCGGAAATAAGTGTGGCGACAGCCAGGACTGGCAAGAAACGCATATGGGTCCCTCCTGAGGAAAAGCGTGCCCGGCATATGACAGCGGCCCCAATCAGAGTCAAACCTGCATCAGGCTTTCAGCGGCAGGAAGCCTAGCGCCAACAAACCGATTCCGGCGGGCACCCCGAACAGCCATGCTTTCTTCTGCCATCCTGGAGCCTGCTGTTTCCAGGTCATGCGAAAATTATGGCCACAAACGACAACCGCAAAAAATATCAGCACGGCAACAGGGGGGGTCAGATAAAAGTTGGACAACGGGCCGGATTTCCTTGGTTTTTGGCAGATTTCCCCGGATTGGGCATTTGTACCCTATACAGGTCATATGGCTGCGGTAAGGTGAAAAGCAAAGCAAGAGGAGATTGCCCATGGCCCCAAGCTCTTACCAGCCACCGACACGCGGCGACAAGGCCGCGGCTGCCTCGCATAGCCAGTCGGTTGAATCGAACCTTTCTCATACACAGACAACAGTCGAAAAGCTGCTTGTTGGCAAAGGGGACGCGGTTTTTTCCGTGCGCCCGAAAGACACAATTCATTCGGTGGTGAATATCCTCAAGGAAAAGCGGATCGGCGCTGTGGTGGTGACAGATCAGAATGGTACGCTTCAGGGTATCCTGTCCGAGCGTGATATTGTGCGCCGTATGGCCGATACTCCGGGCCAGACCCTGCCCCAATCTGTCGAAGATCTGATGACCCGCAGCGTACAGACCTGCGCGCCCGAGGATCTGTTGAACGATGTGCTGAAAACCATGACGGAGGGGCGCTTTCGCCACATGCCCGTCCTCAGCGATGGCCATCTTCGTGGCGTGATCACGATCGGTGATGTCGTGCATTTCCGCCTCAAAGAGCTGGAGTATGAAGCCCTTCGCATGAAGCAGATGATCGTCGGTTGACAGCTATTCCGGCTGCTCGTCGGTTGCGATGAACCGGACCTCGCCGGCGCGAACATTAGTGGCGGTCAGCCTGCCACTGAAGAAGGCGCCGGTGTCGATCGAAACAACACCATTCTCAGCGCGGGGCTCTGACGTGATCGTATGACCATGGACAACCCACTGACCATCTTCGCGCATTTGCCGTGAAAAATTTGGGTGGCCCCACAGGCAAACCTGGCGTGTTTGGTCGTCCAAAGCCTTGCCCGGGTCCAGACCTGCGTGCACCACGGTAACGTTTCCGCTGGTCCAGGTCAGGGGACGGTCGTGCAGCCAAGACAGCAAATCATCGCCCATTGCGCGTCGCAATCTGTCAGCCACCGAGACAGCATCCGCACCAACCGTGTCTTCATCCACACCGGTAATTCCAAATGAGGCGAGCGTTTGTAGGCCACCGTTTTGCAGCCAAAGCCTGCCGACCCGTTTTGGGTCATCGGTGAACCGCAACAGCATCTCCTCGTGATTACCCAGCAGGCAAATGAAATCATTGCCTCGGACCCGGCTAAGGTGCCGTAACTGGTGCAGCACCTGGGCGCTGTAATTGCCACGATCAATGTAGTCCCCGACAAAGATTGTGGGGCAATCTGGATCCAGCCTTGCCAGCAAAGTCTGCAACAGATCCAATCGCCCGTGGATATCCCCAACGGCATAAAACCTCTGGTCAGGCGCGATGTCAGAAACTGAATTCTGTGCCGCCTGAGGTTTTTTCCACCTGGTTTTGATCCAATCCCACACCATCGCAATTTCCTACCCTGACTGGCAGGCAACAACAATCCGCAAGTGAATTCGGGTTCCGGATTGCCCCAATGGCGCGGTTTGTGGGAAAATCCCCTTGACCTTGAGGGGCTGAAAGTATCCCTGATGTTTCAAACGGTTTTGGTTTGGGTCGAGGGTTAAATGAAGCGCGTATTAGTCACAGGCACAGCAGGGTTCATCGGTTTTCACCTGGCAAAACTACTACTGGCCGAGGGGTTTCAGGTTCACGGCTACGATGGGATGACGGATTATTACGACGTCTCGCTCAAGCAGCGCCGCCATCAGATGCTCTTGCAATCCCCTGGGTTTTCCGCAACCGAGGATCTTTTGGAAAACTACGAGCAGCTTGCAAAGGTCGCTGAGGAGTTCCAGCCCGAGGTGATCGTGCATCTCGCGGCGCAGGCTGGTGTCCGCTATAGCCTTGAGGACCCGCGCAGCTATATCAATTCCAACGTGGTCGGCACGTTCAACGTCATGGAAATCGCGCGCGAGCATAAGGTAGACCACCTTCTGATGGCTTCGACATCCTCGGTTTATGGCGCCAACGAGGTCATGCCCTTTACTGAGGTCGAAAAGGCCGACACACCGCTGACGATTTACGCCGCAACCAAAAAGGCAAACGAGGCGATGGGCCATTCCTATGCCCATTTGTGGAACCTGCCCACGACCATGTTTCGGTTCTTCACCGTCTATGGAACCTGGGGGCGACCCGATCTTGCGCTCTATAAATTTGTGGACGCCATCCTGGATGACCGCCCGATCGATATCTATAACCACGGCGACATGTATCGGGATTTCACCAATGTCGAAGACCTTGTCCGCGGTATCCGACTGCTGATTGACGTCCCTCCGGTGCGGCCGGACAGCGCAGATGAGATTGAAGAAGGTGACAGCCTGTCGCCGGCGGCGCCCTGGCGCGTGGTGAATATCGGCAATGGCGACAAAGTGCGGCTGATGGATTTTATCGAAGCCATTGAGGAAGCTATCGGCAAGAAAGCCATCCGCAATTACATGCCTATGCAGATGGGTGATGTTCCTGCCACTTGGGCGAATAGTGATCTGCTGCAAAAGCTGACCGGCTATCGTCCGCAGACAAATTTCAAAGATGGAATCGCCCAGTTTGTCGAATGGTTCCGCGACTATCATGGTAAGTGACGCATATGCTTGAAACCGACCCCAATTCCCGAAAGATTGCTGTGATCGGGCTGGGTTATGTCGGCCTGCCCCTGGCCGTGGCCTTCGGCAAAATTGGCGAGGTGATCGGATTTGACATCAATGCGGCGCGGGTCGAGGCACTACGCGCTGGCGTAGATGCAACGCATGAGGTTGAGCCACATGACCTGAGCGCGGCGGGCGGCCTGAAATTCACAACCAACCCCTCGGAGATTGCCGATTGCGATACCTATGTCGTAACCGTCCCCACGCCGATTACCGCAGGTAAGCAGCCTGATTTAGCCCCACTTCTGGCTGCGTCGGAAACAGTTGGCCACGTATTGAAACCCGGTGATTTGGTGATCTACGAATCCACCGTCTATCCCGGCGCAACCGAAGAAGATTGCGTTCCGGTGCTGGAACGCGCCTCGGGCCTGACTTTCAACACGGATTTCTTTGCAGGCTACAGCCCCGAGCGGATCAACCCCGGTGACAAGACCCACCGTATCGCGGACATCTGCAAAGTCACCGCTGGTTCAACTCCGCAGGTCGCTGATCTAGTTGACGCGCTCTATGCCCGGATCATCACCGCTGGAACCTACAAGACCGAAAGCATCCGCGTGGCTGAGGCCGCGAAGGTGATCGAAAACACCCAGCGCGACCTGAATATCGCTCTGGTGAACGAGTTGGCGATGATCTTCGGTCGCATGGGCATCGATACCGAGGCTGTGCTGCGCGCAGCCGGAACCAAGTGGAACTTCCTGCCCTTCCGCCCTGGTCTGGTCGGCGGGCATTGCATCGGCGTGGATCCTTACTACCTGACGCACAAGGCCGAGGCCGTGGGCCATCACCCGCAGATCATCCTTGCAGGGCGGCGCCTGAATGACAGGATGGGCAGCTATGTAGTGTCGCAACTGGTCAAACGTATGACCCGTTGCGGTATCAATGTTGGCGCCGCCCGTGTTCTGGTGATGGGCCTGACGTTCAAGGAAAACTGCCCCGACCTGCGCAACACCCGTGTCGTCGACATTATCGAAGAATTGCAAAGCTATGGCATCAGCGTCGATGTCCACGACCCTCATGCCGACCCCAAAGCTGCGCAAGAAGAATACGACCTGGACCTGATCGACCAACCTGAGCCAGGGCTCTATGACGGGGTGGTCCTGGCCGTCGCGCATGCGGAATATCGGGCACTCGATCCTTTGCAGTTTCGAGCCTATGGCAAAGAAAACAGCGTAGTCTTCGACATCAAATCCTGCCTGCCACGCGAGGCAAGCGACCTGCGCCTGTAATCGAACCAAAGGACCTAAAATAAAACCGGCGCCACAGGGCGCCGGATAACTGATTACCCGCCGAAATCGTCAAGCATGATATCTTCGCGGTCCACACCCAGATCCAGCAGCATGTTGATGACCGACTGGTTCATGATCGGCGGTCCGCACATGTAGAACTCGCAATCCTCGGGTGCGGGGTGGTTCTTGAGGTATTCGTCGAACAGCACGTTATGGATAAAGCCGGTATAGCCTTTCCAGTCATCCTCGGGCTGGGCATCCGACAGGGCGACATGCCATTCGAAATTGTCGAACTCTTCCGCGAGGCTGTCAAAATCCTCGACAAAGAACATCTCTTTCTTGGACCGGGCACCGTACCAGAAGGTGATCTTACGGTCGCGATTCTCAAGCCGTTTGAGCTGATCGAAGATATGGCTGCGCATGGGCGCCATACCAGCACCACCACCGATGAAGACCATCTCTCTTCCGGTCTCGCGGGCGAAGAATTCACCGAATGGACCCGAGATCGTGACCTTGTCACCCGGTTTCAGGTTGAAGATATACGACGACATCTGGCCCGCCGGTATCCCTTCGGAACCCGGCGGCGGTGAGGCAACCCGGACGTTCAGCATGATCATGCCCTTTTCGTCCGGATAGTTGGCCATGGAATAGGCGCGTTCGATGGGTTCGGCAACGACCGAGTCGTATTGCCACAGATTGAAGCGATCCCAATCTTCGCGATATTCCTCCTCGACATCGAAATCAGTGTATTTCAGCGCATGGGCGGGGGCTTCGATCTGGATATAGCCACCAGCGCGGAAATTCACATCCTCACCTTCGGGCAGGTCCAGCGTCAGCGCTTTGATAAAGGTGGCAACGTTTTCGTTCGACCGAACCGTGCATTCCCATTTCTTGACGCCAAAGACCTCTTCGGGGACCTCGATATCCATGTCTTGTTTAACTGCAACCTGACAAGATAGACGGTCGCCACAAGCGGCCTCGCGCTTGGTGATATGGCTTTCTTCGGTCGGCAGGATCGAGCCACCGCCGGAATGGACGCGTACGCGGCATTGTGCGCAGGTCCCGCCGCCGCCACAGGCCGATGGCACGAATAGTTTCTCGGCCGCCAACGTTTGCAGCAGTTTGCCGCCGGCGGGCACGGACACAGTTTTCTCACCATTGATGGTGATGTTGACATTGCCTGTCGACACCAACCGCGACCGGGCGGCCATGATAAGGGCGACAAGCGCCAATACGATCAGCGTGAAAAGAATGACGCCAAGGCTAAAGGTTTCCATTGCCGCCCCCTTACAGTTTCACGCCCGAGAAGGACATGAAGGCCATCGCCATCAGTCCCGCGGTGATAAAGGTGATCCCCAGACCTTGAAGGCCGTCGGGAATGTCCGAGTATTTCAGCTTTTCGCGCACGCCCGCCATTGCAGTTATCGCCAGCGCCCAGCCAAAGCCCGAGGACAGACCATAGGTCGTCGCCTCTGCAAAGTTATAATCCCGCTCGACCATGAACAGCGATCCGCCCAGGATGGCACAGTTCACCGTGATCAAAGGCAGGAAAATCCCCAGCGCGTTGTAGAGCGGCGGAAAATACTTGTCCAAGACCATCTCAAGGATCTGAACCATGGCCGCGATCACACCGATATACGAGATCAGGCCAAGGAAGGTCAGGTCCACATCCGGGAACCCAGCCCAGGCCAGCGCGCCCGGTTTCAGCAGATAGGTCAGCAACAGGTTGTTGGCGGGAACGGTGATCGCCTGCACGACCATGACCGAGATCCCCAGACCCAGAGCGGTCGAGATCTTCTTGGACACGGCGATGAAGGTACACATGCCAAGAAAGAAGCTGAGCGCAAGGTTTTCGACAAAGATGGCCTTTACGGCCAGTGAGATAAGCCCTTCCATCAGTGCGCCTCTACCTGCTGGATTTTGTATTCACGTTCTTCGACCTGGTTCGGCTTCCATGTTCGGAAGGCCCAGATGATCAGGCCGATGATAAAGAACGCCGAAGGTGGCAACAGCAGCATACCGTTAGGTACGTACCAGCCGCCGTTGTTCACGGTCTGCAAGATGGTGACGCCGAACAGCGACCCGGCCCCCAGCAGTTCGCGGATAAAGCCGACGAGCAACAGGATCAGACCATAGCCCATGCCGTTGCCAACACCGTCGATAAAGGACGCGACGGGGGGGTTCTTCATCGCAAACGCCTCGGCGCGGCCCATCACGATACAGTTTGTGATGATCAGCCCGACGAAAACCGACAGGGTCTTTGAAATCTGGAAGGCATAGGCCTTGAGAACCTGATCCACCAGGATCACCAGCGACGCGATGATCACCATCTGAACGATGATCCGGATCGAGCCGGGTATCTGGTTGCGCAGCATCGAGATGAACATCGACGAGAAGGCGGTCACGAAGGTCACCGCCAGCGCCATCACAAAGGCCACCTGCAACGACGAGGTCACGGCCAGTGCGGAACAGATGCCCAGAACCTGCAGCGTGATTGGGTTGTTGTCGACAAGCGGGTCGACCAGCATCTCTTTCTTGGTCTGAGACATCAGAACTCTCCTGCTTGCAGTTTGGCCAGGAACCGGGCGTAGCCCGCGTCACCCATCCAGAATTTCACCAGGTTATCGACACCAACTGAGGTCAGAGTAGCCCCAGCAAGCGCGTCGACATAGAAATCGGGACCGGCGGCGGGTTGCGACTTGGCGACGGTAATCTGCAGCTCGCCTGAATCGTCGCGCAATTTCTTGCCATTCCACAGACCTTTCCATCGCGGGTTGTCCACCTCGGCGCCAAGGCCGGGGGTCTCACCATGCTGATAGAACTGCAGGCCGTAGATGTCGTTGCCGTTATTTTCTAGAGCGATAAAACCATAGAGCGTCGACCACAGGCCATAACCATGCAGCGGCAGGATCACTTTGTCTAAATCGCCCGCATCATCGCGCAACAGATAGATCACTCGGTACTTGGCCTGACGACCAATACCCGCCGGGTCAGTGTCCAATGCTACGCTGAGTTCAGGATCACTTGCAGCAGCCTGGTCATCAAAGGTTGCCGGATCGAACTGATCGTCGACAAATTCGCCGGTGGCAAGCTCGAGCACATGCGGCTCGAACGCAGCGAAGGCTTCGGTCACATCTATGCCCGGCTCGAAGACACCAGCCACCTGCAAAACGTTAACCTGTTTGTCCTTCAGCGCGTTGGCTTCTTGCACCGGGCGCAGGCTGACCGCAGCGGCGGAGACCACCATCGAGGCAACAAGACAGACGGCAACGGCGACGAAGATCGTCTTGCCAACCGAATCCGGCGAGGCGGCCAGAAAGCGAGCCAATGCGCCCTTGGGTTCTTGAGGTTGCGGATCAGACATGGCGACGCGCCCTCCGTTTGATATTGGCCTGCACGACGAAATAGTCGATCAGCGGTGCAAAGACATTGCCGAACAGGATGGCCAGCATCATGCCTTCGGGGAAGGCCGGATTAATCACGCGTATCATCACAACCATCACACCGATCAAGGCGCCATAGATATAGCGGCCCAGGTTGGTGTGGCTGGCGGAAACCGGTTCGGTCACCATGAAGGCCAAGCCAAATGCATACCCACCCAGAACCACATGCCAATACCACGGCATCGCGAACATCGGGTTGGTATCCGACCCGATCAGGTTCAGCAGCAGAGTAAATCCGATGGTCCCGGTCAGACAGCCAACGATCAGGCGGTAATTGGCAATCTTGGTCATCAGCAAGAAGGCCATACCGATCAAGCAGGCCAAGGTCGAGGTCTCGCCAAAGCTGCCCTGAATGGTGCCGTAAAAAGCGCTGGACCATGTGATCCCTTCGGCAGCAAGAGCCTGTACGCCCTCGGCCGCTGACACCGCCAGCGCGGTTGCACCCGAGAACCCGTCAACCGGGGTCCAGACCGAGTCACCCGACATCTGCGCAGGATAAGCGAAGTACAAAAACGCACGACCAACCAACGCGGGGTTAAGGAAGTTCTTGCCGGTGCCGCCAAATACCTCTTTGCCGATAACCACACCGAAGATGATGCCCAAAGCCACCTGCCACAAGGGTGTAGTGGCCGGCATAATCAGCGTGTAAAGCATTGATGTTACGAGGAAACCTTCGTTCACCTCATGACCACGCACGGTGGCAAAGATGACCTCGAATATGCCGCCTGCGACCAGTGTGACGATGTAGATAGGCAGAAAATACATCAACCCGTGCATCACATTTGCAAAGACACTGCTGGGGTCCAGCGAGATACCAAACATCTGCAGCAGAGCGATGCGCCAACCGGCGGCAGAGTCCGGCCCGAGGCTGGCGATAGCCGAGTTGGCCTGATAGCCGGTGTTCCACATCCCCCAAAGGATACAGGGAATGGTCGCGATCACGACATAGGTCATGATCCGCTTCATATCCACGTAAGACCGCGCATGCGGGGCCACAGAGGTCACGGTTTTCGGAGTGTAGATAAAGCTTTCGACCATCTCGTAGATGGGGAAATACTTTTCGTACTTGCCGCCCTTGGTAAAGTTCGGCTCGATCCGATCGAAGAAGCTGCGCAAACCCATTTGGATCAGCCCTCCTTTTCAATCTTGTTCAGGCAGTCGCGCAACGCCAGCCCGTATTCATATTTTGCCGGACAGGCAAAGCCGACAAGGCCCAGATCCTCTTCGTCCAGCTCGAGCGCGCCCAGAGCTTGCGCGGTATCGGTGTCCATCACCAGTAGTGCCCGCAGCAGTTGCGTCGGCAGATAGTCCTGCGGCATCAGCTCTTCGAACGTACCCGTGGGCACCATGGCGCGGCGCCCCCCATTCAGATTCGAGCTGAGCGCGTACAGCTTTTTGGCGAAAGCAGAACCCAGCACCGGCTGAACCGCAAATTTCGAAGGCATCGGGCGGATCCAGCCCATCGGAATCTGGTCGTGGTCCTCACGGATGATGGTCATCTGCCTTGCAAAACGCCCCAGATAAGCCGTTGGGCCATCCGCATGCTGACCAGATAGGATCGAGCCCGAAATGATCCGTGCCGTGCCCTCCACATCAATCTCATCCCGGGTCAGGTCTTCGGTCGACGCTCCCATCACCGTACGGATCAGGCGCGGCTGACGGGCACCCGGGCCAGTCAGGGCGATCACCAGATTAGGGTCCAGATGGCCCGTCTGCATCAGGCGGCCAATCGCGATGACATCCTGATACCCGATGGTCCAGACCTGCTTTTCGCCCGCAAGCGGTTCGAGGAAATGGATGTGGGTTCCGGCCAAACCCGCAGGATGCGGACCAGAGAATGCCGCCGCCTCTACGCCTGGCAGATCGCTACCCGGAACCGAAGCACCGTCCTGCTGGCACAAATAGGTTTTGCCCTCGGACAGCTTGGATACGACTACCAGACCATCCGCAAATGCTTTGCCCGCGTCATTGATGATGAGTTCTGCATCTCCGGCCAGTGGCTCGCTATCCATGGCTGTGACGAAAATCGCTGCTGGCTTGGTGCCCGGAACTGGCATCTTGGAATAGGGACGCGTACGGAAAGCGGTCCACAGCCCCGCGGCGCATAGCTTGGCGGTGACACCCTCGGCGCTGTCCGCATCACCAACACCCGAGAAATCGATACCCGTGTCGTTGGCATCCGCAACCTCGATCACAACGCTTTGCAAAACCCGGCGCGCACCACGGTTGATGGCAACGATCTTACCACTTAGCGGGGCGACCATCATCGCCTCGGGTGCGTCCTTGTGACAGAATAGCGGAGTGCCACGTTGAACGTCATCCCCCTCCTGAACCAGCATTCGCGGTTTCAAGCCAAGGTAATCGCCCCCCAAAACCCCAACAGTCTTGAATTCTGGACCCGGATGGATGGTTTGCTCCGGTGCGCCTTGCACCGGCAGCTCCAACCCTTTTTTCAGTTTGAAAGTTTGCATGTCGCTACGGTCTTCCAAGCCTCTTTACCTGTGCCGGCTGAGCCAACACCTATCTAGTGTCAGACAATAACGCGAGAATTCCAAGCAGTCGTCGCAAAAGCGTCGAATTGCGACTGAAATCCGCGGCCGTCCCTCTGATTGTGGCCCCTTTACGCGGGGATGATACCAAAAGCAAACCTGTAACCGTCAAAATTCCCTCACGGTATTCACTTTCTTGTATCACTTTCGCTGAAATTGCCTGTCGCGCCCCGATCATGTCCGGTGTAAGCACCCTTGATGGAACAAACGAACGATCTGGAAATTTTTCTGGTAGCAACGCCCGGACTAGAGGCGCCGCTGCATGCCGAGGCCACCGAACAGGGATTCGCCGATGCCAAGGTCATTGCTGGTGGCGTGGTTTGTCGGGGCGGGTGGCCCGAAGTCTGGCGTGCCAACCTTTGCCTTCGGGGCGCAAATAAAGTTCTGGTTCGGATTGGCAGCTTTCCCGCTGTCCATCTTGCACAACTGGACAAACGCGCCAGAAAATTTCCGTGGTCAGATTTCCTGCGCCCGGAAGTGCCGGTAAAAGTCGAGGCGACAAGCCGCAAATCGCGCATCTATCATGCGGGTGCCGCGCGCCAAAGGATCGAGCGAGCGCTGGCCGAGACACTGGGGACTCCAATCTCGACAGATGCAGCCCTGCGCGTGCTTTTGCGGATTGAGAAAGACATCTGCACATTCTCGATCGACACCTCCGGAGATCCCCTGCACAAGCGAGGTCACAAGACTTCCGTCGCCAAGGCCCCCATGCGCGAGACAATGGCGGCCATGTTCCTGCGCGAATGTGGCTATCACGGGACCGAACCGGTGCTGGATCCCATGTGCGGGTCGGGCACTTTCGTCATCGAGGCTGCCGAGATCTCGTTGGGCCTGCTTCCCGGTCGCACGCGTAATTTTGCATTCGAAAGCCTAAGGAGTTTTGATCCCGACATCTGGTCCGACATGCGCGCCGGGTCACCCTCCCCTGCCCCCGAGGTTCAGTTCTTCGGCTCCGACAGGAATGCAGGTGCGATCGAGGCCGCAAAAGCTAACGCGGAACAAGCCGGTGTTTCGACCAATACAACATTTCATTGCCACTCCGTCAGCGATCTGAAGCCCCCGCAAGGTGCTGAGGGGTTAGTGATCGTAAACCCCCCTTATGGCACCAGGATAGGCGATGAAAAACGTCTGCGATCCTTGTATGGGAGTTTCGGCAAGGTTCTGATGTCACGCTTCAAAGGCTGGCGCGTTGGCATCGTAACAAGCACCCCATCCCTGGCCCATGCCACACGCCTTCCTTTGCTTCCGGCAGGGCCGGTAGTGGATCACGGCGGCACAAAAATCCGACTTTATCGCACTGACCGCCTGATCTGACATGGGGCTAATCACAGGGATTTTGAGCCTGTCCAAAGCCTGTTACTAATCACAAACCAGACCCAGAATCCCTCTTGCACATCCAAACCCTCAGGTATAAATCACCCGCCACGGTCGGAGTGTAGCTCAGCCTGGTAGAGCACTGTCTTCGGGAGGCAGGGGTCGGAGGTTCGAATCCTCTCACTCCGACCAATAAAGCAAAGTTTCAACTGCAGAGATTTTTTGCTGTTTGACCAATTAACCTACTTTTTCGCACAAATTGGTTTGAGGATTCACTGCATGAATCCTGGGTGATAGCTGTGTGGTATGAGCAGCTTTACCCCCACGAAGTCAAAATGACGAACTGGTTGGCCTACAATGAAGCGTTGAAACGGCTCGGCGCAAGGAATGAGGCCCTGCGAGCCTCTAGAAACCTCTGTCGCGCCATCAGGAAAAGTTCAGACAACGATCATCGCCGGAGGCGCGTCGGGGCAAGATAAATTGTATCAAATTGCAAGGCCGGTCGGAGCCCTTTTGCAGTTGGGACTTTTGAGCGGACATACGCAACGCCCAAGCTGATCGATGAAGTTCTTTTCGAACCTTTACAGAAGTTTCGCCGGTCTATGTGTCGTCCCTCGTGCGGTGAGCCCAAAACAGCAAAAAAGTATGCCAAGTTTTGCTGGCTAACAAATGGCTGTAATGCGGGGCGAAGGTTGGTCCTCAACTTGTCTAAACGCCCCGCGGTGACACTATGGAGCTGGGGAATCCATGCCGCCTTGGTTTTCTGTGGGCACATGGTCGATAAATTGGGCATCCGAATTGATGTTTATTGTATTGTTGGCGGCAACGCCGTCGCTGCTTCCGATCCAGTGGGATGTTCCAACATTCTGCGTCGTTTCAAGCGGCGAGAGGTTTGCTATGAGGTTAACAATCTTCCCGGTAACAGTCGTAGAATCCTGGGATGTTCCCACATTTTGGGCCGCCTCCAACGGGGAAAGGTTTGTTATTCGGTTAACAATTTTGCCGGTAACGGTTGGGAATTCCGTTGTTTCAGGCGTGGCGTTCCGAGACATCCCAGTCTGAGTGATATGGGCGCTATGATGGGCGCCGGTACCCGAGTGTTGGCCCGGCTCTGCCATGGCCGTTCCGGTGGACAGGGCAATCACCAGGGTTGGTGCAACAATGAGCTTTTTGATGATGTTAATACGTTCCATTTTTGATCTCCCTGAGTTGCCGATACATTTCAAACCTAGGAACGCGACAGCTTTGGGTATTGTGAGAAGAGCTCAGTTTTTTGGCATTTTCTTTCAAGTTGCCAAGCCGCGGATAGGTCGACCAACGTAGCTGCATAGAGCTACGCCTATTCGTCGGACCACCCGGCAGGAGATTAAGCTAAGGAAGAGTGGGCTTTGGTTGCCCTGTGTTGGGTCGCTACTGCCTACCTTGTGGCAGCACTTAAACGATTTCTTGGCATGGCTTTTGGACCCTGCTTATTGTTACCTAAACCACAAAACGCCCTGATTTGCAGGGTACT
>NZ_JBXWOE010000008.1:0-189738 GCF_059610725.1 Ruegeria sp. CDSC045
TCGACAACGCATACGGAGACCGAAACCTCATCTGCACATGCCCACCAATGGACGCTTACGAAGAAGCCGCAGAGTAAGAGGCTGATATCAGGGTTCGAACCCCTTGGGCACGCCAAATGGCGGCGTGTCCACGCTTGTGCCCGTCAGGGCGTTCAGGAAGGCCACTAACTCGCTGATCTCGACGTCTGATAGCTCCATCGGGATGATGTCGACCTGACGACGCTGTCGCGCCAGTTCGAACCGGTCGTTCCACACCGCAAAATCAACCTGTTGCAGCCACGGGACTTTGGGCAAGGCGGCCATCTCGGGAGTCCAATGCGCAAGGCTGTCCTGCGGGTTAAGATGATGGCGAATGATGCTGTCGAGGTCAGGAAAGGCTCCGTTATGGCCATAAGGCGCGGTCAGGGCGACATTGCGCAGCATGGGGGTGCGAAAGCGATACGCATCCTCTAGCTGGTCGCTTTCGCCCATGCGCCCTACGTCCCGCACATTGGGGTCCCATTGCCGGGTGCGACCGGGGCCAAAGGGCGGAAGGGCCAGCGCGTGGAACTTCTGATCCGACAATAGCGGGCCAGAGTGACAGGTGGCACAGCGCGCCTTGCCGTAGAACAGGGCCATCCCGGACTTTTGGGTTGGTGTCAGAGCATCGGTGTTCCCAGCCAGATATTGATCAAACGGGCTGTCGGTGCTGCGCCATTCGATGGCCATGAAAGCGGCCAGAGCATTGGCGATCTGGGTGATGGTGATGTCTTCAGGCGTTTCGATCTCATCAAAAGCGCGGGCCATGGCGGGGCCGTATCGCGGGTCGGTACGGACGCGTTTCGCCAGAATCGGCCAGCCCTTGTCGATCCGGTCATGCACAGCGCCAGTCACCTGGTTTTCGGCAACATTCCCGGCCATCTCAAACTGCGAGGTCAGCGGGAACAGCGCCTGCGCGGCCAGCAGAGAATTCAATCCCGCGGGCAACCATTCCTGCGCCGGAGAGTTGAAGCCGTTGCCATAGACATCCGAGATACTCAGTCGTCCGTCATGGAAAACAGTATGGATGTCCTTCGCCCCGAGGTTCCAAAGGCCGGGCGAATTGCGGGGAATACGCTTGCGGATTTTGTCGGACCCAGTGCCCGGCGTGCGATCGGGGCCTAACCCCTGACCGCCTTCGCCGATGCCCAGCGACAACCCGTCGGAGGTGCCGAAATCCGGGTGGTGGCAATGGGCGCAGGCGATGTTCTGATTGCCCGACAGGATCGGATCGTAAAACAGTTGATGACCAATGGCGGCCTGTTCCATATCAAAGGACAGGAAATCATCATCGGTCAGCGGGCGTGGCAGCTCTTGCGCTGCGGCCGCGCCGGCAAAAAGGAAAGCAATCCCATGCGCCAGATTGTATTTGCCCTGTGTATGCTTGCGACCCCTGCGCTGGCCGAGCTGGAACAGGCGCGTGACATGATGGAGGCCGGCGCGTTCGAGGCCGCGCGCGAGGAACTGCTGCCCGCCGCCCGATCCGGCAATGCCGAGGCCGAGGAATTGATCGGCGTGATGTACGGGTTGGGTCTTGGGGTCGAGCAGGATTATGAACGGGCCTTTGAATGGTATCTGCGCGCATCGATGAAGGGGCATCCGGGCGCACAATCGGGGATCGGCTGGTATTATGAGCTGGGTCTGGGCATGCCCGCGCCCGATCTTGTGCGGGCTTACATGTGGTACACGCTCAGCGCCATTGGCGGCGATCCCGACGCGGCAATCAGCCTTGAGGAAGTGGTCAAGAAAATGTCGCCGGAGCAGATTGAAAGAGCCCATGTTCTGGTCAACGACTATAAAGGGTGGATGTACCCGTTTCGGTGAGGGTCGGGCCAAACGCCCGACCCTAAATGGCTTAGTTCAGGTCTGCGTCACGCGATGCGTTGACGTCTGCCTCGGCCGCTGAAACGGCTTCGGTGAGCGCGGTGAAGACCTCATCACCACGACCGACGTTGGTTTGGAACCACTCGTAGACCGGGGTTGCCGCCTCTTTGAACGCGGCTTTCTGCTCGGGGGTCGGCACGTACAGATCACCGCCACCGGCGACGAAATCCTCGTAGGCCTGGATCGACTTGCGCTTGGGTGAGGCAAAGGTGGCCTGCTGCAGCGCATAGAACCCATCGACCACGACACGGCGCATGTCTTCGGGCATCTCCTGGAACTTGGCGTTATTCATCCACCACAGAGCGCCCATATAGGCATGGCCGTCCAGGGTGACATATTGCAGGCCTGCATCGGGGAATTTCATGCCCATGATGTCGGTGATACCGTTCTTGGACCCTTCAACCACACCGGTTTGAAAGCTGGTGAACAGTTCCGGCCACGGGATCGGGGTGGGCGATGCACCCAATGCTTTAACCAGCTCTTGTGGCAGGTCAGCGACCACGGTGCGGATTTTCAACCCTTCCATATCAGCTGGTTCAGCCACGCGACGCTGGGTGTTGGCAAAGTTGCGCCAGCCACCAGTGTTGCCGATGGTCATCAGACGGATCGCGCCGCCGGAATCCTCAAGCGCCATGTCGCGCATGGTGCGGGTGAAATCGCCGGATAGAACGTGCTCGGCAATCCGGTCATCCGCCATCAGGTAGGGTAGGTCGAGGACCTGGACATAGGGAAAGATGCCTGACGCCCCGCCCGAGGTCGAGATATAGATGTCGATGGTTCCATCGGCCACACCCTGCAGGCATTCCGCGCCGTTCGAACACAGCTGCGTACCGATGAACAGCTCGACCTCGATCGCGCCGTTCGAAGCGGCTTCGACATAGTTCTTGAAAACGATCAGACCGTCATAATCCTCGTCATTTTCGTTCGAGTTGGCCGTGGCGCGCAGCGTATAATCCGCTGCCGTGGCCGCGATGGCTGATGCGGCGACCAGCGACGTGGCCACCGCTGCGGTTTTGATAAAGGTTCTGAGCATGCGTTTCCTCCCTGTGGAACTCAGTTAGTTGGCAAATCCCGTTATCCTCGGGATCGTCATGGATAATGCGGGGATGTAGGTGATCAGAAAGATCACGATGATTTCGACGGCCAGAAACGGCAGGATCGCCTTGGCAATGGTTTCAACCTTTTCGCGCGACACGGCGGCGGCCACGAACAGCACCAGCCCCATGGGCGGTGTGGCCAGACCAACGGTCAGGTTGACGCTCATGATGATGGCAAAGTGGATCGGGTCGACGCCGAGACTGGTAAAGATCGGTCCCAGGATCGGCCCAAGAATGATGATCGCAGGCCCGGCATCCAGAAACATGCCGACAACGAACAAGAGCAGGTTGATCAGAAACAGCAGGATCAGCGGGTTTTCCGACAGGCTGAGGATCAGCGAGGCCAGCTGTTCTGGCGCATGGCTGAGGCTGACCACGGTTTTGAACGCCATCGCCGCCCCCACCAGCAGCAGAACGACGGCGGAGGTCAGGCCGGCATTACTGAGGATCTCGGGCACTTCTTTGAGCGTCAGGGTGCGCAGGATGAAAAAGCCGATCAGAAAGGCATAACCGACGGCCACCGCTGCGGCTTCGGTCGGTGTAAAGATACCGCCCAGAATACCACCCAGAATGATCACCGGAGTCAGCAGTGGAAAGAACGCCTTGAGGCTGGCCTGACCCCGTTCACCCCATGTGTATTTGCGGCTGGCAACGGGAAAATCATACTTGTCGGCCATGAATTTGATCATCAGCATCAGGCCAACGCCAACCATGACGCCCGGCACGATCCCGGCCAGAAACAGCGCCGCAACGCTTTCGCCCATCACATAAGCGTAGATGATCATAATGCCCGAAGGCGGGATGATCGGGCCTATGACGGAACTGGCCGCCGTGATTGCCGCGGCAAATTTGCGGGTATAGCCCTGCTTCTCCATCGCCGGGATCAGCATTGAACCCAGCGCTGATGTATCCGCCACGGCAGAGCCTGAAAGTCCCGCAAACAGGATCGAGCTGAGCACGTTCACATGCGCCAACCCGCCGCGAAAATGGCCCATCAAGGCTTGGCTGAATTCCACCAGACGGATGGTTATCCCGCCGCGGTTCATTAGCTCTCCGGCCAGCATGAAGAAAGGGATTGCCATCAGGGGAAAGCTGTCCATGCCGTTATAGACATTGCGGTACAGCAGGGTGATGTCATTGGATTGGCCATTCAGCCACAGCAGGATACCCGGGGCGGCCAAAAGGGCGAAAAAGACCGGCAGGCCGATCATCAGAAAGACAAGGAAGGTGGGCAGGAACCAAATCAACATCTATTCAGCCCCCACCGGTGCGTCGGCAATTTCAGGCAGCAGGTCTGCGCCCCCCAATAGCGAGACAATCGCGCGCAGGATCAGCTCAACATTTACTACGATCAGAAGGGCCACCCCCACCAGCAGCGAGGCCATCATCCAGCTGCGCGGGACGCGGTACCATTCGTCAAAGCCAAATGAGGTGGGAATATACAATGCGGCGGTTGCGAATTTGCCCCCGAACCCGGTCACTTCGGACCAGCCGATCTTAACCGCCACCAGCAGCACCGCCAGTGACACGAACAGCAGCGCGAGCATCAGTATCTGTCCCAATACGCGCGGAAGCATCAGGGGCACCATGTCGATGGCCACGAACCCGCCGCGGCGAAATGCGGTCGGGGCCATCAGACCCGTCATCCAGAGCATGCAGAACCGGGCGGCCTCATCCGGCCAGGGCAGTGCGTTGCCTAGCACATATCGGAAGAATACCTGAATCAGGATTGCGGTCACCATGAATGCAATCGCAACGACGCCAACCGCGCGGCCCAATCGCAGCACGGTTTCGTTCACGAATGCAATCGGCGCCAGCATCGTTGCCAGTCCGCCCATGCGTTTCCTCCCTATGTCAGCCGCGGGTTTGTCCCGCAGTCGTCAGAGCGCGCTTAGGTCTGCGCGAATTGGCCGAGTTTTCCGGCATAGAAGGTCAGCGCGTCTCCATCGCTTATGCTGGCCTTCAGGACTTTGCCCACCACGATCACATGATCGCCTGCATCGTGATAGGCGTGTTGTTCACATTCAAACCGCGCCAGACAATCCGGCAGCAAAGGCGTGCCGTTCGAGCAATGCCCATGGGCGATGTCCTTCAGGGCAAAGGCGTCTTTCGAGCAGCCAAAGCACAGCTCGGCCTGCTCAGACGACAGCACATGAACGCTGAAATGGCGTGCCTTGTGGAAATAGGGGAAGCGGCGCGAGTTGCGGTCGCCGGCCCACATGATCAGCGGCGGGTCCAGCGACAGGGACGAAAAGCTGTTGGCGGTGATGCAGACCGGGCCGTCGGTGCTGTTGCAGGTGACGATGGTCACGCCGGTGGCAAAGCGGCCAAAGGCGTCGCGCAGGGTTCGTGTATCATCCTTATGCGGGATGAACGTATGGTTCATGTCCTTTGACATTGCATTCATCATGGTACCTCATGGCCCAGCGCCGCCTCATAGAGGCGGTACCAGCTCTCGCGATCCAGATTGACTTTCAAAGCGTCCGAGATCTGTTTGATCCGGCCCAGATTGTTGGTGCCCATCACCGGCAGGATGCCTGCGGGATGGGCCAGAAGGAAGGCCACGGCGACGGCCGCCCGGTCCACTCCGAATTCTTCGGCGATCTCATCCGCGACCACGCCGACCGGAGGGTTCCCGGCCATCAGCAGCCCACCGCCCAGCGGCGACCATGCCATCACCGGCTGCCCATGCTGTTGATGAAACGCCAGATCGCCATTGGTGAAGGGGCGGATTTCGCCCAGCGATACTTCGATCTGGTTGGTAACCAGTTGGGTCTTCATCGCTGATTGCAGCAGGGTCCAATCCCACGGGCGGAAATTCGACACACCAACAGCGCCGACCTTGCCGCTGGCCACGACCTCGTCCAGCGCTGCGCCGGTCTCATGGTGGTCCATGAAGGGATCAGGGCGGTGGATCAGTAGCAGGTCGACATGGTCGATTGCCATCTCGGTCAGCGAGGTTTCAACCGATTTCAGGATATGCGCGCGCGATGTGTCATAATATTTGACCATGGCGTCTGCGTATCGGCCCATCGGCGCAACGATGCCGCATTTGGTGACGATCTCCATCCGCGCGCGCAACGCCGGGTTGGCGCGCAGGGCGTTGCCCAAAACCGCCTCGGCTGCGTAACCGCCATAGATGTCGGCCT
The DNA here is from genome assembly GCF_059610725.1 of Ruegeria sp. CDSC045. NCBI lineage: Bacteria > Pseudomonadati > Pseudomonadota > Alphaproteobacteria > Rhodobacterales > Roseobacteraceae > Ruegeria > Ruegeria sp. CDSC045. Next base: position 6,149 of record NZ_JBXWOE010000008.1, read on the forward strand.
GATCGAATGTGGTGATGCCCTGATCCAGACAGGCTTGTATCTTGGCTTCGACATGATCCGCCGAGGTGTCACTATCATCACCCAAGCGCCACATGCCGTATACCAGACGGCTCATTTCCAGCGTGTCTGAAAGCTTTACACGTTGCATTAGCGGCGAACTCCGTTGCCCAGCGGGGTGGCCGGGGTGGTTTTGGGCACGCGTCCGTATTCCTCGGGCAGCGAGCAGGTTTTCAGGTTGGGCATCACGCGGGCACCGAAATGGCGGGCCTCGTCCAGATGTGGATAGCCCGAGAAGATGAAGGCGCGGATGCCCATCTTTTGATAGTCTTCAATCTTGGACATGACCTGATCGGTTGACCCAACCAGCGCCGCGCCACAGCCGGACCGTGCCCGGCCAACGCCGGTCCAAAGACCTGGCTCGACATAGCCGTATTCATCCGCCAAATCGCGGTTTTTGGCCTGATGCGCCACACCCAGCGAGGTGGAATCCAGCGCCCGTTCGCGGATGGCGCGACCGTATTCGTCGTCCAGCTTGGATACGATGTAATCAGCGTATTCCTGCGCTTCGGCCTCGGTATCGCGAACGATCATGTGAACGCGCAAGCCGTAATCCAGTGTCCGGCTGTAATTCTCGGCTACCGCATGAACCGCCTGCATCCGCCCGGCCAGTTGATCCTTGGTTTCTGGCCACATCAGGTAGACATCGCAATGCTCTCCGCACAGTTCGAGCGCAGATGGGGAATAACCGCCGAAATACAACAGCGGTCCGCCGGTCTGATAGGGTTTGGCTGGATCGGTGGTCAGGCCCGAGAAATTATAGACCTCGCCCGCATGGTTGATCTCATCCCGCGTCCAAGCCTGTTTCAGGATTTCGACGACTTCGCGCGAGCGTTGATAACGGAACGCGCTGTCTGCCTTTTCACCAGGGAAATCGGACGAAATGATGTTGACCGTCAAGCGCCCCTGCAACATGTGATCCAGCGTCGCGATGGTGCGGGCCAGCATGATGGGCTGCATTTCACCGCAACGCACCGCGGCCAGCAGGTTGATCTTGTCGGTGATCGGTGCGCATCCAGCAACAAAGCTGAGCGTGTCCTGACCGACCTGATAGGATGACGGGCACAGGATGTTGCGAAACCCCTGTGCCTCGGCCTCTTTCACGATGGTGGAACAGTGGTCCCAGCTGGACCGCAGATCGCCATCGGGCATCCCCAGAAACTGATAGTCATCTGAACACAGAGCCGAAAACCACGAGACCTCGGCCGCGTTCAGATCGGGGGAGGTGATTGGGACGATCGTCATCTGAGTCGGTCTCCGCAATGGATTTGCTTTTTCTCTTGCGTAGCAATCACATTGATGTAGATCAATAGTGTATCAATTTTTCCTGTGACCAATCGAAGCGCCCCGACGTGCCCCCCACAAGCCGAAACCCCAATGCCCTTCCGATATATGTTCAGATTGCAGAACTGCTGATCCGCGATATTGCGGCCGGCCGTCTGATTGACGGTGAGCGCCTGCCGCCGGAACGGGACATGGCGGCGGACCTGAATGTCTCGGTCGGGACCCTGCGAAAATCGCTGTCCGAGCTTGAGAAAAAAGGGATGTTGGAACGCATTCAGGGCTCGGGCAATTACATCCGTGAGACCGGAACGCAGAACAGCGTCTATGCGATGTTCCGGCTTGAGCTGCCCGAAGGGGGCGGTTTGCCAAGTGCGGATATCCTGTCGGTCGATCATCTGGAAAAGCCTGCCAATCTGCCCGGTTTCGGAGCCGCGGCCAAGGGGTCGCGCGTGCGCCGGATGCGCTATTTGAATGACACAATCATCGCGGTCGAAGAGATATGGCTCGACGAATCAGTGGGTTTGATCGACGGCGACCTGCTGTCTGACTCGCTGTATCGCTATTATCAGCAGCAGTTGGGGTTCTGGATCACGCGGGCCGAAGACAGGGTTTCAATCGCGGTGCTGCCCGATTGGACACCGACGGGCTTCACCAAGCCCGCTGGGCAGACCGTCGGGTATATCGAGCGGTTTAGCTGGTCAGAACAGGCCGAACCCGTCGAATTCTCTAAAACTTGGTTCGATCCGGATCGGGCCACCTATGTTCAACGCTTGAAGTAAAAGGAAACGCGCATGACCCGGACCATCAATTACGGGCTGATCGGATGCGGCATGATGGGGCAGGAGCACCTGCACAATATCGCTCTGCTGGATGGCACGCGGGTGGCGGCGATCTATGAGCCCGACCCGCAGATGGCCCGCGCCGCGCACGAGATTGCACCGGAGGCTGTGATGGTGGGATCAGTGGCTGACCTTCTGGCGATCGAGGATCTGGATTGCCTGGTTATCGCCAGCCCGAACCACCTGCATGTAGATCAAATCTGCGACATCGCGGCGATGCGCCCACTGCCCCTGTTGGTGGAAAAGCCGCTTTTTACCGATCCGCAGGATGCGGCGCGGCTGGAAACGGTGCAGCGTGACTATCCCCATCCAATCTGGGTGGCGATGGAATATCGCTATATGCCTCCGATTGCCGCTTTGATCAAAGGGCTCCAATCCACCGGCGGGGTGCAGATGCTGACGATCCGGGAACATCGATTTCCCTTTCTGGAAAAGGTCGGCAACTGGAACCGGTTCAACCGCAATACCGGCGGCACATTTGTCGAGAAATGCTGCCATTTCTTCGACCTGATGCGGCTGATCCTTGGGTCCGATCCGGTGCGGATCACCGCCAGCGGTGGGCAGGCGGTAAACCATCTGGACGAAAGCTATGATGGGGAAATGCCGGATATTCTGGATCACGGTTATGTTCTGGTTGATTTCGCCAACGGCACGCGGGCGATGCTGGAACTGTGCATGTTCGCCGAAGGATCGCGGTACCAAGAGGAAATCTCGGCCACAGGACCGCAGGCCAAGATCGAGGCGCTGGTGCCGGGGCCGGGGCGCTTTTGGCCCGATCATCTGGGTGACCCGCCGGTGCCGCAGGTCATTGTCAGCCCGCGTAATCCAAAAGGGCCGGTGTCACAAGACATCCCCGTTGACCCGCGCTTGCTGGCCGCCGGGGATCACAATGGCTCGACCTATTACCAGCATCAGGGGTTCCTTGCGCTTGTTCGAGGCGAGCGCGCCGCGCCGGATGTGACGCTGCAGGATGGTCTGTGGGCCGTTCGTATGGGGTTGGCGGCACAACAGGCGCTGGCAACGGGTGAAGCCGTTCGGTTGACCTGATAGGCAACAAGGACGATGCGCTGAGCCGGTGACGAAATTGCGCCTATCGGAAACGCGCTCCCCCAACTTGCGCATAAAAACCTGTCGTTTTTGATTTCTAATGAGTCTTTTTCGCTTGTTGATGCTGCGTCTGCACCCTAGCTCTGTCCGTGGGACACCCCTCCCCAACGAGGGGCGTGTATCTGGAAGGGTAATACACATGACTATCGAACAACCGGCATCGAATGACGCCGTGCGCAAACCTGAAACGCGGCCGGCAAATCCGCGCTTTTCCTCGGGGCCCTGCGCCAAACCCCCCACATTTGACCTGACCAAACTGGCTGACGCAGCGCTTGGCCGTTCGCATCGCGCTGCTGTTGGCAAGGACAAGCTGAAAGCGGCCATCGAAGGTACGCGTGAAGTGCTGGGCATTCCAGCAGATTACAAGATCGGCATCGTTCCCGCGTCTGACACCGGCGCGGTTGAGATGGCGCTGTGGTCGCTGTTGGGTGAACGCAAGGTCGAGATGCTGGCCTGGGAAAGCTTTGGCTCGGGATGGATCACGGATGTGGTCAAGCAGCTAAAAATCGACGCCGAAGTGAAAACAGCCGATTATGGGCAGATCATCGATCTGGCCTCGGTCGACTTCTTCCATGACGTGGTCTTTACATGGAACGGCACGACTTCGGGCGTGCGGGTGCCAAACGGTGACTGGATTGCGGATGACCGTCAGGGTTTGACGATCTGCGATGCGACTTCGGCGGCCTTCGCGATGGACCTGCCGTGGGACAAGTTGGATGTGACCACGTTTAGCTGGCAGAAAGTTCTGGGCGGAGAGGCGGCGCATGGGATGCTGATCCTTTCCCCGCGCGCTGTGGAGCGGCTGGAAAGCTATACCCCCGCATGGCCATTGCCCAAGATTTTCCGCCTGACCAAGGGCGGTAAGCTGATCGATGGTATCTTTTCTGGCGCCACGATCAACACCCCGTCGATGCTGGCGGTTGAGGACTATCTGTTCGCATTGGACTGGGCGCGCTCGGTTGGTGGTCTGCAGGGATTGATTGGCCGGGCCGATGCGAATGCCGGTGCGGTGCATGCGTTCTGCGAGCAGAATGACTGGATCGCCAACCTGGCTGACGACCCGGCGACGCAGTCGAATACGTCTGTCTGTCTGAAATTCACCGATGCGCGCATTCGGGACGGCGCAGCCTTCGCCAAGGCCGTTGCAAAGCGGTTGGAGGCCGAGAATATCGCGTTGGATATCGGGGCTTATCGCGACGCACCTGCGGGTCTGCGTATCTGGTGCGGCGGCACGGTCGAAACTTCGGATATCGAAGCGATGTTGCCCTGGCTAGCCTGGGCCTTCGAGGCTGAGCTCGCAGCACAAACTGAAGCCGCCTGATCTTTCCCAATCTTCACCGGGCCGCCTCAGGCCCGGACATCTCATTACATTCAAGGACCACAGACATGGCTCCCAAAGTACTCGTTTCTGACAAACTCAGTGAAACCGCTGTTCAGATTTTCCGCGACCGCGGCATCGACGTGGATTTCATGCCCGATCTGGGCAAGGACAAAGATAAACTGGCCGAAGTGATTGGCCAATATGACGGCCTTGCCATCCGCTCGGCCACCAAGGTTACGCCGACTTTGCTGGAACATGCGGACAAGCTGAAAGTCATAGGTCGCGCCGGCATCGGCACCGACAATGTCGACAAGGATGCCGCCAGCAAGAAGGGCGTCATCGTGATGAACACGCCCTTTGGCAACATGATCACCACAGCCGAGCACGCGATTGCGATGATGTTCGCCGTGGCGCGGCAGATCCCCGAGGCCAGTACTTCGACCCATGCGGGCAAATGGGAAAAGTCCAAGTTCATGGGAATCGAGCTGACCAACAAGACCTTGGGCGTCATTGGTGCGGGCAATATCGGCGGGATCGTCTGCGAACGCGCCCTGGGCCTGAAAATGAAGGTTGTCGCCTATGATCCCTATCTGGGCGAAGAGAAAGCCGCCAAGATGGGTGTTGAAAAAGTTGAACTGGATGAGCTGCTGTCGCGTGCCGATTTTATCACCTTGCATGTGCCGCTGACCGATCAGACTCGCAACATCCTCAGCCGCGAAAATCTGGCCAAGACCAAGCCAGGCGTGCGCATCGTCAACTGTGCCCGCGGCGGTCTGGTCGATGAAGAGGCGCTGGCCGAAGCATTGCAATCCGGTCACGTGGCGGGTGCCGCCTTTGACGTGTTCAGCGAAGAGCCCGCGAAGGACAATGCTCTGTTCAACCTGCCCAACGTCGTCTGCACGCCGCATCTGGGGGCCGCAACGACCGAGGCGCAGGAAAATGTAGCATTGCAGGTGGCCGAGCAAATCTCGAACTACCTGCTGACCGGCGCGGTGGAAAATGCGCTGAACATGCCCAGCGTCACCGCCGAAGAAGCCAAGGTCATGGGTCCGTGGATCAAATTGGCCGGGCATCTGGGCGGTTTCATTGGTCAGATGACAGATGAGCCGATCAAAGCGATCAACATCCTGTATGATGGTGTTGCGTCAGAGATGAATCTTGCCGCTTTGAACTGCTCGGCTGTTGCCGGGATCATGAAGAAGTTCAATCCCGAGGTGAACATGGTTTCGGCCCCGGTTGTGGCCAAGGAACGTGGTATTCAGATTTCGACCACCAATCAGGACAAGTCTGGCGCCTTCGAGGGCTATATCAAGGTGACCGTCGTGACCGAGAAACGCGAGCGTTCGATCGGCGGAACCGTGTTCAGCGATGGCAAGCCGCGCTTCATTCAGATCAAAGGCATCAATATCGACGCCGAGGTGGGCGCGCACATGCTCTATACCACGAACGAAGATGTGCCGGGTATCATCGGTGCGTTAGGTCAGGCCATGGGTGAGCACAGCGTCAATATCGCGAACTTTACCCTCGGACGCGCCGAGGCAGGGGGGGAGGCGATTGCCTTGCTTTATGTTGATGAACCCGTACCAGCCGAGGCGCGGGCAAAGCTGGCCGAAACCGGCCTGTTCACGCAAATCAAACCGCTGGAGTTCGACGTTGCCTGAGGCGGTGTTGAATATCTGAGACACTTCATACCCGCGTCTTCCAAGGCGTGGGTATTTTCTTTTCCCGGCCGCCAAGACGCGTCACAAGCAGGGTGTTCCTGTTGATTTAGGGTTTTCCATGTCCTCGCCAATTTATGCAATCGGTGACATCCACGGCCAGCTCGGCATGCTGCAGGTTGCGCTGTCGCGGATCGAGGCCGATGGCGGGCCAGATGCAAAGATCGTGTTTCTGGGTGACTATGTCGACCGGGGCCCGGACAGCCGCGCCGTGCTGGACCTGCTGATCGAAGGCCAAAAGGCGGGGCGCAACTGGGTCATGGTCAAGGGCAACCACGACCGTATGATGGCTCGCTTCGTGCAAGAGCGCGAAATTGCAGATAAGCAACTGCCCGTCACGCTGAACTGGCTGAACCCACGGCTGGGTGGTCGGGAAACGCTGGCCTCCTACGGGGTTGCAGTCACGGACAATGACCGCATCTATCAGGTCCATGAACGGGCCTGTGCCGCCGTACCGCCAGCACATCTGGATTTCATCAACGCTTTGCCAGTTTACCATCAAGAGGATGAGCTGCTGTTCGTCCACGCTGGCATCAGGCCCGGTCTTCCACTGTCGCAGCAATCCGAAGATGACCTGGTTTGGATACGGCAGGAATTTTTGGTTGAATCTGGCCCGCACCCCTGGCTGATCGTGCATGGTCACACCCCTGTGGATGCGGCGGAACATTGCGGCAATCGGATCAATTTGGATGCGGGCGCGGGCTATGGTCATCCGTTGGCCACTGCCGTGTTCGATGGCCGTGATTGCTGGTTGCTGACCGCACAGGGGCGCGCGCCGCTGAGACCTAGTCTTCGGTAAACAGGTCTTTGTAAGCTTCGCGTAGCGCGTTTTTTTGCACTTTGCCCATCGTATTGCGCGGCAATTCGTTCAGCACTATCAGCTTGCGGGGATGTTTGAATCTCGCCAGTTGGGTCTGTGCGCTTGCCATGATGGCCTCGAGGTCGGGCGACTTGTTTGGTTCGGCTACCAACAGGCCTAACACGGTTTCGCCGAAATCCGGATGGGGCACGCCGATAACTGCGCTTTCCAGAACACCGAGCTGGTCGTCCAGCACCAGTTCGACCTCTTTGGGATAGATGTTGTACCCGCCCGAGATGATCAGGTCCTTGCCGCGTCCGACGATATGGACATAGCCGTCCGCGTCCACACGTCCAAGGTCGCCGGTGATAAAGAACCCGTCCTCGCGCAACTCTGCTGCGGTCTTCTCGGGCATTTCCCAATAGCCCTGAAAGACGTTGGGGCCACGCACCTCGATCATGCCGATTTCGCCCTGTGGCAAGGTTTCACCCGTCTCAGAGTCGGTCACTTTGAGCTCAACGCCCGGCAAGGGGAACCCCACGGATCCGGCGCGGCGTTCACCGTCATAGGGGTTCGAGGTGTTCATGTTGGTCTCGGTCATACCGTAGCGTTCAAGAATGCGGTGCCCGGTGCGGGCCTCAAACTGCTGATGCGTTTCGGCCAGCATTGGGGCCGAGCCCGAGATGAACAGCCGCATATGACGTGCCAGATCGCCGGTGAACCGGTCGTCATCCAACAGACGGGTGTAGAAGGTCGGAACCCCCATCATCGCGGTTGCATCAGGCAAATGCCGCAGTACCTCATCCAGATCGAATTTCGGCAGAAAGATCATCGACCCGCCCGAAGCCAGTACCACGTTGGTTGCCACGAACAGCCCATGAGTGTGAAAGATTGGCAGAGCATGCAGCAACACGTCATCGTCGGTAAACCGCCATTCCCGTACCAATGTTTCGGCATTCGACAGCAGATTGGCCTGTGACAGCATCGCGCCCTTGGATCGGCCGGTCGTGCCGGACGTGTACAGGAAGGCGGCCAGATCATCCTCGGTGCGGTTGACCGGCTCGAGAGCAGGCAGCATACCCAGAGCACGCCGCATCAGGCTGCCGGATCCATCAGCGTTTAGCGTTTCAAGCCGCGCCTTCTGGGCGGCGGCGACGGGTGCCAGACCAGCCTTATTCACATCATCGCAGACCACCAGCGCAGCGCCGCTGTTTTCGATGAAATAGCTCAGTTCGCTGACCGTATAGGCAGTGTTGAGTGGCAGAAAAACCAGACCGGTCTGCACACAAGCAGCAAACAGCGCAAGCGCTTCGGGCGACTTTTCCACCTGAACCGCAACGCGTTGTCCGGGTTCGAGCTCAAAGCCGATTAGGGTATTGGCCAACCGAGATGCCATGTCCAAGAAATCAGAATGGGTCAGCACCTGACCGTTGGGCAGATGCAGGAAAGGCGTCTCTTTGCCCGCGTGAATGCTAAACAAGCGATCGTAAAGCGGGTTGCCCATTTACCGAGTTCCTTTCTGTCCAGTCCTGGCGAATCTGTCTTGGAATGGCGTGCTGGTAAAGCCCTGAATGGCGCAATCGGTCGCCGTTCTGTCCGCATGATGTGCCAGAGGTTGCTGCGGACAAACTGTCTTCTGGCGATCGGGGGCTATCTGCGTTAATCGCAGGTGAATTCGCCGGAGATAGACTATGTATGTTGCCACCCTGTTGACCAATCCCGAAACGCGCGCGCTGGATTTGGCGCTGGTCGAGTCGCTGCGGAATGCCTGGGGCGGGGCCGAGATCATCTGGCTCAGCCCGGATGAGGCGGCAGAGTTCGCGCTGCAGGACCTTCCGGGCAACCAGTGGGATGTCTGGGGTGATTTGCAGAAGCTTGGCGTTGACCTGATCGTGCAGCCTGCCGAGGGGCGGCGCAAAAAGATGCTGTTGGCGGATATGGATAGCACCATGATCCAGCAGGAATGCATCGACGAATTGGCGGATGAGGCCGGTGTCGGCGACCGCGTCAAGGACATTACGGCCCGCGCAATGAATGGCGAATTGGATTTCGAAGGCGCGCTGACCGAACGGGTCGGGTTGCTGAAAGGGTTGGATGAGGCTGTGATCGGCAAGGTTCTGGCCGAACGCATCACCCTGATGCCCGGCGGCAAGGTGCTGGTCGCGACGATGCGCGCCAATGGCGGCTATGCGGCGCTGGTCTCAGGCGGGTTCACGGCGTTTACTGCCAAGGTGGGCAGTGAATTGGGGTTTGACGAAAACCGTGCCAACACTCTGCTGGCCGAAAACGGCAAGCTGACCGGCGATGTGCAGCGACCGATTTTGGGACGACAGGCCAAAGTCGACGCGCTGGAACAGATTACCAAGCGTCTGGGCCTGTCCGAAAACGATGTGATCGCTGTGGGTGACGGGGCAAATGATCTGGGTATGTTGGGCCGGGCCGGAACCGGGGTTGCGCTGCATGCAAAGCCTTCGGTCGCGGAACAATGCGAAGTGCGCGTCAACCATGGCGATTTGACCGCGCTTTTGTATCTGCAGGGCTATGCGCGGCAGGAATTTGCCCAAGCCTGAAAGCCGGGGCTTCCCTTTATTTAACAAAAATGTTAAACAGCGGTCATGAGTACGCTTCTGACCACATTCTCCGCCTTGTCCGACGCCACGCGGTTTTCCATCGTTGAACAGTTGATGCAGGACGGAGAGCAGCCCGCGGGCGACCTAATCGAAGGGCGCGGTATGTCAGGTGCTGCGGTCTCGCGTCACCTGAAGGTTTTGCGTGAGGCCGGGCTGGTTCGGCAACGGGTGCAGGGCACCCAGCGGATGTATTCGATCCGCCCCGAAGGTCTGTACGCGATCGCGGAGTGGACCATTTCGAAACGACAATTCTGGGAAAGCAGTCTGGATCGTCTGGGCGATGCTATTGAAAGGGATACCTCATGGCCGATCTAAAGCTGGAACGCACGTATCCGATACCGCCAGAGGATCTGTTTGCGTGGATCAGTGTCGCAGAACGGCTGTTGCAGTGGTGGGGTCCCGAAGGGGTGCACGTGCCCGAACATACTCTCGATTTTTCGCGCGTTGGTCCGTGGTATTCGGTCATGGAGAATGGCGAGGGCCAGCGCTTTAAGGTCTCGGGCCATGTGACCCATGTCGATCCGCCCAATTCGGTTGGCTTCACCTGGGGCTGGCATGACGATCAGGATCAGCGTGGGGCCGAGAGCCATGTAACGCTGCGGATCGAAGTCGCAGGCGATGGCGCGCGGCTGGTCGTCGATCACCGCGACCTGGGCGATGACGAGATCGCTGCAAATCACGAGAAAGGCTGGACCTCGACGCTGAACAAGCTGGCCGGTCTGGCGCAATAAGTTTTCATCTGGGAGGAAAGAAATGCCACAGTTTCTGTTTGTCTATCACGGCGGCACCACGCCATCGGACCCCGCCGAGGTCGAAGCGACCATGGCCGCCTGGGGCGCCTGGTTTCAGAATATGGGCCCGGCGCTGGAGATCCCCGGAAACCCCGTGGGCCAGTCCTATACCGTCAGTTCGGGCGGTGTGGTCGACAATGGCGGTGCCAACCCGGTCTCCGGCTTTACGGTGATCAAAGCCGACAGCATCGACGCCGCCAACGAGATGGCCAAGGGATGCCCCATGGTCGTGAACGGGTCAGGCTCGGTCGAGGTGGCCGAGATTCACGAGATTGAGATGTAGCCGCCCTAGCCGGGGAATCCCGGCGCGGGTCGGATCACGCCACATTCAAGCCCGCGACGGCTATATTGCGTGGCGTTCATAAAGGTGCGGGTGGCCGGGTGATCGGCCTCCAGTACGCCGAGGCTGACCAGAATGGCAGCAATGGCGCATTCGCTGGCACGGGTAGCGCCATCGGTGATCTTCAGCGCGACGCCCATGCGTTTTTCAGGGATGATGGCGATGAATACGGCCTCGGCCCCGGTCTTGATCGCGGCGCGCCCGTTCATGGCGCGCATCAGCTCGGTACAGGCGCGCGTCTCTCCGGCCACCAGCTCGGGATGTTTGATCATCGTCGCGGTCAGGTGTTGTGCCGCATCGCTGGCCCGGTCCGACCGGTCCGCCGCCGAGGCAAACCACGCCATCGACCGTGCCATCCCTACCAGCGAGGTGGCAAAGTTCGGGGCGGAACAGCCATCGATGCCATAGCCAGGGCTGGTTTCGCCGGTGGTTTCTTCCAGCGCGGACAAACAGGCCTGTTGAACCGGGTGGTCGATTTCAAGATATTCCGGCCCGGCGCCCATATGCTGTGCTACCGTCAAAAACCCGCAATGTTTGCCCGAGCAGTTGTTGTGGATCTGACAGGGCGTGTCGTCGGCAAGTATCAGCCCGTCGCGCGCCGCCATATCCTGAGGCTCTTGCGGCCCACAGCGCAAATCGGGTTCTGCCAGGCCCAGATGGTCCAGCCAGGACGTTACCCTGTCTGTGTGAATATGCGCGCCGTTATGCGAGGCACAGGCCAATGCCAGATGCTCGCTGTTCAGCCCGTATTTCGCGGCCGCCCCCGATGTAATCAACGGCAGGGCCTGTATCATCTTGGCCGAAGACCGGGGGTAGATTATCGCCTCCGGGTCGCCCCAGCTGCGCACGATTTGCCCCGTGTCATCACAGATAACCGCATGTCCCAGATGCAGACTTTCCAGTAAAGGCCCCCGCCATAGTTCGGTCATTGCTACAGGCTGCGTCATCGGGACCCTCCTAAACATGCGCAAAAAACTGCCAACCGCCCTTTCGCCTATGGCGAAACTTGCGATAGTGTGTGTATGTCGGCAATCACCGGAAGACGCAACTTACAGACGAACCGTCAGGGTTCGCGAGCCATTCCGGTGGGTATGAGGTATTAGGTCGAGCTAGGAGGCTGGACAGATGGGATCAAAGCTCGTCCGCGTAATCGCGGGCCTGTGCGTGGCAGGGATGACAACGGCTGCAACCGCTCAGCAGGCAGACAGCACCAATAGAGTATCCGTAAACACCGACTGGAGTGTGTTTGTGGAAGAGGACCCAACCGAATGCTGGAGCGTTGCAACGCCGGATGAAACCGTCAACACGCGCGGCGGGCGCGTTGTTTCGGTGAGGCGCAGCGACATCCTGCTGTTTGTCGTGTTCAGACCTGATCCCGATGTGAAGGGGCGCGTCTCATTCACCGGGGGCTATCCGTTTGCCGCGGGATCGACCGTATCTGTATCCATCGACGGAAACAGCTTCGAATTCAGCACCGAAGGCGAATGGGCCTGGCCCGCGTCAGAGGGTGATGACCAAAAAGTAATCGCTGCCATGAAAAGCGGTACCGAAGCAGTGCTGACCGCCCGGTCCGAGCGCGGCACTCAGACCAAAGATACTTTCTCATTGCTGGGCTTCACAGCCGCTTTAGACGACGCCGAGAAACGCTGTACCAACTGAGCGCGCCAGCGCTCGGGCAGTGGCCCGGCTTGCAAAGTGGTGCCAGTTTCGCAGGATAGGACCGCCCTCCTTCATAGCTTAACTTAACGTCATCTATAAATTTGATCTGCGTCAATGCTCCGCGCTCTGAAATACTGAACTAATCGGTTCAAGCAGAGAGAAAAGGAGAGCATCGATGCAGAAGAAAGTTTTGGGCCTGTTTGTGCTGACCGCCGTCGTATTGCTGAGCGCTTGTGATAAATCCGCTGAGACATACCCGGTTTCGGGAGAGCAATGTGGGCCAAACGATCCGGTCAAAACGCTGGACGCCGAGGATTGCTTTATTCCACCAGCAGGTGCGTGATCCAATACGGCTGGCCTGGAAACGTCCGGGCGGCATAGAAGTTCGAATGACCGCGGGGTTGATCCCCCGCGGTTTTTTGTAACCTCTGGCGTCGCTGTGCTAAGCTGAACGCGTTAGTCTAACGACCCTTCGAGGAGTATGTCATGCGTTTGGTGATAATGGCTGTTTTAACCCCCACGTTGGCTGTGGCGGATCCTGCAATGGAATGCACGAACGCAAGTTCACAAGTCGAAATCGGATCTTGCGTTGCCAGTATGGAAGCGGGGGTTGAGGCTGCGCTGACCGATAGTTTTGGCTTTGCCATGGATGCAGCCAACGCGTTGGACGAGGTGACCGGACGGACAAGCGCGGCGCCTGCGATGGAGGCGGCGCAAAGCGCCTGGGTCGGGTATCGTGATGCGCAGTGCGAGGCGGTCGGCGCGTCTTTTGGTGGTGGGTCGGGAACCGGCATTGGTATCACCTCTTGCCGGATTGAATTGGGGCGCCTGCGGATTGACGAATTGCTGCGTTTTGTAAATTAGGCGCGACGAATTCTTTTGATCTTTGCGCGCAGTCCTATATAGAGGCGCATTCCAAGCCAGAATCTTCGAGACCCACCTATGTCGCCCAAAGCGCCGATCACTCAAGACGTCATGACCATCCCCCGCAAATTGCCGGAGGGGAAGGTGAACCTTGTCGGGTTGACCCGGGATCGCCTGCGCGAAACCCTGATCGAACACGGCACGCCTGAAAAACAGGCCAAGATGCGCACGGGCCAGATCTGGCAGTGGATTTACCAATGGGGTGTGCGCGACTTTGCCGAGATGACCAATCTGGCCAAAGCCTATCGCACCCAGCTGGCCGAGCATTTCGTGATCGAAATCCCCGAGGTTGTGACCCGACAAGTGTCCGAGGATGGCACACGCAAGTATTTGGTCCGTATTGCTGGCGGGCATGAGGTCGAGGTGGTCTATATTCCCGAGGACGATCGCGGCACGCTGTGTATCTCGTCTCAGGTCGGTTGCACGTTGACTTGTTCCTTCTGCCATACAGGCACGCAGAAACTGGTGCGCAACCTGACGGCGGCGGAAATTGTCGGTCAGGTGATGATGGCGCGGGATGATCTTGACGAGTGGCCGGTACCGGGTGCGCCCAAGGACGAAACCCGCCTGCTGTCGAACATCGTTCTGATGGGTATGGGCGAGCCTCTTTACAATTTTGAGAACGTCCGCGACGCGATGAAAATCGCGATGGACCCCGAAGGTATCTCGCTGTCTCGCCGCCGGATTACCCTGTCGACATCGGGCGTGGTGCCCGAGATCGCGCGTACCGCGCAGGAAATTGGCTGCCTGCTGGCAATTTCGTTCCACGCGACGACCAATGAAGTCCGCGATGTGCTGGTGCCGATCAACAAACGCTGGAATATCGAAGAGTTGCTGCAGGCTTTGGCCAGCTATCCCAAGGTTTCCAATTCGGAACGGATTACGTTTGAATACGTGATGCTTGATGGTGTGAATGACAGCGATGAGGATGCGCATCGTCTGATCGAGCATATCAAGCGCCACAAAATCCCGGCCAAGATCAATCTGATCCCGTTCAACGAATGGCCCGGCGCGCCGTATAAGCGCAGCTCGAACAATCGTATTCGGGCTTTTGCCAATATCATCTATCAGGCCGGGTATGCCTCGCCCATCCGCAAGACGCGGGGCGAGGACATTATGGCGGCCTGCGGTCAGCTGAAATCGGCCACCGAACGCGCCCGTAAATCGCGCAAGCAGATTGAGGCCGAGGCCGGTCTCGACCGCGGATAAGCGGCTGAATAGAAGGGCGTCGCAAAATTAATTTTTGGGGCGCTGTCTATCGAATGCAAAATTTGATATGTTTCATTGGCTAGGTGTGGATGCACCAGGCTCACTTGCGCACAATAGGGTGAGTTCGGTGGCTGGCATGTGGCAAATTCGTTCACGGCGGCTACCTTGTATTTCAGCTCCGTGTGCCGATTGCGGCATAACAGGTTACGAGTTGGGTTATCTTTATGATGTTTCGATTGAAAATCCCGTACTTTAATTTTGTTTTAGTTTTGGCTTGTGCGGCCGTAGCCGTAACTGATGCTGTTGCGCAGTCAAATGATGAGGATGCTCATCTGGCTATCGAAAATCCGGCTGATCTGACCAAGGACGACGCGCGTGAAATTTATGACTCGTTGCAGCGCCGGATGGCACGCGGCTATGCCGCAGCGCAGTTGGATCTGCTTCTGAATTACCAAAACTGGCCGCTGTACAACGATGCGCCGTATATATCTGAAACCCATGGTCGACGATTTGTGAACAGCTATGCAAACCGGATGGCGTATAATTATGCAACCCTGACGGATGGCGAAAAGCTCCCGGTGGGGTCTGTGCTGGCCAAGGACAGCGTGACCGTTACGGATGAGGGGAAAAGCCATCCCGGCGCGATGTTCGTCATGCAGAAACTGGCCGAGGGCGCCAACCCTGCTACGGCTGACTGGCGCTATATCATGGTCATGCCGGACGGGTCATTGTTTGGGGACACGATGGGGGATCGCGCCAACGCAGTTGCGTATTGCCACGATTGCCACGAGGCGGTTGCCGACCGAGATTACACATTCTTTGTTCCCGAAGAATATCTAGTCGACAATTAGGCCGCTCTCACCCGAATCTCGCGGTGCCGATCACTTTGATCAGCTGCTGACGAACCGGATCTGGCTGCGCTGCGACGGCGTTCAGGACCTCTCGAAGTTCTGCGCGCAGCCCATGCATCTGGTCGATCAGGGAAATCATCATCGACACTGCGTCTGCCTCCATTTCGTATTGGTCGTGCAACTCGCAGGCCAACTCCAGCCGGGCAACGTCGAGGCTGTGATAGACCAATCCGCGATCTGTTTGTTCGGGGATCACGATTTCGGCGGCCAGATATTCTGTCAATCGGGTCGAAGTCAGCCGGGCTACGGCAGTGATCAGTTCCTCTTCGGTCAGGGTGCGGGTCATGACGGCATTCCTTTGCGTGGGTCATAGCGGTGGGTTTCTCGCCATGAATCCATAAATTGCCTCAACTCATCATCGATTTGATCGGGCATTGAAATGGTCAGCTCGATCAACTGGTCGCCCCGTTCGGCCGAGCCGCGCTTCTTGACGCCCTTACCCCGCAGGCGCAGGGTTCTGCCGCTGCTGGTTCCGGCCGGAACGGTCACGTTTACGCCCCCATCGATCGTGGGCGCCGCCACTTTGCCGCCCAGCACCGCCTCATCAATCGTGATGGGCAGCGTGATGTGAATGTCATTTCCCTGACGGTCGAATACCGGATGATCCGCGACTGATACTGTCACCAGCGCATCGCCGCGCGGCCCCTCACCATAGCCAGCGGCACCCTTGCCCCGCAGGCGAATGGTCTGACCGCTTGTGATCCCTGCGGGTATCTTGACTTCGATCCGGTCCCCATCCGGCAGGGTCAGCTTCTGGCTGGCGCCGAATACCGCATCCAGAAAGCTGATCTGAAGCGTGAAGTTCAGATTGTGGCCGGGCGCGTGAAACTCGCGGCCGCCTTGCCCACCAAATCCGCCGCGACCCCGCATGAATTCGGCAAATATATCCGACATGTCGTCCGGGTCCGTCGCCTGCCCGCGATAGGGGTTGCCGGCGGCTTCGGCGTAATCGCGATAGTATTGCTGTTGCGGGCGTTCCTGTCCCGAGGCATCAATCTCACCATTGTCATAGCGTTTGCGCGTCTCAGGATCTTTCAACAGATCATAGGCCGCGGCGGCGGCCTTGAACTTGGCTTCGGCCTCGGCGTCCCCGGGTTTCAAGTCCGGATGGCATTCCTTGGCAATACGCCGATACGCTTTTTTGATTTCAGCGTCGCTGGCATCTTTGGCCACGCCAAGTGCGGCATAGGGATCGTCGCTCATCTCACCTCTCATGGATGGGGGAAGGGCTGATCATGATGAAGGTATTTTATCACGTGATTTCAACAGGTCAAAAAGAACCGGTGGCTAAATTGGTTCGCAAGTTTCGCAATCTCTGATACTATCAGGCTGTTTCATATTATTCATTGACGGAGATCAGCCGATGACGCGCAGACTTAAATCGGTTCTGGCCCTGCTGGCGGGCAATGCCATTGGGTTAATGTTGGCCGCTTTGCTACTGACCGGTTTTGCAATCAAGCCGATTTCATTCATCGTTGTGGTGATCGTCTTCACGCTGGTGCAGGTGGTGGCCGAGCCGCTGATCCTGAAGTTGGGTGAGAAAAGGGCGCCTTCGTTGAAAGGCGGGATCGCGTTGATCGTGACCTTTGTCGGCCTGCTTGTGACCGATCTGGTGACCAATGGGCTGACGGTTGGCGGAATTTCCAACCTGCTGGCTGCGACACTGCTGGTCTGGCTGGGCGCGCTGATTGCCAGCGTCGTGCTGCCGATCTACGTGTTCACCGAGCTGCGCACGCCCAAAAAGTAATTACAGTGCGTTCAGGCTGGCATCGATTGCCTGCCAAAGCTCAACCACCGGCTCGCATCCCACCGACAGACGGACAAAAGCGGGGTCAACGTCGTCGCCCCAACGGGCGCGGCGCTCGGCCGAGCTATGGACGCCGCCAAAAGACGTCGCAGGGCGCAGCATTGGACAGGTGTTGATGAAGGTTTCGGCCTTGGCCTGGGTTTCCAACGTGATCGAAAGCAGGAATCCGAACCGCGTGGTCTGAGCCTGTGCCAAGGTGTAGGATGGGTCGCCCGGCAGGCCGGGATAGCGGATGTCTTTCACAGCCAGATGCGCCGCCAACCGTTCTGCCAACACCTGGGCCGAGCTGCACATCCGGTCGAACCGAACATCCAGTGTTTCCAGCCCACGATGCAGCAACCAAGCCTCGTGCGGACCGGGGATCGCGCCAGAGACACGCCGCCATTCCTCGACCCGCTCCATGACATCTGTATTGCGGCTGGCCACATGGCCCATCAGCAGATCGGAATGCCCACCCATGGCCTTGGTGTCCGAGGACACGACGATATCTACGCCCATATCCAAAGGACGCTGGCCCAGTGGTGTCATGGTTGTGTTGTCAGCAATGGTGATCCCACCAGCTGCGCGCACGGACGACGCGATGGCTGGCAGGTCCATCATATCCAGACCAGGGTTCGAGGGGCTTTCGACAAAGACCACATCGATGCCGTCGAACCCGCCTTCGGAAAAGGCGGTTGTCGGGCGTTCTGTCACGATGACACCCAGACCAGACAGAAATCGGTCGGCCAGCACGCGGGTGACGTAATAGCCATCCGACGGGATTAGGATGCGCGACCCGGCTTTGACCGTGGCAAACAACGCGGCCGAGATCGCCGCCATGCCCGACGGGAAAGCCAGGCAGGGGGCGTCTTCAAGATGGGCGAGAACCTGTTCCAGATGTTCCCAGGTTGGGTTGTTGACGCGACCGTAGAAATCATGCCCGTCCGGTGCGCCGGGCAGGTGAAACATACTGCTTTGGGTCAGGGGCAGGGCCACGGGCTCGCCCTTGGTCAGTGCGTTGCCCCGCAGATGCAGCATCTCGCCGGTCTTGCGCCCCATCGTTTAGCGCCCCGGTATTTCGTCACGGGGCGGGGTGGGTTCCCATTTCTCGATTATGTCGACCGCCTCTTGCGCGGTATCGACGAACCGGAACAGGTCTAGATCCTCGTCCGAGATGGTGCCGGCGTCGGCCAGCGCCTCCCAGTTGATGACCTTTTCCCAGAACGCGCGACCGAATAGCAGGAAGGGCACACGCTCCATACGGCCGGTTTGAATCAGGGTCAGGGACTCGAACAGCTCATCCATGGTGCCAAAGCCGCCGGGGAAGATGGTGATGGCGCGGGCGCGCATCAGGAAATGCATCTTGCGGATGGCGAAATAGTGGAAGTTAAAGCTGAGCTCGGGCGTAACGTACAGGTTCGGTGCCTGCTCATGCGGCAGCACAATGTTCAGGCCGATGGAACAGCCGTTCGCATCCTGCGCGCCGCGGTTGCCAGCCTCCATCACGCCGGGGCCACCGCCGGTGACGATTACATTCTCTCGCCCGCCGGTTTCGTTCGACTTCTCGGTCATCAACCGGGCAAACTCGCGCGCTTCGTCGTAATACTCCGACAGCCCGGCCAGCGTTTCCGTCCGCGCGGTGTGTTTCTGTGATGGCTCAGGGATACGCGCGCCGCCGAACATGACGATGGTCGAGGTGATCTCACGCTCGGTCATGATCATCTCGGGCTTGAGCAGTTCCAGCTGCAAGCGCACCGGGCGCAGCTCATCCCGGCACAGGAAATCCTCATCGGCAAAGGCAAGGCGATAGGCGGGTGAGCGGGTTTGCGGGGTGTCGGGTACCTCGCTTGCGGTCGAACGGTCGGTCTGCGCGTCGCGAAACGGGCTGAGGCGGTCTTCTCTCATGGGGTAACGATCCCTGCTTGCGTGTTTTCCAAACAGCTATAGGGTTCGGGCGCAGAGTGCCAGTCACGGAAAGATGAGAATGAATTGGAAGAGCGAAATACTGGCGGCACAGCACCGCATAACCGGCTATGCACAAGTGACGCCAGTCACGGAAAGCCGTGCCTTGGGTCTGGAATATTCGGTGGAAATGAAGCTGGAGCATATGCAGCACACCGGCAGTTTCAAGGCGCGCGGGGCGTTTAACACTCTGATCAGCACGGATGTGCCTGAGGCTGGTGTTGTGGCCGCATCGGGCGGCAATCATGGCGCAGCCGCAGCCTATGCGGCACAGGCGCTGGGCTATCCGGCCAAGATTTTTGTCCCGGAACTGGCAGGGCCGTCCAAGATTGCGCTGATTGAACAGGCAGGCGCAGATCTGAGCGTGGTGCCGGGAGAATATGCCAACGCTCTTGCTGCGGCGCAGGCGTATGAGGATGCGTCGGGCGCGATGCAGATTCACGCCTATGACGCCCCCGCTACGGTCGCCGGGCAGGGAACCTGCTTTGCCGAATGGGAGGCACAGGGCCTGAAAGCGGATACCGTATTGATCGCGGTGGGCGGTGGCGGTCTGATCGCCGGGGCGCTGGCCTGGCTGCAAGGCACGCGCAAGGTCGTGGCGGTTGAGCCGGAAACCTCCTGCGCGCTGAATGCAGCCCTGCAGGCGGGAGAACCGGTGGATGTGTCCGTCTCGGGCATTGCGGCAAATGCGCTGGGCGCGCGGCGGATCGGCTCGATTTGTTTCGATCTGGCACAGGGCGTGCAATCAGTTCTGGTCAGTGATGAGGCCATCGCGCAGGCGCAGAAGGTCCTGTGGCGGGCGCATCGGATTCTGGTGGAACCGGCAGGCGCAACCGCCTTGGCTGCGCTGCTATCGGGGGCTTACACGCCAGAGCCGGGCGAACGGGTGGCGGTGCTGATCTGTGGTGGAAACATCTCACCGGACCCTCTGAACGGCTGAAACCGGAACAAACAGCCGCAAAGCGCGCGCTCAGCGTCGCATTGCAGCCAGTCCGTCGCTTGCGTATAGGCAACACAAGCGTGAACAGAATCTGCAGGGAGCCGCCAAATGTCCAACGCGCAACTGGAAGCCGCCATCGAAGCCGCCTGGGAGGCGCGAGATGCCATCACCCCCGCCACCACCGGCGAGACACGCGAAGCGATCGAAGATACGCTGAATGCGCTGGACAGCGGGTCGCTGCGGGTCGCGGAAAAGCAAGACAGCGGCGACTGGCATGTGAACCAGTGGGCGAAAAAAGCGGTTCTGCTGGGCTTTCGCATCAAGGATATGGAAATCCAGACCGGCGGCGCTCAGGACGGCGGCTGGTGGGACAAGGTGGACAGCAAGTTCGCGGGTTGGGGTGAAAACCAATGGCGGGCCGCTGGCTTTCGCGCGGTGCCGAATTGCGTCGTTCGCAAATCCGCCTTTATTGCGCCCGGCGTGGTTCTGATGCCGTCATTTGTGAACCTGGGTGCCTATGTGGACGAGGGCACAATGGTTGATACTTGGGCCACCGTCGGTTCATGCGCGCAGATCGGCAAGAACGTCCATCTGTCGGGCGGTGTTGGGATCGGCGGCGTTCTGGAACCGATGCAGGCGGGTCCGACGATCATCGAAGACAACTGCTTTATCGGCGCCCGGTCCGAAGTGGTCGAAGGCTGCATCGTGCGCGAAGGCTCGGTTCTGGGCATGGGCGTGTTCATCGGCAAATCGACCAAGATCGTCGACCGCGAAACCGGCGAGGTCACCTATGGTGAAGTTCCGCCCTATTCGGTGGTTGTTGCGGGCTCGATGCCGTCCAAGAACAACATCAACCTCTACTGCGCCGTGATCGTGAAACGGGTGGATGAAAAGACCCGCTCGAAAACCGGGATCAACGAGCTGCTGCGCGACTAATACTGGGCGCGGATCAAACAAGGGGGCTGCAGCGCGATCCGCTGCGGCCCTTTTTTTGTTATCGCTTACCCTTTGACCGGATAGCGGTCCGGTTCTTCGAACACATCAATGACGCGCGACCCGGCTTTGATCTTGCCGCCATGCTCCACTCCTGCGGGGATCGAATAGCTGTCACCGGGGCCATAGCTCTTGGTTTCATCGCCAATGGTCAGCTCAATCTCACCTTCGACCACAGTTCCCCATTGTGCCAGATGGGAATGAAGGGGCAGTTCGAAATCCTGAAGAAAGGTAAAAAACGCCACCAGCCCCGCGTCTGATCTGATCACGGCCGTTTGCACCACATCTTCGGGGAAGGGCACGTCGAGGCTTGGGAATCCTGTGATGAAATCCGGATAAGTCATGGCAACGTCCTTTTGTGATCGGTGTCAGGTTACTGCGGGCACTATGGCGGCACAGGCGATCCACTGCAATTCCCCGGCTGCTTGACCGCAGGCAGGTGCGCGGCTATGGCCCCTTGCATGGAAAAGCAAAAGAAACCTTCGCGTCAGCAGGTCTATACCCTGCTTGTGCAGATCGGTCGCAAGGATGGCGATGGCCTGCCCGACGGCGCAACCGGGGCGGCATTGATGTGTTTTGCCAGCGGCGTCGACGAGGCCGAGGCCGTGCGCGAAACGGTGGCGATCCTGAAACAGGCAGATACCGCGCCTTTGGATGTCACAGGCTATGGCACTTTGGCCGAACGTGAGGCGCAAGGTCACGAGATCGACCCGGATGAACGGGCCCTAATGCAGCGCGCATTGGATGAAAATGCAGTGATCGTGGCGCAGATGACCCCGTTTTTCGGGGATGAAGAGACGGCTTAGTTCCGCGCCCCAAACCACTTGCGATAAATCTCGTCATAGGTGCCGTCTTCGCGCAGCGCCAGCAGCGCCTGGTTGACGTCTTCGACCAGCGGGGACCCGGTAGGGAAGGCAATACCGTAATTCTCGCGCAGGAATATACCGCCTGTCATCGAGGCGATCCGGCGTCCTTCATGGGCGGCGAAATAGGACAGGATCGGCGCGTCGAACACTATGGCGTCCAGTTCCTCGTTGCGAAAGGCTTCAAGCATGGGGTCGAGCCCATCATAGTTGGTAAACTCGATCTCGCGGCGGTTCAGAAAGTTAGCAGCGGTTGAATTCGAGATTGTTCCGACCTCTTTGCCATAAAGGTCATTTATCGAATTCACGCTGCCACTGATTGCATCCACTGTCATGACCGAGGTGATCCGCGCAGTGAAGACCGAGACGATAAACAGCGAAGATACAACCAGCACTACACCCAGAATTCGACCAAATGGCGTGCGCGGCATTCGTTCCTCAAACCCGCCATTGACCACCAGATTCAAGGCCCACCAGAATGAGGGGAACCAGGCCTCGTCTAGCTTGCGGTCGAAATAGGGCTGCGAGCGGCGCTCGAACACCCACATCAGCATGCCGCCGCCAAGAAGGATAGCAAAGGCAAGCCCGATAGCAATGAACAATTCGCGCGACAGTAACGCATGTAGCAGTGACGGGCGGCGCACCGCGTCCGATGGCACCATGATCTGCAAACCAGCCTCGAAAATCGGCTGGCTGAAGTCCATCTGCGTTTCTCGCGAGGCAGTGATCGAGATATTGGCTATGGCCAGATCGGCGGATCTGCCCTGCACTGCGCCCAGCATGTCACCAAAGGCGTCGGAACGTTGGATGGAATAGTCCCAATTCAGGGATTCAGCCAACGCCTCAAGCAGGTCCATCGAGAATCCGGTTTGGGCTCCATCTTCGACAAAAGAAAACGGAGGCCGTGTCACGGTCGAAACCGTCAGCGTCTGGGCCTGGCTTTGCTGGCCGAGAACGGCGAAAGTCAGGCAGATCAATGCGAAAAGAGCACGTGTCATCGTAAAATCACCTGTTTCGCGGCCCTCTAGCGCATATTCGAACCGGCAGACAAGGCAATCGCAGCGTAAGGCCCCATGTTTTCCGGGGGTGTCAGTTCGATACAAGGTGGAAAAAGCCCGCGGTTTCTGGCCTGTTGGGGTTGGCAATCGGGCCAATTCGTTGAATCTGTGCACGAACCTGAAAGAAATTTTATGGAAAGGGCCCACCATGACAGATCCGATTGCGTTGACGGCCGACCTGATCCGTTGCCCATCGGTCACACCTGAAGAAGGTGGTGCCCTTGTCCTGCTGCAGGATGTCCTGTCACAGGCGGGGTTTGATTGTACCCGTGTTGATCGCGCCGGCATCAGCAATCTGTTTGCGCGATGGGGTGCAAAAGGTCACGCCCGAAGCTTTGGTTTCAACGGTCACACCGATGTTGTTCCAGTGGGCGACGAGGCCGCTTGGACCACACCGCCTTTCGGGGCAGAAATCCGGGAAGGGTTCATGTATGGGCGCGGGACCACTGACATGAAATCGGGTGTGGCGGCCTTTGCAGCGGCGGCAGTGGATTTTGTACGCGACACGCCACCCGACGGGGCCATCATCCTGACGATCACGGGTGACGAAGAGGCTGATGCGCTGCATGGCACCACCGCCCTGCTTGACCATATGGATCAATGCGGCGAGCGGATGAGCGTCTGCCTGGTCGGTGAACCCACCTGCCCGAACAGGATGGGTGAAATGATGAAGATTGGCCGTCGCGGCTCGATGACCGCCTGGTTTACCGTAACAGGTGTGCAGGGCCATTCGGCCTATCCGCACCGGGCAAAGAACCCACTACCCGCCATGGCCCGGCTGATGGACAGGCTGGCCAGTCACGAGTTGGACCAGGGCACCGACCATTTCGATGCCTCGACGCTGGCGGTTGTGGCGATCGACACCGGCAATTCCGCCACAAACGTCATCCCGGCACAGTGCAGCGGGGCGGTGAACATCCGGTTCAACGACCTGCATTCCGGCGCCAACCTCAGCGATTGGCTGCAAGCGCAGGCGCGCGATGTGGCCACCGCGTTTGGTGTCGAAATTGACGTGCGTATCAAGATATCGGGCGAAAGCTTTCTGACCCCTCCTGGCCCTCTGTCGGAATTGGTGGCCAAAGCGGTTGCGGCTGAAACCGGGGTCACGCCCGAGATGTCGACAACCGGGGGTACTTCGGACGCGCGTTTCGTCAAGGATCATTGTCCGGTTGTCGAATTTGGTTTGGTCGGCAAAACCATGCATCAGGTGGATGAATGCGTTGAGGTGGCGCAGATTGAACAGCTCAAGGCGGTCTATACCCGTATCCTGACCGACTATTTTTCCTGATTCATGCAGCGCACCCTAGTGATCATGGTGAAAGAACCGCGCCCGGGCCGTGTCAAGACCCGGTTGGGGCGCGATATCGGTATGGTCGGCGCGGCATGGTGGTTTCGCCATCAGACCCGGTCGCTGATCCGGCGTCTGCGCGATCCGCGCTGGCAGATCGTGCTGGCGGTTTCGCCGGACCGCGAAGGGCTGACCAGTCGCATCTGGCCCGCCGACCTGCCCCGAGCACCGCAGGGACAAGGGAACCTCGGCGACCGTATGGGCCGGATACTGCGGGACATGCCAACAGGGCCAGTTTGTTTGATCGGTGCGGATATCCCGGGGGTTACACGGGGGCATATCGCGCGCGCGTTCCGGGCATTGGGGCGCAACCAGATGGTGTTTGGTCCGGCCCCGGATGGCGGATATTGGCTGGTCGGGGCGCAGCGCGTTGGTGCCTTGCCGCACGGCTTGTTTCAAAACGTGCGCTGGTCTACGGAACATGCGCTGGCCGACACGCTGGCCTCGATCCCCGGATGCCGGGTGGCGATGCTGGATCAGCTGCGCGATGTCGATACGGTTGCCGATCTGCGAGGCTGACCCTTTTTGGTCATGACGCCGCCGCATCTCCGTGTTAGGCCGATCTCATGACACGTATTCCGACCAAGCAAGAGGTCCTCGACTGGATCTCGGCAAACCCCACCCTGACCTCGAAACGCGATATCGCCAAAGCCTTTGGCATCAAGGGCGCGGATCGGATTGATCTGAAGCGTATTCTGAAAGAGCTTGAGGCCGAAGGGCATCTGGAAAAGCGCAATCGCAGTTATCGTGACCCCGACCGCCTGCCGCCGGTCAGTGTGTTGCAGGTGAAGGCTCCGAATGCCGATGGTGACCTGTTCGCGAGACCGTTGGAATGGCATGGCGAAGGTGTTGAACCCATTGTGCTGATGGTTGCGCGGGCCAGTGATCCGGCGCTGGGCGAGGGCGACCGCATTCTGGCCCGTCTGACCGTGGTGCAGGAGGGAGACCATAATTACGAGGCCCGTCTGATCCGCCGGATCGGAACCAACCCGCGCAAGATCGTCGGTATCTTCCGCAAAGGGACCGAGGGCGGACGGATCGTGCCTATCGACAAGGCCGGACAGAACGAGTGGCTGGTCAATGAAGGTGCCGTACTGGGTGCAAAAGACGGTGAGTTGGTCGAGGCCGAACAGGCCGGACCCAAAACCCGCATGGGCCTGCCACGTGCGCGCATTGTCGAACGACTGGGCGACCCGTCGGCCCCCAAGGCCGTGTCGCTGATCGCCATTCATCAGCATGGCATTCCCGATGACTTCCCCGACACAGTGATTGCAGAGGCCGACAAGGCCAAACCCGCTGGCCTGAAAGGGCGCGAAGATCTTCGGGATATGCCGCTGCTGACCATCGACCCCTCAGACGCGCGGGATCATGATGATGCCTGTTTCGCTCATGCTGACGATGATCCTAAGAACCCCGGGGGGCATGTTGTTTGGGTCGCCATTGCTGATGTCGCCGCCTATGTGCAGCCCGGTACGGCGCTGGATCGCGAGGCGCGCAAGCGGGGCAACTCCAGCTACTTCCCCGACCGCGTGGTTCCGATGCTGCCGGATCGGCTGTCCGGTGATTTGTGTTCGTTGCACGAAGGCGTCCCGCGCGCGTGTATCGCCGTGCGGATGCAGATCGACGCCGAGGGCTACAAGATCGGCCACCGATTCGTGCGAGGGCTTATGCGCTCCGCCGCCTCGCTGCATTATGCCGAGGTGCAGGAGGCCATCGATGGCGCCCCCAATGACCGCACCGGGCCGCTGTTAGAGACCGTACTGAAGCCGCTCTATGCTGCTTATGCTGCACTGAAAAAGGCGCGGGCTGTGCGGCAACCGCTGGAACTGGACCTGCCGGAACGCAAGATTATCCTGAGCGATACGGGCGACGTTCAAAGCGTGGCGTTCCGCGACCGTCTGGACGCGCATAAGCTGATCGAAGAGTTCATGATCCTCGCCAATGTCGCTGCGGCTGAAACCCTGATCGCTAAGCGCCGCCCGCTGCTGTTCCGTGTCCACGAAGAACCGGCACCTGAGAAGCTGGAAAGCCTGCGGGAAACGGCTCAGGCGGCGGGGTTGAATTTGGCCAAGGGGCAGGTGTTGCAGACCCGCCACCTGAACGCACTGCTGAATGCGGCTGCGGGCACCGAGGATGCAGAGTTGATCAACCTGACCACCCTGCGGTCGATGGCGCAGGCCTATTACAACGCTGAGAATTTCGGCCATTTCGGGCTGGCGCTGCGGAATTATGCACATTTCACCTCGCCCATCCGGCGCTATGCCGACCTGATCGTGCACCGCGCGCTGATCTCGGCCCATGGCTGGGGCACGGATGGCCTGACCGAGGATGAGATCGCCCGGCTGGACGAAACTGCCACTCATATCTCGGATACTGAACGCCGCTCGATGATGGCGGAACGAGATACGACCGACCGGTATCTGGCGGCTTATCTGAGCGAGCGTGTTGGGACTGAGTTCTCGGGTCGGATCAGCGGTATTGCCCGGTTTGGGGCTTTCGTGAAAATGGACGAGACCGGCGCGGACGGTCTGGTACCGGTGCGATCCTTGGGGCGCGAGTTCTTCCATTTCGACCGCGAGGCCGGAACCCTGATGGGGTCGGACACCGGGCTGATCATAGCCATCGGCCAACGCGTCACCGTGCGTCTGACCGAGGCGACACCTGTGACGGGCGGGCTGGAGTTGGAGCTGTTGTCGATCGACGATCAGGCCCTGCCGACGGGGCGCGGAGGGGCATCCAAGCGCCCAACGCGACGCAAGGCAGTCAGCACCAAGCGCAAGAAGGACAAGATCAAACGCAAGGTGGAACGCAAACGCCGTCAGAAGTGAGTTCGCATCTCGGGAACAAGGCGCATGTAAGTCAGCCTTTTGCGGGAAGGTGATAGGTCAACGCGCGGGCTATCAGCCAGCCATGGCGGGTGGCGTCGATCTGATCCGGATCATCAAACAGAACTGCCCGGTTGCCGTCTATCCGATCTTCGCCCGGAAAGGCCGAGGTGAAATCGCCCATCAACCGGCTTTGGCAATGCACGAACAGGGCAAAGCGGGCCACTTTGTGCCCGCCCAATCGGATCGTGGATCCCTTGGGCGCCAGATAGGCGGGCTGCCCCCAGCGCAATGCCTCTTGCAACGGCTGCGCGCGGGGCAACGAAGTGGCGGTTTCCAGGATCAACTGACGCAGCGCAAGAGCCCCGGCACGTGTGCCTTCGGGCAGGGCTTGATAGGCCGCTGCCACTGCGGGATCGTCAAATTGTGTCATGACAGCGGTATCGCCTGCTCCATCCGGTCTATGTAGTCGCTCAACAGCTTATCCTGTTTGATCCGCTGGGTCAGCGGTGTATTGGCTGGCGTCGCGCGCATCGCGGCAAGCATGGGGGCCACGCTCATATCCACTGCGGTCGGGGTTTCTCCCATCAAATAGGTCGACTGCCATAGATAGGCCGAGATCGCCTCAAGATCGCGTTCCAGCCTGTCCTGACGTTCCGCATCTGAGAATCGAGAGACGCCCTGAAACCCCAATCCTTTAACAACGGTCTTGCGGATAGAATTGGCAACCGGTTTGCGGATCAGGGTGGGGATGCCTGTGAAAAAGGTCTTGTACAGGGTTGGCCAGACTTCGTCATTCGCCCAACGGTCCTGAACGATCTGAAAATACAAATGTTCCTCAGCCAGGCGGATCAGAGCACGAGATTGGGCTTTTTGCAGATCGCTCAGCCCGTGATCAAAATCGGTGCCTTGTGTCTCAAGCCAGTCGCGGATCAGGTCGCTGTCGGGGATCAGACGCTGGGGCGTGCGCAGAACCGGCAGCTTTTGATGCGGCATCTTGCGCGGGTCAAGGAGGTCAGATCGCTGCCAGCGTTGGCCCGATGTTTGCAGCATTAGTGCGGTTTTCACGCAAAACGGGCTGGCGCTGAACAGGCCAAAGGCAGAGGGGTAGGTCAAAAGGGTCAGCATCTTGGGCTCCATCATGGGGATATGTGATGGGTACGCCGGCCTAATGACAATTTCTGTCATTAGAGATAAAGTAACCTGCATTATGACCCGCACCGCCCGTTTGTTCCAATTAATGCAATCCTTGCGCTCTGGCCCGTCGCCAAGAACGTCGATTGAGCTGGCTCAGGATCTGGGCGTTTCGCCGCGCACGATTCACCGAGACATCGATTCATTGCGCAGCCTCGGCGCTGTGATCGACGGAGAGGCGGGGTTCGGGTTCACCCTGATCGAGGACGCCACCCTGCCACCGCTTGGCTTCACCGATGATGAGCTTGAGGCCCTGGTGCTTGGCCTGCGCGAGGTACAATCCATTGGTGATCCCGGCCTCTCTGAGGCTGCCAGCGAAGTTCTGCGCAAGCTGCAGGGTCGTTTGCCACCGCGCCAGTCCCAACGCCTCAGCCATGCGGTGCTGACCGCCACACGGTTTGACCGGCCGGCGAAACCAACGGTGGATGTCGCTGAACTGCGGCGGGCCACCTGGGACGAACAGACGATCGAATTTTCCTATTGGGATGCCAAAGGCGACGAGACCCATCGCTGCGTAAATCCGTTGAGCATCGTTTACATGGACCGCGCCAGCGTGCTGATCAGCTGGTGCCTGTTGCGGCAGGATTTCCGCGTGTTTCGGTTGGATCGCATGCAAGAGATGCAGATTACCGGGGCCTCGTTCCGACCCAACCGGGTCCCCCTGCTGCGCGAAGCCCTGGATCGGCTGCGGTCTGAGCGGGAGGCGAGAGACCGCGACTCGGAAAGCTGAGCGCTTTGAGATTTGCCGTTTTTGCGCTATCCTGTGGTTGAGCAGTTATCAGGAAATTCGGAATGCGTAGATGCGTAAGCGGCGTTATGACCGCAGCATTATGGGCATCCATCGTACAGGCGGAGTCCATCAAAAGCCCGGAAGGGCCACAGCCGATACAATTGGCGTCGGCTGATCTTACAGTCTCAATCCGACCGGTCGTCCGACCATCGGAGGAGATGTATCGCGTGTCAGAAGAAAGAAGCGCCCGGTTTCAGGCGTGGCTTGGCGATTTTCGGACGCGGGCACAGGCCCAGGGTATCTTGCCCGGCACTCTGGATCACGCGCTAGCGGGGCTGGCCTATGACAAGGATATCATCAAGCGCGATCGCAATCAGGCCGAGTTCACCAAGCCGATCTGGGACTATCTGGATGCGGCCGTTTCTGATCGGCGCGTCGCAGACGGACGCGCGGGGTTGGAACGCCATGCCGCGGTGCTGACCCGGATTGAGGCGCAATATGGCGTCGAAAAAGAGGTCGTGACCGCGATTTGGGGGCTCGAGACGTCTTTCGGCACATTTCGGGGGTCGGATCAGACGATCCGTTCGCTTGCGACGCTGGCCTTTGATGCCCGACGGGCTGAGTTCTTTGAAACGCAACTGATCGCCGCCTTGCGGATCATTCAGGCAGGCGATGTCAGCCCCGCAACGATGGTCGGAAGTTGGGCCGGAGCAATGGGGCATACGCAATTCATGCCGACCTCGTTTCTGGATCACGCCGTGGATTTCGACGGTGACGGGCGGCGGGATATATGGACGGATGACCCGACCGATGCGCTGGCCTCGGCAGCGGCCTATCTGGCGCGTCATGGGTGGACCAAGGGACAGCCATGGGGTGTTGAAGTGCGCCTGCCCGCCGGGTTCGATTTTGCAGCCGCGAGACGCGATTACACACTGCTGCCGTCAGACTGGGCGGCGCTGGGCGTGGTTGCGTGGGATGGGCGGCCCATTGCGGATCATGGTCAGGCAGCGATTTTGTTGCCAGCAGGCGGTGAAGGCGTCGCATTGATGATCTTCGACAATTTCCGCGTGATCGAGCAATACAACGGTGCAGATGCCTATGTGATCGGCATTGGGCATTTGTCCGACCGTCTGGCGGGCCGCGCGGCGTTTCAGGCCGAGTGGCCTCGGGGTGATCGGGCGTTGAGCTTTGCTGAGAAGAAAGAATTGCAGCTCCGGCTGACCGAGGCCGGGTTTGACACGCAGGGGATCGACGGGCGCACCGGCCCGAATACCACTGAGGCGGTTCGGGCCTATCAACTGGCGCAGGGGCTTTTGCCGGACGGCTATGCCTCCGCGCCGCTGTTAGAGCGGTTGAGGTAGGGGAGGGGGCTCTGCCCCCGTCGCCTGACGGCGCCTCCCCCGAGGTATTTTCAGCCAGATGAAGCTGCGCGGGTCAGGAAGCCGCTTTCATCAGGCCCTGTGCGATGATCTCGACCTGTGCCTCGTCCAGCGATTTGAGGATGCGTACGAGCATCTCATCAATTTCCGCGGGTGTCAGAACCAGCGGAGGAGAGATGATCATCCGATCGCCCACATGGCGCATCACCAGGTTGTTGGCAAAGCACCGATCGCGACAGATATAGCCGACAGTGCCCGGATCGGACGCGAATTTGGCACGGCTGGCCTTGTCCGGTGTCAATGCGATTGACGCCATCATGCCGACAATCTTGGCTTCGCCCACTAGCGGGTGATCGGCCAGCGCCTCCCATTTTTTCTTCAGATAGGGGGCGGCTACGTCGCGGACATGCTCGACGATCTTTTCTTCTTCAAGGATGCGCAGGTTTTCCAGTGCCACGGCTGCAGCAACCGGATGGCCGGAATAGGTGTAGCCGTGATTGAACTCGGTTCCGCCAATGACCTCGGCAATCTCGTCACTCACGATGGACCCGCCAATAGGCGCATAGCCCGAGCTGAGCCCCTTTGCGATGGTCATGATATCGGGGCGAATGCCAACGGTTTGAGATCCAAACCAGTTGCCTGTGCGACCAAAACCGCAGATGACCTCATCCGCAATCAGCAGGATATCGTATTTGTCACAGATGCGCTGAATTTCAGGCCAGTAGGTATCCGGTGCAACAATCACGCCACCTGCGCCCTGTACGGGTTCGGCGATAAAGGCTGCGACGCGGTTTTCACCCAGTTCCTCAATCGCCTCTTCCAACTCACGCGCGCGGGCCAGGCCGAATTCTTCGGGAGACATGCTACCACCTTCAGCCCACCAGTTTGGTTGGTTGATATGGTGGATATTCGGGATCGGGATTCCACCCTGCGCGTGCATCCCTGCCATGCCGCCCAACGACGCCGAGCCGACCGAAGAGCCATGATAGGCGTTATGTCGGCTGATGATGATGTTCTTGTCGGGCTGGCCTTTTTCGGCCCAATAGGTCCGAACCAGACGGATGTTTGTGTCATTCGCCTCAGACCCGCCGGCTGCAAAGAACACATGGTTCAGATCGCCTGGCGCAAGTTCCGCGATCTTCGCGGCCAGCGCGATGGCAGGGACGTGGGTCGTTTTGAAAAAGGTATTGTAATACGGCAGTTCGCGCATCTGGCGGGCTGCGACCTCGGCCAGTTCATCGCGACCATAGCCGATATTGACACACCACAGGCCCGCCATTGCATCGAGTATTTCTTCACCCTCGCTGTCCGTCAGGTAGACGCCCTTCGCACGGGTGATCACACGCGCGCCTTCTTTCCCTAGGGCGCCATTGGCCGAAAAAGGGTGCATGTGGTGGGCGGCGTCCAAGGCCTGCAGCTGGGCCGTGGGCAAATGGTTTGTGATGGTCGACATCGGAAAATCTCCTGCAAGAGCGATTGGCAGCTACAATATGATCAAATTTTTTCCTGTCAATCGAATCGGACAGATCTAAGCGTTGACTAAGGCGTCTGCCATCAGCTCCATGCCCTGTTCGATATCTTGTGCGGTTGCTTTTGCTGCCATATCCGCGTCCTGATTGCGCAACGCCGAAATGATATCCTTGTGGCGGTCCGGCAGGCTCTGAGTGCCGAATCTACCACATACAACGCGTAAAGACGGCCCGAATCTAAGCCACAGGCGCTCGGCCAGATCATTGAGAATCGGGGCATTTGCATGGCCGTAAAGCGTTTCGTGAAACCGGTGGTTGAGGCGCAGATAGCCGCTGACGTCTCCGTCGCTGATAGTGCGATCCAGACGTTGGTCGATCTGCTCAAGATGATCAATGTCCTGAGGTGTCACATTCGCAGTTGCACGCCTCGAAAGCTCTGATTCTATTTTGATTCTTGAATAAATCATCTGTTCGACGTCGCCGTCGGTCAGAAGAGGAACACTCACTCGGCGGTTGCCCTGAAACACCAGAGCACCATCGGATATCAGGCGTCTGATAGCCTCCCGCACAGGGGTCATTCCAACACCCAGCGAATCAGTGAGACCCTGGATCGTGACGGGCTGCCCCGGCACCAATTCGCCGTACATGATTTGTGATCTGAGGGTATTATAGACCTGTTCATGCGCAGGTCGTTTTTCACGCGCACCGTCAGTGCTGGATGCCTTATTTTTGATCAAATCCAAGTGGTTTGCCCTGTTTCCCGCTATGTTGACTTGTCAGGTTTCTGACCTCGTGAAACCATACGACGGATCGTGCGAAAACGCAAAACTTGATCAAATCCAAAAAAACGGGAAAATAGCGCGTACACTTGCAGGGAGAATAATATGACAATCAAAACGCTGACCATGACAGCGGTCATCGCATTGGGGACTTCGGCGGCCTTCGCTGAAGAGGTGCGTGTTTACAACTGGTCCGACTATATCGACGAAGAGCTTCTGACAAAGTTCGAGGAAGATACCGGTCTGACTCTGATTTATGATGTTTTTGACAGCAACGAGGTATTGGAGACCAAGATGCTGGCCGGTGGATCAGGCTATGACGTGGTGGTGCCTTCGGGTACTTTCCTTCAGCGTCAGATCCAGGCTGGAGCCTTTCAGGCACTTGACGCTGCACAGCTGTCGAATTCAGGCAATCTGTGGGATGTGATTCAGGAACGTACTGCCGGGTATGATCCGGACAACGCCTATTCTATCAACTACATGTGGGGCACAACCGGGCTTGGTGTAAATGTTGGAAAAGTGCAGGAAGCGTTGGGCGAGGATGTTGCGCTGAACAGCATGGATCTGGTTCTGAAACCCGAGAATATGGAGAAACTTGCATCCTGCGGCGTTCATTTCCTGGATGCTCCGGCAGAAATCATTCCGATGGTTCTGCAATATTTGGGTGAAGACCCGGACAGCCATGACAAAGATGTTATTGGCAAGGCCGAGGCGGTTTTGACCAGCGTTCGACCGCACATTCAGAAGTTCCACAGCTCGGAATATATCAACGCATTGGCCAATGGCGACATCTGTGTCGCCGTGGGGTGGTCGGGTGATATCCTGCAGGCCCGCGATCGTGCGGCCGAAGCCGATAATGGTGTTGAAATTGAGTACCATCCCTTTGCTGAAGGGTCGTTGATGTGGTTCGACCAGATGGCGATTCCGGCTGATGCTCCGAACCCGGAGGGTGCGCATAAATTCCTGAATTTCATTCTGGATGCCAACAATATGGCGGCGGCCTCGAACTATGTTTACTACGCCAATGGCAACAAGGCTTCGCAAGAACTTCTTGAGGAAGACGTGATCGGTGATCCGGCCATCTATCCGGATGATGCGACCATGCAAAACCTCTATATCACGACGCCTTACCCGTCGAAGATACAGCGGGTCGTGACCCGTTTGTGGACCAAGATCAAATCGGGCACCTGATCCGGCTTGTTTCAGCAGGGCGGACCAACCGCCCTGCCATTCTTTTCAGATTGCCGAACGGGGGCCGTTTTGAACTCTACTGTTTTTGTGCCGTGGGAAGACCCACAGGCGAAACCTCTGATCCAGTTCCAGAATGTCACCAAACGGTTTGGTGAGTTCACGGCCATCGACAATCTGTCCTTGGATATATTTGAGAAAGAATTCTTTGCTCTGCTAGGGCCCTCGGGCTGCGGCAAGACCACGATGATGCGAATGTTGGCCGGGTTTGAAAAACCGACCGAAGGGCATATTCTGCTGGGCGGGCAGGATATAGATCCCATTCCGCCGAACAAACGGGCTGTGAACATGATGTTCCAATCCTACGCACTGTTTCCGCATCTTTCTATCTGGGAAAATATCGCCTTTGGTCTGCGTCGGGACAACATGCCAAAGCATGATCTTATGGATCGTGTCGAAGAGATGTTGCGCCTGACCCGGCTTGAACAATTCGCCCGTCGCAAACCGCACCAGATCTCGGGTGGTCAGCGTCAGCGCGTGGCGCTTGCGCGATCCCTGGCAAAAGCGCCGAAGCTGCTGTTGCTGGACGAACCTTTGGGGGCGCTGGATAAGAAACTGCGACAGGATACGCAGTTCGAGCTGATGGATATTCAGGAAAAGACCGG
Source organism: Ruegeria sp. CDSC045 (assembly GCF_059610725.1). Taxonomy (NCBI): domain Bacteria; kingdom Pseudomonadati; phylum Pseudomonadota; class Alphaproteobacteria; order Rhodobacterales; family Roseobacteraceae; genus Ruegeria; species Ruegeria sp. CDSC045. Next base: position 40,917 of record NZ_JBXWOE010000008.1, read on the forward strand.
CACCACCTTTGTGATCGTGACCCATGATCAGGAAGAGGCGATGACCGTGGCCAGCCGGGTTGCGGTAATGGATCAGGGTAATCTGATACAAGTGGCGACACCCGACCGGATTTATGAGAATCCCAGTTCGGTCTATGTGGCCGATTTCATTGGCGACGTGAACATCATCCAGGGCCGAGCCACGGCAAGCGCCGATGAGACCTATCAGATTGACTGGGCTGAAGGTCAGGCACCTTTGACTGCGTCCTCGACCACAGAGTTTTCGAGCGGCCAGCTATGTCATCTGGCGATCCGCCCCGAGAAGGTGACGATCTCGGTTGATCGTCCTGCGGATGCAATCAACGCAGTGCAGGGCAAGGTGCTTGACATTGCCTATCTGGGCAATCTGTCCACTTATCACGTCGAACTGAATAACGGCACGATTATCAAGGCGCAGACGGCAAATACCCGTCGCATTTCGCGTCGTTCCTTTACATGGGAAGACCCGGTCTGGCTGTCCTGGACAGCCACCGCCGCGGTTCTGTTGGCGGATTGATGCGCCGCGCCCTTCTGATCGCCGTCCCGTATGTCTGGCTTTTGGCGCTGTTTCTGGTGCCATTTTTCATCGTTCTGAAAATCTCGCTTTCGGACACGGAACTGGCCATCCCGCCTTACACGCCGACACTGGATTTATCTCAGGGCTGGGCCGGGCTCAGGGATTTCTTCAGCCAGCTGGATTTTGAGAATTTCGTCTGGCTAACCGAAGATGACCTGTATTGGAAAGCTTACCTGTCCAGCGTCAAAATCGCGTTGATTTCAACCATACTGACTTTGCTGGTGGGGTATCCTATCGCGTATGGCATGGCCCGCGCACCGGCTGAGTGGCGCCCGACGTTGATGATGTTGGTAATTCTGCCGTTCTGGACGTCGTTCCTGATCCGGGTCTATGCTTGGATGGGTATTCTCAGCAACGAAGGTTACCTGAACCAACTGCTGCTGTGGACGGGCATCATCTCGACCCCGCTGACCATTCTAAACACCAACACTGCTGTCTATATCGGTATCGTCTATACCTATCTGCCCTTCATGATTCTGCCGATCTATTCCGCGCTTGAACGAATGGACGAGTCGCTGATCGAGGCCGCAGAGGATTTGGGCTGTTCGCGTATTCAGGCCTTCTGGCTGATAACGATCCCCTTGTCACGCCCGGGTATCATCGCGGGTTGTTTCCTGGTGATGATTCCGGTGATCGGCGAATTTGTGATCCCATCATTGCTCGGAGGATCCGGGACATTGATGATCGGCAAAGTGTTGTGGGAGGAGTTCTTCTCGAACCGCGACTGGCCGGTGGCCGGTGCCGTGGCAGTTGTGCTGTTGCTGATCCTTGTGATTCCCATCGTGCTGTTCCAGCGCAACCAGCAGAAACAGACGGAGGCTGAGCAATGAACAGGTTAAGCTGGTTCAACGTCGTCTCGTTGACGCTTGGTTTCGCGTTTCTCTATATCCCGATGCTCATTTTGATCATCTTCTCTTTTAACGAAAGCAAACTGGTCACGGTTTGGGCTGGGTTTTCGACCAAATGGTATGGTGAGTTGGTCCAGAACGAAGCGTTTCTTGATGCTGCCTGGGTCACCTTGCGGGTTGCAGTATTCTCGTCGACCCTGGCCACCATTCTGGGTACGGCGGCGGCTTATGTGCTGGTACGCGGTGGGCGGTTCTTTGGCCGGACTCTGTTTTCGGGCATGATCTATGCGCCTCTTGTGATGCCCGAAGTGATCACTGGCCTGTCGCTTTTGCTGCTGTTCATCGGAATTGGACTGGACCGGGGTATTTTGACCATCGTGCTGGCACATACGACCTTTTCAATGTGCTTCGTGTCGGTTGTTGTATCCTCACGTCTGGTCACGTTTGATCAGTCTCTGGAAGAGGCAGCGTTGGATCTTGGGTGCTCACCCGCACAAGCCTTCCGTCTTGTCACCCTGCCGATCATCGCCCCGGCGGTGATCTCAGGCTGGCTATTGGCTTTTACGCTGTCGCTGGATGATCTGGTGATCGCATCATTCACATCGGGCCCGTCAGCCACGACTCTGCCGATCAAGATTTTCTCAGCTGTGCGGTTGGGCGTCAGCCCTGAAATCAATGCGCTATCCACGATCATGATTGCGGTCGTGACGGTCGGTGTCATAGCAGCATCTTTGGTCACCAAGCGCGCGATGGTCCGGCAGAAACAGGATGAGATGGCGGCAGTGCGTGCGGAATGAAACGTCTGTTCCCTGAGTATACCTATGGATCTGGACCGCGATCAGGGTGCTGGTGGGATGAAACTATCGCAGCACCAGACTGGCCGGTGTTGCAGGATGATCTGAGCGTGGATGTCGCCATCATCGGCGGCGGGTTCACAGGTGTTACAGCCGCGCTTTTCCTGGGGCAGGCAGGCCTATCCGTCGCAGTTCTCGAGGCGGAGACGCCGGGGTGGGGTGCCTCGGGTCGCAATGGTGGGTTTTGCTGCCGAGGTGGGTCAAAGCTGAGCGATCGTGGCATGGCTCGGCGATATGGGGTCGAGGGGGCCGAAAGCTTTGCCCAGGCCGAAGTGGATGCGGTCAATCTTGTCGCCGACCTGCTTGAGGCGCATCAGATCGAAGCGGACGTTCATTCCAAGGGCGAAACCGCCCTGGCCCACACCGCCCGCGCCATGGAGAAATTGCGACGCTCGGCGGATGACGGGGGCTGCTTGCATGAGGCGGCCGACCTGCCCGGGCTCGGGTTGGGAGGGGATTTTTTCGGGGGCTATAGCGTGCCGGTCGGATTTGGTCTGAACCCCCGGAAATACCTGTTCGGCATTGCAAATGCGGCCGCTTCCGTTGGGGTCCGATTTTTTCAGAAAACCATGGCCAGAGACATCACCAAAACCAGCGCGAGCTTTGATGTTCGAACCGGGTCAGGGCGGATCAAAGCGTCGAATGTACTGATCTGCACCAACGGATATTCCAGTGAAAATATGCCTGAATGGCTGTCTGGGCGCTATATGCCAGCGCAATCAACCGTTCTGGTGACCCGCCCATTGACCGAGGCTGAGGTGTCGGCGCAGGGCTGGACCTCGGATCAGATGTCTTACGATACACGAAATCTTCTGCACTATTTTCGTCTTATGCCGGATCGACGGTTTCTGTTTGGGATGCGCGGTGGCCTGCGCTCATCACCTAAGGCCGAGGCTGCGATCCGGCAAAAGGTGCAGCGTGATTTCAAGGCCATGTTTCCGGTATGGGCCGATGTGGACGTGACCAACATGTGGTCAGGGATGGTGTGTCTTACCCAGGATCTGACGCCGTTCGCAGGGCCCGTTCCGGGTCAGAATGGGATGTTTGCCGGGCTGGCCTATCATGGGAACGGTGTCGCGATGGGTACCTATTGTGGGCGGGCGCTTAGTCGCATGGTGCTTGGACAGGATGCGGAATTGCCTGAGCCAATGGCCCGACCCCCGCGGCGTTTTCCACTTGGGTCCTGGCGGCGGGCTCTGATGCCGCCAGCCTATGCGCTAATGGCACTGGCCGACCTCTGACATTCACAAAGCGGCCAGTTCCAGCTCGAGCCCTTGTTCATAATCCGGTGCCCCATGTTCTGCGCGCCATAGGCAGTAGGCCGCCATCCTCCACCCGTACCAGCGGCGTAAAGACCGGTAGCGGTTTACGGTTTCCTGCCGGTCATAGGCCGAAAGAAAGGACTGTTGCTCGTCGACGGTCAAAACCGCACCTCTGTAAAGATATTGCATGGCGGGTGACAGGAACAGCGCAAGGTCCTCGCAAGGATCACCAACGGCTGGGCATTGCCAGTCAATCAGCGTCAGACCAGAGGATGCGACGAGGATGTTTCCCGCCACCGGGTCGCCGTGAATCAGGCAAGTGTGATCCGACCGCAAAATATGATGCTGTGGTTGCATCTTTTCCAGCTGAGCCCGTCGATCCGATGTGCACATCGCCAGAATGCTTTGACCATGTTCGGCCAGATCTGCGCTACCGTTTTTACCGGTGGGTGCGTTCTCTATGTTTAGGTTGAGCGAATGCAGGCGGTGCAGCAACCGGGCCACTGGGGCCGGGTCAGACCGCCAGGGGGTGCCCTGTGCGTGGTCGTAGAACACCCAATATCCGTTGTCATGTTGTCCTGTTGCCCGCAATCGCGGCACAACCCCAGAAGAAGCCAGTGCCCGCAGACAGGCGGCTTCCAATGCGGGATCGTTGCGAAACAATGGGTTTTCTAGGTCCGAGCGGTACAGCTTCAATACTTGATCACTGTCGTCGCCCAGCACCTTCCACACCCGGTTTGTCCTCCCACCATACAGCGTTTCGAACTGTGCCCCAGCGCTGGCAAATCCGAGCCTGACAAGTTGAGCAACAAGGTCGCGCGGTGGGGACAGTATTTGAGGCAGGGAGATCACCAATCAGTCAACGAGTCGGGCATTGCCTTGGTTTCGCCTGTCGTTAACCGTAGATCAAGCTCCTGTTCGCACCGCAGTGACTATTCCTGCTGGCACCACCTCTCCGCCAGCGAGCGTCAGCAAAACGGCATCCGTGCCCACCTGCGCCTCGAGCACCTGATTATAGGCTGAGGCGAGACGTTCAGACAGCAGCTCATCGCCGTCATAACTTTCCATCGTTGCAGTGTAATTTCCTGCCGGTAACGGGGCGCCATCGTCATCGGTTCCGGCCCAGACAAACTCGGATTCCGTCGTTGAAACAGCGATGCGTTCAACGACCTCGTCCGAGTCGTTGCGGATCACCATAAAGGCGCTGTCCGCCCCGGGGTCGGCCTGCGCATACAGCGTTTCTGGTGAACCGTCGAAATGAAAGGCCGAGGCGGTTCGCACATCCATCCCGACCCAGCTGGCAAGCTCTTCAAGGTTGACGCTACCAAGTGAATAGGCAAGCGCAGTAAGCAGATCGTTGGTTTGAACCTGCTGCTCGACCATCGAGAATTGAGCCAGTTGCGAGGCGTATTCCGATGAATCCAGCGGCTCCAGCGGGTCTTGGTTGCGGGCCTGGGCGGTCAGCATCAGAAGGAAGGTTTCAAAATCCGAGGCCAGGCCGGATGTTCCAGATTTCGCCGAAGACTGTGCCTGCGCGGCGGTAGAGCTTGTATTCTGTGCGGGTGTGATCATGCTCAAAGCCTCATATCAACGCGGCCACTATGGCCGATCCGGGTTAAGACCGGCTCGCTGGCCTGATCCATTTCGGTCTGGGTTGTAGTCAGTCCGGATTCTGTGCGCTTGTCCGCGCTTTCGGGCTGGTCGTCCGACGACGCGCCCAGATTGAAGGACAGATCGCCCAGGCCTAGGTTTTTGAACTCAGCCTCAAGAACCGAAAGATGTCGCCTCATCATTTCCAGAGTTTCCGGCCGCTCGGCTGCGATGGTCATCTGCAACCCGTCATCCCGGCCATTCATGACGATTGAGATCTTGCCCAGCTCTTCCGGATTCAAGGTCAGTTGAATCGTGCTGGATTGTGGTCTTGCATGTATCGCAGCGGCCATCTGCCCCGCGATTGCCCGCGTCGTTTCTGCCCGTGCTGAGGTTAAAAAGTGCTGATGGCTTGCTGACGTATCTCGTGCCGTTGAAAATGGCTGGCTTTCGCGCGCGGTCAGAATCCCCTCGGCGTCGGGGTCTGATACCAAATCAACGTCCTGCACCTTGGCAGACGTCATCAGTTGCATTTGAACAAGTGTCGGAACGGATTGTGTTGTCGGCGGTGAACCGGTGGCTTTGGGAGCCTGAGCCGCATCGGGTGTATCTCGCGAAACCAGCTTTGGTTCTGGCACTTCGGGTTTTCCGGGCGCAGAATCCGAGGGTATCGACGCCTTGGTCCGATAGCCCTTTGCAATAGTGGTTTGCGGCAGATTGTGTTCCGGTTTTTGCTGTGCGGTTTTCGCCTGCAACAAAGCCGGAACCTCAGATCGGGCGCGCTGCGCCGCGTTTCCAAGCGCATCACCCCGAGGATCGGGGGCCGCATTGTTTGGCGCTGCGAGTATTACGGCCTTGTCAGGTTCGGGCAGCGATGCCGGCGTTTCCTCAGGTGCCATCTCTTCGTCCTGCGCCGGCGGGCGGGCGGGCGGGTCAGTTACAGGTTTTCCCGACAGGCTGGTGGCAAGATCAACAGAGTCTTCTTCGACCACATCCTCTTCAACCTGCACCTCGGCATTAATGGTCAGTTCGGGCACGTTCTCATTCAAGCTGTCACCTTCGGAACGCTGCAATTCCTGCTCCATTACCTCAGCAAAGGTGTCAGCCCCTTCCGAGATTGGGTGTCCCTTGGCGGCAGTTTCAGATTTTGCGGCGCTGGCGGTCGAGGATGTGGACAATATAAGAGGGTTGGGCATTTTGCTCCGGCTCCGGTTTGCGTAACCAGGAATTTGCCCGCAGGAAGTTACGTTTATTTTAACCGCTTTCATCTTTGATCCAGAAAGTTCGATGCAATTTTTGGAGAAAGCTATGAAGCTATCTGGTATTCCAGCGGCGCCGCAGCCCTTGTCTGTTGAGCAAAAGCTGAAAGATGCTGCGGTAGAGCTTGAGGCGGCGTTCCTGTCTGAAATGCTTAAGTCCGCAGGTCTGGGCGAATCCCGAGATTCGTTCGGCGGCGGTGCGGGTGAAGACCAGTTTTCATCGTTTCTTGTTCAGCAGCAGGCACTGCAGCTTGCCAGGTCCGGCGGTGTTGGCCTGTCCGAAATCCTGTTTCAGTCCATGATGGAGAATACCAATGCCTAACAAGTCTGAACATGACCTGATCAAATCTCTTGAAGAAGTTCTGGACCTTGAACGCAACGCCTTGGTGACCGGGGATCTGGATCGGTTGAATCACATGGCCCCGGAAAAGGAAAAGCTGATCGGTGCGATCAATGATCTTGAGGTGATTGATAGTGATGAACTGATCGGGGTTCAAAAGAAAGTCGACCGGAATCAGGCTCTGCTGAACAGTGCGGCCGAAGGGATTCGGGCGGTTGCCGGGCGCATGGCTGAACTGCGCCGAGTGCGTCAGGAATTCAGTACTTATGGAGCGGATGGGCAACGCAGCGATTTTGCCGTTCGCAGTCACGCAAAGCTGGAAAAGCGGGCCTAGCACGAGGATTGAATCAAATCCGAACTTTCGGATTTTCGAGTCTTAGCACTCCGTTAGGGGATCGGCGTCAAAGGTGATCCTGCATCTGGAAAACTCAGGTGGCGCGAACAGCCCGTCGGCGGGTCGCAGTGATCAGAAAGACGTCAAAGCCCGCACATGTTGCGGGGTAAGCAAGGGCGAAAAGGCCCGAACGGAAAAGGAAGAAAGCTATGTCCAGCATTCTGACCAACAATGGCGCCATGGTTGCGCTGCAAACTCTGAAATCGGTCAACAAGAACCTGGCGCAGACCCAGAACGCGATTTCAACTGGTAAGGACGTCGCCACAGCCAAGGACAATTCAGCCGTCTGGGCGATTTCCAAAGTCATGGAGTCGGACGTTAAGGGGTTCAACGCCATCAAAGACAGTTTGGCACTGGGTGAATCGACCGTTGCGGTGGCCCGGAATGCGTCCGAGACAGTCACTGACTTGCTGTCCCAGATGAAAGAGAAGATCGTTGCGGCACAGGAAGACAACGTTGACCGCGGCAAAATCAATGACGACGTGACTGCTCTTAAAGATCAGATCGCATCGGTGGTTGGAGCGGCGCAGTTTAACGGGCTTAACCTGGTTGACGGTTCGGCGGGTACAGCCTCGATCCTGTCGTCTCTGGATCGTGACTCCAGTGGCAACGTAACCGCATCTTCGATTTCGGTGGCCTCGCAGAACCTGTCCACAGGTGGGTATGCCAGCAAAGGTGTTCTGGCCGGCTCGGACAACGTCACAACCGACAATGACGCCGCGGGCTTCACGATGGACAAAGCTGGTGGAACCGGCGACATCGTGGTGGACAGTTCAACGGACAACTTTGCTGCTGGTGACAAGATCTCGATCACTATTGGTGACAAGGTTGCGTCCTACACGGTGCAAGCTGCTGATCTGGACCCATCTGGAACATATGATGCCGCTTATACGGATGCCATTGTTGCCGTTGGCCTGAAAAATCAGATCGATTCCCTGGGGATCACGGGCGTCGCAATCGACTATGACTCGGCCAACCCGGGCACTTTGACATTTGTAACCGGTGCTGCGACGGCTGGCGCCGACGCTGATCGGGACGTTACTGTCTCGGCGCAGTTCACCAATGCCAATGCAGGTGGCCTGGGGGCGTTGGCTTCGATTGATGTATCGACAGATGCTGGTGCTCAGGCGGCGCTGGGTACTATCGAGACCTTGATCGACACGTCCATTGATGCATCTGCGGCGTTTGGTTCGTCTCAGGGCCGGATCGAAACGCAGAAAGAATTCATCTCGAATCTTTCTGACTCGTTCAAGTCCGGTATCGGAGCGCTGGTTGACGCCGATATGGAAGAAACCTCGGCCCGTCTGCAGGCCCTGCAGGTACAGCAGCAACTGGCAACGCAGTCGTTGTCGATTGCCAACCAGGCGCCGCAGTCGATCCTGTCGCTGTTCCGCTAAGTTCAGGACCCTGGCCGGGGCGTGGAAACGCGCCCCGGCTTTGACCGCCGTAAGACGGCCTTTTGGAAGGATTTCAAGTGACACCGCAAACTCTTGCACAACGCGCCTATGCGCAGACCGCTGCTCCGACGCGCACACCGCGTGATACGGAATATGAGGCGATTTCCAAGATCACGCATCGGTTGAAGGCTGCGGCCGCGCGGCACAAAACCGACTTTGGAGCGTTTGTTCAGGCTTTGCATGAAAACCGGAGGCTTTGGTCTGTGTTGGCAAACGGGGTTGCCGATTCCGATAACGCCTTGCCGAATGACCTTCGCGCCCGGATTTTCTATCTAGCTGAGTTCACCGAACAGCACAGCAGCCAGATACTCAGCAATAAGGCTTCGGTAGAGCCCCTTCTGGAAATAAACATGGCCGTTCTTAAAGGCCTTCGGCAAATGGGTGCGAATTGATGGCGGGTTTGGTATTGAAGCTAGCACCAAAAGAACGCGTGCTGATTAATGGTGTAGTTGTGGAAAACGGCGATCGTAGAAGTCGGTTTTCAATCATGACACCACAGGCAAATGTCCTGCGTTTGCGCGATGCGATACATCCTGACGAGGTGAACACACCCGTTCGCAGAGTGTGCTATGCGACGCAACTGGTTCTGTCTGGAGACATGGAAGCTGAAAGCGCCCGCCAACAACTGCTACGTCGGGTGGAAGAGTTGAGCCAAGTGTTTACGGATGCGGACAGCCGCAGAGTTTTGGCCGAGGCAACCGAAGCTTTGTTGGCCGAGCAATATTACAAATGCCTCAAATCCCTGCGTGCTTTGCTACCGCGAGAAGAGCGCCTCATGGCTTACCAGCAATGACCTTTCAGCCGGTCATACCCTCAGGTGGCATTGTTGGCTGGCGGTTCATTCAGCGCACCTACGAAGGCCAGTTGAACAGCTTTTCCTCTTCGACGGTCAATGAGCGTGAGGCGACGTATTTCCGGGAAAACATCGGCAAGGTTCAGACGGCTGAAGATCTGGTTTCTGACCGGCTGCTGCTACAGGTTGCCTTGGGCGCATTTGGTCTGGAGGGCGACATCGACAACCGCTATTTCATCCAGAAAATCCTGTCAGATGGAACGAGCGCAGATGATGCTTTGTCCAATCGCCTATCTGACAAAAGATACCGTGAATTCTCTGAGGCATTTGGACTGGGCCCTGGCGAAATTCGAAGAACCATTCTTTCGACATTTATGGAGGATATTGCCCGGGACAACGTGACCTCGCGCTTTGAGGTCGCCGTGGGTGAACAGGACGAGTCAATGCGCATATCTCTCTATGCACAACATGCGCTGGCTGAGTTGGCATCGCAAGACAGCAGTGGTGACACGAAATGGTTCGACTTGATGGGTCTACCGCCGTTGCGAAAGATGATGGAGACGGCGCTTGGGTTGCCCTCAAGCTTTGGTCAGTTGGACATCGACAAGCAGCTTGAGGTGTTCAAGGATAGGTTGTCGAACCTGACTGGATCTGACGATTTAGCGCAGTTCGCGGATGAAGAGGCGATCGGGGATTTGACCGACAGATACCTTGCGCGCAGTCAGATCGCGCAGCTTCAAAGCACAATTTCCCCGGCCCAAACCGCGTTGCTTCTGCTGGGCGGATAGTCCTACGTCAATCGCAAGATGCCTCTATATCAAGCGCTGGCGCTCTAAATTTCTACCACAACTAGCTATTCAGGATCGCGTCCGCTGAGGTTTTGAGCGCGTATGAGCACACGGGTTGTGACACGTTGTGCAGCTTGACCTCTCCAAGTGGCAAAGCGTCAGTGCAGGCCGGCACGATGTCTTTGGTCACAACAATCCTGTGATTCACGATCTTGCTGTATTCCCCAAGTCGGGCGGCGACGTTCGCAGCTTGTCCGATTACGGTGAAGTCTAACCGTTCGCGCGACCCGATATTGCCGTAGGTTACGCGCCCATAGGCGACGCCAATCGAACAATCGCAATGCATGTCGGACCCAGACTTGCGCAGCTCTCCTAACCTTTCAACGATTCCAACTGCTGATCGCTGCGCGTTTTCGCGGGCTAAGGCAGAATCTTCGCCTGCCGGGAATACAGCAAGAACAGCGTCCCCGATGAATTTCAGAACTTCACCACCGTTTTCGTCGACGATGTCCGAGACCGTTTCAAAGAAGTCATTCAGCAGATTGATATAGGCGGCGCGGCCCAGCTTTTCTTCTAACAGGGTAGAATTGCGCAGGTCGCAGAACATGATGGCGGCATCAATCTCATCCCCGTCGCCACGACGGATTTCTCCGCCCAGGACACGCGCGCCGGTCCGCTTTCCGACATAGGTTTCCAGCAATACCTGGGCGTTTTCGCGCTGCATGAAGACTTCGTAGAACCGGGCAATCACCGAGGAGCATTCGAACACCAGCCCAAGATTGGCCGTTGTGAACCCGTCGGGGTGATCGCAAGTCAGCGTCAAGACATTGGTGCGCCCGTCGGAAAATGGCAGGGGCATCGCGACATAGTCAGTCGCCCCTTTGGCGCGCAGGTCTTCCATGATTGGAAAGCTGTGCTGAGGGTTCTCGTCATTCAGCCTTTGGCGCACGCCGCCCATACCGTTGGACACGTGGCGCAGAGGGCTGTTGATATAGGCGGGGTGGTCGTGGATTTCATAGGTGGGCACATTGGTCGAAATCTCGGCCTCACCCTTTTCCCAAATATAGTGTTTGCCCGCGATCAACGGATGTAAGGACCAGGCAAGGATACTGAGGCGCTGAATGGCAATTCCATGTTCCAGCATCTTCTCGGCCAGCGCTTTGGTGAATGCTTCGGGCGTGCTGAGATCACTGGCCCCCCGCATCAGCCAATCAATCAGCGGCCCGCTGATATTGCCGTCTTCCGGGTTGCGCAGGTTGTTTTCACCCAGCTCAATCCGCGTATATGCGGTGGGCATAAAGCCGATATGGCCCTGGATCGCGGCGCTTTCGGGCAGGGCGTTCTCGTAAGCCCAGACGGAGTTGGCCAATCGTTGACCCGCCAGAACGACATCGTGGTAAGTGGCGGTGCCCTTGAACGGGCAGAATGTCTGAAGTTCGGTCTCATCGCTGAGATCGACATGTACATCCTGACGGGGGATGTAGATCATCGGCGGCAACCGAGTTTCGTACATTACCTTGGCATCAAAGCTTTCAGCCAGAAGGATCTCATCCCGGTAGATTGCGATACGGCCGACAAGTGGTTCGACCGAGATCCCATAGCCTTTGATATTTGGAGTCACGTGAACGTTCATAATCATCCTCCCTGGCACGGGTCTTTATAGGATGGGCGTTTGATCCGTGTTTTCCAAGGGGCAGAGCAGGATTTTCCCTATATCAAATCATCTGAATGACGTCTTTTTCGATCGACAACATATAGCCTTTTTTAGCGATGTTCTTGACCAGCAACTCGCTGACCATCTGATTGCCCAAAGCATCGCGCAGGCGCTTGATCCGCGTCGCGCCAGCAGCCTCGTCACAATCAGCGGTGCTTTTGCCGGAAATCATCGCCTCGATCTGAATGCCGGATAGAACCTCGTCATCCAACCGGGATTCGGCAAGAACTGACAGGGTTTCCATCGCCGACGCAGTCAGTTTGAAATCCATGTTATTGAGATAGACGGTATTCTCTTCCCGGCTGATCAAAAGTGAAGTGACCTGAATCCCAGTGCGCTCAATCTGTGCCATGCGTCGGTTCAACAGCACCAGCATGACCAGAAACACCAGCGCAGCAATCAGCATTGCAGTGGCGAAAACCAGCAAAACAAAGATAACCATGCGGTAACTGGACAATGTATCGGCAAAGGCAGTGCCGGACTGGGCCAGAATCTCGAGTAGGCGAATCTCGGTCTGCGAGGTCAGATCACTCTCGACGAACAGACGTTCGACGCGGGCATTGAACGCGTTTGCATCTGGCAATGTCCACAACAGAAAGGCGGCAGAGGCCACAAGTATGACAACGATTACCGTGATGCCCGCGCCAACCAACCTGACGCCCGAGCGCCGTGCCTCAGTAACGGAGATAGAATTTTCCGGCATTGGCCTTCCTTTTATCCAACCCTTCAGGCCCAAAAACGGACATGACGTTCAGCAGGGTCCAGCCCGAGCCGCGCAGCCGTTGTGCGACCTCTTTTTTGGCTTTTCCTTTGCCGCAGGATGAAACCTGCATGACGCCATAATGCAGACGCAACGGATTGTCCTGCTTGGCCTTGTAATCGGCATAGCAATCCGCCGCTGACGCCATGGAACCAAGCGATATCAGGGCCCCGATGGCCAGAGAAGAGAGGATCTGTTTCATAGGCCGCATCCTGCGCATGGCTTTGGTTGATATTCAATAACGCAAAGGGGTTTCGCGGTCTGATATCGGATAACAAAACGGCGTTATTGCTTGTCTGAAGGGGACACCCCCAATGTCGGGTTATCGAATTTACGGACTGTCATCACGTCCACCGAGTACCCGAAAGGACAGCACCATGCATAAGAAATTCATCGCTCTGATCATCGCCTCTGCAGTCGCAATCACCGGCGTTTCTGCATCCCAGGCCCGTGCCGCTGATGCAGAAGATATTCTTGGCGGGCTGGCGGCGATTGCCTTGATTGGCGCTGCCATCCATCATTTTGACAAGCAAGGCGACAGCAAAAAGGTTACCCGCAACTACAACCACGTGTATCAGGCCCCCAAACAGCACATCCAGAGGACCCCCAGGCATCGGCCGAACCATATCCGTCCCTTGCCCGAGCGCGTTGCGCGCTATAGTCTGCCGCAACGGTGCATGGAAACCTTCAAGGGCTATGGCAAAAAGCGCCCGCTTCTGGGGACGCGCTGCCTGGATAAGCACTACAAATACGCCAATAGCCTGCCCAAAAAGTGCAAGGTCGGTTTCTGGAATGGCAATAAGGTCAAGCGGGCCTATGAACCCGCCTGCCTGCGCCAACAGGGATACCGCGTCGTTTACAAGTAATACGGTTCGAGCAGGAGTGGTGCCTTAGAAGCATCACGTCGGAGAGGGCAGCGATTGCTGTCCTCTCTTTTTTCTTGCGCAATGGGGGAAAACAGGATTTTCCCAAAACATGACCACACCAGATTATGAGATTGAAAAAGCCGCTCTTGCGCAGGGATATCTGCGGATTGCCGGTGTCGATGAGGTTGGCCGAGGTCCGCTGGCCGGTCCTGTTGTGGCGGCGGCGGTGGTCCTGAACCCCGCGGAAATTCCCCAAGGTCTGAACGATTCAAAGAAACTCTCGGCCAAGCGCCGGGCCGCATTGGATACTGCCCTGCGTGGCTGCGCCGAATTCGCGGTGGCCGAGGCTTCGGTGGCCGAGATTGATGAGCACAACATCTTGCGTGCCTCGCATCTGGCAATGGAGCGCGCGGTGGCGGCGCTGGATCCCCCCCCTGATTATCTGTTGATCGACGGAAATATGATTCCGCGCGGACTGGCCATTCCGGCGCAGGCAGTGGTCAAAGGCGATGCCCATTCCGTGTCGATCGCCGCAGCTTCGATCCTTGCCAAAAACTGGCGCGATCAACTGATGGTGGATTTGGCGCAACAGCATCCGGGATACGGCTGGGAGACAAATGCCGGTTATCCGTCAAAACAACACAAGGATGCGCTGCGAAATCTTGGTGTGACCCCTCACCATAGAGTTTCGTTCAAGCCCGTCCACAATATGTTGTATCAAGAGTAAATCGTAAGCCGCTGATTCAAAAAAGAAATTGACGGCGAATCGTCTTTGACTCATCCTTGTCTCAACCAAATGAGCGCATAAGCGCCGTGGAACTTGAGGCAGCGATATGACAACGACCACCAAAAAGGGCGCGACAGCGCTCCCTGTAAACACGATTCTATCCGGGGACTGCATCGAAGTGATGAACAGTCTGCCCGAGGCATCGGTTGACCTGATTTTTGCCGATCCCCCATATAACCTGCAGTTGAAAGGGCAACTGCACCGCCCCGATAACAGCCAAGTGGATGCAGTCGATGATCACTGGGACCAGTTTTCCAGCTTTGGCGTCTACGACCAGTTCACGCGGGAATGGCTGAAGGCGGCCCATCGTCTGCTGAAGCCCAATGGCGCCATCTGGGTGATTGGATCGTATCACAACATTTTCCGCGTTGGGTCTGCGTTGCAGGATGCAGGGTATTGGATCCTCAACGATGTAGTTTGGCGCAAATCGAACCCGATGCCGAATTTCCGTGGCAAGCGGTTCACCAATGCGCATGAGACAATGATCTGGGCCTCCAAGCGTGAAGGGGCGAAATACACCTTCAACTATGAGGCACTGAAAGCGTTGAACGAAGGCGTCCAGATGCGCAGCGACTGGGTGCTGCCGATCTGCACTGGCCATGAACGGCTCAAGGATGAAAACGGCGACAAGGCGCATCCGACGCAGAAACCGGAATCATTGCTGCACCGCGTGCTGGTTGGATCAACCAATCCGGGTGACGTTATTCTGGACCCGTTCTTTGGCACCGGGACTACGGGGGCCGTGGCCAAGATGCTGGGTCGCGAATTCATCGGGATCGAGCGCGAAGAAAGTTATCGCAAAGTGGCCGAAAAGCGCATCGCGAAAGTGCGTAAATTCGACCGCGAAGCGCTGGAGGTCAGCGCCAGCAAACGCGCCGAGCCACGCGTGCCCTTTGGCCAGTTGGTCGAACGCGGCATGCTACGCCCGGGCGAGGAACTCTATTCCATGAACCAGCGTCACAAGGCCAAGGTCCGCGCCGATGGGACACTGGTGGGGCAAAATATCAAGGGTTCGATCCATCAGGTTGGCGCCCATCTCGAGAATGCGCCCTCCTGCAACGGCTGGACCTACTGGTGCTTCAAGCGCGACGGCAAAACCGTGCCGATCGACGTCTTGCGTCAGCAGATCCGGTCCGAGATGCACAACTGATAGACCAATACCGCCGGTGCCTGTGGCCTGACACAAGGCACTAAGCCTTGCCCCGCCGATCAACGGCGGGGTCTTTTGTTTCTTTCCCTGATGAGTTCCGATATGAGCCTAATGAAGCAATCGGCGCAGTGTAGGAGCTTTCGCAATGTCGGACACAGCAGCCAGCGAACCTCGGGCTAGGCGGTTCTTTTTCACCCGTCCGAACGAAGTAGAAATCGAGAATAAATACACCGAAGCTGCGCTGGAACGGCACAAGCGCGAGGGGCTGGAGCTTGCTGTCCGGGCCCGCTGGATCGCAATGGGTCTGACTGGCCTTTTGCTGATCTACCTGAACCCGCATTGGGAGGTCCTTTGGTATCATTTCATCCTTTTGCTGATTTGCGCAAATGGTTGGATGATCCGACGGGCAGGCCGTGTGGGGCAATCTCGGACAGAGTTGCTACTAATCTTTGTTGACCTTTTGATTATGACTTTGGGGATGATCATTCCCAACCCGTTCAGCGATGATGTGCGCCCGTTGGCGATGCAATTCCGGTTTGACAACTTTCAGTATTTCTTCGTCATTCTTGCAGCAGGAACCATGGCCTATTCCTGGCGCACGGTGATTGCCATAGGCACATGGACTGCAATAATCTGGACTACCGGATGGGTGATCGCCTGGTGGGTTGCGTTTCCGATTCCCGGCATAAGTGAGAAAGTGGCCGAGGCCTTGCAGGGGTATCCGGATGTAGCCGAGATGTTGGATCCAAATAGTTTCAGATCTTCGATCCGAATCCAGCAAGTGATTGTGTTCCTGATGGTGGCGGTGACGCTGGGCGTGTCGATGCGGCGGCTCAATCATCTGCTGATGACCAATGCTGGGTTGGAACGGGAACGAGCGAACCTGTCGCGATATTTCTCACCAAATGTGGTGGAGGAACTGAGCCAAAATGATGATCCGCTCAAACAGGTGCGAAAAGAGAATGTCGCAGTGCTCTTCATAGATATTGTGGGGTTCACCAAATATGCGGCGGGTCGTGATCCTTATGACGTGATCGAGGTGCTGCGTGGATTTCACGCCAGGATGGAGGCCGAAGTGTTCCGCCATCATGGGACATTGGACAAGTACTTGGGCGATGGTCTTATGGCAACTTTCGGGACCCCGGTGACGACACCGTTGGATGCGACCAACGCGGTATCCTGCGCGCGCGGCATGGTGACTGTGATTGACCGGTGGAACATAGAACGTAGACGTGCCGGAGAGCCCGAAATTCATGTTGGCATCGGTGTCCATTATGGCTCGGTTGTTCTGGGGGATATTGGCGCCAACCGTCTGGAATTTGCTGTGATCGGTGATGCGGTAAACGTCGCTGCGAAACTTGAGGCAATGACCCGCGAGCTGCAGGCCCGGATCGTGCTGAGTGATGCGGTGCGCCTGCAGCTTGAGCAGGAAGGGAGCAGTGCCTCCGAACTGACAGCCGAATTTACCGAAAACAAGGGCCACCCTGTGCGCGGTGTTGAATACCCGATGGATATCTGGGTGATGTAGCTTAAGGCTCTATCGTCGATGGACCATGCATCAAAGACGCAGGGCCAGTCGTTGGGCCGGGCAGCGCGCCGAGGCACGCTGCGGTCAGGACCCTGGCATCGGGTTTTGTGACTTGTTGTAGGGTTGCCAGTCTGTGACTTCGGGGTAGTACCGGCGGCGCCAATCCCGCACACGGGGGTTCATGACACGCCGCCAGAGCGGTGGGATCATCGCGGCGATCGTCATCACTGGGTATCCGTAGGGCAGTTGCGGTGCGGTGTTCTGATCGTGATGTTGAAGCAGTGGAAATCGACGGTTGGGTTTGTAGTGATGGTCCGAGTGGCGCTGTAGATTGATCAGCAGCCAGTTCGACGCTTTTTGCGACGCGTTCCACGAATGACAGGGCAGGACGTGTTCGTACTTCCCCTGGCCCAGATATTTTCGGGTCAGCCCGTAATGTTCGACATAGTTCACCAGTTCAAGCTGCCAGATGGCGACGCCGGCCTGAATCAGAAACAGGACAAGGCCGGACCATCCGCCAATCAAACCTGCCAACGCCAGCAAGCCGCCCTGTAATATCCAATACCGCCAGAACGGGTTTGTGCGGTCCGTCCAGGGGCGGTCCTTGCGCGCCAGTTTCTCGCGCTCGGCATGAAAGGCGGAGGCCAGACATTGCCACAGAACACGCGGATAGAAGCGATGAAAGCCTTCGTTGTACCGTGCTGTTACCGGATCGCGCGGGGTTCCGACATAGCGGTGGTGAACCAGCAAATGTTCGGACCGGAAGTGCGAGTACAAGACCATGGCCAGTAGGATGTCGCCAAGCCCGCGCTCCAGCCGGCCCTTCTGGTGCATCAGTTCGTGGCTGTAGTTGATTCCAATCGTTCCCGAGATCACACCCATGCCAAAGAACAGGCCGATCTTTTCTGGTGAAGACAGGTGAGAGCTGTGCGTCACATACCAAAGCAGCCCGTAAAGGGTCAGGAACTGTACCGGAACCCAGGCTTTGGTCAGCAGGATATACCAGCGCAACATGCTGTCCGGCGTCTCTGGGTCCGCATTTTCGAGGTCGAGCCCGGTGAGCTGATCCAGCGCGGCAAATATCCACCATGTTGAAAGCGGCACCAGCAAGACCCACCAGCCACCCACAAAGGCCGTGGCCCAAATCAATGGAATCAGCAAAAACGAGACCCAGAATGGAAGGGTGGATTGCCAGCGAGTCAATGTTTCAGATGCGATCATCAAAGGCTCCGGTCGACGCGGGACAGACTATCCGTAGATCGTGTTTCAGCATAATGTGTTACTGGTTGCGCCAGAGGTCAAATGCCTTGCGCATGACCGTCGGCAGATCGCTGGGCCGAAAGGCATGTTTATCAAGCAAGATCATGTCCTCCGGTGCCGCACCGGGCGGTAAAGAGGTTGCCCAAACCTGCAGGATCAGGTGGAAATGCGTGAACGTGTGGCGCACTTCGCCCGGTAGAACGCGCCAGTCCGCCGCAAACGGCGCGGTGTCAGACGGCGCATCGGACCATTCGGATCCCGGCCATCCCAGCATACCGCCCAAAAGCCCTTTGTCTGGGCGGCGTTCAAGCAACATCGCCCCGTCCGCTGTCTGGGTGATGTAGACATGGCCATAACGTGTGGGTTTTGGCTTTTTCGGTGTTTTGCGGGGCAGATCGGCCTGGGTACCCGCAGCGTGGGAGCGGCAACGCGTGCGCATTGGACATATCCCGCATGCCGGGGATCTTGGGGTGCAGACAGTCGCACCCAGATCCATCACGGCCTGTGCATAGTCGCCCGGACGCACCGCTGGGGTCAATGCAGCTGCACGTTGCTTGAGTTGTGGTTTTGACCCCGGCAGCGGATCGTGAATGTCGTATAGGCGGGCTATGACACGTTCGACATTGCCGTCCAACACGGTTTCCGGACGATCAAAGGCAATGGCTGCAATCGCGGCGGCTGTATACGGGCCTATGCCCGGCAGGTTCAGCAGCTCATCGTGTGAGTCGGGAAAACAGCCATCATGGCTTTCAACCACAACGCGCGCGCATTTCAGCAGATTGCGGGCGCGGGCATAATATCCCAGACCGGCCCATTCCCCCATGACCTGCTCGTCAGGCGCTGCGGCCAGTGATTCAACTGTCGGCCACCGAGATGTGAACCGCAGGAAATAGTCGCGCACCGCTGCCACAGTTGTCTGCTGTAGCATGACTTCGGACAGCCAAACCCGATAGGGGTCAGGACGCATTCCGGAAGACCTATCGGCAGGACCGATGCGCCATGGCATTTCACGGGCATTGCGGTCGTACCAGGCCAGCAACTCATCGCTGAAGTCAATTTCGTGGGTGTCACGCAAGTTTTACATATCTCCTTGTCGGGTTTCGCTGGCGCCCGGTGTTCTGCCCTTTACAATAGAGAGACAGGAGTTGGAAACCAGATGCAGCCCAGACGTTCTTCGACACGCGGCTTTAAACGTACTGCGACATTGCTGAACGGCCAGATCAGGCGCGCCGGGGAAAGCCGGGGATTCGCCGTTTCACGCCTGTTGACCCATTGGGCCGAGATCGTCGGACAGGATGTGGCCTCGATCGCGCGGCCGGTTAACGTAGGCTATGGCAAGGGCGGTATGGGGGCCACGCTGACGGTGCTGACCACCGGCCCGCAGGCGCCGATGCTGGAAATGCAGAAGGAACAGCTGCGCGGTAAGGTGAATGCGGTCTATGGCTATAATGCGATTAGTCGGGTGCGCATCACCCAGACGGCTCCTACAGGATTTGCCGAGGGGCAGGCCAGCTTCGACCACAAGCCGAAACAGGCGAAACCCACAATCGAACCAGAAATTGCAGCCGAGGCAGACCGGGCTGCGCAGGGCGTCCATGATGGCGATCTGCGTACAGCCCTTGAACGTCTGGGCCGTAACGTTTTATCCAAGCAAAAACGCTGAGAAAGGGCTGATTCATGAGCCGTATTGCAATCGGAATCTGCGCGGCTGTCGCCATAGCCGCAGGTGGCTATTGGCTGTCGCTGTCAAATTCCTCTCCGTCCAACCCGCTGGTCAGCAGCGCCGAGGCACAACAGGCCGATCTGGACACTTCGACCATCATCGAAATGGTGCAAGGGTCCGCGGACGCGCCCGTCGAGATCATCGAATATGCGTCCTATACCTGTCCGCATTGCGCGAGTTTTCATCAGGGGCCGCTGAAGAAAATCAAAAAGGACTACATCGACACCGGCAAGGTCAAGTTTACCTACCGCGAAGTGTATTTTGACAAATACGGACTTTGGGCCTCGATGGTCGCGCGCTGCGGCGGCCCCGAGAAGTTCTTCGGCATCTCCGACTTGATCTACAAGGATCAGGCTGAATGGACCCGTGCCGGTGGACCTGCGGAGATCGTGGATGAACTGCGCAAGATCGGACGTTTAGCTGGGATCAGCAATGACCAGCTTGATGCTTGCCTGCAGGACGGAAATCGTGCGCAGACCTTGGTGGCCTGGTATCAGGAGAACGCAGAACGCGACGACATCAGAGCAACCCCATCCTTTATTGTGAACGACAAGAAGGTCGACAATCAGTCTTACGAAGAATTCAAAAAGCTGATCGACGCCGAACTGGGCAGCTAAATCCAAATACGACCGGCCTGTCAGGGCCGGTCGCCTTCAGGGCGAAGGCGCGACCTGCAGTAGCAACTGTTTGACCCGGTCGCCCTCGTCCATATTCAGCCGGACTGGTAGGGTGATGACTTTGCTGCGAAAGGCGGCTGGCAGGCGGACCGCATCTTTTTCCGTCGTGACCATCTGAGCGCCCAGCAGGCGTGCTTCATTCTCTAGCCGTGTCATCAGGGCCGGTGTCAGGGGCTGGTGATCGTCCAGCGCCTCGGCCCGCAGCAGGGTGGTGCCCTGTTGGCGCAATGTGGCAAAGAACTTTTCCGGATGACCAATTCCTGCAAAGGCGAGAACCGGCGTGCCCGTCCAATCCATTCCGGTCTGCAGCGGTTCGACCGCACCGGTCGCATGTGGAACCGTCAGATTTCCCCCCCAGCGGGCGGCGAACTGTGTCTGCGCGTCTGAGCCGCCCAGCGACAACACCAGATCGGCCCGTTGCAATCCGACATCAACAGGCTCGCGTAATGGACCCGCAGGCAGGCACAATCCGTTGCCGAAACCACGTACGGCATCCACTACGATGACCGAGAAATCCTTGGCGACCGAGGGGTTCTGAAACCCGTCATCCAACAGGATTACCGTTGCCCCGGCCTGGGCAGCGGCTTTTGCGCCCGCGGCGCGGTCCTTGGCCACCCAGACATCCGCAAATGCGGCCAGCAGCAGCGGTTCATCCCCGACTTCTGCCGCCGAATGTTTGCCAGGATCGACGCGCACAGGTCCTGTCAGTGCGCCGCCGTGGCCTCGGGTGACAACATGGGTCTGATGCCACGCGTCCCGCAGCTGTTCGATCATCCAGATCACGGTTGGTGTTTTGCCGGTCCCGCCTGCATTCAGGTTTCCAATGCAGATAACGGGGACGCCTGGGTTGAAACCTGTTTCCGAGGCCAGCCTGCGGGCTGTCGCCGCCGCATAAACCCGTCCCAACGGGGACAGCAGCCGGGCCCTGAGGTCCAACTGATCCGGAGCGGTGTTCCAAAAGTCAGGTGCCCGCATCGTCGGTGCTCCGTTCGTCCAGATAGTCCTGTACCAGTTCGATCAGCTGATCTGATTGCGGCGCGCCGTCGGTCACGATCTGCCAGCCTGCCAAAGCCATATCCGCCGCGCGGTCAGGCGCAAGTAGCTCTACCACGGCATCCCCAAGTTCGGTTGCGGTTCGGACCGTTAAAGCGGCGCCTGCCTGGTCCAGCTGATCGTAGGCTGTCTGATGCTGGTCAACATGTGGGCCATGTATGACAGCCGATCCCAGGGCGGTCGCACCAAACGGATCCTGTCCCCCGTCGCCCCGTTCGAGCGAGTTGCCGATAAAGGACACTGCCGAAACACGGTACCACAAGCCCAAAACCTCTGGGTCCGAGGACAAGACGACCTGTGTGGTATCTTCAATCATGCCGCCATCGTCCCAGTTGATGCAGCGCAAGTCCATGGCTTCGAGCCGCCGGTGCAGTGGGGCGGCTTCCTGTATGTCGGCGACATGCAGGATTAAGGTCAACCGGGGCAGCATCCGCATGGCCTGACGGTGGGCGCTGAGGACCGAGATGAACTCTTTATCCTTCACCCAGGCCGCAAGCCAGATGGGTCTGCTTGAAAAGGCGTGATTGGTTTCGATCAGTTCGTCTTCGGGCCACGGAGAAGGGTTCGGACTTATCAGCAGAGGAGGCGCCTCGCTGACCTTGGTGAAGGCGATTCCCAGTTTGCGGATCTGCCGGGCCGTTTCGTTGCTGGTAGCCAGAATTCGTTGAAAGCAATCGAGAGTGTACCGGCTGATATCGGGCAGCCACCGGGTCCCACGCGCGGTGTTCAGGTCGATTTCAGCTTCGATCAGGATCAACGGCACTTCGCGCTCGTGGGCACGGGTAATCACATTGGGCATCAGCCCGCCGCCAACCCAAATGCCAATATTCGGACGCCAATGGTCCAGAAACACCCGCGCGGCGCCGGTTTGTTCCGAAGGTAGGTTCACAAGTATGTATTTCGAGCAGTCCCACTGACTCAGGTCCGCTTCGGGTGGGGCCGACAGGACAACCGACAGGCCTGGGCGCGACTGCAGCAGCCTGTGGCAGAAATCCATCATCGCCCGAAGGCGACCCGGATTGGCGATGTGAATCCAGATCAGATCTCCTGATGGTCGGGGCACATAGGGTTGGTCCCCGTTGCCGGGTACGCCCCACGAAAGCACGCGATAGGCCGCCAGACTAAGGGATCGCGGTTTGCTCATGGCGCAATGCCCGCACTGTCTGGGTCAATCTGATCAGCCAGTTGCCGGTGCAATGGCGGGTTTGCCGCGATGACACCATTCAGGCGCGGATGTGGGTTGTTAAAGCGCAGTGGGGCGCCAAGCCGGTCCGTACATATGCCACCTGCCTCTTGGACGATCAAATCCCCTGCGGCGATGTCCCATTCCCAGCTGGGGCGCAGTGTCAACATTCCGTCAAAGCGACCCTGCCCGACCAATGCCAACCGATAGGCAAGCGACGGGCGATAGTTTCGACGGAATTGAGGAACCCGGCCCTGACACCAGTGCCGGCTGTCCAGATTGGGTTTCGCGGCCAGGATCTCGGCCGTCGTGATGTCTTGGGTGTCCGATACGACAATCGGCGCGCCGTTTAGTGTGGCCCCTTGGCCCTTGGCCGCCGCATACAACAGGTCACGCAAGGGCAGGTAAATAACCGCCGCCGTCACCTGACCATGTTCCGCCACAGCCAGGGAATGCGCCCAGGTCGAGGAACCTTCGGTGAAGCTGCGGGTGCCGTCGATCGGGTCAATGATAAAAACCCGGTCCCGGGACAGGCGATGCTGGGTGTCCTCGGTCTCTTCGCTGAGCCAGCCGTAACCCGGTCGCGCAGAGGGCAAGCGCTGTTCGAGCATCGCGTTCACGGCCAGATCAGCCTCGGTTACCGGGCCTGCACCATCGGGCTTATCCCAGCGTTGTGCTTTTGCCCCGGAATACCGTGTTGCGATGTTTCCAGCCTCGCGCGCGGCGTCAATCAGCAGGGGCAGATCAGTTGCCGGCAAGTGTCATTCCCTCGATCAGCAACGATGGGACCACACGCGACAAATAGGGGCGGGCGTCATTCGCCGGAATAATCCGCAGAAGCATATCGCGCAGATTTCCGGCGATGGTGCATTCGTTGACCGGATGGGTGATCTCTCCGTTTTCGACCCAAAAGCCCGAAGCCCCACGAGAGTAATCCCCTGTATTGGGGTTGATGGTCGATCCGATCATCGACGTCACCAACAATCCGGTGCCCATATCGCGCAGCAGCTCTGCGCGGCTGTGCTCGCCCTGTGTCAGGCTCAGGTTCCAGTTGCTGGGCGACGGAGGCCCGGACACGCCACGCGTAGCATTTCCTGTCGAGGCCATCTTGAGCTTGCGTGCGCTGGACAGGTCCAATGTCCAGCCCGTCAATACACCGTTTTCGATGATCGCCCGGCGTTGTGTGGGCAGGCCTTCGGCATCAAAGGGGCGCGACCCGGACATGCGCGGGCGATGTGGGTCTTCGATCAGCGAAAGATATTCCGGCAGAACCTGCTGTCCTAGGCTATCCGACAACCAGGACGAGCCGCGCGCGATGGATGTGCCGTTGCTGGCGCCCAGAAGATGCCCGATCAGCGACGAGGAAATCCGTTCATCGAACAGAACCGGATAGACGCCTGTTGCAGGCTGGCGCGCGCCGACCTGTGCCACTGCACGTTCGCCTGCGGTCCGGCCAATCTCGTCCGGGCTGCGCAAATCGCTTTGGAAGGTGCGGCTGTCGCCGTCGTAATCCCGCTCCATCCCGGTGCCCTGGCCCGAGATTGCCACGCAGGAGGTCGACCGGCTGCTGCGCTCATACCCGCCGGAAAAGCCGTTGGTGGCGGCCAGATGCACGCGGTGGGTGCCATAGGCGGCTGCGGCATCCGACACTTGTGTGACACCGTCGACCGTAAGCGCCGCGGATTCCGCCGCCAGAGCGTCCTGCAAAAGGTCTTCGGCCGTGGGTGCCGGCGCGGGATCGCGCAGTTCCAGCGCCTGAATATCCCAATCCCGGATCAGCTGGTCCTCATTCGCCAGACCGGTAAACGGGTCTTCGGGCGCTTCGCGGGCCATGGCAACGGCGCGTTCGGCCATGGCCGTCAGGGTTTCGGCGCGGCTGTCGGAACTTGAGACGATGGCTTGACGCTTGCCCAGAAACACCCGCAGCCCCAGATCGGTGCCCTCGGACCGCTCGGCGGCCTCAAGCGCGCCAGAGCGTACCTCTACCGAGACCGAAGACCCGTCCAGCACGATGGCATCCGCAGCCTCGGCCCCGGCCTTTCGGGCGGCATCCAGCAGGTGTTGGCTGATCTCTTCGGGTGTGCGCGTCATGTGGCCTCCGGTCTTGTTTCTTTGGACCTATCGTCCGCCCGTCCGTCCCGCAAGACCTGCGGTCATTTTCGGGGGTTTGCAGAAAGGCCAGAAAGGCGAATTTCGCATGTGGCTGCAATAATTCCGCTGTTTTGTCCGTAGCCGTAGGTTAGTAGTTGATCCAACTGGATGAGAATGAGACGACTGGGCAGGAAGAACGGGCAGGCCACAACATGCAGAACAATCTATCGCTGCGCGGGGTTACGATCCCCGATGATCCGCAGATCATTACGCCTAAGGTCAAGCGTTCAATCCTGGCCGAGCGTTACGAAAAAGACGAAGTGACCGGTCTGCCGAAATTCATCGACGCGAAGGATCGCGTGGTAGAGCTGGGCGCTGGGATCGGCTTCATCTCATCCTATCTGGTGACGCAACTTGGTGTACGCCACGCAATGTGCATCGAGGCGAACCCGACGCTGTGTGAATTCATCGGCCGTGTCCACAAGGCAAATGACATTGCGAATGTCGAGGTGGTGAACGCGGTTGCTCTCGGCGATACACGGGTTCCCGGAACCGCCCGATTTTACATACGTGAACCGTTCTGGTCCTCATCTCTGGACCCTGATCCGGACTATGTCAGAGAGGTCAGCGTGCCGGAACGTCCTCTGTCAGAAATTCTGCGGGACTTTGAAGCCAACGTGCTGATCGTCGATATCGAAGGAGGCGAGAAGTTTCTGTTCGACGGGGTCGATCTTGTGAATGTCCAGAAAGTCTATCTTGAGGTCCACACCCGTAAGATCGGATTGCACGGGATCAAGGCTTGTTTCGATCATCTTTCGGCACTTGGGTTTGCCTACGATCAACGTGTCAGCAGCGGTGGGTCGGTGCTGTTCCGGCGTGTTCGCCGGCGCTCGTCGTAAAAGGGAAGGCAGCCGGGCCGCCTTCCCTGTTTCTTTTATTTGATGCGCTGTCCATTGGCCAGAATTTGACCATCTTCCTTGAACTCGATTGTCGAATTCAGCGTGTCGGGCTCTTCCCCTGGCACTGCCATGAGACCCATCATCATTCGCGCGCCCATTGCGTCTTGCTCGGCAATCAGACCCATACCGATCAGAGTGTCGATCAGGGCATTCGCACCAACCAGTTGCAGGTTCGCAACGCCAGCGGGGGTCGGCAGACCGCCCAGTTCCTCAGTGTTGGAATTGTCGAAGGTGAAGTCGCCATCGCCGGACAGTTCCGCACCGACCATAGAGACCAGCAACTCGTTGATCGTCAGAGAGTGCAATTCACCCGGCGCTTCGTCCGCAAACTCAAGCGCCTCTACGGCCTCTGGGTCAAAGAGGTTGGTCAGCACTTTGGCCGTACCGGAAAGGTCCAGCGCAATCGTGGCCGGATCGCGTGGCAGGGCGGCTGCGGGGTCAAAAATGCTCCACAGTACGTCTGACATGGTGAAGTCCGACAGGTTCATGGCCAGGCCAAAGGGCTGAATCTCTTCAGATTCATGGAGCGGGAATTCGAACTTGAAACCAGCACTTTCCATGGCAATTTCGATTGGAAAGGGCAGTTCCGCAGTGGTTACAGCAATCTTGGCGCTGTTTTGTTCGACGTCATATTCAAGTCGGTTGGCGTCGATGCTACCGGAAAGTCGTCCACCTTCGGATTCGCTGGCCAGCGTAAAGTCTTCGCCTTCGCTGCTGCCCGCCATAGAGGTCTGGCCCGATCCGTAGGTAAAGACGCCCGAGAACGCAAAGCCAGCTTCATAGATTGCCTGCGGGTCAGAGAGATCGAAATCTGAAGGGATAATGCTGGTGCCGTCGAAGGCCAGATCGCCAAGCGTGCCGTCGAATTTTCCAGCGTCGTCGCTTTCGGGATCCTGAAATGCCAAGCTGTAGGTCATCTCTGATGCCGT
Source organism: Ruegeria sp. CDSC045 (assembly GCF_059610725.1). Lineage (NCBI taxonomy): Bacteria > Pseudomonadati > Pseudomonadota > Alphaproteobacteria > Rhodobacterales > Roseobacteraceae > Ruegeria > Ruegeria sp. CDSC045. The sequence goes on from NZ_JBXWOE010000008.1 coordinate 67,777, forward strand.
AAAGCTTTGGTCGACATCGCGGTTTTCGCCGATCTTCATTTGCGAGCTGCCGCTCACATCCGCCATTTCAAGGTAGCCACCAACCACTTCGGGCGGCAACGTTTCACCGTCGACTTCGATGTTACCCAGTTTGATTCCAAGGCTGTCTGCAGAGTAATCGTAAGTCACATCATCCGGATCGCCAGAGACGGTCATAACAAGCCCGCTGTGGAGGTATTCGATATCGACTGTAAATGACTCGTCCTGACCATCGACATTGCCGGTGACGGTCATGGGGAAACTTTCCGGGACACCAATATTGACGCTCCCGTCGCCATTGTCGGTGAGGGTCATTTCAGGCATGGCCATGCTGAACGATCCCTCTTCTTCCGGGAGATCCATCGACATCGTCAGGTTTTCGATGGTGATACCATTGCCGGTATCTGTCTGGTCACCTGATACAGTATAGCCCATCTGCGCCAGATAGGACTGCCAGTCATCCCAGACTTCCTGTGGAGTAACGTCGGCAAGCGCCCCCTGCGAAATGACAGTGTAGGCCAGAACTGCGCCGCAGGTGCGGCGGAGAAAAACGGACATCATAGAACCCTTCTTGATCAAATTTGCGCGCATGGTGATGCCGGTGGCGGCGGGCGTCAAGGGGGAAGGGCTGGACCCATTCCCCGTTCGCAGGATAGAGGTTCATTAATTCTCAGGACAATGGAGGTACTGGAACCTTATGCAGGGGAAAACCGTACTGATCACTGGGGCCAGTCGCGGCATCGGGGCCGAGGCAGGGCGCGTATTTGCCGCAGCAGGGGCTAATGTCGTGCTAGTGGCGCGTAATCGGGATCAAATTCAGGAACTGGCGTCGTCGCTTGGTGAAAACGCTATTGCACTGGCCTGCGACGTCAGTGACTTCGCCCAGGTCGAGCTGGCCGTGGAAGAGTGTGTAAACAAGTTTGGCGGACTGGATGTTCTGATCGGCAATGCGGGTGTCATAGACCCGATCTTCCATTTATCCAGCGCTGATGTTGCCTCATGGGGCAAGGCGATCGACATCAACCTCAAGGGTGTATTTCACGGAATGCGTGCCGCGCTGCCGGTTATGCGCGCTGCGGGTGGGGGGACTGTCCTGACGGTCTCTTCCGGTGCGGCGTCGAACCCAGTCGAGGCCTGGAGCCATTATTGCGCATCGAAGGCCGGTGCCAAGATGCTGACGGAATGTCTGCATCTTGAGGAATCCTCAAATGAGATCCGCGCCATGGGCCTGTCGCCCGGCACGGTTGCAACCGATATGCAGCGGGTCATCAAGGCCAGCGGGATCAACGCCGTCAGCCAGTTGGATTGGACCGATCATATCCCCGCCGATTGGCCGGCGCGGGCGCTGTTGTGGATGTGTTCGTCAGACGCGGATGAGTTTCTAGGCACCGAAATTTCGCTACGGCGCGAAGATATTCGGCAAAGGGTTGGATTGACGTGATTGAATTGAACAAAGCGGACGGGCTGTGGACAGTCACGCTCAACAACCCCGACAAGGCAAATGCGCTGACCGGTGCGATGCTGACCGAACTGTGCGAGATTGCCGAGGCTGCGACCGATGCAAGTGCGTTGATCCTGACCGGGGCTGGCAAAGTGTTCAGCGCCGGGGCCGATCTGGAAGAGGCGCGCGCCGGTCTGGCGACCTCGGACCTGTGGGAGAGGTTGTCTGGGGCCATCGCCGCGCTGCCCTGCCTGACGGTCGCCGCACTGAACGGGACGCTGGCGGGCGGGGCCAATGGCATGGTGCTGGCCTGCGATATCCGCATCGCCGTACCGGAAGCCAAGTTCTTTTATCCGGTTATGAAGCTGGGTTTTCTGCCACAACCCTCTGATCCCGCACGCATGGCGGCCCTGATCGGTCCGGCTCGGACAAAGATGATCTTGATGGCCGGGCAAAAGATCACTGCGGATGAGGCTTATGCCTTTGGGCTGGTCGATCGCGTGGTTGCACCTGAAGACCTGATGCAGACCTCCCTTGATCTGGTGGCTGACAGCGTCGCCGCCAATCCTGAAATTGCGACTGGTATTGCGCGGTTATGTTCATGAGGTTGTCTGCCCTGCGTCTGCGCGTGGCTGACACGGATCGTCTTGCCGAGTTTTACGGGGATGCAATGGGTATGACTGCACGCCGGCAGGGCGCAAGCCTGCGATTGGGATATGTCGGGCAGGATGCCGATCTGCTTTTGATGCCCGGCGGGGGCGGGTACACACATGATCGGGGCCAGAGATATTGGAAGATCGGCATCACCCTGCCGGATGTTGATCTGGCCGCCGCCTATCTGCGCGAAAAAGACATCGAGGTTTCCGAGCCGGACCAGTTTCTGGATATCGGCTATATGTGCCACCTGACTGATCCCGAGGGTTTCGTGATCGAACTGCTGCAACACGATTTCCGTGGCAATCGCCCGGACGGTATCGCCGATCCCAAGACCCCTTTCGCGGATGCGCGTATTGGACAAATCACCCTGCGCACCGGGAACATCGCGGCCGAGGATTCCTTTTGTCGTGCACAGGGGATGCAGCTGTTATCTGTGCAGGATGTGGCACAATATGGGTTCGATCTGCACTTTTATGCCTTCACCGACGAGGTTCCCCCTAATGCTGACCTGTGGTCTGTTGAGAACCGCGAATGGCTTTGGAAACGCCCCTATACCACGCTCGAGTTTCAGCACAGCGCAGGTGCTACGTTTGCTCGGGCCCCCGATTTTCGGGGGCTTGAGATGCAGGGCTTGGCCCAGCCCGGCCATGATGCTTTTGGCGACCCTGTCCTGCCGGGCTGATTACCGACGACGCCGTTTTCTCGGCACTTTGGATCGAAAATCAGGGGGCCGTTTGCGAATCCAGTTCAGAAATCTTTCTAGGCGAGGGTGGGCGCGCAATGCTTCGATCGTATTGAAATCCCGTGCCAGCTCCGCTTCGGTCAGGGTGGCGTGGATCTCTTTGTGGCAGATCACATGCAGAAAAACCGTGGGGCCGCCCTTGCCCCCTTTCAGTTTTGGGATCAGATGGTGCAGGCTGCCGTTCCCATCGGGGATCGGCCGGTCGCAGAGGGGGCAGATCGGGTCGCGGTCGGTCATATCAGCGTAACGTCGCGCCGCAGGGCGCAAAAGGCAAGAGGACAGCAATGGCACAAGCCGTCGTGATCGGAGGCGGGCCAGCGGGCCTGATGGCGGCGGGTGAACTGGCCGCCGCAGGTCATGATGTGCTGGTGGCCGAGGCCAAACCCTCGGTCGCCCGAAAGCTTTTGATGGCGGGCAAGTCCGGCCTGAACCTGACCAAGGATGAATCGCTGGAAACACTCCTGTTGTCTTATGGCCCCGGTGCTGAGTGGCTGCGCCCCATGCTGGCGGAGTTTGATGCCACCGCCGTTCAGGACTGGGCGCGCGATCTGGGGCAAGAGGTGTTTACAGGCTCAACCGGGCGGGTGTTTCCAAAGGCGATGAAGGCCTCACCACTGTTGCGAGCTTGGCTGGGGCGGCTTGATGCGGCGGGGGTGCAAATCAATACCCGGTGGCGGTGGACTGGCTGGAACGGCGATGCCCTGGAATTCGACACTCCGGAAGGCCTCCAGCAGATCAAGGCAGACGCGACCATTCTGGCGATGGGCGGCGCAAGCTGGGCGCGGTTGGGATCGGATGGCGCCTGGGCCCCGCTGCTGCAAGAGGCAGGTGTCGACCTGTCGCCATTTACCCCGGCGAACTCGGCCCTGTCGGTGGAGTGGAGCGCACATATGCAGCCGCATTACGGGGCTGCGATCAAATCCGTTGGGTGGACTGCCGGGGGTGTGATCAGTCGCGGCGAGGCGACGATTTCATCCAAAGGCCTTGAAGGCGGAGGGCTCTATTCCCTGACGCCCGCTTTGCGAGAAGGAGCGCCGTTGAGTGTTGATCTGGTTCCCGATCTGGATGTAACTACCTTGCAGCAGAAAATTGCAACCAAGAAATCCAAGACGACGCAGTCGCAATGGATGAAGAAATCTCTGCATCTGTCTCCGCAAAAGATCGCTCTGTATCACGAGATGAACAGGGGAAGCGGTCTGAGTGTCGAAACGTTGAAATCTCTGCCCCTCAGCCACGCGGGGTTGCGGCCAATGGATGAGGCAATCTCAACCGTTGGAGGTGTTCGGCAAGGCGCTTTGGACGAAGGGTTGATGCTGAAATCCAGGCCCGGAATGTTTTGTGCCGGCGAGATGCTGGATTGGGAAGCTCCGACTGGTGGGTATCTGCTAACTGCCTGTCTGGCGACAGGGCGATGGGCCGGGCGATCAGCTGCAAACTGGCTGGCGCGGACCGCTTAACGCGACTTTGCCAGCATCGCCAGACGGATCATGGCACGTTCGACCAAAGCCATGGCTGGGGCCGTTTGCCCAGCTGACCGCAATGACAGATCCGTATCAGTCAGAACGGTCAAAGCGGTCTGCAGTTTGGGTGCCCCCCATCCCTGTGCTTGCCGCAGAATACGATCACGCCGCTTTCCATAGACGGGTGGGCGCAACTTGCCGACGCCCTGTGCCGCACCACCGGGATCGGCGGCACAGGCGTAAAGCGTTCGAAAGTGTCGGGTTGCTCCGATACACAGGCTGACCGCATTTGTACCTTGCGATTGCAGCCGTCGTATCAGCGGGCTAATCTCTCCGGCTCTGCCTTCGGCGACCACGTTCAGGACATCGTCCAGAGCGGCCTCGGTCGAGCTGGGTGCACAGGCCTCGATATCTTCGAGAGCCAATTCAGTATCGTCTCCGCGCTTGTAAAGAGACAATTTTTCAATGGTTTGCGTAAAGTCCCCGGGGCTGATGGCCGTGGCAAGTTCGGTGATGGCCGACATTGCATCCGGTGGAATGTTATTGACTCCGGCCTGTGCCAGAACCCGTTCAACCTCGGCCCTAGAGGGCGGATCGTCATAGATCCCAACGGCATAGGCTGCGGGATGCAACTCGAATGCCTTACGGATCTTTGAGCTGGGTTTGAGCTGCCCGGCAGTCACGATGATCTGAGCGTCGCCCGTTGCCCAATCCTCGAATGCGGTAATGATGGCTGGGGCGGCGACATCAGTTGCATCTTCGACGAAAACTGCACGTGGGCCGGGGAAGAACCCGACAGCCTTGACCGCGTCCAGCAACAGTGCCGGTTCCCCGCGCAGATCACCACCTGGCATTCGGGTCAGGCGCATTTCCTCTTCGGCGCCTTCTCCCAGCAGGGCTGACAAGACCTGTTGCCGTTTCAAGGCCACACGCATCGCATCGGATCCGTAAATCAACAACCCTGCCTTGCCCGCGTCCGGTTTGGCGAAATACCCCTCAGCCTCGCGCGGGCTGAGCTTCATTGGGTCAGGCCCGGTGCTGCATAAAGGCGGTTCACGATTTGATCGGACAGGATGATCATCAGCCGCTCGGTCGCGTCACGTTCGTCCGCAAGCGTTGAGACGGTTGAGCCTGCAGCGGAATAGCCCACGAAATCATGGACATTTCCTGATACCAGAATCCGCCCGGTTTCAGCGGACCTGAGGGAAAATTCCGCGCGCCCTTCGATTGTATACCGGTTTGTCTCGTTGGTAGTCGTGATCGCTGCAGATTGCGTGGCCGTAGCAACCTTAACATCCAGATCATACAGCTTTTGTGCGCTCGCATCCCGGCCCAGCCGCTGTTCCAAATTCTGGACAAGCAAATAGCTTTCCACGGAATTTGGCTCAGTTACAGCAACTTTACCATGCAATGCTTCACCTGTTCCGCCCGGCGCGTAAACGGGTTGGAACCCGCATGCGGCCGCCAGCAAGCAAGCAGCCAGCGGCATCAACAAAAGGCTTCTGCGATTAAACAACGACATTCACGATCCGACCTGGAACAACGATCACTTTCTTCGGCGCGGCACCGTCCAGTGCCTTTTGCACAGCTTCGGTGCTGAGCGCGATTTTTTCAACCTCTGCCTTGTCCATATCTTTTGGAACGCTGATTTCCGCGCGGCGTTTGCCGTTGATCTGGATCGGCAGGGTTACAGTGTCATCGACCAGCATAGCTTCGTCCGCGACGGGCCAGGGGGCTGTTGCGATCAAACCTTCGCCGCCCTGATGCGCCCAGATATCTTCGGCCAGATGTGGTGTCATCGGCGACATCAACTGTGCCAGCGTCTTTATCGCCTGCTTTTGGGCCGCTGCACCCGCTTTGGATTTTGCCAGCGTATTGGTAAACGCATAGAGCTTTGCAATGGCGGCATTAAAGCCGAAGCTTTCAACACCAAGCGTCACGTCATGGATGGCTTTGTGCATCTCGCGCAGCAGGTCTTGATCCCCGTCGCCTTTTGCCTCGGGGTCCATCGCGCCGATCTTGTCGCAGAGGTTCCAGACACGGTTCAGGTGCTTGAATGCAGCCTCTGCGCCTGATGCTGTCCACTCCACATCCCGCTCGGGCGGTGAATCGGATAACACGAACCAGCGCGCGGTATCCGCGCCGAAGGCCGAGATAATGCTGACCGGGTCGACCACGTTTTTCTTGGATTTCGACATCTTGGCCGAGGGGATGATTTCGACCTCCGTGCCATCGGCGAGTTTGCCGTCGGTCACATCCTCGGGCAGGTGATAGACCGGACGGCCATTGGCGTCGTGGGTTTGATAAATCTCGTGCGTGACCATGCCTTGGGTAAACAAGGCATCAAAGGGCTCGATGGCCTTTTTCGGCAAATGGCCAGTGATCTGCATCGCCCGCGCAAAGAAGCGGGAATAGAGCAAGTGCAGGATAGCGTGTTCGATGCCGCCGATATATTGATCGACATTCATCCAGTATTCAGCCTCGGCCAGATCGGTCGGGGTTTCCGCGTGCGGAGCCGTAAAGCGGGCGAAATACCACGACGAATCGACGAACGTATCCATCGTGTCGGTTTCTCGCTTGGATGGCGCACCGCAAGACGGGCAGGCGCAGTCGCGCCAGGTCGGGTGGCGGTCCAGAGGATTGCCCGGTTTGTCAAAAGTGACATCGTCGGGCAGGCGGATCGGCAAGTTTTCTTTCTTTTCGGGCACCACGCCGCAGGATTCGCAATGCACCACGGGAATCGGGCACCCCCAATAGCGCTGACGCGACAGACCCCAATCGCGCAGACGGTATTTGGTAACGCCTTCGCCCCAGCCCGCTTTTTCGGCGAAATCGACGGTGGTGTTGATTGCGTCATCACCCGTGGCGTCGGTCAGCCCGGCAAAATGGTTTACCCAGCGGACTTTTTCGGTTTTCGGCGGAACGAATGCGGTTTTGTCGACCGGCGTGTCATTATCAAGCGCAAAGAACGTGTCGACGACGGGCAAACCGTACTTACGGCAGAAATCCAGGTCGCGCTGGTCGTGGGCCGGGCAGGCAAAGATGGCGCCGGTGCCGTAATCCATCAGGATGAAATTGGCGATCCAGACCGGCAGCTCCCAATTCGGATCCAGCGGGTGTTTGACCTTGATACCAGTGTCATAGCCCAGCTTTTCGGCGGTCTCTATGGCCTCTTCCGTGGTGCCGCCCTTGCGGCATTCGGCAACGAACTCAGCCACTTCGGGGTTTTCGGCCTCAAGTTGCTTGGCAATCGGATGGTCCGGCGAGATGCCGACGAAAGACGCACCCATCAGTGTATCGGGGCGCGTTGTATAGACGGCGATTGGCTCACCACCATCGATGCGTTCAAAGCCAAACTGCAATCCACGCGACTTGCCGATCCAGTTTTCCTGCATCAGGCGCACTTTTGCCGGCCAATTCTCCAGCGTTTCCAGCGCATCCAGCAATTCCTCAGAGTAATCGCTGATCTTGAAGAACCATTGCGTCAGCTCGCGCCGTTCAACCAATGCGCCCGAGCGCCAGCCGCGCCCGCCTTCGACTTGTTCATTGGCCAGTACGGTCATATCGACCGGGTCCCAGTTCACCACTGCGTTCTTGCGGTAAACCAGACCGGCCTGCAGCATATCCAGGAACAGCGCCTGTTGCTGGCCGTAATATTCTGGGTCACAGGTGGCGAATTCGCGGGACCAGTCGATGGACAGGCCCAGAGGCTTCATCTGGCTGCGCATGTCGGCGATGTTGCCATAGGTCCAGTCTTTCGGGTGACCGCCAATAGCCATCGCAGCGTTTTCTGCAGGCATCCCGAACGCGTCCCATCCCATCGGGTGCAGCACGTTATGGCCGGTCGCAAGCTTGTGGCGCGCGATTACGTCGCCCATCGTATAGTTGCGCACATGTCCCATATGGATGCGGCCAGACGGGTAGGGGAACATTTCAAGCACATAGTATTTCGGCTTGTCCGCCTTGTGGTTGGCGGTGAAGATTCCGGCCTTGTCCCAGGCCTCTTGCCATTTTGCTTCGATTTCGGTGGCCGAATAGCGCGACATCGTGCGGTCCTTCGTAATGAAAACGCCGGGCATGAACCCGGCGTGGTAATATTGTGATTTGAAGCGGGTTGCTAGAGCTTGTTGTCCGCAATGCGCAGCTGACGGGCGCGGGACAGGATTGCATCTTCGATTGCGCGTGTGGTTGCCGCGCTGACCGGGGCACCCCCGCTGGTCTGCAGCGCAACCGACAAGGATCGTGCCGCCAGGGCGGGATCGCTGATGTGAACCGTGGCCCTGTATTGCCGTCCGCCACCCGGAGGCGTGCCGTAACCTGTTACGATTACACCGGTAAAGGGATCGACTTCCTGCACAGGCAGAAAGTTAAGGACATCCAGCGAGGCAGCCCACAGATAGCGGTTCACATTGGTAACCTGCTCGGCGTCTGCGGTGTTGAATACATCCCAGATCGTTGAGCGATTCGGATCGTTCAGCTCACGCTCGTCCGAGCGACCGCCATCCACATTGAGTGGCGTTGCACTGGGTTCTGCGTTGCGATTCTGTCCGCAAGCCGACACCGCGGCTGTCACTATGATCAAACCGAAAATTGTCTGCAGGCGCATGTTGGACAGGTTCCGTTTCGTTGGTTTTAGGTTATTCACGTTACTCCTAGACAAGGTCTGGTTCGTCAACAAGCTTAATCTTGTCACATCCAGAGCAGGCTTCGGGGTTGATTCAGTGGGCAAATCAGACTGTGGCATCCTTGCACCAATTCTAGGCCAATGCGCGTCAGTTTTTATGCCAAGCTTGCGTGACAGGGGCAAAAAGGGCGAAACGGTTCCCGTGCTGAGACATGTGCCTAAGCACGTGTCGAGTTAAAAAACTTTTGAAACCGAGGGAAACAAGATGAAAAAAGTTCTCTTCGCATCGACCGCACTGATTGCAACCGCAAGTGTTGCAGCGGCCGAAGTTAAGTTCAGCGGCTACGGCCGTTTTGGTATTGGTTATCAGGAGGACCGCACAGCGGCCACCACCACCACCACTACCACCACCACTACTGCAAGTAGTGCAACTGTTCAGAACGTTAACGTGTTCGCGAACGACACTGACGACGCAATCCTGGTCTCGCGCTTCCGCTTGAACATCGACGGCACAGCCGAAACCGATGGCGGCGTTGAGTTCTCGGCTCGTGTACGTCTGCAGGCTGACGAAGACTCGTCCACCGGCGAAGCCAACTCGGCTGGCCTGAACGGCGCGCGCTTCTCGGTCATCTACGGTGGTCTGCGTGTTGACGCTGGCAACGTTGCTGGTTCTTTCGACAACTTGGCAAACTACTACGGTAACGAGCCTGGCCTGGAAAACTTCATCGGTCAGTATTCTGCCGTTGACTATAGCTTCCTGGGTTACTCGTCGACCGGTTCGGGTTCGAACGCTGTGTTCTTCCAGTACGCAGTTGGTGACTTCGCCTTTGGTGCGTCGTACGACCAAGCAACTATCTTTAACGGTGGTGGCAGCACAACCGACGCGGATCGTTGGGACGTAAGCGCGACTTACACCTTCAACAACATCACTGCAGCGCTGGCCTATGGTCAAACTGACGCGGGCACTGGTGGCGACGATCCAAGCCTGCTGGTCTTCACCCTGGGTGCAGAATTCGGCGACTTCTCGGGTACGCTGTTTGTTGCTGACGATAAAACCGAAGTTGACGCCACCGACGGCACTGCTTGGGGTGTATCGGGTGCCTACAATGTTGGCGCCGCGACCACGCTGACCTTCGCCTACGGTGACGGTAACGCTGATGCGGACACGCAGCAGTACGGCATCGGCGCCATCTACGACCTGGGTGGCGGTGTATCGCTGCGCGGTGGTGTAGGTGTCAGCGACTGTGACGTCTGCGACGACTCGACCACACGTGCCGACTTTGGTGCACAGTTCAACTTCTAAGTTGATCTGAGCCGCAAGGTTTAAGGGCAGGTCTTCGGACCTGCCCTTTTCTTTTTGTCCGACATAGTGTTTTTCTTCGCCCATAACTGATCGAGGACCCAAATGTCGCTGCAAGAAATCTCTGCCCGGATAACCAAAGCCGAAACCGCCTCGGGGCGGGACGTTGGGGCCGTGAAGCTGATCGCCGTGTCAAAGGTTCAGCCGAATGAGCGTGTAGCGGAAGTGCTTGCTTTAGGGCATCGCTGTTTCGGTGAAAACAGGGTTCAAGAAGCCGTCGGAAAATGGCCGGAATTCAAATTGCAGTACCCGGATGTCGATTTACATCTGATTGGGCCGTTGCAAACGAACAAAGCCCGTCAGGCGTTGGATCTGTTCAGCACGATCCATTCTGTTGACCGCCCCAAACTGGCCAATACTCTGGCCCGGCTCGCGCAAGAGGTCGGCACTTGCCCGGACCTGTTCATTCAGGTCAATACCGGTGAAGAGGATCAAAAGGCAGGAATTCTGCCCACTGAGGCAGACGCATTTATTGCCGATTGCCGCGGGCTCGACCTTCCGATTCAGGGCCTGATGTGCATTCCGCCTGTCGAGGAAGAGCCATCTCTGCATTTCGCCTTGCTTGCCAAGATAGCTGAACGCAATGGTCTGAAAGGGCTATCCATGGGGATGAGCAGCGATTTCGAGCAGGCCATTGCACTTGGCGCGACCCATGTGCGCGTCGGCTCGGCCATTTTCGGCGAACGAGTTAAGCCTGAGGGATAATCAGCCGCGTGCCTGGCTCGATTCGACGTGCGATCCACCGCAGATGGTCGCGCCGAAAGGCAACGCAGCCTTCTGTAGGAAAACCAGGCCGTCGCCATTGATGCAGGAAAATTGCTGAACCGCGCCCGGCCACCGCATTGGGCCAGTTCCAGTCAGTGATCAGAACCAGATCGTAAAGCGGGTCCGCGCGGCGGAGTTTTTCGTGGCTGAAAGGATAAGGTGTGCTGACCATATGATTGTACTGCGTGTCTTCCACATCATCTGACCAGAGGTCCTGAGGACCGATTGGGATGGCCCAAGGCGTCGGTCTTGCGAGCCGGTCGGGCCGGTACAGTATCCCAACGATGTTGAGGCAGCCGGTCGGCGTGGCGCCGTCCCCCTCACGCTTGCTGTTGCTTAACCCACCTTTCCCGATCGAACAGGGAAAATACCCGCCGCGAAAACGAACGCCGCGGCGGGTTAGAACCAGATCTGCGGGTGTCACAGCAAATGTCCCGACTTGGCTGCTTTGGTGGCCAGATAGTCGCGGTTATGGGCAGTTTCGCCGACTTTCAGCGGGACGCGTTCGGTGACGGCGATGCCGGTCTTCTCCATCATCGCGATCTTGGCGGGGTTGTTGGTCAACAGCCTTACGGAACTGAAGCCGAGCAATTTCAGGATGTCCGAGCCCAGACGGAAATCGCGCTCGTCATCCTCGAACCCGAGACGGTGATTGGCCTCGACTGTATCGAACCCTTGATCCTGCAGGAAATAGGCGCGCATCTTGTTGGCCAAGCCAATCCCGCGGCCTTCCTGATTCAGATACAGAAGTACTCCTGCCCCTTCAGACCCCATCTGGGCCAGGGCCCCACGCAGTTGTGGCCCGCAATCACATTTCAGGCTGCCCATCAGATCACCGGTGAAGCAGGCCGAATGCAGCCGAGCCAATACCGGTTTGCTGCGGTCGGGGCGGCCGATCTCGATTGCGTAATGTTCCTCGCCGCCATCTTCAGGGCGAAAAACGTGCAGGCGCCCGGCTTCGGATACCTCCATCGGCAGTCGGGCGGCCACGACCTCATTCAAAATGCTTCGATCCGACAGATGTGGCGCGGCGCGGGTATGGTCAATACATGTCAGGCCATGTGCAGTAGCGAAGGTTCGGCCGTCTTGGACAGGAACAACGATTGCCGCCGGCAGAAGGTGGGCTGACTTGGTCAAAGCAATGGCAATGCGATGCAGATTGGCGTTGCCCTGACGCTCTGTCATCAGTGGGCCTTTCATAGGCGCGTTCAGATCGTCCGAGGGATCGGCCACCGCCTGCACCCAGGCAACATCGGCATCTGCCGGAACGATCACACGCGCTAGGTCACCGTCATAGGCCCGTGCCTTTAATGTCTCGGCCCGTCGGACAGTCACTGCGACAACAGGATCGCCACCCAGACCTTGCAAGTCGGCAAGCCGCTGTGCGCTCAGCGTTTCCGACGCAATGGCCAGTACGCTAAAGCCGGTGTCATCCGTCAGGGCGACCGGCAAGCCCATGCGCAGGTCAGCCCGTGCCCGAGCGAGCAGTTCCGAGATATCCGGGATAAGACTCATCTGTTGTTACCCTGTAACGATCAGCCCTTCATGTAGCCTGATCAAAAGGAAATGTGAAACAATTCCTCATCCTGAGACACGAGGGCGTGAAACGGTTGCAGCAAACCTTGTTGATTGCATCTTTCGCGCGCAAGTGGTGGAAAAGGGCTTAGGAGGACCGGATATGGCACAGCTAAAGAAAATCCTGCTAGTGGATGATGATGAGGATCTGCGCGAAGCGTTGAGCGAACAACTCGTGATGACCGAGGATTTTGATGTATTCGAAGCATCGGACGGGGCATCAGCCATGGAGCGGGCTCGCGAGGCGATTTACGATCTGGTCATTCTGGATGTTGGCTTGCCCGACACCGATGGGCGCGAGCTGTGCCGCCTGATGCGCAAGCAAGGTGTGAAAAGCCCGATCCTGATGCTGACCGGTCATGACAGTGACGCGGACACCATCCTGGGTTTGGATGCCGGTGCCAATGACTATGTTCCCAAGCCGTTCAAGTTTCCGGTCCTTCTGGCACGTATCCGTGCGCAGCTGCGCCAGCATGAACAATCAGAAGACGCGGTATTTGTACTCGGGCCTTATACGTTCAAGCCGGCGATGAAGATGCTGATCACCGACGAAGACCGCAAGATTCGACTGACCGAGAAGGAAACCAATATCCTCAAGTTCCTGTACCGGTCCGCCGACGGTGTCGTCGCCCGTGACATTCTGCTGCATGAGGTCTGGGGCTATAATGCCGGTGTCACCACACATACGCTGGAAACTCATATCTATCGCCTGCGTCAGAAGATCGAGCCCGATCCATCCAACGCGCGCCTTTTGGTCACAGAATCGGGTGGATATCGCTTGGTATCGTAACTTGATGTGGATTGACTTGGATCAAAGTGATACCCTGTAGACATCTTTAAGTTACTCCCAACCCGTACATGTCCGGGTAATGACATGTACCTCCCTGTTGGACTGCCGGGCCTGATGGCCCGGCCTTTTTTGTTTGTGCTGCAAAATGTTTTGCGGCTCCTAGCGGATTGCGACAAACTATATGTTCATGTAATGTTCTATTTCTGGAATGCAAAATTGGAGGCGAAAGTGATTCATGGAAGTTGCCTGTGTGGCGCCGTAAAATTCCAACTTACCAGTGAACCTTCGGTTATGGGAACATGCCATTGTTCGCGTTGTCGGAAGGCAGGTGCAAGCACTGTTGTCTTCGTCAAGAAAGATGATGTTGTTTGGCTGGACGGTAAGGACCGAGTTGTCACTTACCAGCCTGAACCGCCCTATAAATATGGCAGGTGTTTCTGCGATACCTGTGGGACGTCGCTTGGTGAAATTCTGGCTGATGCGGACAGTTTTCCGATTGCGGCTAATGCGCTGGACACTCCGTTTGATCTGAAAGTCCAGTTTCACGAATCCGTATCTGAGATACCGCATTGGTACGAGATTTGCGATGATGCGCCCCAATCCTCAGGGCATCCGTCCTGATAATTTCTTTTACGATGGTACCTGTGAAAGCACCGCGTTAGGGTGCGCCAACCGCGACAGAGGAATTCCCTATGCCTTTTACTCTTGCCACATGGAACATCAACTCGGTCCGCCTGCGCGAGCCTATCGTGCTGAAATTGTTGCGCGAAGAGGCGCCGGATGTTCTGTGCCTGCAGGAATGCAAGTCTCCGGTGGACAAGATCCCCACCGAAGGGTTTGCCGAACTGGGTTACACTCACATGGTTGCGCGCGGGCAAAAGGGCTACAACGGCGTTGCGATCCTGTCTCGCCTGCCGATGGTCGAGGCGGGAGACATGGATTTCGCAGATCTCGGCCATGCGCGCCATATCGCGGGGCGGCTGGAAAACGGCGTGACGATTCACAATTTCTATGTCCCTGCGGGCGGTGATGTGCCGGATCGTGAGGTGAATGAGAAATTTGGCCAGAAGCTGGATTACCTGACCGATATGCGTGACTGGTTCCACGCGGAAAAGCCGGAAAAATCCATTCTGGTTGGTGATCTGAACATCGCTCCGCGTGAGGATGATGTCTGGTCGCACAAACAGTTGCTCAAGGTCGTTTCGCATACACCGGTCGAGGTCGAGGCTTTGGCCGAAACACAGGACTCAGGCGGTTGGGTCGATGTCACCCGGCAGGACATCCCCGAAGGGCAGCTTTATAGCTGGTGGTCCTACCGCGCGCGGGATTGGGACGTGGCCGACAAGGGGCGGCGGCTGGATCACGTCTGGGCGACCCCGGATATCTCGAATGCAGGCCATTCCAGCCGCGTTCTGCGCAACGCGCGCGGGTGGGAAAAGCCCAGTGATCACGCCCCGGTCTTTGCGACCTTTGACGTCTGACGTAAAACTCTGCCCTTGGTTTCCGGGTCAAGCGACTGCATATAGAGCGCAAGTTTAATCGAAAGAGTGACAGCCATGGACCTTCTGAACGGCGCAGACACCCCCGCCACCGATCTGATCAAGGACGGGACCGAAGCCACTTTTATGGCGGATGTGGTCGAAGCCTCGCAGGACGTGCCGGTCATCGTTGATTTCTGGGCGCCGTGGTGCGGCCCATGCAAAACGTTGGGCCCGCTGTTGGAAGAGGCTGTGACCGCCGCCAAGGGTGCGGTCAAGATGGTCAAAGTCAATGTGGACGAAGCACAGATGATCGCCTCACAGATGCGCGTTCAGTCCATTCCGACCGTTTATGCCTTTCACAAGGGTCAGCCGGTTGACGGGTTTCAGGGCGCGGTGCCCGGGTCCGAGATCAAGGCCTTTGTCGACCGTGTGATCGAGGCGACAGGCGGCGAAAGCCCTGGTGGTCAACTGGACGATGCCGTTGAGGCGGCCGAGGAAATGTTGACCGAAGGTGCTGCGGGGGATGCGGCACAGACCTTTGCCGCCATTCTGGGCGAAGATCCGAACCACGCCGCTGCCTATGGCGGGCTGGTACGCGCGCATATCGCCACGGGTGATCTGGAGCAGGCCGAAGCAATTCTGAACGGGGCCCCGGCGGAGATTTCCACATCGCCAGAGCTTGAAGCGGCAAACGCACAGTTGGAACTGGCCAAGCAAGCGGCAGATGCCGGCCCGGTGGCCGAATTGACCGCAGCGGTTGAGGCCGATCCTGACAATCATCAGGCACGGTTCGATCTGGCGCAGGCCCTGCATGCCAATGGCGAGGTTGAAGAGGCGGTGGCGCAGCTGCTGGAAATGTTCCGCCGTGACCGTGAATGGAACGAAGGCGCGGCCAAGTCTCAGCTGTTCACGATATTTGATGCGCTCAAACCTAATGATCCGATTGTTCTGAACGGGCGGCGCAAGCTCAG
Organism: Ruegeria sp. CDSC045; assembly: GCF_059610725.1. Classification (NCBI taxonomy): domain Bacteria; kingdom Pseudomonadati; phylum Pseudomonadota; class Alphaproteobacteria; order Rhodobacterales; family Roseobacteraceae; genus Ruegeria; species Ruegeria sp. CDSC045. Next base: position 83,661 of record NZ_JBXWOE010000008.1, read on the forward strand.
CTCGATGATATTTGCCTAATTCTGGATCAGAGCTACACTCGGGTACATGATGCATCCCGCTGATCTGCCGGAAACGGTATCCGTTTTCCCTTTGCCCGGGGCGCTGTTGCTGCCCCGATCGCGCTTGCCGCTGCATATATTTGAGCCGCGCTATCTGCAGATGCTGGACGACGCTTTGAAAACCCAGGAACGGTTGATCGGGTTGGTTCAACCGAATCCCTGTCAAAGCAACGAAAACAAGCTGCACCAAATTGGCTGCGCGGGGCGGGTGACGCAGTTTTCCGAAACTGAAGACGGCCGCTATCTGATCACTCTGACTGGCATCTCCCGGTTCCGTATTCAGGCCGAGTTGGATGCATTTACCCCATACCGCCGTTGTAACGTGACCTGGCGCGGGTTTGACCGTGATCTTGGCAAGGTCGAGCACGACGAGGGTTTTGATCGGGTGGGGCTTTTGAAGCTGTTGGAAAAATTCTTTTCGTCGCGAAAGTTGTCGGCTGATTGGGATATGTTGAAAGACGCGAATGATGAACTGCTTGTGAATTCGCTGTCGATGTTGCTGGATTTTGATCCGGAAGAAAAACAAGCCTTGCTAGAGGCTCCCTGTTTGCGCACCCGACGCGAGACTTTGGTGACACTGATTGAATTCGCCATGCGCGGCGGAGCGAATGAGGAAACACTACAATGACCACCGTTGAACACGCTTTTGACCGCCACATGCTTGAGGCGCTAATTTGTCCAAAGACGCATACAACGCTGCATTATGACGCTGAAAAACAGGAACTGGTGTCAAAAGCGGCGGGTTTGGCCTTTCCGATCCGCAATGGCATTCCCGTCATGTTGGTGGATGAGGCGCGCGAGCTGGACTAGATCGCCCGACCCTGCAGTAGTTTTGGCAGGTCCCCAGTCAGGCCAGCGGCCTCGCGCACGAAACCGCGACGCAGGCCGGGTAGTGACCCGACGACGCCCATCCCGATATCCCGTCCGATCCGTAGTAGAGGATTGTCGTTGGAAAACAGCTTGTTGAACACATCCGTCGCCATCGCTAAAGACGCGGTATCAAACCGTCGCCATTCCTGAAAACGCTCCAAAACCAGTGGCGAACCAATATCTTCCCCGCGCCGTCCGGCCAGGGTCAGTACCTCGGCCAGGGCGCCCACGTCGCGCAGGCCCGCATTCAGGCCCTGGCCTGCAATCGGGTGCATTCCATGGGCTGCGTCTCCGACCAGCGCCATCCGTTCTCCGATGAAAGAGTTGGCGATGGTCAGGTTCAGCGGATAGGTAAACCGATCTCCGGCCAGACGGATTTCGCCCAGGAAATCGCCGAATCTGGGGCGCAGGACCTGCAGATAGTCCTCCTCGGGCAGGGCGTTGATGCGCTTGGCCATTTCTGTTCGCTCGCTCCAGACGATAGAGCTGCGATTGCCGGTCAGAGGCAGAATGGCCAAAGGGCCGGGTGGCATGAAGAACTGATGCGCGATGCCGTGATGCGGCAAGTCATGTTCGATGGCGCAGACCAGCGCGGTCTGCCCGTAATCCCATCCTGTGCGTTTGATCCCGGCACGTTCCGCTGTGCCGCTGCGACGCCCATCGCATCCGATCAGCAGCGCACCCTTGACGACCGCGCCATCATCCAATGTCAGGCTGACGCCTGTTCCCGAGGTCTGCTGTGACACTACCGACTTGCCGCTGATCTGGGTAATGGCCTTTTCCGCGGCCATCGCGTCCAGAAAGGCACGGCGCAGGAGGCGGTCTTCGACCATAAAGCCCATCGGACCTTCTTCGATCTCGGCATGGTCGAAATGCATGAAAAACGGCGACGGGCCAGCGCCTGCATGGCCATCGGTGACCTTGATTTCGAGCATTGGCTGCGCGTGTTTGGCAACCCGTGTCCAAACCCCAATCGCCTCTAGCAGGCGCTGCGAAGCCAGGGCCAACGCATAGGCTCTGCCGTCAAAAGCCGCATTTTTGCGAACCTTTTCGGCCAGCGCGTCAATGACGGTAACTCTGTGCCCTGTTTGTGCCAGTGCCAAAGCCAAAGCGGGGCCATTCAGGCCGCCGCCGACGATCAGGATATCCGAGCTCTGTTCCATGCTGCGCACTATGCGCGCCCATTCGGGATTGTCCATGTGCGGTCCTGTCGCTACCGTCGCTGGGAATGCAGAAATCGAAGGGGGCAGTGATGCAGGATTGGTTGTCGATGACGGCTTGTGATCTGGGTCGGGGCATTGGCATGGGCCAGATTGACCCGGTTGAACTGACAGAGACCTTTCTGACTGCAATAGCAGCCCACCCGCATCGCGACCGTATCTATGCCCGCGTGACCGAAACGCGCGCCCGAGCCGAGGCTGAGGCGGCGCAGGAACGGGCCAAGCTGGGATTGCGCCGATCATTGTTGGATGGGGTGCCGATCAGTTGGAAAGACCTATTCGATACTGCCGGGACTGCCACCGAGGCAGGAACGGCACTGCTGAAAGACCGGGTTCCCAAAACTGATGCAATCGTGCTGCGAAATGCCAGTGCCATGGGCGCTGTATGCCTTGGCAAAACCCATATGAGCGAGCTGGCTTTCTCGGGTCTGGGCCTGAACCCGATCACCGGAACACCGCCCTGCATCGATGATGAGGACGCGGTTCCCGGAGGATCATCTTCGGGGGCTGCGGCATCCGTGGCTTGGGGGTTGGCGGCTTGCGCGATTGGCTCGGATACCGGTGGGTCAGTGCGGATACCGTCAGCCTGGAACAATCTGGTCGGGCTGAAAACCACTGCCGGGCGGGTCAGCCTGGAGGGTACAGTCCCGTTGTGCCTGCGGTTTGATACCGTTGGACCGCTGGCCCGCTCGGTCGAAGATGCGGCCCATATGCTGGCCATGCTGGAGGGCGGGACGCCAGCTGATTTGCGCGGAGCCAATCTAAAGGGGCGTCGTTTCGCGGATTTGCAGACTGTCGCCAAGGATGATTTGCGCGCAGAGCCGCGTGTCGCTTACGAGGATGCCCTGGATCGGTTGCGTGAGGCCGGTGCAGATATCCTGCCTCTTGAGGTCCCTGAACTGACCGACGCGATGGGGCTGTCGGGGGTTCTTTACACCACCGAAGCCTATGGCCTGTGGCGCGATGTGATCGAGGCCAACCCAGATGTGATGTATCCCGAAATACTCGAACGGTTCCGTGCTGGACGAAATGCTTCGGGCCCCGATTATGTTGCAGCCTGGTCAAGGTTGAAGGCGTGTCGCGGTGCATGGGACGTGGGCACTGCCGGGTTTGACGCCGTTTTGGCCCCAACTGCACCGATCCTGCCGCCCAATCTTGAACGGCTGATGAGCGATCATGACTATTACGTCACCGAAAACCTGCTGGCTTTGCGGAACACCCGGATCGGCAACCTCATGGGGCTGGCAGCGCTGACCTTGCCGACCGGAAAACCGGGCTGCGGGCTGATGATGATGGGTTATCCGGGGTCCGAAGAGGCGCTTTTGCGGCTTGGTTCCGCGGCCGAGGCCGCATTGGCTTGAATGCCACAATCCCCTGATTCGGCACCTCTTTGTCTGGACGAAGCCCCGCCCGGCCTGTAACCTGCTTGAAAACGGGGCGGAATGATCCCGATATTGAGGCAGTAGTTATGAATTTCCCCGAGCGGTTTTCGAACCTTCCGGAATACGCATTCCCGCGCCTGCGCACCCTGTTGGATCATCACCAACCGGGCGGTGAAGTGATTCACATGACCATTGGTGAGCCGATGCACGCATTTCCTGCCTGGGTCAGCGATGTTATCGCGGAAAACGCTGCCGGGTTTCAGGGATACCCGCCGAATGAGGGCTCGGCCGAGCTGCGCGGCGCGATCACTGACTGGATTGCACGCCGCTATGGCGTCACGATGGACCCGGACACGCAGGTTATGGCCCTGAACGGGACGCGCGAAGGGCTGTATAACGCCGCAATGGCGCTGTGCCCCGAGCAGAAAAACGGGCAAAAGCCGGTTATTCTGTGCCCGAACCCGTTCTATCAGGTCTATATGGTTGCTTCGATTTCGGTCGGGGCCGAGCCGGTTTTTGTCCCTGCCACGGCGGCCACAGATCATCTGCCTGACTATGCCGGTTTGCCCGCCGATGTGCTGAACCGCACCGTCGCCGCCTATATCTGCTCCCCCGCCAACCCGCAGGGCGCAGTGGCCACGCGCGAATATTGGGCCGAGCTGATCCGGCTGGCCGAGACATATGATTTCCGCATCTTCGCCGATGAATGCTATTCCGAGATTTACCGCGACACAGCGCCAACGGGTGTTTTGACGGTCGCAAAGGAACTGGGCGCTGATCCCGAACGGGTCACGCTGTTCAACTCGCTGTCAAAGCGGTCGAATGTGGCCGGGCTGCGGTCAGGTCTGATTGCAGGCGGGCCGGAAACGATCCGTCGGGTCAAGCAGTTACGCAGCTATTCGGGAGCGCCATTACCTCTGCCATTACAGGCCGCTGCCGCGAAACTTTGGGCCGATGAGGCGCATGTGGTCGAGAACCGCGCGCTCTATCAGGAAAAATACGCCATCGCAGACGAGGTGTTTGCAGGCATCCAGGGCTACATGCCGCCCGAAGCCGGGTTCTTTCTGTGGCTGCCGGTTGAAAATGGCGAGGAAACCGCATTGAAACTGTGGCAGCAGACCGGAGTTCGGGTGCTGCCGGGCGCATATCTTTCTCAAGGTGATCCGGGGCAAAACCCGGGCGAGCAATTTATCCGGGTCGCTATGGTGGCCCCAAAAACAGAGATGCGGCAGGGGCTGATCACGCTCCGCGACTGCATTTATTCGTGAGGTACGAGGGCAAAATGGCATCATATAACGCGCGCAACCGCGATCCATTGCTGGACAGCACGACTCAGGCCGCCATCGAGAGGCGCAGCAAAGAGTTGATCGGCATCGCCCTGATCCTACTTGGGTTGGCTTCGGCGGCAATGATCTGGTCCTACACACCGGATGACCCGAACTGGATGGTGTCGACGGATGCACCAGTGCAAAACTGGATGGGGCGTGTTGGTGCCTCGATCGCGGCGCCATTGTTCATGATTGTCGGTTGGGGCAGTTGGAGCATCGCGTTGGTGTTGATCGGCTGGGGTGTGCGTTTTGCCGGGCATTTCGGTGAAGATCGTGCCGTCGCGCGCCTGATATTTGCACCGATCTGGATCGCCATTGTCTCGGTCTATGCGGCGACATTAGTGCCGGGTGAGGCTTGGCGCGTAACGCATAGTTTTGGTCTGGGTGGATTGTTTGGGGATACGGTCATGGGTGCCTTCCTGACCTTGTTGCCCATATCCTCGCATTTTATTGTCAAGCTGATGTCTCTGGCGATGGCTATTGGGATGCTGACGCTGGGTGTGTTTGTTCTTGGTTTCACCAAGGAAGACGTGCGCAAGGGGATTCGTGCCTTTCTGCTGGGGCTGGTCATGTCCTATGACATACTGATGAATCTGCTGGGCCGTGGGGCTGCCGCAACAGCGGAGGCTGCGCGCGAACGTCGTGCCCAATGGGACGAACGCAAGATGGCCCGCGCCGAAGGGGCCGTGTTCGACGACGAGATTGCCTTTGCGGACCCTGTTTTCGACGAGCCACTTCTGGAAGCGCCCGAACCGGTAAAGACCGGCCTTCTGTCGCGCATTCCTGATCTGATCCGTCGCCCGGACCCTATGCCCGAACCCGAGCTGATCGACCGTGAACCTGTCGCGGGTTACGAGGAAATGCCGGGTGAGGACCGTATCCGTTCAAAGATTTCTGCCGCCGTGCGCAACCGTAAGGTTGCAGTCGGAGAGATGGCTCCTGAGCCCGATCCCGACCTGCCGCTGACCAAAGGGCGGGGCCGTGGACCCGACCCGTTGATCCTGAACGCAGGGCCTGCGGACGATCTGCCGCCCGAGCCGCCAGTGACATCAACCGGGCTGCCGCCCGAACCGATGCTGTCAGCGAAGCCTGAAACAGAATGGCAGGAACCGCTGCATCAGGATTTTGCGCCCGAGCCAGATTTCGATGACGAGGCCGTTTTCGAGGATGACGCCGATGAGATGCCGCAAGCCCGCCCAGCGATGAAAATCCCCGTGGCCGAGCCGCGCAAGCCTGTGGTTGCGCAACCCGTGCGCCGCACCCCGCCGCCCTCGCGCCGGGCCCAGGCCGAGGCGCAGCCCGCGTTGTCGTTCGAGGAAAAGCACTCCGATTTCGAACTGCCTCCGCTGGGCCTGCTGTCCAACCCCTCCAGCATTCAGCGCCATCACCTGAGCGATGAGGCCCTGGAAGAGAATGCGCGGATGTTGGAAAATGTGCTGGATGACTATGGCGTCAAAGGTGAGATCGTCAGCGTCCGCCCCGGTCCAGTTGTCACCATGTACGAACTTGAGCCGGCTCCGGGTTTGAAAGCCAGCCGCGTTATTGGTCTGTCGGATGACATTGCCCGCTCGATGTCGGCCCTGTCGGCGCGGGTTTCGACCCTGCCGGGCCGCTCGGTCATCGGGATCGAACTGCCCAATGAAAACCGTGAAATGGTGGTGCTGCGCGAAATCCTTTCGAGCCGTGACTTCGGAGACGGCAATCAGGCGCTGCCTTTGGCGCTGGGCAAGGATATCGGCGGTGAATCCGTTGTGGCCAATCTGGCCAAGATGCCCCACCTGCTGATCGCGGGGACCACCGGTTCCGGTAAATCGGTGGCGATCAACACGATGATCCTGTCGTTGCTGTATAAGCTGACGCCGGATGAATGCCGCCTGATCATGATCGACCCCAAGATGCTGGAATTGTCGGTCTATGACGGCATCCCGCATCTGCTTTCTCCGGTCGTGACAGACCCGAAGAAGGCGGTTGTCGCCTTGAAATGGGTCGTGGGGGAGATGGAGGATCGCTATCGCAAGATGTCCAAGATGGGCGTGCGTAACATCGCGGGCTATAATGGCCGGGTGAAAGACGCGCTGTCCAAGGGCGAAATGTTCAGCCGCACGGTCCAGACCGGTTTTGACGACGAAACAGGTGAACCGATGTTCGAGACCGAGGAATTCGCACCCGAGTCGATGCCCTATATCGTTGTTATTGTCGACGAGATGGCCGACCTGATGATGGTCGCGGGCAAAGAGATCGAGGCCTGCATCCAACGTCTGGCGCAGATGGCGCGGGCCTCAGGTATCCACCTGATCATGGCCACGCAGCGCCCCTCGGTCGATGTGATTACCGGCACGATCAAGGCGAACTTTCCGACTCGGATTTCCTTCCAGGTGACGTCAAAGATCGATAGCCGCACCATTCTTGGTGAAATGGGCGCCGAACAACTGCTGGGTCAGGGTGACATGCTGTATATGGCGGGTGGCGCGAAGATCACCCGTTGCCACGGTCCGTTTGTCTCGGATGAAGAGGTCGAGGAAATCGTCAACCATCTGAAGCAATTCGGCCCGCCGGATTATATGAGCGGTGTGGTCGATGGACCGACCGAGGAAAAGGCTGATAATATCGACGCTGTTCTGGGTTTGAACACCGGGGGCAACACCAATGGCGAAGACGCCCTGTACGATCAGGCCGTGGCGATTGTGATCAAGGATCGCAAATGCTCGACCTCGTATATCCAGCGGAAACTTGCCATTGGCTATAACAAAGCTGCGCGTCTGGTTGAGCAGATGGAGGACGAAGGCATTGTTTCATCGGCAAATCACGTCGGAAAACGCGAAATCCTGGTGCCAGAGCAATAGGATATTTAATAACAAGGGCAGAGCGCTTATCTGGGTCTTATGAAACAGATTGCTTTTGCCCTTGCACTGACACTGGCCACACCCGCCGCCTGGGCTGCGGACAAGTTGCCGCTGTCGCAGATATCGAATTACCTGAATGGTCTGAAAACTGTCGAGACGACATTTACACAGGTCAATGATGATGGCTCACTGAGCACAGGAAAGCTGTGGGTCGCACGGCCTGGAAAGATGCGGTTCGAATATGACCCGCCAGACAGCGCCGTTGTGTTGGCGCGCGCTGGCACCGTACAGATATTCGATCCGAAATCCAATCAACCGCCCGAGCAGTATCCGTTAAAGCGAACCCCTCTGTCCCTGGTTTTGGCGCGGAATGTCGATCTGGGTCAGGCTAATATGGTGGTTGGGCATGACTTTGACGGAACGGCCACTGTCGTGACAGCACAGGACCCGAAAAACCCTGACTCCGGTCGAATTGAGCTGATGTTCACTGGCGATCCGGTTGAGCTGCGAAAATGGGTGATCCACGATAATGCAGGCGGACAGACAACGGTTCTGTTGGGTCAGCTTGAGACCGGAAAGAATCTAAGCAGCAACTTGTTCTCGAATAAGAACAGAAGCGGGTCAGGCAATCGCTGACCCGCTGTTTGTTCAGTAACGACAGCCTGACAGTTGCGCCTGGTACATCCGGGCGCGCGCATCCACATCATTGGCTACGTTCAGCAACCACGTCTTGCTGTAATGGCTGCCGCGGGCATAACCGGTATGGCCTTCATGATAGGCCAGATACTGATTGCGCGTGTCGCTTGGCTGGATGCCATTCCGCTCATAGCTTTTGTTCATGTACCAGCCGATGAAATCCGAAGCGTCCCGAATACGATCCCGCTTGGCCCGGCGTTTGCCGGTTTCGCGCTGATACTCATCCCATGTCCCGTCCAGCGCCTGGCTGAAGCCATAGGCGCTGCTCTGACGGCCCATCGGAATCACACCCAGAACATATTGATGGGGCGTTCGCGCATCGTGGCGATACCGGCTTTCCTGATAGATCGTTGCCATCTGAACGTGAACGGGGATTCCCCATTTCCGCTCGGTGCTTTTGAACGCCTTGATATATTCAGGCCGTTCACGCGCAATGCTGCATGCATCATTCAGCTTGCTGGGTGGCTGGTTGGAACCACCCCCGCAGGATGCCAAAAGCAGCACCCCGAAGAGTACGATAAGAATTCTGCTCATGTGCCTCGTGCCTTTTTTCTTCATTCTAGCGCAGATTGAGCGATTAGGAAATCACAATCGCTACAGAACAATAGCTAGAATTATAGGCAAAGCGCCGACGGACATCAGGGTTGAGACCATAACCAGCCCCGCAACCGCGTCAGAATCCGCCTCGAACCGTTCGGCTAGCAGGTATGAGGTTACGGCAACCGGTGTACACATCTGCACCACCAGAACGCCGAACGCGACGTTATCCAGATCAAACCCTTTTGCGATTGCCCATGCCAGGGCAAAACACACGACCAGTTTCAACGCCGATAGCCAGACCGCTTGCCCTAGCTTTCTGGTGGTCAGCCGCGCAATCGCAACACCAAGCGTGATCAGCATCATCGGAATCGCCATCTGTCCCAGCAGGTCCAGCGTATTGGTCACGAAGACAGGTGTTTGCCAGCCCTGCCACAGAAACAGCGCCCCCAGCAGAGTAGCCCAAACCATGGGTTCACGCGCTACCTTGCCGAAAGCGCCTTTTCCCGCCACCAAGTAGATCCCGTAAGTAAAGGAAAACAGGGCGGTAACGGCCAGAAATATCACCGCGAAACCCAAGCCTGCCTGCCCAAATGCGAAAATGGCCAGAGGCAGGCCCAGATTCCCCGTGTTGCCGAATATCAGCGGCGCCAGATAGGTGCGCCTTTCCAGCTTGCTGGCCCGGACAAATACGCCAAATGCGACCGCCAGCCCGACATGGCCTGTGATGGCGGCCAAAGTGAACCGGGTCAGCTCTCCGGGCGGGATCTGGGTTTGCATCAGGGCCACGAAAATCAGGCTGGGCACGGCGAGCGTCACCGCAAGGCGGGTCACAAATTGCAGCCTGTATTCAATGCCAAGTTTGACCCAGGCAAACCCGATCCCCGCCAAGAGGAAGACCGGGGCCACGATTTCAAGCACTGTCAGTAAGAGGTTCACAGACTGTTTCCCATTATTTTAGATCAATGATTGGCATTCCTATGAGGAAACGGGTAGTAAGACCTTTGGGGGCAAACGTGATGCTAAAGACACAAGCAAAGTACCGGCTGGGCCAAGTCGTCCGCCACAAAAAACATCCCTTCCGAGGGGTGATTTTTGACGTGGACCCAGAGTTTTCAAATACCGAAGAATGGTATCAGGCCATTCCCGAAGACAGCAGGCCGATCAAGGATCAGCCGTTTTATCATCTGTTGGCGGAAAATGACCAATCCTTCTATGTTGCTTATGTTTCTGAACAAAATCTGATTGCTGACCAGTCCGGAGAACCGGTCGAGCATCCGGATATCCCTGATATGTTTGGTCCGTTTGAAAACGGCGCATATCCGTTGCATTTCCATTTGAACTAAAATTGGAAGCGTGGGTGAAGCCGGGCCCATACTGTCAATAACCAAGCGCGCACCCATCTTTTCGTGGATCGCTTGCGCCTTGCAAAACGCCGCTCTTCTGGATTCGGATCGCTTGAGCCCCGCCAAGAGGTGTTTCTGAAATCAAAACTTTGTGGCCGATTTCAGATAATTGTTGCGCAACATTACGCGGAATTCCGCGTTCCAGTTTCAAGACAGGTCCGTCTGCAAAGGCGCGCGGTGTGTCTATGGCCTGCTGCAGCGCAAACTCATCGTCGGTTAGTAGCGAGACCAGCTTTGCATGCCCTGTGGGCTGAAAGGCGCCACCCATCACACCGAAGGGCATCAGGATTTTGCCTTTCTGTTTCAACATGCCGGGAATGATTGTGTGCATCGGACGTTTGCCGCCGCCGAACTCGTTCGGATGGCCTGATTGCAACGTAAATCCAGACCCACGGTTTTGCAGCAGAATGCCGAATTTCTCAGAAGCGATACCGGATCCAAAGCTATGAAAGATCGAATAGATCAGCGATACCGCCATCCTGTCCCTGTCGACCACCGTGATATAAACCGTGTCCTTGTGGATGGCTTCGGTCAGTGGGGCAGCAGCGGGCATGGCATGGTTTGGATTGATAAGCTCTGCCAGCCGATCGGCTGTTGTCTGGTCCCAAAACCTGTCTGCGTGTGTCGTATGATCCGGATCGGCGATGAACCTGTTGCGGGCATCGTAGGCGAGTTTTGAGGCTTCGGCCTCGATATGCAGACGCTCTGCGGATAGCGGATCCATGGATCCGAGGTCAAAGTTCTTGAGGATATTCAGCAGCAAAAGGGCGGTTGCACCTTGGCCATTGGGCGGATGTTCCAGCAGGTCCAAGCCACGATAGTGCCCTGCGACCGGAACTGTAGGTGTGGCGGCGGTCGCGTCCAGATCTTCTGCTGTGTGTACCCCGCCCATGGCCGTCAGGGTCGAGATAATATCTTCTGCGACCTCGCCCGCGTAAAACGCCTTTCGTCCGTATTTGGCGATTCTGCGCAGCACTTCTGCCTGCCCGGCGGACCGGAACATGTCTCCGGTCTTTGGAACGTCTCCTTTCAGCAGATAGTGGTTCCTGGCTGCCCCCTGCAACGTGTTAGCACCCGGGCCCCAATCAAAAGCCACACGTGGGGCGACCGGCACGCCCTGGTCTGCATAGCGGATGGCGGGTTGCAGGATGGCGTCCAGCCCTAGTTTGCCCTCGGTTTCGGCCAGCTGGCAGAACGCCTCGACCGCGCCGGGAATGGTGACCGCATCCGGTGTATTGAGTGGAACTGCAGTCAGTCCCTTATCGCGCAAGCTGCCAGCGTTGGCTGCTGCCGGTGCCCGGCCAGAGCCGTTGAGGGCCCGAACCTCATCTTCTCCGGCGCGGTTGTACAGAACAAAGCAATCTCCGCCCAGGCCGGTCATTTGTGGTTCGCAAAATCCCAAAAGCACTGCCCCGGCGATGGCTGCGTCCATCGCGTTGCCACCTTGCTGTAGAATGCCAAGGGCCGCTTGGGCTGCCAGCGGGTGAGATGTGGCGCACATCCCTTCGGTCGAAAAAACTTCGGATCTGCCTGGTGCCTGAAAATCCCGCATTGCGCTGCCTTCCCGTGTGATCGCGCAGAAGGTATCGCGCGTCCGGGTATTGTCCAGTCAAATCAAAGGGGAAGTTCCTCGGCATCGTTCACTGGGTGGGGGCTGTGACATACGATGCCGAGGGAAGCTATCTGAGCTACAGTTAAGACTTTGATCTTTGTTTGCGGCGCTACAATGGTTCGAAAAGGGCCTTATTGTGACGTTTTATAGCCCTAATCCGCGTCGAGAAAACTGAATCGCAGTGACAACCGGTTGCAGCCTTCGCTACGGTCATAGCGGATTTCACTGGTCAATTGGTGGATCAGAAACCATCCAAATCCCCCCTCGGGCAGGTCTTCACGTCTTTCCCCCAGAGGTGCAGGTGCACCTTCTGGTACGCGAAAGCCGGGAAGGGGATTGCCGGTATCCGAGATGAGGATTTCCAACCAGTTCTGATGCAGGCGGCAGTGTACCTTGACGCTGGCGGGCGTGGTTCCGGCATAGGCGTGTTCAACGACATTGTTAATGGCTTCGGCCAGGGCAATTCTGACATCAGCCGCTTTGTGTGAAGGCAGCCCTTTAGACGACAGTGCCTGGCTCAACTTGGCAATGCCAGAACTTGCTTCGACCTCGGTCGCAGCGAAGCTCAAATCGAAACTGATGCCGTTACACATTAGCCTTACGCCTGTTCAGTTTCTCCTTGTGTTCAATCCGGCGCACCGGACAGTGCGTCATCCATCGTTGGGTAAAGCTTGAACACTGTGTCCATGCGCGTAAGACGAAACACCTTTTCCACAAAAGGCTGAAGACCTGCCAGATCCAGGCGCCGTTCCGCGCCGAGTTGTTTCATGGCGGCGACAATGGCGCCCAAACCACTGGAATCGATAAATTCGACGCCGCTGAGGTCCAGAACCACACGCACAGACCCACCTTCGGTTTCCGTGCGCATGTTTTCTTTGAACTGAATGGCCATTGCGGCATCAATCCGGTTGGATTGTACTGTAATTATTTGAATATTGTTGGTCGTAGTACTCGACAGGCCCATACGTGACGGTCCTTTAACTGAAATCGCTCGTAGAAATACGCTAGACGGGAATTCTTACCATTCGGTATCCATTGAACGACAAGAATTTAGGAGCGCCCAGATGAAGCAAGTTTTAATCGCCGGAGCAGCACGTACCCCGATGGGTGAATTTCAAGGAATGTTCGATGGTGTTTCTGCCGCCGATCTGGGTGGAGCCGCGATCCGGGCCGCGCTGCAGGGTGCCGGTGCTGAAACGGTTGACGAAGTGCTGATGGGCTGCGTTCTGCCAGCCGGTCAGGGTCAGGCCCCTGCACGTCAGGCTGGGTTTGTAGCCGGTTTGGGCCAAGAGGTCCCGGCCACGACGCTCAACAAGATGTGCGGATCAGGGATGAAGGCTGCGATGATGGCCTTCGATCAGATCGCATTGGGCCATGCCAACACAATGATCGCAGGCGGGATGGAGAGTATGACGAACGCGCCCTACCTGTTGCCCAAAATGCGTGAGGGTGCGCGCTTGGGGCACGCTCAGGTCGTCGACCACATGTTTCTGGACGGGCTGGAGGACGCCTACGACAAAGGTCGTCTGATGGGCACTTTCGCCGAAGACTGTGCCGAGGCGTTTCAGTTCACCCGCGAAGCGCAGGACGAGTACGCCCTGCAGTCCCTATCCAACGCGCTGGCCGCGCAGGACAGCGGCGCGTTCGACGGTGAAATCACTCCGGTAACCGTCCGCACAAGGAAAGGCGAGGTCACGCAGTCCGCGGACGAGCAGCCGAAAACCGCCCGCCCGGAAAAGATACCTTCGCTGAAACCGGCTTTTCGCAAGGGTGGAACGGTGACGGCGGCCAACGCGTCGTCGATCTCTGATGGGGCGGCAGCTCTGGTTCTGGCGTCAGCTGAAGCCGCCGAAGCGCTAGGCCTCTCGGTTCGGGCGCGCATTCTGGGTCATTCCAGCCATGCGCAGGCTCCGGGATTGTTCACGACTGCGCCAGTTCCCGCTGCGCAAAAGCTTTTGGCCAAAATCGGCTGGTCCAATGATGATGTGGATCTGTGGGAGGTAAACGAAGCCTTTGCCGTGGTGCCGATGGCATTCATGCATGAGATGGGTCTGACGCGTGACAAGGTAAATGTGAATGGTGGTGCATGCGCCCTGGGTCATCCTATCGGCGCTTCGGGGGCGCGTATCATGGTCACCCTGCTGAACGCGTTGGAAAAGCGGGATCTGAAACGCGGCGTGGCGGCGATCTGCATCGGTGGTGGAGAGGGCACTGCAATCGCGATTGAGCGCGTTTGACGCGGGGCCGATTCCACCATAGGTCCGGTGCTGTAGAACCTGTTTACAAGATCACTGACCGGACCCGCCCCCCATGACCGTTGATTACGATACGCTGACCAAGACAATCGTCGCCCTAACCGCAGGCGAGACAGATCAAGTTGCTCTGATGGCGACAATCGCCTGTGAAGTTCATCGCGCCGATGATCGGTTTGACTGGACGGGGTTCTATCGCGTAACAGATCCGGGCATTTTGAAAATAGGCCCCTATCAGGGTGGTCACGGGTGTCTGGTTATTCCCTTCGGGCGCGGTGTCTGTGGTGCCGCGGCGCGGACCGGAAAGGTACAGTTGGTGGCGGATGTGCATGCGTTTCCAGGTCACATCGCCTGCGCCTCGTCTACGCAGTCCGAACTGGTGCTTCCGGTGCGCAATGCCTCGGGCGAGGTCATCGCGGTTTTTGACATCGACAGTGACCAGCCGGATGCATTCACGGATGAGGACGCAGAAAAGCTGTCTGCAATATTGTCAAAGGCGTTCTCGGGCGAGTTAAGAGGGGCCTGATGCAAAATCGGTCCGTCTGTTAGACTGGAATGGACACTAATTGCAACTGGCCAAGGCATGATCCCGGACCAATTCACCACAGAGCGGCTTGCCGTCTGCCACTGGCAAGTGGAAGTCTCTGAAGCTGGTCGCCTTTCAGCGTTGACGGCCGAGTTGGCAGCCGTCCTGACACCAGCGGTTCTTGAGCCCCTGCCGCCTTCGATGCAGGTCGAAGAAACGCCCAGCGGGATGACCGACTGGATCGCGGCACGCAAGACCGAAAGCGATGTTCTTCTTGTTCGGCTAAGGCAAAATAATCAGCTGATCGGACTGCTGATACTGGCCTCAGAACCCGAAGATCAGGCCGCACCAACCATCCACCTTGGATATCTGTTTGCCGAACGAGCCTGGGGCTGTGGCTATGCAACCGAACTTGTGTCCGGCTTTATCGCGGCCTGCGGCACGAGCCGCGCCATTCGGTTTTTGGCCGGGGTCGAGCACAGCAATCCCGCCTCTGCCCGTGTGCTACAGAAATCGGGGTTCACGCGATCCTCAGCTCACTCCACCGACGATACCGATATGTATGTCTGCGACATTTCCTAGATCCCATCGGGATCTTACGTGGCTTGCGGATCAAGCCAACTACAGAATGTCTGTGATTAGGAAATATGCCAGCCCGACCTGAGTCGCAAAGATCGCAAACAGCGACAGGGAAAACCGGCCTTTTCGGGACTTGTGATTGAAAATCCAACGCCCGACCAGCGCACCGGGACTGCCGCCCAGTGCCGCCAGCCACAATAGCCTGCGTTCCGGAACCCGGCTTTTTCTGCGTCTGGCGCGCAGCTTGTCCCAGCCAAAGGCCAGCAAAGTCAGGCCGTTGATGACCCACAGGTATATAACCGCAATCCACATAGCTGACGGATAGCTAAATGCGTCGATTTTCCCAAGTGAAAAAATGCTTGGAATTTTCACCGATTCGCGTCATCGTGAAAAAGATAACGAAATTTTCACCAGATATCGGAGAGTTCGGTGAACAGCCAAGCCCCCCACAGTGCAACGCTCGGAGCCGACATTCGTGCATTGCGTAAGGCGCGTGGGTTGACGCTGACCGAGATCGCAGAGCGGTTGAACCGGTCGGTCGGATGGCTCAGCCAGGTTGAACGCGACAAGTCCGAACCGTCAATTTCAGACCTGCGTCAGATCGCGGAATGTCTGGGTGTGCCGATGTCCATGCTGTTCGCCCATTCTGCCGCCCCCGCCAATGAACAAGGCTATGTCGTGCGCGCCGGGTCGCGTCGCCCTATGGGGTCGGGCGAAGAAGGTCTGATCGAGGAACTGCTGTCACCCGATCTGACTGACGATTTTGAGATGGTGCATTCCACCTTTAAGCCGCATTCCAAGATGCAGAACCCGGCGGACCGCCCCACGCAAGAGGTTGGCTATGTGATTTCCGGTCAGTTGAATCTGACCATCGGCGCGCAAAGCTTTTCGGTTGGGCCCGGTGACAGTTTTCGGATCAAGAACGAACCCTATATTTGGGCGAACCCTCATGATGAGCCCGCTGTGGTCATCTGGGTCATCGCCCCTCCGGTGTACTGATGAGTTTCGAGGCCTGGACCATATTCGCGCTGTTCTGGGTGGTGTTTGTAACCACACCGGGGCCTAACGCGGTGAACTGTATCTCGAACGGGATGAGCCTGCCCTTCGCAAAAGCGATGCTGGGTGTCTTGGCGATCCTGACCCAAGCCAGCGCCTTTTTGGTTTTGTCGGCGCTTGGGGTGACGGCCTTGATCGCGGCCTCACCCACCGGATTCTTCATCGCCAAGCTGGTGGGCGCAGGGTTTCTGATCTGGCTGGGTGTCCGAGGCTGGAAGGCTGCAGCAAATCCCGCCCCTATATCCGAACGCCCTGCACGGCATGTCTATCTGCACGCGCTGGCCGTCGCGACAATCAACCCCAAAAGCGTCGCGGGTTATCTTGCTGCATTCTCGCAATTCGTGCAGCCGGATGTGCCGATCTGGGAGCAAATGTTGGTCATCATGCCAACGGCGCTGATCATCACAACGCTCAGCTACATCGGGTTCACTCTTCTAGGTTCGCTTATGGGGCGGGCCGCGCTGGGGGCCGTGTTCAACATCTGGGTACGCCGGGTCATGGCCACCTGTTTCATCATTTATGGCGTGTTGCTGGGCACCACCAGCGCGCCAGCAGCTAGGGGATAAGCGAAATGCATACAGGTTCCTGTCTGTGCGGCTCGGTTACGTTCAAGATCGAAGGCGATCTTCCTGCCGCCTCGGCCTGTCATTGCGGTCAATGCCGCAAACAGTCGGGTCATGTCTGGGCCTCGACCTCGGCCCATCAAGACGACATCACCTTCACCGTCAGCGATACGCTGAGCTGGTTTCGTGCTACCGACATCGCCCGGCGGGGATTTTGCAACGCCTGCGGCTCTTATCTGTTCTGGCAGCATAAGGACGAAGACCGGATTGCCATTGCTATGGGGGCGCTGGATGCACCCACCGGACTGACCCTCGCCCGCCATATATTTGTGGCTGACAAAGGCGATTACTACGACATCACGGACGATCTGCCTCAAGAGGCACAGTAACAGGGACTGAAAGACATGAGTGATTTTCCGACAAAAGCCCGCGTGGTTATTATCGGTGGCGGAGTGGTGGGGACATCGTCCCTGTATCATCTGGCCAAAAAGGGCTGGACCGATTGTGTTCTGCTGGAGAAAAACGAGCTGACCGCCGGGTCGACCTGGCATGCAGCTGGCAACGTGCCGACCTTTTCGACCTCTTGGGCGATCATGAACATGCAGCGCTATTCGACCGAGCTTTATGCGCGGCTGGGTGAAGAGGTCGACTATCCGATGAACTATCACCAGTCCGGCTCAATCCGGTTGGCCCATTCGAAAGAGCGGGTGCAGGAGTTCGAGCGGGCAATGGCGATGGGCCGTTATCAGGGCATCGAGATGGAGATGTGGTCACCCGAACAGGCCAAAGAGCATTACCCGTTCCTGGAAACTCATGACCTTGAGGGTGTTCTGTTCGACCCGACCGATGGCGATATCGACCCGGCGCAGCTAACCCAGGCACTGGCCAAGGGTGCGCGCGACATGGGGGCGAAGATCCTGCGTTTCTGCCCGGCCACGGGTGTGACCCAGAAGGAAGACAAGACCTGGATCGTGCATACTGACAAGGGCGATATCGAAGCGGACCACGTGGTCAATGCCGCCGGGTATTACGCCCAGCGCGTGGGTGAATGGTTCAAGCCCTTCGGCGGTCGCACAGTTCCGGCCATGGTGATGAGCCACCAGTACCTGCTGACCGACGAAGTGCCCGAGATCGAGGAATGGTCCAAGGCCAATGGCGGTAAAAAGCTGCCGCTGCTGCGCGACGTGGATATCTCGTATTACCTTCGGCAGGAGAAGAACGGATTCAACCTCGGCCCCTATGAGCCCAACTGCAAGGGCCACTGGATGACCGAGGATGATCCGATGCCCGAGGATTTCAGTTTCCAGCTATGGAATGATGATCTGGACCGGATCGAAGACATCGTCACCGACGCGATGGAGCGGGTGCCGCTGATGGGGACCTCGGGAGTGGGCAGGGTGATCAACGGGCCCATCCCCTACGCGCCGGACGGGCTGCCGCTGGTTGGCCCGATGCCGGGCGTGGCCAACGCGTTTGAGGCGCATACTTTTACCTTCGGCATCGCGCAGGGCGGTGGTGCCGGCAAGGTGCTGGCCGAATGGATCGTCGATGGCGCAACTGAGTGGGATATGTGGGCCGTCGATCCGCGCCGTTACACCGATTACACCGATCAGGATTACTGCAACCAGAAGGGGCTTGAGGTCTATGGCAACGAATACGCCATGCATTTCCCGCACCATGAATGGCCCGCCGCGCGCGACAAAAAGCTGTCGCCTGTCCACACCAAGGTCAAGGAATTGGGCGGCGTGATGGGGCCCTATAACGGCTGGGAACGCGCCAACTGGTTTGCGCAACCGGGCGACGATACCTCTGAAGAAGCGACCCATACCTGGGGCCGTTCGGGGCCATGGGAGAAGCGGATCAAGGAAGAGTGCGAGGCTGTCCGTGATCATTGCGGCGTATTGGACTTGCCCGGATTTTCGCGTTTCATCGTAAAAGGTGAGGGTGCCGCCGAGGCGCTGCGGTCGCTGGTCACCGGCGGTTTGCCCAAGGTGGGTCGCATCAACCTGGTCTATATCTCAGATGGTCGCGGCCGGATCCTGACCGAAATGTCCTGTATCCGCCTCGGCGATGACGAGTTCGTCATGATCACGGCCGCTACAGCGCAATGGCATGACCGCGATATCCTGACCGAGGCAATGCCCACTGGCGTCACCGTCGAAGATGTCACCACCACTCGTGACACGCTGATCGTGACAGGTCCAAAATCGCGCGACATTCTGGCGGGGCTGAGCGATGCGGACCTGTCCAGCGGCTGGCTGACCCATCAATCCGCCACGGTTGCAGGTCAGCCCGCATTCCTGATCCGCGTCTCGTTTGCAGGAGAACTTGGTTGGGAGGTTCACGCGCTGAACGACCATATGCCCGCGATCTATGGCGCGATCCTTGACGCTGGTGCCAAACCGTTCGGTATGTACGCCCTGAACTCTCTGCGCATCGAAAAGGGTTATCGGGCCTGGAAAGGCGATCTGTCCACTGATTACTCTCTGTTGGAAGGCGGGTTGGAACGGTTCGTCAAACTTGACAAACCGCAGGACTTCCCCGGCAAGGCCGCGATCCTGAACGAAAAGCAGCAGGGCGTGAAAAAGGCGTTTGCCACTATGTTGGTTGAGGCAGGTGACGCGGATGCGCCCTACATGTCCTGTATCTGGCACAACGGCGAGATCGTTGGCGAAACCACCTCGGGCGCTTGGGGGTATCGCGTTTGCCAATCCATTGCGCTGGGCATGATCCGTCCCGAATTGGCGGTGGCAGGTACCGAGCTTGAAATCGAAATCTTCGGTGAAAAGCGACGCGCCGTGGTACAGGACGATAAACCGCTCTGGGATCCAGAAAACGAGCGGCTGCGCGCCTGATCGCCCGAAGGAGACCTGCATGAGCACGCGTTATTCAAAACTGGGGCCCGGAGAGGGCCTCAATTACGACTGGGAAAATGACCACACATTTGTGAAGGTTTCGACCCGGGATACTGATGGCGCCTATACGCTCATGGAAGACAATCTGAAGGCCAGCTTTGCGCTTGGCCTTCATCGCCATGAAACCCATGCCGAAAGCTTCTATTTTCTGGAAGGCGAAGTGGACTTCTATGTTGATGGCGACTGGCATCGCTGTGGGCCGGGCAGCACGATGCATGTGCCGCCCGGTGTGCCGCATGCCTGCCGCGTTGCTGGAAATGCACCTGCTAAGATGCTGATGATTTTCCAGCCTGCCGGTTTTGACGGATTCCTTGCTGAACTGACCAAGATGACCGAGGCGGACTTCGCCGATGAGGCGAAAATGGCCAAATTGAACGCGCGGTATGACATTGTCCCGATGGGCTCTGTGCCGCCTCATCCCGATGACGAGGTTTGATCATGACACTGCCTAAAACGATGTCCGGTGTATTCCTGACCTGTCACGGCGGGCCCGAGGCGCTGGAATGGCGTGACGATATACCCGTCCCAACCCCTGCGCCGGGGCAGGTTCTGGTCCGTGTGGCCGCAGCCGGGGTGAACAACACCGATATCAACACCCGTATCGGCTGGTATTCCTCGGACGTGACCGGCGCCACAGATGCCGTGGATCAAGAGGTCGAAGCCGGAGGCTGGGGCGGCGCGTTGAACTTCCCGCGCATTCAGGGCGGTGACCTTTGCGGCATCGTCGAAATCGCGGGGCCCGAGACCGGGTTCACCCCGGGCCAGCGCGTGACCTGCCCGATCAACCTGCCACGTCCGCGACCGGGCAACCCGACAGGCTTCATCGTGCTTGGGTCCGAGATTGACGGCGCCTTTGCGCAATATTGTCTGGTGCAGGCCGATGACCTTTACGATGTCAGCGCCTCACCCCTGTCTGATATTGAAATTGCCGCCATCCCCTGCGCCTTCGGAACTGCCGAGGCTTTGCTGACCCGATCCGGTGTGACTGCCGGGCAAAAAGTGCTGATCACCGGCGCATCTGGTGGCGTCGGCCTTGCCGCTGTGCAACTGGCGGCGCTGCGCGGTGCCTCGGTTTGGGGCGTGACCGGTGCGGCCAAGGCCGAAGCGGTGAAAAGCCAGGGCGCGACCGCCACGTTCGACCGGGATGCGTCGCTGCCCGCCGACATGTTCGACGTGGTCATTGACGTGGTGGGCGGACCTGCATGGGCTGACCTGATCCTGGCGTTGAAACCGGGCGGTAACTATGCCGTTGCGGGTGCGATTGCTGGCCCGATTGTTCAAGCCGATCTGCGGGATATCTATCTGCGCGACATTACCATTCACGGCAGCACCCATCAGCCGTTCGAAGTCTTCGGTCGCCTGGTCGAACTGATGAATGCGGGGCGGATCAAGCCCCTGATTTCAAAAACCTATCCGCTGAAAGACATTGCGACGGCGCAAGAGGATTTTCAGTCAAAAACGTTTCCGGGAAAACTGGTTCTGGTTCCCTGAGGAGGTTCATCAATGGCAGACATAACCCTTCTGGATGGGTCTATCGGGCAGGAACTGGTCAAACGCAGCGGCGATGCGCCGACGCCTTTGTGGTCGACCCGGGTGATGATGGACCATCCCGAGTTGGTCGGGGATGTGCATGCGGATTATTTCTCACGCGGTGCGACTGTGGCCACGACAAATACCTATGCTGTTCACCGGTCGCGTCTGGACCGTGTCGGCTTGGGTGATCAGCTGCCAGATCTGATCGAGGCGGCCCTGTCGCAGGCCGAGCGTGCGCGCCCGGCGGGTAGGCGCATCGCTGGGGCTTTGGGTCCGCTTCTCGCCTCTTACCGGCCGGACCTGAATCCAGAGGTCGAAGAGGCGGCAGAGAAATTCTCCGAACTGGTGGCGATGATGGCAGATCGCGTTGATCTGTTCCTGATCGAAACCGTGTCGTCGGTGCAAGAGGCCGAAGGCGCGTTGCGTGGAACGGAACAGGCAGACAAGCCGGTCTGGCTGGCGCTGTCCGTGGTGGATGATGATGGGACGCGGCTGCGGTCGGGTGAGCCATTGTCGGGAATAGCATCTTTGGTTGATCGCTTTACGCCTGAGGCCGTGCTGATCAACTGCTCACGCCCGGAGGCGGTGCCTGCTGCGCTGAATATTATCGCTACCTTCGGGCGTCCGTTTGGGGCATATGCCAATGGCTTCACCGGGATTACCCAGGAATTTCTGCAAGACGCCCCAACCGTTGATGCGCTGCAACAGCGCCACGACCTTGGGCCGGATGAATATGCTGATCAGGCGATGGGGTGGGTGGCGCAGGGTGCAACTATCATCGGCGGATGCTGCGAAGTCGGTCCCGATCACATTCAGCGACTGGCAGATCGGCTATGCGCTGCTGGCCACAGCATCGTCTGAAGGGGGGTAAAGATGCGGCAACGACCAGATAGCTTGACCGACAAGGCGCAGACACATTTCGATGTTCTGGTCGCGCCAGGCTATGTGCTGTTGGAGCTTGCCGCATTGATTGAGGTTCTGAGGCTGGCAAACCGCGTCTGCCCCAACCCGCCCTTCAGCTTTACCTATCGGTCTCTGAAAGGTGGGCCCGTTGCCAGCAGCAGCGATGCGACGGTCCAAACTGAACCTGTATCAACCCATCCCAAGGCGGATTATCTGTTTGTGATCGGAAATTCCGACCCTGACCACCCCGATCTGTCCATCGGACGGGTTGTATCGGACTATACGTTCCGAGGTGCTCAGGTCTTTTTGCTGGCCGAAGCTGCCAGCCGCTATATCGACGAATTCGGCTCCGCAGACATGGCGACCCATTGGGAAAACGCCTCTTTCCTGAGTGAACGCGGGGCCCGGTTCGAGGCGAAGCTGTCGATAGCCACAGAACAGGGCCAGGTCGTGACCTGCGCAGGGATGGAGGCGACAACCGATATTGCTTTGTCCGTGATCGGACGCCACATCTCAGGGCCTGCCAAGATGACGGTGGCCAATATCATGCTGCACGAAAACATCCGCGACTTTTCATCGATGCAGCCTTTCTCGGGGGCGCAACTGACAGCTACTGGGGACGCCAAGCTGGATCAATGTATCAAGCTGATGCAGGCCAATATCGAAGACCCCTTACCCATCCAGCAAATTGTCGAGGCGTTAAATCTTTCGAACCGATCGCTTGAGCGAAAATTCAAAGCTTTCTTTGGCACCAGTCCAAACGGTTTCTATCGCGAGATGCGGCTGGCGAAGGCTAACAACCTGCTGCTGAACACCACGATGAGCGTTCGGGAAATCGGTCTGGCCTGCGGCTTTCCGAACGGTTTCTCCTCGGTTTACAAAAGCTTTTTCGGGGTCACGCCCTTTGTTCTGAGACGCGAAAGACGGGCTGCGTCACATAGGTGAAAATCGCCCATAACATGACGCTTTTGGTGCATTTATTGTCGATCTTCCATGGCAACGTGCCCAAAACCTGATTCAGCGGAGACCTCAGGATGGTTGATCTTCCAAACAAAGCCCGAGTTGTCATCATCGGCGGCGGCGTCATCGGATGCTCGGTCGCCTATCATCTGACCAAGAAAGGTTGGAGTGATGTTGTGCTGCTTGAACGCAAGCAGTTGACCAGCGGCACCACATGGCATGCGGCGGGTCTGATCGCTCAGCTGCGGGCCTCGTCCAACATGACCAAACTGGCGAAATACACGCAGGAGCTTTACGGCGCGCTGGAAGAGGAAACCGGTGTGTCCACCGGGCTTAGGCGCTGTGGATCGATCACCGTGGCGCTGACCGAGGAACGCCGTGAAGAGATCTATCGCCTGGCCGCCATGGCCCGCGCCTTTGGCGTCGAGGTCGAAGAGATTTCCAATGACCGCGTCAAAGAGATGTATCCGCATCTGAATGTCGAAGACGTCAAGGGCGCGGTCTATCTTCCGCTGGACGGGCAGGGTGACCCGGCCAATATCGCGCTGGCCCTGGCTAAGGGCGCGCGGCAACGCGGTGCCATTACCAAGGAACGAGTGAAGGTCACCGACATCACTAAACAAGGTCGCACTGTGACCGGTGTGGACTGGGTTGCCGATGACGGCAGCGCTTCGGGTCATATTGAATGCGACATGGTGGTGAACTGTGCCGGCATGTGGGGGCATGAGGTTGGCCGCATGGCCGGTGTGAACGTCCCGCTGCACGCCTGCGAACATTTCTACATCGTCACCGAAGGCATTGACGGACTTTCGCAACTGCCGGTTCTGCGAGTGCCCGATGAATGCGCCTATTACAAGGAAGATGCCGGTAAAATCCTGCTGGGCGCGTTTGAGCCTAATGCCAAACCTTGGGCGATGAAGGGCATCCCGGACAGTTTCGAATTCGATCAGCTGCCCGAAGATTTTGATCATTTTGAGCCCATTCTAGAAGCGGCGTGTAACCGGATGCCGATGTTGGCCGAGGCGGGCATTCATACCTTTTTCAACGGCCCTGAATCCTTTACTCCGGATGACGCTTATCATCTGGGTCTCGCGCCCGAGATGGACAATGTCTGGGTCGCAGCGGGCTTCAACTCGATCGGCATTCAATCTGCGGGCGGTGCGGGCATGGCGCTGGCGGAATGGATGGATAGCGGCGAGAAACCGTTTGATCTGGGCGATGTGGATATCAGCCGGATGCAACCGTTTCAGGGCAATAAGCAATATCTGTTTGAGCGTTCGAAAGAGACGCTGGGCCTGCTCTATGCCGACCACTACCCCTATCGCCAGAAAGCCACTGCGCGCGGTGTTCGGCGCACCCCGTTCCATCACCATCTGAAAGAGCAGGGCGCGGTGTTTGGTGAACTGGCGGGCTGGGAGCGTGCAAACTGGTACGCAAATCCTGGGCAGGAGCGCGAATACCAGTACAGTTGGAAACGTCAGAATTGGTTCGAGAACTCAGCTGCTGAACACCGCGCGGTGCGCGAGAATGTGGGCATGTACGACATGTCTTCTTTTGGCAAGATTCGCGTTGAAGGACCGGATGCCGAGGCGTTCATGAACTATATCGGGGGCGGCGATTATTCGGTGCCGAACGGCAAGATCGTCTATACCCAGTTCCTGAACCGCACCGGCGGGATCGAGGCGGATGTGACGGTGACCCGTCTGACCGAGACCGCCTATCTGGTCGTGACCCCGGCGGCGACGCGGCTGGCGGATCAGACCTGGATGATGCGCCATGTGGGTAGCTTCAACGTGGTCATAACCGATGTAACCGCTGGCGAAGGCGTTTTGGCCGTGATGGGCCCCAATGCGCGCGCTTTGCTGGAAAAGGTCTCGCCGGCGGATTTCTCGAACGCGACCAACCCCTTTGGCACCGCACAAGAGATTGAGATTGGCATGGGCCTGGCCCGCGCTCATCGGGTGACCTATGTGGGCGAGCTGGGATGGGAGATCTACATGTCCGCCGATATGGCGGGCCATGTGTTCGAGACGCTGCATGAGGCCGGTCAGGACATGGACCTGAAACTCTGTGGCATGCACATGATGGACAGTTGCCGGATCGAAAAGGGCTTTCGCCATTTTGGTCATGACATCACGTGCGAGGACAACGTCGTGGATGCCGGGCTTGGTTTTGCGGTCAAGGTGGACAAAGGCTGTGACTTTATCGGGCGCGAGGCAGTGATTGCCCGCAAGGAAAGCGGGCCGAAAAGCCGCCTGGTTCAGTTCCGCCTGACCGACCCGGAACCGCTGTTGTTCCATAATGAACCGATCGTGCGGGACGGGGAATATGTCGGCTATCTCAGCTCGGGCAATTATGGTCATACTTTGGGTGGCGCTATCGGTATGGGCTATGTGCCCTGCGAGGGTGAGAAGGCGGCGGATGTTCTGGGGTCAACCTATGAGATCGACGTGTGCGGCGTGAAGGTAATGGCCGAGGCGTCGTTGAAACCGATGTACGATCCGAAATCCGAACGCGTCAAAGTGTAATCAAATTGTCGGAGCGCTGCGGCGCTCCGGCTTTGTTCTGGTCTCACATATCAAATATCCTGATGGGCCGCTTCACAGTTTTCGCGGTTCCCAAGCATGTCTGGATTACCGTAAAGACGACCGGTACCCCCCGGAGACCCGCAATGGCCAACGCAACACCCACACAGAATGCCGATACGCCAAAAGGCCTTGTTCTGGCGGTTACGGCTTATGTTTTGTGGGGGTTTTTGCCTTTATACATGAAGGCGATGGCCCATATCGGACCGGTTGAGATCGTAGCGCATCGGATCATCTGGTCTGTACCCGTTGCCGGACTATTGCTGATCGCACTGGGGCGGACGCGGGATCTGAAGTCAGCTTTGCGCGATCCCAAGATGCTGGGCATGGCCTGTCTGACGGCTGCATTGATATCGGTGAACTGGGCGATCTATGTCTGGGCGATTGCCAGTGGGCATGCGCTGGACGCAGCGCTGGGCTATTACATAAATCCGTTGTTCAGTATCGCGCTGGGCGCGGTGCTGCTGCGCGAACCTTTGAACCGGACGCAGCTGATTGCTGTTGGGTTGGCCGCAGCCGGGGTGGTGGTTCTTGTTGTAGAGGCCGGAAGCCTGCCTTGGGCGGCGCTGGGGCTTATGTTCAGCTGGGGGTTCTACGCCTTCTTCAAACGCTCACTCCCCATCGGGCCAAATCAGGGGTTCTTGCTGGAAGTGCTGATCCTGCTGATCCCCGCATTGGTTTATGTGACTTGGCTGGGGGTCAACGGCACGGGGCATTTCGGGCTGGTCGCAACCGACACCATGCTGCTGGCCGGGGCAGGGGTGGTGACCGCAGTGCCGTTGCTGATCTATGCCAATGGTGCCAAACTGGTGCGCCTGTCGACGATGGGCATCCTGCAATACATCGCGCCGACCATGATTTTTGTGACTGCCATCGCGGTTTTTGGAGAGCAGATTGACCGTGGCCGCATGATTGCGTTTCCGCTGATCTGGGCCGCACTTGTGGTCTATTCGATCCCGATGATCCGGCAGATACGCGCTCAGGTCTGACGCAGCAATTCGGCGGCCTTCTGCGCCCAGATCGCATAGGCTTTGGGGCTCGGATGATAGCCGTCCGGTGCGGCCAACGCCGGATCATCGGGTAAATCAATGGACAGATGGCGGATTTGCGGGAAGCCGGTCGTAATCTGTTGCAGGCCTTGGTCCAGGCGGGCTGCCTGACGCCCCAGCACCCAGGCAAGCGGTTGAGGCAAGGCGGGAAACCGACCCATCTGGGGAACGGCCGTTACAATGACACGCCGGGCTCCAAGCTGGTCGGTGATCAGGTGCATCAGACGGGATTGGTTTTCGACAAACCGCTTTTTAGTGACGCCACGGGTGACGTCATTGACGCCAAGCGCCGTAATGGCCGCATCAAATTGATCTGTCAGACCGTCAAGGCGTTTCAGCGTATCCAGCGTTGTATGCCCTGTCATAGCCTCGAGCCGCCATTCGACACTGTGGCTTTTTGCTAGCTGTGCGACCAACTGCCCGGACAAAGCCTGCGCCTGGGTGCCAGCGCCAACACCTGCTGCCGAGCTGTCGCCTGCGATTAGCAACCGCAAACGCGGGCCGCGCCCTTCACGGCCTTCGCGCGGCCCGGTCGGTTCGGGCAGGAACCGCGCCTGTCGTCGAACTGAAATCCCCTGTGCCGCCAATAGTGGCAACAGCGGTAGTCTCAGAAACTGATCAGCTCCGATCCGGGCAGGCTTGGTCAACCCAAAGCGTCCTTAAAATTGATAAAGCGAGGGTCTTTTGCCACGCGTGCCATCATCTCGGTGCGCAGGGCTGCAATAGTTTTAAGTGGGCGCATGACCACTTCGAACTTTTCGATCAAGCCTTCATCATTCAGCCGGATCAAGTCCACACCAACCGCATCCAGATCACCAACCTTGCACTGAAATTCCAGCGCCCAGTCTTTGCCGTCACCCATGATCCGACGATAGCTGAAGTCCGAGAATACCTGCCCCACATGCCCTAGCAGAGCCGCCACGGGTTCGCGCCCGGCCCAGGTGCTGTAGTAGGTCGGCGGCAGAAAACGCACGTCTTCGGCCAGAAACTCGTGAATCAGACTTTCATCGCCTTTTGTGATGACATCTTTCAGTTGTTCGATTGTCGGGTGCATGGTTTCTCCTCCGAGTTGTCGCATGATTTGCTGAACTATTCAGTTCAGGCAAGCGCGACGTTGCGGGAGGTTGTCGCTTGCGATAGGCAGACCCGCATGAGCGAGACCTACGATCCCCCGAAAACACCGCTGGATGTGCTGCACGAAGATGCGCATCTGATTGTGGTGAACAAGCCCTCGGGGCTTTTGTCCGTACCGGGTCGCGGAGAGCATCTGGCCGATTGTCTGTTGACCCGTGTGCAGGCGGCGTTCCCGCAGGCCCTGCTTGTGCACCGGTTGGACCGCGACACTTCGGGCGTGATGGTTTTTGCCCAAACCCCTCATGCTCAGCGCAATCTGAGCATGCAGTTCGAACAGCGTCAAACTCGCAAGACTTATATTGCCCGCGTCTGGGGCATGGTAGAGTCAAAGACCGGAACTGTTGATCTGCCGTTGATTGTAGACTGGCCCAACAGGCCGCTGCAAATGGTGTGCCATGAGACCGGCAAACCTGCGGTGACGGATTGGCGCGTGGTCAAACATGAAGGCAACACTACCCGCATACGCCTGTTCCCGAAAACCGGGCGCTCGCACCAGCTGCGGGTTCACATGCTGGCGCTGGGCCATCCGATTTTGGGTGATCCGTTCTATGCAAAAGGTGAGGCGCGGGCCTTCCCGCGCCTGATGTTGCATTCCGAGGAATTGCGGCTGAAGAACCCCGATGGCGGGGCGTCGATGAAGTTTCGCGCCAAGGCCGAGTTCTAGAGTCAGGCGGGGTTGGTCCAAAGCAGTTTGAGATTGCCCAGTGAAAATCGTCTGACCCGTTTCCTAGGAGCGCAGGGCTGTCGGCTGGCCATGATCTCGCGTTCGATTTCAAAGGCGCGCAGGGTATGGTCCTGGGACCAGCGTCCCAGTTGCAGTGTCATCATTACGTGATTGTCGAGGCTGGGCATCAGTAATCTCCTGTGAATTGTTGAACCAGCATCCCGCATCACTCCTGACAGCGCGTTGTCAGGGGGGTGTGCTAAGGTGTCAGCAGAGAAACCGGAGTTTGCCATGCGCCGTTCGTCCCGCCTGTTTGAAATCATCCAGATTCTGCGTGCTGCCAACGCTCCGGTTACGGCTGAGATGCTGGCGCAAAAGCTCGAAGTCTCGGTGCGCACGGTGTATCGCGACATCGCGGCACTGCAGGCCCAACGCACACCGATTGAGGGCGAAGCCGGCGTCGGGTATCTGATGCGGCGGGGCTATGACTTGCCACCACTGAACTTCGACGCTGAAGAGGTCGAGGCGCTTTGGGTCGGTCTGTCAATGCTGGCACGGACCGGCGACAGTACCCTGCAGGAGGCCGCCAAACGCATTTGCCGGAAAATAGAAGGCCTGCGCGCAAGTCCCGACTGGTTGCAGGTCGCGCCTTGGGGGGCTCCGGTTGATGATCCGGCCAAGGGCTGTATCCCGGTCGTGAATTACCGCGAAGCCATCCGGGACGAGCGCAAGCTTCGCCTCACATATGTCAGCTCGCAAGACGTTCGCTCCGAACGGGTCGTCCGTCCGGTTGCCCTGATCTATCACATCGAGTGCACGATGCTGGTTGCGTGGTGCGAATTGCGCAACGGTTTTCGCCATTTTCGGACCGATCGCGTCTGGGCCTGCGAAATGGTTGACGATCATTTCTGCGGCCAAGGGCAGCCGCTGCGGGAGATCTGGCAGGAGCAGAACCAATGGGGTTCCCCTGCCGAGGCCCATTGAGCGGCGGGTATTCGCCGATATCACCTGATTGTTGCTTGAGCCTGCGGGGGGGCAGCGCGATATACTGTGCCAAATAATGGGACCCGGCAAACGGGCCTCTGAGCAGAAGGTGATATCATGACGATTTCCAAGCTTGTTGTTTCTGCTGGGCTTTGCTCGGCCTTGTTCTTGGCGGGCTGCACCGACCCCGGAACGCTGAACTTGCCCTCGGACCCCAACCAAAATACCAAACAGGGTGCGCTTTTGGGTGGGTTGGTTGGTGCCGGTGTCGGGGCCATTGCGAACGACTCGGATCCGCTTTTGGGTGCGCTGGCTGGTGGTGCAATCGGTGCAGCAGGTGGCGGCCTTATCGGCAATCAATTGGACCGTCAGGCGGCTGAGTTGCGCCAGCAGCTGGCAAATGATGGCATCACAATCGTCAACGCGGGCGACCGCCTGATTGTTACCGTCCCCAACGACATCACCTTTGACACCGACAGCTCGACCGTGCGGCCTGCATTGCGTTCTGATTTGGTCCGGGTGGGTCAGAATTTGGTGAGATATCCCAACTCGGCCGTTCAGGTCATTGGCCATACGGACAGTGATGGCGAAGCCTCTTATAATCAGGCCCTATCTGAGCGTCGGGCTAGGTCCGTGGCGGATGTTCTGCAAGCCAATGGTGTGAACGGGGCCCGTATCAGCACTATCGGTTTGGGTGAGAACCGACCTGCGGCCTCGAATCTCACACCCGAAGGGAAGGCGCGGAATCGTCGGGTCGATATCGAAATCATCCCCAACGGCAACACCTGATGTGATCGGGCACCGTCAAGGTGCCCGTTTTTGCACATTGACTGCGCGTCAAGTGGGCTTTGGCTGGCGGTGATCAGGGGCTACCTTCTGGAAAACGCCTGAACGGAGACCTTTTATGTCCGAACCGATCCTTCTGAGCCTGTCAGGTTCGCTGCGCCAAAATGCCACCAACCGAAAACTGCTTCGCGAGGCGGCGCGGCTGTTTGAGCCGGGCACCCATACCGAGGCTGACTTGAACTTGCCGCTCTATGACGGCGATCTTGAAGAAGGCGAGGGCATCCCCAAGGGCGTTCAGGTTTTGGCCGGTCAGATCGCCCGTGCGGATGCGGTGATCATTTCGACGCCGGAATATAACAAAGCGCCGTCCGGCGTGTTGAAGAATGCGCTGGATTGGGTAAGTCGCACCAAGGATAAGCCTTGGGCAGGCAAGCCGGTTGCGGTGATGTCTGCCGCTGCGGGCCGTGCCGGCGGGGAACGTGCACAGATGATACTGCGCAGCTATATGGTTCCGTTCCAGACGCGCATCTTGCAAGGGCCGGAAATTCATCTGGCCGACAGTTCGAACGAATTCGACGCGCAGGGCAAGCTGGTTAACGAACGCTATGAAAACGCCCTTCGGACCTTGATGAAGAACTTGCGGTCAGAGGCCGGTTTCTGAAACT
The DNA here is from genome assembly GCF_059610725.1 of Ruegeria sp. CDSC045. Taxonomy (NCBI): domain Bacteria; kingdom Pseudomonadati; phylum Pseudomonadota; class Alphaproteobacteria; order Rhodobacterales; family Roseobacteraceae; genus Ruegeria; species Ruegeria sp. CDSC045. Next base: position 114,769 of record NZ_JBXWOE010000008.1, read on the forward strand.
GCCGGTTTGCTTGCCCGTATGGGGCAGGCCGCCTAATCTTGCGCTATGTCGATGGAAATTCAGACAGATGTGATGGACGCAGCCCGTGCTGGCGCGCTGCAGGTGGCGCTTGGGAAACAGGCAACTGCGAGGGGCGGCACTGCGTTGCCGCCGTTCTTTCATCACCTGTATTTCTGGACTCCGCAGCCACCCGGCCAACTTGGGCGCGACGGACATCCCAAAGTCGGGGGCCTGATCCCCGATATGGGCCTACCCCGCAGAATGTGGGCAGGCGGACGCTTGGAGTTTTTCGCGCCTCTGATAGCAGGTCAGTTAGCCGAACGGCGATCGCTATGTGAAAGTTCGAGTTCGAAATCGGGACGCACCGGCCCCTTGGGCTTTGTCACGTTGCGCCACGAGGTTTGGCAGGGCGGTGCGCTGCGCCTGACCGAATGGCAGGATCTGGTTTACCGCCAAGACCCCTCGGCGGATACGGTCACCCCTCCCGCACCACTGGCCAGGCAAGATGAAACCGAACATCGCGAGCTGTCCTTCGACAGCACGATGCTGTTTCGCTACTCGGCCCTGACATTTAACGGACACCGCATTCACTATGACATCGACTATGCTCGTGATGTCGAAGGATATCCCGGGCTGGTCGTGCATGGCCCGCTTTTGGCGCAGCACCTGATGTTGTTTGCGGAAGATGTGATGGGCCCATTGGCGCAGTTTTCTTTCCGCGCAACCTCGGCATTGATGCATTTCGAAACTGCGAGCCTGTGCCGGAGGGGCAATACCCTGTGGGTGCGTGCGGCAGACGGGCGCCAATGTATGATTGCCGAAGCCTCAGCCTAAATGTTTCTGCATGGTAATCGAGGTCGCCCGGGTGAACCCGGGATGCGCCGTTTCCGCCGTTTTGACAAAGCCCATCCGGGCAAAGGAGGCATGGTTTTCGACCAATTCGACCCGTGTCTTCAGTTCCAGCGTAGCAAAACCTATTTCAACCGCCCGCGCGGATGCCAGATCGACCAGACGCTGTGCCAGCCCCTGACCACGTCGGGTTTCGTCCACAGCCAGTTTGCTCAGATACAGGCTGTCCTGTTTGGGTGTCAGAAAGACGACCGCATCCGGGCGATTGCCTATGATCCAAACCTCGTGGTCGCGGGCCTGTTGCCGAAGCGTTTCCTCGGTCAGGCGATGCATTGACGAGGGCGGGTCTATACGCCCCTCCATGAATGCAAAGCTGTGGCGGATCAGGCGTAACACCTGTGGCAATATAGGATCGTCTGGTTGCAGGCGAACTGGGGTGTTGTCGAGGGAGGTCACAAAGAAGCCTCGGGTTGAAAATCTGCGGGGATTTCATCGCGCCCTTCAAGCACCAGTTCGGCCATGACTTCTGCCACTTTGGGCGCCATGCCAAAGCCGATCTTGAACCCTCCATTGGCGATGAATTCTCCGGCGTGCAGCGGATGTGCACCCAACATCGGCGCTCGGCTTTTGCTGCGGGGTCGGATCCCGGCCCAGCGTTCGATCACTTCGGCACCGTGCAGGACCGGAACCGCCCGCGTGGCCCGATCCAGGACATCATCCAGCGCCGCATCGGTGCTGGTTGGGTCGTCATAGTCCCGTTCCGAGGTCGATCCGATGGCCAAAGTGCCATCCGCATGCGGGATAATGTGAACGGCATCTGCAAACAGCTGGGAGACGTCCCCGGCATCGAACCGCAGCAAAGCCGCCTGTCCCTTGACGCCATTGCCGACCGTTTTGCCAAAGGCGTCGTTCAGTTCTAGCAGGCCAGAAAGCCCGGTGGCGTGAATGATATGCCCTTGATTGGCCGCATCGGTTTTGACCTCAACCCCCATCACCGCCAGCGCCGAAACCAGTGCAGAACATGCCCGCCTTGGGTGCATCCGGGCGCTAAGCGTGTCGTGGATTACAAAGCCGGTGGGGCTGGGAGGGCACCACGACCCGACCTCATCCATTGCAACAACGCGCCATTCGGCCCGCCCCTGCCAAAGCTCTGCGGCGGTGACCGTACGTGCATGGGCCAGATCCAGCGTGCGGCTATCTGCGATGGGCTGTAGCCTTCCCAACCGGGCATATCCGGCTGAGACGCCTCCGGTCGCCTCAACCTGTTTCCAGAAGGGTTCGGCCATGATCAGGCTTTCGAATTGAAAAGCTTTCTTGGCATTCCAATTCTCGGGCACATGTGGTGCCAAAGCCCCGACCAAACCGCCACTGGATCCTGCACCGGGCCCAAAAGGGTCAATGATCTGAACTTTTGCGCCGCGTTTTGCGCAGGCCCAGGCGATCGAAAGGCCAAAAATGCCCGCGCCTCGCACCGTCACATCGACCATTGCCATTCCCCTTTTCCTTGTTCAGTGTCGCGCCGCTTAGCTACAGGATTCCCCGATGGCAGACCAGCGCGCCGAACTGACCTGGAAAGACGGGCAGATACCCGTCTCGGACCGTTTCGACGACCCCTATTTCTCGTTGCAGAACGGGCTGGAGGAGACGCGGCATGTGTTTTTGGCGGGCAATGACCTGCCCGCGCGGTTTGCGCCGGGGTTTCATATTGCCGAGCTTGGTTTTGGCACCGGCCTGAACTTGCTGACTGTCTGGTCCGAATGGGAAAAGGCTGGCCAAACGACCCCGCTGACATTCACCAGTTTCGAAGCCTATCCAATGGCGCCAGACGACATGTCGCGCGCTCTGGCCGTCTTTCCTGAGTTGTCCCCTTGGGCCGACCGGTTCCTGTCCCAATGGCAGGGCGGTACCTGCTATCTGGGCACCCTGCGGCTTGAGGTTATCGAGGGCGATGCGCGGGCCACCCTGTCCGCATGGTCGGGGCAGGCGGATGCGTGGTTTCTGGACGGGTTCTCGCCGGCTAAAAACCCCGAGCTTTGGGGCGCAAAGCTGATGCAGCAGGTATCCGACCACACGGCGCCCAATGGAACCGCCGCCACCTATACCGCCGCTGGGTTCGTCCGACGCGGGCTCCAAGACGCGGGGTTCAACGTCACCCGCGCGCCGGGCTATGGGCGCAAGCGTCACATGACGCGGGCGGTCAAGCCATGACCCAACAGAACAACACTCGCGCCGGTATCGCGCTGATGATCGCGGCGACTGTGGTTTTTGCGCTGCAGGACGGTATCTCGCGCCATCTGGCTGGGACGTACAACACCTATATGGTCGTGATGATCCGCTATTGGTTCTTCGCAGCATTTGTCGTCGCTCTGGCGCTGCGTGCGCCCGGCGGTATCGCGGCCACGGCCCGCACCAGCCAGCTTGGGCTGCAGATCCTGCGCGGGGTGCTCTTGGCGGGGGAAATCTGCGTCGCAGTCTATGCCTTCACCATCCTGGGGCTGATCGAAAGCCAAGCCGTATTTATCTGTTACCCCCTGCTGGTGGCGGCGCTCAGCGGACCCGTTCTGGGTGAGAAAGTCGGCTGGCGTCGGTGGTCGGCTATCGGCGTGGGATGTATTGGTGTTCTGATCATTTTGCAGCCCGGGGTGGGAGTGTTCAATCCGTGGGCAGTGATCCCGTTGATCTCGGCCCTGATGTTTGCCGTCTACGGCCTGCTGACCCGCTATGCGGCGCGACGCGACACTACCGCCACCAGTTTTTTCTGGACCGGCATCGCCGGGGCGGTTGCCATGACGGCCGTGGGCGTATGGTTTTGGGAGCCTATGCAGGGCGGTGACTGGCTTTGGATGGGCCTGCTCTGCCTGACCGGAGTTCTGGGGCATTGGTTGTTGATTAAGTGCTACGAAATGGCCGAGGCCAGCGCCGTGCAGCCCTTTGCCTATTTTCACCTGATGTGGAGCGCCATTCTGGGAATCTCGGTCTTTGGTGAAAGCTTGCGACCCGCGGTCGTTGCAGGGGCCACATTGGTTATTGCCGCCGGACTGTTCACCTTATGGCGCGAACGACGCCAGAGTTGACCCGATCAGTTCCTCGGAAAATGGCACCGGCAACGCCTGCTGCCCCAACCGTGCGCGATACACAGGCAGGCTTTCGGCGACGCGCATGACATAGTTGCGGGTCTCGCTGAAGGGTATGAATTCGATCCAGTCGACGATATCGGCCTCACCCCGGCGCGGGTCGCCATTGCGTTTCATCCACGAGATCGGCCTGCCCGGTCCGGCATTATACCCCGCAGCCATCATCACCACATTGCCGTTGAATTCTGCTGCCAGCTCGGACAGGTAATTCGCCCCCAATTTGGCGTTATATCGCCAGTCCGAAGTCAGTTTTCCGGTTTGGTGGCTGCTTAGGATGCCCATGTTCCGGGCCACAACTTTCGCCGTCGCGGGCATCACCTGCATAAGCCCGCGCGCGCCCGCGCCGCTGATGACAACCGGATCAAACTCGCTTTCGCGCCGGGCGATTGCTAGCGTCATTTCTTTGGCCATGGGCAGGCCCAGATCTGCCACCGGATGAACCGGATAATACGCGGCGGGCAGGACAACGCCGGTGGTCGCGGCGCGCTTGGCGATCATCACCGCCAGATGTGGTTCGTTCAGTTCGATGACCAGATCGCCCAGTTGGCTTGCCTGAACGGGGTCGAGCCCCTCAACCAGATGGGTCAGGAACCGCTCGGATAGGTTTGCCTCACCTGCGCGCAACAGCAATAGCCCCGCTTCCAGAACGCTGGAATCGGCAAACTCCGCTTGTTTCCAGTGCGGTGCCCTTCGCGGGTTTGCCAGATCGCTGTCGAAGGGGCGCCCTATCCGTTCGGCGGCAAGAAGCCCGTAGAACGAGGTCTGGTGATCAGCACCCATGGCATAGGCCTCATAAGCCTTTTCCGCATCCCCCTGCGCGGCATAAGCCCGACCTAGCCAATACCCGCCGCGTCCCTTGGAAATCGGTGACTGCACCGCGCCCGAGAAGTTTTGGAAATGCCGCACAGCCGTTGCGGGATCATTCAACCGACGCAGGGCAAGGAAGCCGGAAAGCCATTCAAGATCGGCATAGGCATAGCCCATGTCCGGCGTCATATGGTGACTAGAGGCAATCTTGTATGCGCGGCTCACATCACCGTTGCGCATCTCAAGCCGGGCCAACCGGCGACGGCCCTCGGCCCATTTGTCTGGCTCGCCCAGAGCATCCGGGCTGGATGACCGCGCCAGCATCAGATCAATCGCACTGTCATCCAGTTCCTTTTTATCTCGCCAGACAAAGCGGTCAAAAGCAAGCCCCGCCGATCCGGCCACCGATTCGGGAACCGCCCCTACTTTGGCATCAACACCCGGCGCACGTTTTTGCAATGCAATCCGCGCCTCGGCCAGCTTGCGCTGATCGTCATTCACCAATGGCAGCATTTGTCCTGCGCTGATCAGATGACCGTCCCACAGCATCCGGTCTAACCGCGCCGCGTGGTGGGGTTTCAGCAATGTCGCGAAGTTCTCGATATAGTCTTTCTGCAGGCCCGATCCCATCGGCATCGTACGCCAGGCGGTGACGATATCCGCCTGCGCATCGCCCTGTCGCCCTTTAGCCTTCAGCGCTACGGCGAAATTCAGCGCCCCTTCCGCCGTTTGTGGGGCAGTGCCGGCGTAGAATTTCAACACCCGGTCCGGGTCAGCCCCGGTAAAGGCGGGTTCGCTTTCGCGCCGTAACCATGCCAGCCCCGGCCAATCCGGCCTGCGGTTCAGAAATACCAGCACATCGCCCGAGCTTCCGAACCCCTCGCGCAGCCAATGCCATACGATGATGTCACGTGACACAGATCCGCGCGGGCCTGCCTCTTGCAGCGCGGCGTTCCAATCGCCCTTGCGCATTTCATACATGCCAGCGCGCAGATCGCCCACCGAGTCGGCTTGGGCCGGCCCGAAGGATGCCAGAATCACCGCTGTCAAAAGCGCCAGAACGCGTGTCATGCCTTGCATTTCCCAACCAACCAAGGATAGAGCCATTTAGGATAAACCTTGCGCCAGCGGGATCAACACACATTGCTAGGAATGTGATTGCCCAAGGCGCAAAAATTGCTAACCGCACAGCAAGGAGCGTGTCATGTTCAAAGGCTCGATGCCAGCCCTCGTTACCCCGTTTTCGAATGGCGAGTTGGATCTGGGCACGCTCAAACGTTTGGTGGAATGGCAAATTCAGGAAGGCTCGACCGGTTTGGTGCCGGTGGGGACCACCGGTGAAAGCCCAACCCTCAGCCATGAAGAACACGAAACGGTGGTGGCAGAAGTTGTCAGTGCCGCAGCCGGTCGTGTCCCGGTGATCGCTGGTGCGGGCTCGAACAACACGGTCGAGGCGATCCGATTCGTTCAATTTGCGCAGCAAGTCGGCGCGAATGCCGCTCTGGTGGTGACCCCGTATTACAACAAGCCGACCCAGAAGGGCCTAATTCAGCATTTCCGTACCCTACATGATTGTTCTGATATTCCGATCATCATCTACAACATTCCAGGCCGTTCCGTCATCGACATGACGCCCCAGACGATGGGTGAGCTGGCCGAGTTGCCAAGGATCGTTGGGGTTAAAGACGCAACCGGAGATTTGGGGCGTGTCAGCCAACAGCGCGCCTCTTGCGGGCCCGAGTTCTGCCAACTGTCGGGCGAAGACGCCACGGCGCTGGGTTTCAATGCGCATGGTGGTGTGGGCTGTATCTCGGTCACGGCGAATGTTGCGCCCAAGCTATGTGCCGAATTCCAGCAGGCCACCCTGCAGGGGGATTATGCCAAAGCGCTGACTTATCAGGACCGCCTGATGCCTCTGCATGAGGCGATCTTTATCGAACCCGGTCTGGTCGGGGCCAAATACGCCCTCAGCAAGCTGGGCCTGTGCAGCGAAGAAGTTCGCTCGCCCCTGACCACGTTGGACGACAGCACCAAAACAGCCATCGACGCAGCCATGAACCACGCAGGTCTGCTGTAACCAGGGGTGTTCTTGGCCTGATCCGATCTTCATCTGGCCAAAAATACCTCGGGGGATGAATTGGCCTGTTAGGGCCAAGAAGGGGGCTGGCCCCCTTCTTTACCGTTTGCCGTAATACAAACCCACGACATGCTCGGCCTGCGCAAAAAACAGCCAGCGCGAAACTGCAACGCCTGCCACATGCGACAGCGCAGCCAGAAGAGCGAAGAAGTGGTTGAACGGCAGGATCAGCAGGATGACCGGCAATAGGAAGGCCAGCACAAACGAGATGACCCGCAATTTGTCCGCATGTTTCCTGCCAACCACGTGGACAAATTCGCGCAGAAGATAGTTTGTACCTGTATGTGGAGGCTCAAACGCACGCACTGCCCCGCGCTGCCCCAAACCCGTAGCGGTGCCAAGGTTTGTTCCTGAGTTCGCAAATGCCTTATCCCCTTGCCACCAGTAAAATGTCTGCGCAACGGCAGCGACCACCAACAGAGGGACGGCAAGGCTGACCTGACCGGCCAGAAGCGAGCCACCGGCAAAGCTGAAGCTCAGAAACATGATTGGTGTCAGTTTCATGTTCCAACGTGGGATTGTCTTGAGCTGGGTGTAGATCATTGAGGTGGTGAAAACTGTTGCCAGCGAAAACAACGCGCCAAGGACGCCCAGAACACCCCAACGCTGACCAAAGATGACAGCGCCCAGCGCGTAGAGGCCCATAAGAATCAAGGCGATCACTGCGCACCAACCCTCACGGCTGAGCCAGCTTGACCGCCATTGGGTGAATGCTTTCCACGCACGTTCAGGATGGCCCAGGTGAAAGGTCGAGGCCATCAGCCCACCCACCGACAGGCCAAAGGCCATGGCATAGAATACGAAGGCCACCCATCCGGTGACATCCGGCATCCCAAGGCCCAGAAAAAACAGCAGCCCAAAGCCCAGACCGGACAAGGTGGTGAAGATAATGACGGATGGGGCCGGATGCATCAGAGCTTCTCCAGTGTCTTGTCGAGCCAACCCAGAAAGCCCTTGGGCTCTTCGGCTACCGGGGCCAGAAGGGGCGCGAGAATGTCGATCTGGTCCTCGATCTGATCTTTAGGGCGAGGTGGCAGGTATTTGTTGACGGGCTTGGTGCCCATTTCAGGCATCAGATCCATGCCACCACGTTCGGCGACCAATTTGCTGACATCGCTATCTGCGTCGCCCAGATCACCGAAATGGCGGGCTCCGGCGGGGCAGGTCCGCACACAGGATGGCACGCGGTCCACTTCGGGTATGTTCTCGTTATAGATGCGATCCACGCAGAGGGTGCATTTCTTCATCACGCCCTCGGCCATATCCATCTCACGCGCGCCGTAAGGGCAGGACCAGGCGCAAAGCCCGCAGCCGATACAGTCGCTTTCATTGACCAATACGATACCGTCCTCGACCCGCTTATAGCTGGCCCCGGTGGGGCAGACGGTGACGCAGGGCGCGTCCTCGCAATGGAGGCAGGATTTGGGGAAGTGGATCAGCTGAGCGTGACCCTGTTCGGGTTGGACCTCGTAGGAATGTACGCGATTCAGGAAGGTGCCGGACGGGTTGCCGCCATAAGCGTCCTGATCCGACAGGGGCGCCCCGTAGTTTTCGGTGTTCCAGCCTTTGCAGGATATCACACAGGCATGGCAGCCGACACAGGTGTCCAGGTCGATGACCAGACCCATTTTCTTGTCTGTGGATTGGGGGAGCTGGGTCATTTTCCTACCTTCCACGCCAGATCTTTTGGTCCGGTGCCGACCGGTGATTTGATCGGTTTGAATTCGGGCTGGCTTTCTGCATCCGAAGGTGGCGCCGCCTTTTCGATCCTGACCTTCAGGTCGAACCAAGCAGCCTGACCTGTAATCGGATCAGAATTGGCCCAACGCATTCCATCGCCTTTTGACGGCAGCAGTTCGTGGATCAGGTGGTTCAGCAAAAAGCCTTTGGTGGCCTCGGGCGCGTCTTCTTGCAGGGCCCATGCGCCTTTGCGTTTGCCGATGGCGTTCCAGGTCCAGACAGTGTTTTCGTTCAACGCGGCCATCTCCATGACCGGCACGGTGATCTCCCCGTGCGGAGAGGTGACTTTGGCCCAGTCGCCGTCCTGCAGCCCGTGTTCGCGCATCAGTTTGGTTGGGACGTATAGCGGGTTGCGCCCGTGTAGCTGGCGCAGCCAGGCGTTTTGGGTGCCCCATGAGTGGTACATCGCCATCGGGCGCTGGGTCAGGGCGTTGATGGTGAAGCCTTCGTTGCCCTGTTGGTCGGTTTCGTACCAGATCGGCAGCGGGTCCATGGTGTCTTTGAGGCGTTGACGCAGATTTTCCGGGGGCTGGCGGTCGCCATGACCCTCGGCGGCCAGTTGGAATTTGCGCATCGGTTCTGAGTAGAGCTGGAACAGATAGGGTTGCGGGCTGTCGTAGATTCCCATGCCCACGGCCCAATCCTGATAGGCAGCGTTCCAGGGTTTGTAGTAATCCGCCCCTTCGGGGATATGCGCGACGTAGAAGCCGCCATTTTCGATGTAGCGATTCAGCTGGTCGGGGTTGACCTCGCCACGACCTTCCTTGTCGCCATTTTCGCCTCGAAACCCGGCCAGTGGGCCAATACCGGGCTTTCGCTGATGGTTAACGATATAGTCAGCGTAGTCTTTCCACTTCGGCGTACCGTCTTCGTTGGTAAAGCCTGGCAAGCTCATGCGGTTGGCCAGTTCCACCAGCACCGACTGAAAGCCTCGCACGTCGCGGTCGGGCTCGATCACCGGCCAGCGGATTGCGTCGGCGGCGGCGTCTGCCTCGCAGATCGGGCGGTCGAGCAGCGAGATGCAGTCGTGCCGTTCAAGATAGGTGGTGTCGGGCAGGATCAAGTCGGCATAGGCCACCATTTCCGAGGAATAGGCATCGGAATAGATGATGTTTGGGATGACATATTTGCCGTCTTCGGTCTTGGCGGTCAGCATCTCCATCACACCTTTGGTGTTCATGGAGGAGTTCCACGACATATTCGCCATATACATGAACAGCGTGTCGATCTTGTAGGGATCACCGGCGGCGGCGTTTGAGATTACCATATGCATCAGCCCATGGGCTGACATCGGGTTTTCCCATGTGAATGCTTTGTCGATCCGTTGGGGAGTGCCGCAGTCGTCCAGCAACAGGTCTTCGGGCCCGCGGGGGAAGCCTAGATGGGGGCCTTCCAGGGGTCTGCCGGGGCGGCGGTCGCCATGCGGGGTTGGGTGTGCCTCGACTGGTTTGGGATAGGGCGGTTTGAAGCGGAAACCGCCTGGAACTTCGACGGTGCCGAGGATGATCTGCAGCACGTGCAGCGCGCGGCAGGTCTGGAACCCGTTGGCATGGGCCGAGATGCCACGCATGGCGTGGAAGCTGACCGGGCGACCGATCATCTTAGCATGGGTTTCGCCGCGGAAATCGGTCCATTCCTGATCCAGCTCGATCGCCTCATCAAAGGCGACGCGGGCGATTTCCGCCGCGATGGCGCGAATGCGACTGGCCGGGATGCCACAGCGGTCAGCCACGGCCTCAGGGGCGTGCTCGTCGCTTAGGTATTTCTCGGCCATCAGGTGGAAAACCGGGCGATGGGTGACGCCGTCCTTTTCGTAAGTAGCCGACAAGTCCGGGCGTACGCCCGGCTTGTCGAACGCTGTGAGTTCGCCTGTGGCCCGGTCGATCACCAGCGGTTTGCCGTCACTATCGCGCAAGAACAGACCTTTGTCGGGGCCTTCGGATGCGTTCACCAGAACAGGCGCGTTGGTATAACGGCTGAGGTAATCCAGGTCGATCTTGCCGGCCTTCATCAGCACATGGATCAGCGACAGGATGAACAGCCCGTCGGTGCCGGGCGTAATCCCGACCCAGTCATCGGCGACGGCGTTATAGCCTGATCGAATCGGGTTCACACCGATCACCCGTGCGCCGCGTGCCTTGATCTTGCCGATGCCCATCTTGATCGGGTTGCTGTCGTGGTCTTCGGCTACGCCGAACAGCATGAATAGCTTGGTGTGGTCCCAGTCGGGCTGGCCAAACTCCCAAAACGCGCCGCCCATGGTGTAGATGCCGCCTGCGGCCATGTTGACGGAACAGAAGCCGCCATGGGCCGCATAGTTTGGGGTGCCGAAATTCTGAGCCCAGAAGCTGGTGAAGCTTTGGCTTTGGTCGCGACCGGTAAAGAAGGCCAGCTTTTGCGGCGCTGTCTCGTGCAGCTCATTCATCCAGCCGACGGCTGTGCTGATCGCTTCGTCCCACTCGATCTCGCGGAACTCGCCCGATCCGCGCGGGCCGACACGGCGCAGCGGTTTGCGTAGGCGCGACGGCGCGTTAACCTGCATAATGCCCGCGGACCCTTTGGCGCACAGAACGCCTTTGTTCACCGGGTGGTCTCGGTTGCCCTCGATATAGGCGACCTTGCCGTCTTTCATGTGAACGTTGATGCCACAGCGACAGGCGCACATGTAACAGGTGGTCTGCCGGATCTCGTCCGAGACTTTGGGCGAGGTGTCAATCACTGGCTGGTTCATAGGCGCCCCTGTAGTTTGCAGACCGGTATTCCCCCGAGTATTGCCGGGAACCGGAATAAAATTTGTTTTTCACGGACTTGTCGAGACTTATATTCCGTTTTCGCCATGTTGTGCTTGAACAGCAGTCACGGCGATCATGTGAAGGATGTCCTCTGCCGTACAGCCGCGCGATAGATCATTTGCCGGCTTGGCCAGGCCTTGTAGGACTGGCCCGATTGCCTCAACCCCTCCGATGCGCTGTGCGATCTTATAGCCCAGATTGCCCGCATTCAGGCTGGGGAAGACAAAGACATTCGCTTCGCCCTTCAGTGGCGAATCCGTCGCCTTTTGCGCCGCAACCTCGGGGACAAAGGCGGCATCGAACTGCAGCTCTCCGTCGATCAGAAGGTTCGGATCTTTTTCGCGTGCGATCCGGGTTGCCTCGACGACCTTGGATACTTTTGGATGTTCGGCGCTTCCCGAGGTGGAAAAAGACAGCATCGCCACACGCGCCGTGTTTCCAGTCAAAGCTGAATAGGATGCGGCCGATGCGCGGGCAATTTCCGCCATTTCTTCGGCGTTTGGATCCACCACCAGGCCACAATCGGCAAAGATGCGCGCGCCTTTGACCTCGTGATGATCCTGGCAGAACAGCATGAGAAAAAAACTGGATACCATTGTTGTACCCGGCGCTGTTCCGATGATCTGCAACGCCGCGCGAACTGTGTCAGAGGTGGTTTCAACCGCTCCGCCCACGGTGCCGTCAGCGATACCCTGATGCACCAGCATGGCGGCAAAGGTCAGCCGGTTGGTGATCTGTTGCCCTGCCTCTTCAAGGGTCATGCCCTTGTGCTTGCGGCGATTAAACAGCGCTTCAGCCAGTTCCGTGGTGATTGAGGAATGCGCCGGGTCAAGAATGTCTATCCGAGTGGGATCAAATCCTTCATGCGCATCCAGAAGGGCCGAAATTTTGGCCCCGTCGCCGATCAGGATGATCCGTGCAACGTCCTCTTTTACGGCCCTGACCGCACCTTCCACGACGCGGGGATCATCGCCCTCTGACAGGGCGATGATCTTGTCCGACGCGCTGGCCGTCCCGAGAATGGCGCGCAGCGGTTTCACGCGGATTATACCCCGGCCTGCGGTTCCATGTCGTCATTGCTGATGCCTGCCACCGCGACCGGTTTCTTCATTGCGTCCCGACGGAACGGCTCGCCCAGTTCCTGGTTGATCATTGCTTCGATCAGCGTGGTGATCCCATTCTTCTGATCCTCAATGGCCTGATTCAGGGCTGCAGTCAGCTCATCCTGTGTGCGGGCCACGACACCTTTCAGGCCACAGGCCTGAGCGATACCGGCATAGGACACTTTGGTGTCCAGTTCGGTTCCAACAAAATTGTCGTCGAACCACAGGGTCGAGTTGCGCTTTTCAGCACCCCACTGATAGTTGCGGAAAACGATCTGGGTGACTGCGGGCCATTCATCGCGGCCGATTGCGGTCAGTTCGGTTACAGCAATACCAAAGGCGCCGTCACCCGAGAACCCAACGACAGGCACATCCGGGCAACCGATCTTGGCACCCATGACAGATGGCAATCCGTATCCACAGGGGCCGAACAGCCCGGGGGCCAGATATTTGCGGCCCGCTTCAAAGGATGGGTAGGCGTTGCCGATAGCACAGTTATTGCCGATGTCGGACGAGATGATCGCCTCTTTCGGCAGGGCTGCCTGAATGGCGCGCCACGCCATGCGCGGGCTCATCCAGTCGGGCTTGGCTGCACGGGCGCGTTCGTTCCAGGTGGTACCCGGATCGTCCTGCTCGTGGTCCATCGAAGTCAGTTCCTGCGCCCAGCGTGACTTGGTTTCCGCAATCTTCGCTTTGCGTGCATCGCGTCCTTCGTCACCTGCGGTGTCCGACAGCTGTGCCAGGATATTGGTTGCAACGGTGGCTGCGTCGCCAACAATACCGACAGATACCTTCTTGGTCAGACCAATGCGGTCGGGGTTAATGTCAACCTGAATGATCTTTGCATTCGCCGGCCAGTATTCCATACCATAGCCAGGAAGAGTCGAGAACGGGTTCAGGCGAGTGCCGAGACACAGAACCACGTCTGCTTCTTTTATCAGCTCCATACCGGCTTTCGAGCCATTGTAACCCAACGGGCCAGCAAACAGCGGGTGCGAGCCCGGGAAGGCGTCATTGTGCTGGTAGCCAACACAAACCGGGGCGTCCAGACGCTCGGCCAGTGCTTTCGAGGCTTCGATGCCGCCCGCAGACAGAACCGTGCCCGCTCCGTTCAGGATGACAGGGTTCTTGGCATCCGACAGCAGCGCGGCGGCTTCGGTAACGGCTGATGCGCCGCCAGAAGGCAGTTCAAATTCAACTACGGCAGGCAGTTCGATATCGACAACCTGAGTGAAGAAATCACGTGGAACATTGATCTGTGCCGGTGCCGAGGCGCGCTTGGCTTTGGTGATAACGCGGCTCAGAACTTCGGCCATCCGCGAAGGGTCGCGTACTTCTTCCTGGTAGCAGACGCAGTCTGCGAACATGCGCATTTGTTCCATCTCCTGGAAACCGCCCTGACCCATGGTCTTGTTTGCGGCCTGAGGGGTCACCAGCAGCAGCGGGGTGTGGTTCCAGTAGGCGGTTTTGACGGCAGTAACAAAGTTGGTGATCCCGGGTCCGTTCTGCGCGATCATCATCGACATTTTGCCGGTGGCGCGTGTGTACCCGTCAGCCATCATCCCGCCCGAGCCTTCGTGTGCGCAATCCCAGAACGTAATGCCAGCTTTTCCAAAAATATCCGAGATCGGCATCATCGCCGAACCGATGATCCCAAACGCATGCTCGATCCCGTGCATCTGCAGAACTTTAACAAAGGCCTCTTCGGTGGTCATTTTCATCTGATTTGTCTCCGCGGATTTGTGGATGAAGCCGGACGATCAGCCCAGCCTTTGGGTACGGTTGTGGCCCAAGGGACGGAATGGCGTTAGGTCCAAAACGAAATGCGGATTAGGTCCAGACGCGGGCTACTGCGTTTGGATGGCATCCGCGATCAGCTTCACGCCCGGAGCGATGCGGTCGGGCGCGATGGATGAGTATCCGAGCCGGTAGAAGTTCTGTGGCCTATCTGGCCCTGCGAAAAACGGTGCACCAGGCTCGATGTGAACGCTTTGGTTTTGCAGGCTGCGCGCCAGCTGGGACATGTCGACATGTTCGGGGGCGGACATCCACATCGAAGATCCGCCCATCACACCGCGCCCGGCCACCGACAGCCCGTATTCGTCGATAGCCTTGTCCATTGCATCCCGCCGCTTGGACAGCTCTTTGGACATGCGCCTGATCTGAGCATCGTAATGTCCCAGAGACAGAAAATACGCTGCAGTGCGCTGAATGTGGCCCGGCGGGTGGCGCAGCACCAAAGAGCGCAGCGCGCGCGCCTCGCGGATAAACGGCTCGGATCCAACCATGTAACCAAGGCGCAATCCGGGGAACAGCGATTTCGAGAAGCTGCCCACATAGATGACACGGCCATCCCGGTCCATGGATTTCAGCGCAGGCGAAGGCGCCCCTAGAAACGCCATTTCGAACTCATAGTCATCCTCGACCACCATCGCGTCCAGGTCCCGGGCCCGGTCCAAAAGTTGGCGGCGACGGGTGATCGGCATGGTGGCCGTTGTCGGGCTTTGATGACTGGGCGTGGTGAAGATGACATTCGTATCATCGGGCAGCGCTTCGGGTGGCAGGCCATCCCTGTCCACGCAGATGGGGGTGACCGCGCAATCCCAGTGGTTCAACAGGCTGCGCAGCGCATAGTAACAAGGGTCTTCGATGACGGCGGTGTGATTGTGGGTCAGCAGGATGCGCGACGCCAGCCAAAGTGCGTTCTGCGCCCCCAGTGTGATCAATATTTCTTCGGGGCGGGCCGAGATTCCACGGCGGGGCAGAGTGTGGCGGGCGATGAACTCGATCAGCAACGGATCGTCCTGATCGACATAGTCGCGGGTCAGCGATTCGAAATCCTTGTGCCCCAATGCCCGCACTGCGCATAGTCGCCAGTTGGCATGATCGAACAGGGTTCGGTCCGCCTGACCATAGATAAAAGGATAGGTATAGTCCCGCCAATTCCAGGGCTTGGGCAACACATCCGAATCTACAAACCGGCGGGCCAGCGCCTTGTCCCAATCCACGGTCTCAGTGCCCCGTTGGATGGGCGTGTATTTAGGCGGTACTGGCGCATTTTCCGACACATAATACCCAGATCGGCCCCGGGCCGTCAGGTAGTCATTGGCCAACAGCTCGGTATAAGCCAATGTCACGGTGATCCGGCTGACACCCAGATGCGAGGCCAGTTTACGCGACGAGGGCAGTTTTTCTCCGACATGGAACCGGCCTGACAGGATACCTTCTGCAATCATTTGCTGAATCTGGGCCTGCAAGGTGCCTTGCCCATTCAGCTCTAGAAAGAACGTATCTACTGAAATCCCCATAAGACCTTATAGAGTGGCCTTATTGATTGAGCAATCTGGACTCACTCTCTTTTCACGAATTCTGATCAGAATTTGTTGACGGTAGCTTTCAATACTTCTATATAACTAGAAATCTAGTTTATTGGAGTTGTGGATATGTGGGAAACCGCTGCAGCAGGATTTTCGGCGATGGGGTCAGAGGCGCGACTGAAAGTCCTCAAGACACTCGTTCGCGCCGGAGAGACCGGGCTCACCGTAGGTGAAATCCAGGAGAGAACCGGCATTGCCCCGTCGACGCTGGCCCATCACCTCCGGTTTCTTGCGGCCGGTGATGTTGTCGAACAGGAAAAGATCGGGCGCACCACGATCAACCGTGCCCGGTATGACCATCTCAGAAACCTCGCGCAGTTCATTCTGTCGGAATGTTGTGCGGACGAAACTGGAAAGGCGGCAAACGATGGCTGACCTTACTCAGAGCCCTCGGGCTCCGTTCAAAACCGTCTTCGACCTGATCAAAACCCCATGGGCGGTGATTGTCGCCATTCTGATCGCGGTGGCGATACTCGACCCAGGCAATCTTACCGAGGTGATAACATTTGCCGGTAAGGCACTGGCCCATACCGGCCAATATATTCTGTTTGCTGTGCTGCTGTTGTCATACCTCAAGGCCACCGGTGCCGAAGTCATGGTGGCCCGAGCCTTTGAAGGCCGCGAAACGCGGATGATCCTTTTGGCTGCCCTGTTTGGCGGGTTGGCCCCATTCTGTTCCTGCGAGGTCATCCCGTTCATTGCTGGTTTACTGGCGCTTGGGGCGCCACTGTCTGCGGTTATGGCGTTCTGGCTCAGCTCTCCGCTGATCGACCCGCCGACGCTATTGATTACGGCTGGCGCATTGGGATGGCCCTTTGCTATCGGAAAAGCCATAGCCGCAGTGGCACTTGGCCTGTTTGGCGGATTCGTCGTGCGCACCATGACGCGCAGCGGTGTGTTGACTCAACCTTTGCGGAACTACCAACCAGCTGGATGCGGCAGTTGTGGACCTAAGCAAGAGGACAAACCGGTTTGGAAATTCTGGCATGACCCTGCGCGCCGGAATAGATTTCGTAGCGAGTTTTTTCGGAACGGCCTGTTCTTGTTGAAATGGCTGGCGCTTGCCTATGTTCTCGAGGCGTTGCTGATCAATTATGTACCCGCTGATCTGATCGCACGCGCGGTCGGAGGAGACGGCGTGTTGCCCATAATCATCGCGGCACTTGTTGGGATGCCGGCCTATCTGAACTCATACGTCGCGCCGCCGCTATTGGCAGGTCTGATGGAGCAGGGGATGAGCGCCGGGGCAGCAATGTCCTTTATGATCGCGGGTGCGGTCAGCTCGATCCCGGCCATGGCTGCGGTATGGTCGCTGGTCAGGCCGAAAGTGTTTGCGACCTATCTGGGCCTGGGGATAGTCGGCGCAGTGATCGCAGGAATCATCTTTCAGATGATCTGAAGGAAAAACCGCCCGGTGTGGACACCGGGCGGTTTTGCTTTGTCAGCTTGCTTCGCAATAACGCGGAAGTTTGAAGCGATACCTTGGTTCGCCACTTTCCACATAGACCCGCTTTTCGACACAGGCGCTTTGGCCGACGGTCTGGGAAATCGGGGCCTCGGTCGAAGTGATCGACGTCGCGGACCCGTCGGGTAAACGTACCGAGGCAATCACCCCGTTCTTGAGGTCGCCGTTGATAGCGGTGGCGGACAGAACCGGGACGGTCATGAAGGCTTCGTGTTCATGCGTGCCGTCGTCGTTCAGCAACAGCAGGGCTGCGGCAACTGCGATAACGCCTACGACACCGAACACGAGCAGGCCCCAGGTTCTTAGGAAGGCATAGATTGTCACGGCGCGGTGTGGGCCAAAAATGGCAGACAGTATGTTCAGCATCAGAGTCTCGTCAAAAAAGCCCCGGCCAGTTTGACCGGGGCTGTCTGCGTATCAGAAACGCGGATCGCTTTCGTCTTCATCCTCGGCCTCGCCTTTGGGCAAGTTGAAGAAACTGTCGGCGTCGATGATCGGCTCTTCTTTCTCCTCGGGGGAGTCATCAGACAACGAGAAGGTCTCGAGACCCTCGATCGCCGTTGGAATTTTGGGCGCTGCGTCCATTTCCAGTGACTGCTCGGTCGAAACCAGCTTGCGGCGTTCATCATCGCTCATGACGCCACCTTCAGCAGCTTTCTTGGCGGCGGCTTTCTGCACGATTGCGTCCAGCTCGGACTGTTTACACAAGCCCAGAGCGACGGGGTCAATCGGTTGCATGTTCGAGATGTTCCAGTGCGTCCGTTCGCGGATCGACTGGATGGTCGGCTTGGTGGTGCCAACCAGCTTGGCAATCTGACCGTCGCTGAGTTCGGGGTGGAACTTGACCAGCCACAGGATCGAGTTCGGACGGTCCTGACGCTTGGACAGCGGGGTATAGCGCGGGCCACGACGTTTTTCCTCGCCACTGGCAGCGGGGTTGAACTTGAGCTTCAGCTTGTGCAGCGGGTTGCCCTGCGCCACGTCAATCTCTTCCTGCGTAAGCTGGTTGTTGGCGATCGGGTCGAACCCTTTGACGCCAGCGGCCACATCGCCATCGGCGATGCCCTGCACTTCCAACTCGTGCATTCCTACGAAATCCGCGATCTGCTTGAAGCTGATCGTTGTGTTGTCTACTAGCCATACGGCTGTTGCCTTGGCCATAAGCGGTTTTGCCATCAGCCCGTCTCCTATGCATACATCTTTCCCGTCGCCGGAATTCGGCGGCCCCGTGATCTTGGGGCAGGTTTCCGTTGTCGGGGAACTTGGGCTGTATATAGTCGCGGCAGGGCAAGAAGGGAAGAGGCGAATGCGCTGGCTGGTTCTATGGGTTTTTAGTGCAATGACGGCGCTGGCCGAGGGTGAAAAACCGGGCGCGTTCGACTACTATGTCCTGGCGCTGAGCTGGTCGCCGAACTGGTGCGCGCGCGAAGGCGACGCGCGTGGGTCGGATCAGTGTGATGTACGGCATGATCACGGCTGGATTCTACACGGGCTTTGGCCGCAATTCCATCAGGGCTGGCCATCTTATTGCCGCACGGCCGAGGCCTCGCCGACGCGGACTATGACCCGTGAAATGGAAGATATTCAAGGCAGTTCCGGCCTTGCCTGGCATCAATGGAAGAAGCACGGCACCTGCTCGGGCCTAAGCGCTTCGGACTATTACACCTTGTCGCGGCAGGCCTATGGGTCGGTCGAGCGTCCAAAGGTGTTCCGCCAGTTGGACACATCTGTAAAACTGCCCGCATCTGTCGTGGAAGAAGCGTTTCTAAAGGTCAATCCGGGGCTGGAGCGCGACATGATCACCGTCACCTGCAAACAAGGCTATATCGAAGAGGTGCGCCTGTGCCTGTCCCGCGATCTTGAACCGGTGCCTTGTGGCCGGGATGTGATCAAGGACTGCGCGGCCAAAGACGCGCTTTTTGATCCGATTCGATAGAGGGTTCGGATGGCAGTCGCGCTAACGAATGCGCGTCTTGAAAACACGGTCGCTTCCAGCGTGTCATAGCCCAGCCGCACGACCGGGAGGTCCTGATAGATCGACTGGATGAGGCACCCGTGTCCTAGCGCGGGGCCATCATGATGTTCCAGCCGTCGACAATGCCTTTGTCGGCGAGGTCCTGCACGAGCGCCGCGGTGGCAACAGTGAAGGTGGCGAGGGTGAGGGCGAGAAGGCGGGTCACTGATGCTCCCAGGACGAATAATTGAAAGGCTTTCATTGTCAGATTCTAGCCAACAGAGGCCAAAAAATCATCAGGAGGTAGAAAATTAGATTTGGGAGGTTTTGCTGCTTACTTAAGATGCACTCTCAGAGCTTTAGGACTTCGCATTTCTTGCCATCAACGCGAACGCGGTACTGAATCGCATCAGCTTCAATCTCAAAAATGTGAACAAGGTAGCCAAGGTAGAGTGTGTCTGGACTTTCCGATATTTGATCGCTTCTTGGCATCTGTTCCAAGCTTTCGTTGTCTCCAATATGCCTAACTCGATAACTCAGAAGCTCAATAGTTTTGGGCATACCGCCAATATCGTCCATCACCGCCTCTACAGCGAGGACAGACGCTCCGTGACGAGCGAGTAGCACCGGTCGACCAAAAAACTTCTTAATTTTCTTCGCAATTTCCCCCCAACTTTCAAGGTTCTCGTTTATGGGCTTCCCCAGAAAAAAGGCGCTCAGCAATAAAGTCCAAACCGGGACAGTGGAAGTTGCAATAATTGTCAAAAACGCTGGGATGTCGGCGCCCGGCCCAACGTTTGCCTCGATGAAGTCGGCAGAGAACTCGGTCTCGAGATCGCGCCTGTATCGTTCGCTTTCCTCCCAACTTTCTTCGGAATCTCCGTAAGTTTCATCAATCACAACTACGAAAATTTGTTGTTCGTCTTCTTTGGGCTGCATAAATACTATTCCAAAAAACTATTTCAGGAAAAGTCCTAAGAGAAGTCTAGGCGATGGACAAGGTGCGCTTACTTACCCAGCCTTTTTCAATTATTGAACTTATACTTCCTTCCGCGCCCTCAGCGCCGCCGTAATTGTCCCGTCATCCAGATAGTCCAACTCGCCGCCAATCGGCACACCCTGCGCCAGCGACGTCAGGCGCACCTGTCCCTCCAACTGATCGGCGATGTAATGAGCGGTGGTCTGGCCGTCGACGGTGGCGTTCAGAGCCAGAATGACCTCGGTGATCCCCTCTGCGGTGACCCGGTCCTTGAGGCGGGGGATGCGCAGCTCATCCGGGCCTATCCCGTCCAGCGCCGACAAGGTGCCGCCCAGCACGTGATAGCGGCCTTTGAAAACTGCGGCGCGTTCCATCGCCCAAAGGTCGGCGACGTCTTCGACGACGCACAGCTCTCCGGTCGCGCGGACTTCGCTATCGCAGATATCACAGATGTCCGAGGTGCCTACATTGCCGCAATTCAGGCACTCACGGGCAGTGATGGCAACCTGTTGCATTGCGTCCGCAAGCGGTGTCAGCAGAAGGGCGCGTTTGCGGATCAGATGCAGCACTGCGCGACGGGCCGAACGTGGGCCGAGGCCCGGCAGTTTGGCCATCAGGTCGATCAGATTGTCGATATCGCTGTTCGAACTCACCGCGCTTGCTCCTGCATAAGGGCCGGGCAGTTGGGCCCGGCCGGTATTTCGTCAGGAGTGCCTATCAGAACGGCAGCTTGATGTCTGCGGGCAGGCCCATACCTTCGGTCAGCTTAGCCATCTCAGCCTGCGACCGTTCAGCGGCCTTGGCCTGAGCATCTTTGATGGCGGCCAGGATCAGATCTTCGACCACTTCCTTGTCGTCGCCGTTAAAGATTGACGGGTCGATATCGAGACCTTTCAGCTCTCCCTTGGCCGTGGCTGTTGCCTTGACCAGCCCTGCACCGGATTCGCCGACAACCATGATGGTATTCAGCTCTTCCTGCATATCCGTCATCTTGGTCTGTAGATCCTGTGCGGATTTCATCATCTTGGCCATATCGCCCAGACCGCCGAGTCCTTTGAGCATTTACTGTCTCCTAAATTGTGATCGCCTTAGGCGAACATATACAGCGTAAAGTGTCATCGACGCACATAGCGCAATTGTCAGCCCTATGAACAGGGTGGAATGACCGATGCACCCGATGTCTGCCGCCGATCTACGCGAGTCATCCATCAAGTCGTCGACAAAAATGTGAGCCGCCCAAATCGCCCAAGCGAAGGACGTCGCCAATGCGATCCATAGGTTTCCGCGCCAGATTGCTATAGCAGACAACACCAGCAAGACCATGGATACCGGATGCAAGGTGAGAGCAACTGCTTCGACCAATTCGCTAACCGGTTCGCCATCCCAGCCAGGGTTAAATACTTCGCATGCTTCGTAGTAGACCGCATCGATGTGTGCAAAGTGCAGCTGTTAATCCTCCTCGAACGGGTCCCATTCGTCTTCGACCTCAGGTAGGGCTTCGGTTTCTACCTTGGCGGCGCGTTCCTCCGGGGTTTCGATCCGTTTGATGCGTGCCTTCGGAAATTGCATGAGCACCGCCTGAACCAACGGGTGTTTCTCAGCCTCTGCTTTCAACGCCAGCTCAGCGGCGTCTCGAATCTCGGCGATGGTCGCAACCTCACCATCGGCCACAATCGACACAGCCCAGCGGTTGCCAGTCCATCGTTGCAGCGACGAACCCAGTCTCGCTGCCAGATCTGTGGGTGCGTTCTGTGTCGGGGTGAATTCGATCCGCCCCGGTTGGTAAGAAACCAGCCGCACCCCGTTTTCGACCTCGACCAGAAGTTTCACATCCCGATTGGTGCGGATCAATTCAACCACGTGGTCAAAACTCGGATACCGTGCAAGCGCCGATTGGATATCATGGGCCAGAGCGGCCGACGGCGCGCCGGCGGGGCTGCTAGTTGCGGATACGTAAGAAGATGATGCCGCTGGTACCGGAGCCTGAGAGGGCACGGCCATACCACCGCCAGGACCGCCATTCGGAGGCGGAGGCGGGTTGTCCTGCAGGCGCTTGATCAGCTCTTCGGGGCTGGGCAAGTCGGCAACATGGGTCAGGCGGATAACGGCCATTTCAGCAGCCATCATGGCATTTGGCGCGGCCGATACCTCTTCCAGCGCTTTCAGCAACATCTGCCACATCCGGGTCAAAACGCGCATTGGCAGGGCCTCGGCCATTTGCTGACCACGGGCACGTTCATCAGGGGAAACCGTCGGGTCCTCGGCTGCGTCTGGCGTGATCTTTACAACCGAAACCCAGTGCGTGATTTCGGCCAGGTCACGCAGCACGGATAGCGGATCGGCCCCTTCGGCATATTGCCCGCCCAATTCAGTCAGCGCGCTTGCTGCATCCCCTCGCAGGATCATTTCCATCAAGTCCAATACCCGGCCCCGGTCGGCCAGACCCAGCATCGCGCGCACTTGATCTGCGCTGGTTTCACCGGCCCCATGGCTGATTGCCTGATCCAGCAGCGATGTTGCGTCGCGCGCCGACCCCTCGGCCGCGCGGGTGATCAGCGCCAGGGCATCATCCGCGATCTGTGCCTTCTCAGCCGCTGCGATCTTATTGAGCAGGCCAATCATGTCCTCGGGTTCGATCCGGCGCAGGTCAAATCGTTGGCACCGCGACAGAACAGTCACCGGGACTTTGCGGATTTCGGTCGTGGCAAAGATGAACTTCACATGCGCAGGAGGTTCTTCCAACGTCTTGAGCAGCGCGTTGAACGCGCTGGTCGAAAGCATGTGAACCTCGTCGATAATGTAGATCTTATAGCGTGCACTGGCGGCACGATAGCGCACCGAGTCGATGATTTCGCGGATGTCATTTACGCCGGTGCGGCTGGCGGCGTCCATCTCCATCACATCGACATGGCGGCCTTCCATGATGGCGACGCAATGTTCGCACTGGCCGCAGGGTTCGGTCGTGGGCTTGCCTTGCCCATCAGGACCGATGCAGTTCATGCCCTTGGCGATGATCCGGGCCGTGGTCGTCTTACCGGTGCCGCGGATGCCAGTCATGATGAAGGCTTGTGCAATCCGGTCGGCCTCGAACGCGTTTTTCAGCGTGCGCACCATTGCGTTCTGACCGACGAGGTCAGCAAAAGTTTCCGGGCGGTATTTCCGCGCGAGAACCTGATAGGCGGGGCTGGGCGTGTCGGTCATGTCTGCTCTGTTGGATTCGTGTCAGGTTTGCAGCGTAGAGACCCCCGCCGTCCGCGTCCACCGCGCGCGAAAAGGAATTTCGTTTTGGCAAGTTGTATCAGAGCCGGTAAATCATGAGGGGCTTTAGCCCCATGTGGTGATGCAGGAAAAGGAGCTGTGTTGGAGAGTTTTGCAATTCACCCTCTTGGATTGGGCAAAGGGCAGATCGCTCTGTGCCCACTGCCGGGTGTCACGGGCGATTATGCTGGGGATTTCGCAGTAATCCGGGATTGGGCGCCGGACCTGGTCATCTCGATGACTACTCTGGATGAGTTCCAGCATTCCGGCGCGCGTTCATTCGAGGCGGACCTGCAGTGCGAACGGATTGCCTGGGTCCACCTTCCGGTCTCCGATTTCGGCGCCCCCACGCCTGAGGTTGAGGCGCTTTGGCCGCAAGCCAGCGCCGCCGCCCAACATGTCCTTGCCAGTGGCGGCAAGGTGCTGGTGCATTGCCGCGGTGGGTGCGGACGTTCGGGGATGGTTGTGATGCGGCTAATGGTGGAATGCGGCGAAGCGCCTGACCAAGCGCTTCGGCGGTTGCGTGCGGTTCGGCCCTGCGCGGTGGAAACCGACGCGCAAAAGGACTGGGCCGGGTTGCCGGCCCGAACCCTTCCTTGAATCAGGCAGACACTTGATACGGAATACTGTCGCTGCGCGGCGGCAGGGTCGATACGTCGAGCATCGCACAGGGTGGTTCTGACAGAAAACCAGCGGATTTCTGGATGAACTCCGGCCCGAACATCATGTCGCCATAGGCGTCCAGCTTTTCTGTCGGCGTGTCCGTGCTGGTGCCGCAATAGACTCTGATCTGTTCTGATTGTGCCCGAAAACGGGCCGTGCAGCCTTCGGTGCAATGGGTCAGATCGCTGGTGCCTTCGACCTCGAATGTTTTGGATGTCGCAGGCCTTGCCGTCGCTATCGCCTCGGCCATGGCGCGTGCCATTCGGGCCAGGGCGGGGCAGGGTTTCCCGGTCCTCTGACAGACGGTTGCGGTGAATTCATGTGTCTTTGTTTTCCAGATCATAATGCGCCCTCCGCGCGCAGGACGAAGGGTGAGGATCAGGTGTGACAGCGCGCTGACGACCTGCCCGGACACCCCGCCCGAGTTTCGGTTTCGATACGATGGCAGGTCTCCTGACTTGCGGGTCGTCGCTTTGCCGACCTTCCCAGCCCTGGGGCCAGTGGTATTTCGGCATTGCTCACCGCTTACAGTTGCGGGGGCAGTCGCGGAGTTGGCCCTTTCCGGCATCGCCGGGGCAGACCGCACCGTGTTCCCTTTTCATCCCGCCCCAATTCCGGGGCAAGAACCATCACCACATCGCTAGCGGCTATGCAGACCCCGAGTCAAGCCACCTGTTGGGGTTCAAACCGGACGTTTGGTCATCTTGATGAAATCTTGACTCTGGTGGCCGAAATCGGGCCGATTGTTGAGTGAACCGAGTAGTTCAGAATTTGTCGGAAGCGCCATGCTTGATACCACGCCCTGCGTCCAGACTAAGGACTTTGACTTTGCCTCAGGCTCTGCCAGCCTGTCGGCGCGGCTGTATCTGCCTGAAACCGAGCCGAAGGTCGCCGTGGTGATTCACAGCGCAACTGCAGTGCCGCGCGAATATTACCAGCATTTTGCCCGTTGGCTGGCCGCCGAACAGGGTATTGCCTGTTTGACCTATGACTACAGCGATTTCGGGCATTCGCTGCGCGACAAACTCAAAACCTCCGAGGTGACCATGGCGGATTGGGCCTTGGTCGACATGCCCGCCGCACGGGCTGAGATGCGCAGGCGGTTCCCGGACGCTTTGCAGTGGAGCATCGGTCATTCCCTTGGCGGCTTGCTGGGGCCGGTGCAGCCAGACATTGATCAGATCGACCGGATGATCTGTGTATGTTCGGGGCTGGTTACTCTGTCCGACCATCCCTGGCCCTATCGCGGGCTGGCGTGGATGTTCTGGCATGTGCATGGGCGTCTGGCAGTGAATGCGCTGGGCTATCTGCCGGGCAAAGCGGTGGGGATCGGTGCCGATTTGCCTGGTCCGGTCTATTGGCAATGGCGTAGCTGGTGCACGGCGCCGCAGAATTATGTGCCGCAGATCGGTGACGCTCTGCCCGAAGCGAGATGGGCGCAATCGAATACGCCGGTGGACCTGTTCACCTTCGAGGACGACCAGATGGTGCCGCCAGACGCTGTCTGGCGGCTTGCCGATCTGTATGGACCAAAGGCGCGGCGGCATCTGCTGTCTCCGAAAGAGATCGGAGTGCCCGAGATCGGTCATATCGGTGCCTTTGCCCGCAGAAATCAGGCGCTTTGGCCCCGGTTGATTGCCTGAAGACGCGCTTTTCCGTCCCCGTTAGGGTCTGTTGCGAGACTTTTTGTCATGCATGACAGACCGCACCATTTTACCAAAGGCTTTGTCGCGCGCCCGGGATTGCGCAAGGGTTTCAGAGTTCCTCTGATCCTCGCGCCGCAGCTTGTTCCAGCGTACCAGCCGGTCCGGCGAGAGCAGGCCATCGGCAATCGCCTCTTGCACGGCGCAACCGGGTTCGGCCTGATGCTGGCAATCTGAAAACCGGCAGGTCGCAGCCAATTCCAGAAGGTCTGAGAAAACCTCATCCACGCCGTCTTGGGCATCCATCAAACGCAGGGCGCGCATTCCTGGCGTATCAATCAGCCACCCCCCGTTTCGCATCGGGTGAAGCGCACGATGGGTCGTGGTGTGGCGACCCCGTGCGTCATCCTCGCGGATCCCCGCCGTTGCCCCGGCCTGACCAGTCATGGCGTTCGCCAATGTGGTTTTGCCGACACCGGATGAGCCGACCAAAGCAGCAGTTTGCCCGGCAGGGCACCAGGACAGGATCGGATCAATTTCTGACGCCTCCAGCGCGTTGACGGTTAGAACGGTCAGAAACCGAGCCAGCGAACTGGCCTGACTGGCATAGCTCTCTGGGTCAGGGCAGCTGTCGGCCTTGGTCAGGACAACAACCGGATAGCACCCGGCCTGATGCGCCAGCGCCAGATAACGCTCAAGCCGTGCCAGATTGAAATCGGCATTGCAGGAACTGACGATATACAGCACATCCACATTCGCCGCGATCAGCTGAACTTGCGCACCGGTGCCTGCGGCCCGGCGTTGCAAGAGGCTTTTGCGCTCCAAAAGATGCCGAATGCGGTTTTGATCATCCGCAAGGACCCAATCGCCAACCGCAAATTCGCCGGTTGATCGGTCAGGGGTCAGATCAGATGTGCCGCCAAGCGCATTCAGGCCGATCAGGCGATCACGATGGACGGCGTTGATGCGATGCGGTGTGCAGGTAGGGTTCACAGCATGTTGGGCTGCAAAATGAGAGGACCATCCCAGGTCCGAAAGTGTTTTGGACATTGTTCTGCCTGTGTTCAGATACAGGAAACCATCAGGGTGGCAGACGCGCACCCATCGGTAACGTGTTCAGGCAAAAGCGGGGGTTAGTCCCGGAAACGCTCTGCCCGAAGGGTCATTGCTACAATCATAAAGTCCCTCCTGCGGCGGTCGTTGCGCGTAAGTGAGAGGTTGGACATCGACCCAAGCGGGGCTCGTTGTGGCTGCTTCCTTCCGGATCTGACCAGGTTGGCGAGGCGCTCGCCCGCGCCAACCTCTCGAGGGTGGATATAGGCAGTTGGCCGGAAAAACACAACCCGTCAGAAGGTCAGAAGAATCCGTAAAAAGCCATTTCCGTCAGTTCCAAGGACTTGTGGATCAAATTCCTGAATGTCCTGCAGATGTCGGTGGGCATTTGGACCGGTGCGTAAGATCGCCTGCGTACCCGTGTTACTAGTGATTCTGAAGGGTTCCTGGGCCTCTTCCAGCGGATCGCTGACCAAGGTGCCTGACAGATAATCCAGCAGGGCTTGCTGGACCGGCAGGATGGGCATGTTGATACGTTGCGCATTACCCGCAAATGGGAAATGCCCGCCCCCGCTGGCGCGATAATTGTTAAGCGCGACGGCAAATTGCTGATCCGGTGCAATGGGGGTGGCACCGACCAGAACCTCTGAAACACGCCGGTTTTCGGCATTGATCAAGGTGCCCATATCGTCGAAACGCGGAGGTTGTGTCAGATCAATTCTGCAGGACAGCCCGTATAGCACATCAAAGTTGTGACCCACCCGATTTTCGCAAATAAGTTCGGATGCAGATCCGGTCGAAATCTGGTTGAAAACAGCTGCGGACATCTCAAGCCAGTCCACGATTTGGTCACCGGATACAATGACACCCTGCAATTCGTTTGGAAAAACATGCAGGTCAACCACGTTACGCAGGAATATCTCGCCAGGCTTAACATCCGTATAGAATCGCGGCCCGGCCCGACCGCCGAATTTCGAAGGTGAAACCGCCGATAAAATCGGAATATCTGCCAGGTCGGTATCGGACATACACAGACGTAACGCGGCAGCCTGGGCGGCGGCGACCAGCCTCAGCCCACGGTCCTCGGCGCAAAAGCTGAAATAGCTGTGCAGATGGTGCGGGGTGCGGCCGACCGGCTGGCCCGCTCGCCTGCGGGTTTCGGCATGACCAGAGGAAAACAGATGCAACAATTCCGGATCTTCGGGCGCCAGTGATACCAGTTCGTCGGGACGCCCTGCAGATATCGGTCGTAGCGCCGCCCGGGCTTCGCCAACGGTCCAGCCGCCGCGCTCTGCCGAGTGAAGTTTCAAGTCGATCACCCCCAGATGTGATCCGGCCGTTCCGGGTAAGACAACTGGTTTGCCATGCACCAGAGTGTTTTCAGAGCCGGCCTTGACGGGATAGGTCAAATGGGAATGACCAGCAATTATTGCGTCGATACCTTCGATTTCGGCCAGCGGAATAATCGCGTTTTCCATATTCCGTTGTGACCTGTCCGGTCCGAAACCGGTATGGGCCAGCGCGATGATCAGGTCGCAATTTTCGTCTTTGAGCTTTCTGACTTTGTTTGCCGCACAAGTCAGGATGTCCTGAGTGGTAAGGGTGTCGTGCAGCTTGTGCGCCTCCCATTGCGCTGTCTGAGGGGGAAGGACCGAAAATACACCAATCTTCAGGGCCATAGGTGTCGGCGCGCCAGGGATCTCTTTGTGCAAAATGACATGATCTTGCCAGATCTGTGGCCCATTCGTGCGCAAGGCATTGCTGCTGAGCACAGGGCAGGGGGCGTCAGAGATAACGTGCTGTAAGAATTGAAGCCCAAATCCGAAGTCGTGATTTCCCAGGCCAATCGCGTCATATCCCAGGCTGCCGAAGGCCTGCATCAGGATGTGCGGCGCATTGGCGGGATCGGCAGCCCAATCCCCCAACGGTGTACCCTGCAGAGCGTCTCCGTTGTCGAAGAGCAAGACGATATCTCCGTCTGCCTCAGCCTCGTTCCGCGCCTGCCGGATCAGGCTGGCCGTTCGGGTCAATCCGATCGTAGGTTCGTCTTGATCCGCGTAATAATCAAAACTGCACAGGTTCATGTGCAGATCGGTGGTCGCCAAAATCCGGATACCTACAGACTGATCAGACAAATGCGAAATTGTTTTCAATACTCTACTTTTGGCAGTTTTATGAATAACAACTTCAACAAAAAGCATAGTAAGTGCAAATTTTTTTATGCACTTGCGGTAATTTGACAGGATCGCCTCGGTTTTCGGTCGTGGAATTGTCGTTGCAACACCGAAGCTGTCATGGCAGCCCTGTGCAGGCGAACCAGAGGAATTTAAATGAAGAACGCGGAACAGGTAACGTTTGGTGGATCAGGGCTGGATCGTGCCGCACATCTTCGTGGAGACGTCGACGCGATGGCAGCAGCGCGAGCACATCCGAAAGCGAAATGCCTGTTGCTGTGGCGCGGAAAGCTGCTGGTTCAAGGAGAGGCCCTTGATCAACTCTGCTTGTTACCTGTCTTGCACGAGCTGATCGCAAATGGTCCCGGTGGGATCGTCCCAGCGCCAGTATTGCTTGGTCTCTCGGATGAGGTTCCGGTTTTTGCCTTTGATATATCCGATTGGATGCCCGAGGGCGTTGACCTGTCCGAGCTTGGAGCATTCTTCGACCGATCAGAGCAACAGCACCCGGATTTGCCTGAAGGTCAGGTTTTTGTCGAATTGCGCCGCATCATGGCGCGCCTTTCCCCACGTGATGCCGAACTTTCGGCTTCCGCCAAGGCGGTCATCGCCTGGCATGAAACCCATAGGTTTTGCGCTCGTTGCGGCGCCGCCAGCGATATGGCGCAAGCAGGATGGCAACGCAGTTGCCCGTCGTGTGGGGGGCAGCATTTCCCACGCACCGACCCGGTGGTCATCATGTTGATCACATATAGGAATTCGGTGCTGATGGGGCGATCCCCGGGATGGCCTGAAGGGATGTATTCGCTACTGGCCGGATTTGTCGAACCCGGAGAAACGCTGGAAGCGGCGGTGCGCAGAGAGGTGATGGAAGAGGCCGGTGTCCCCGTCGGGCAAGTAACCTATCTTTCCAGCCAGCCCTGGCCCTTTCCGGCGTCACTGATGTTTGGCTGTGCAGGCGAGGCATTGTCGCAAGAAATCACTATAGACCCGGTTGAAATCGAAGACGCGATATGGGTGAATAAGGCTGAAATGATGCAGGTCTTTGCTGGGGAACATCCCAGCCTTCTGCCAGCGCGCAAAGGCGCGATTGCGCATTTTCTGCTGCAAAACTGGCTTGCAGATACGCTCGACTGACAAAATACTGGGCGAATAGGCAAGAGAACGATAACCCACCATGCAATTCTCCGCACGTGAAGATATTCAGGCCCCTGTCAACGCCGTGTTCGAAATGTTTGCGGATTTCGAACGGTTCGAGCGGATGGCAATGCGCCGCGGGATCGAGGTCCGGCGTTTGTCAGGGCATATGGGCGTTGTGTCCGGTACATCCTGGGAGACCGAGTTCCGTATGCGCGGAAAGCCCCGGCGCGTGGAAATCAATATGGCCGAATGTGATCCACCGACCCATATGCGGTTCGAGGCGGCAAGCAAGGGAATGAATGGCTCAACCAGGGTCGAGTTTCTGGCCCTGTCGCAACGTAGAACCCGGCTGACCGTGGATATGTCGCTATCGGCCAAATCCCTGCCTGCACGGCTGTTGCTGCAATCGCTCAGATTGGGTCAGTCGCGGTTCCGGCGACAGTTTCAGGCCCGCCTCAGCGAATTCGCGCGGGAAATGGAAGAACGTCATCTGCACGGTTCTTGAGAATTCCGAGACAAGAGGCCCTGAATGTCTGATGTGATATTGCGCAGCGCTGTTGTGGATGACGCCAAAGGTATTTCCGAGGTCCTGCAAGAGATCGTGACCGCCGGTAAGCGCACCAAACCCAGCGATGAGGGTTTTGCCAAAGAGCATTACATCAGCCACCACGGCAGCATCCAATGCACCGTGGCGGTGCAGGGTTCACAGGTATTGGGCTTTCAGGCGCTGAAACTGGCCGTCGACGGAAACCCTTATGGCGTAACAGCCGGTTGGGGCATCATCGGAACACATATACGTCCATCAGCCGCGCGCATGGGGGTCGGGCGGGCCCTATTTCAGGAAACGCTGCTGGCGGCCCGCGCCGCAGGTCTGCCTGCAATAGACGCGACCATTGGCGCGCAAAATGCCGAAGGCCTGGCCTATTACGCGGCCATGGGATTTGTCGATTACCGCTCACATGAAGGGGCGATGTGCAAGAAATACCGGCTGGGTTGAGCTAGCCGCGCGGCTGGACTGCCGGATAGACGCCCAGAATCTCGACATTGGTGGTAAAATGTTCCAGCTCTTCCAGGGCCAGTTGCACATTGCGATCGTCCGGGTGCCCGACAATATCCGCATAGAACTGAGTGGCCGTGAACGACCCGTCGACCATATAGCTTTCCAGCTTGGTCATGTTGACACCATTGGTGGCGAACCCGCCCATCGCCTTATACAGCGCGGCCGGGATGTTGCGGACCTGAAACACAAAGCTGGTGATCATCCCATGCGCCCCGCGCCGCGACAGGTCCGCATCGCGTGACATGATCAAAAAACGCGTGGTGTTGTCGTCGCTGTCCTCGATATGGCGGGCAAGGACGTTCAGGTTATAGATCTCTCCGGCCAACTCGCTGGCCAGCGCGGCAGAATGCAGTTCGGCAGCCTCGGAAACCTCGCGCGCGGCGCGGGCATTGTCCGGGCTGACGCGTCCGTGAATGCCGTGCTGCTTCAGGAACCCAGCGCATTGTGGCAGCAGTACCAGATGCGAATGCGCTTCGGTGATGTCGCTCAGCTTGGCACCGGGGACGGCCAACAAATTGATGTGTACGCGAACAAAAGCTTCGTCGATGATATGCAACCCGCTATGGGGCAGCAGGCGGTGAATATCGGCCACCCGCCCATAGGTCGTGTTTTCGACCGGAAGCATCGCCAGGTCTGCTTTGCCGGACCGAACTGATTCGATCACATCCTCAAATGTGCGGCAGGGCAGGGCCTCCATATCGGGACGAGCGTTTCGGCATGCCTCGTGGCTATAGGCACCGGGTTCTCCCTGAAATGCGATACGTTTTGTCATTTGGTCGATTCCGTGCAACAAGTTCCAGAATTGGGCGTTTAGTCGCGGTGTCTATACCTTGCCTCTTGTAAGGGGAAGCCTTAGACACCCCGCAGACAGCTGAAATGGACTCGCGATCAATGTTCGACACGATGACAGTTACCAAGGCCGCAGCAGGCCTGTTTGGCACCTTCCTGGTGCTGCTTCTGGCCAAATGGGCCGCAGAAGAGCTTTACCACGCCGATGCCCATGGCGAGACGGCTTCGTACATCATCGAAACCGAAAGCGCAGGCGAAAGCGCCAACGGTGAAGAGGTAGTATTTGAAGAGCTTCTGGCCGCCGCCGACGTTGAAAAAGGCGCCAAAGTTTTCCGCAAGTGTACCGCGTGTCACAAGCTGGAAGACGGTGCAAACGGCACAGGCCCCTATCTGTATGGTGTCGTTGACCGCCCTGTCGCAACGGCCAGCGGTTTTACCGGCTATTCGCCACCGATGCAGGCCCATGGCGGCAACTGGACACCCGAAGCACTGGATGCCTTCCTGACCAAGCCAAGCAGCTATATCTCGGGCACATCCATGAGTTTTGCTGGCCTGAAAAAACCGCAGGACCGTGCCGATCTGATTGCCTATCTGCAGACAATCGGCAACTGATGCCAGACCGGCACATCTGAAATTCAAAGCCGCTGCCCCGTGCAGCGGCTTTTTTTGTATGAAGAAACCTTCACAATGCGCTCACGCATTCTAAACTTGAATCAGTCAACGCTGGACCTTTAGCTTCGTTCAGGCGCAAGACTATAAGAAGTGACGCAACAGGGGATGAGCCAAATGGAATCCAACCGACAGATTGTTCAGGCACGTGCATTGGATTTCAGAGGTTGGTTGACCATACCGATTACCGGCTTTTTGCTGCTTGCGCTCATGACCTCTCAACTGTTTGCCGAAGAGACCATCATCAAAAGCCACGGATTCTCGGAATTTGGCGATTTGAAATACCCTGAAGGGTTTGCCCATTTCGACTATGTAAATCCTGATGCGCCGCGCGGCGGAGAGTTGTCTTATGCAGCACAAGGGACATTTGACAGTTTCAACCCCTACACGCGGCAGGGCCGCGCGGGTGCGCGTTCTGCGGATCAGTATGAATCCCTCATGGTCGCGTCCTATGATGAAACGGCCACTTACTACGGTCTGCTGGCAGAAAGCCTTGAATACCCGGAAAGTCAGGATTGGGTCATCTTCAACATGCGACCTGAGGCACGGTTTTCCGATGGAACCCCGGTGACTGCCGAAGATGTTGTGTTTTCGCATAATCTGCTGCTGGAACAGGGGTTAAAATCCTATGCCGACGCCGTCCGCGAGATGATTCCGCGTGCCGAAGCGCTGGATGATCATCGGGTTAAATTCTACTTCGCACCGGATATCCCGCGCCGTGGCCTAATAAGTCAGGTTGCCGGGACATCTGTGTTTTCCAAGGCCTGGTTTGAGGCAGACCCCGAAAACCGGCGGCTCGACAAATCCCGGCTTGAGCCGGGTATCGGATCCGGACCTTATGTTTTGGACAGCTATGACATCAACCGGCGCATCGTCTACAAGCGCAACCCGGACTATTGGGGCGACCACGTTAATGTGAATGTTGGCCGCAACAACTATGACTCCATCCGGATCGAATATTTCGCGGACTCGATTGCTGCGATGGAAGGGTTCAAGGCGGGCACGTTCACACTGCGCCAGGAAAACAACTCGAAAAGCTGGGCAACGGCCTATGATTTTCCTGCCATAGCAAACGGAACAGTGGTTCGGGTAGAGCTGGAAGACGGGGATGTCCCCAACGCTTCGGGCTTTGTCATGAACCTGGACCGACCGCAATTTCAGGATCCCAAGGTGCGCGAAGCCGTCCAGTTAGGATTCAACTTCGAATGGACGAATGAAAGCTTGCAATATGGCCTGTTTCAGCAGCGCGACTCATTCTGGCAGGGAACTCACCTAGAGGCGACGGGGCTGCCCGAGGGGCGAGAACTGGAGGTTCTGCAAAGCCTCGGCGATGCGCTGGACCCTGCGGTACTGACCGACCTACCGGTCGTTGCCCATGAATCCCGCGCCGAGCGTCAGAATGATCGTCGCAATCTGCGCGCCGCGATGAAGCTGCTGGATGAGGCCGGTTGGCAGGTGGGCGAAGACGGTATCCGCCGCAATCAAAACGGTGAAGTACTGGCCATAGAATTTCTGTCAGACCAGCCGACTCTTGATCGTATCATCCAGCCATTTGTCGCTAACCTGAGGACGATGGGCATAGATGCGACCTACAATCGTGTGGACAATGCGCAATTCACCCTGCGCCGCCGTGACCGGGATTTCGACATGATTTTCGGCGGGTACCCAAGTTCGCTGCAACCTTCGACGGGACTGTACCAGCAATTCGGAACCGAGGCGGCCTCGTATTCCGTATTCAACCCGTCTGGTGCGTATGGCCCGGATATTGAACCGTTGATCGACAACATCGTGGCAGCGACCAACAGCGAAGAGTTGTTTGCCAATGTTCGCGCCCTGGACCGTGTTCTGCGGGCCAAGCGGATCATGGTGCCCACTTGGTATTTGGGCAAATACTGGGTTGCCTATTGGGACATGTATGAATACCCGGAAAACCTGCCGCCTTATTCATTGGGAGTCGAAGACCTGTGGTGGATCAACGCCGAGCAGGAAGCCCAGTTGAAATCCTCCGGCGCCTTGAGGTAATCCGCCCAAATGGGAGCATATATTCTAAGACGCCTGCTGCTGGTCATTCCCACACTGCTGGGAATCATGATCGTCAACTTCACCCTTGTGCAGTTTGTGCCAGGCGGCCCGATTGAACAGATCATCGCCCAGATGGAGGGTGGTGGAGATGTATTTGAAGGTATCGCTGGCGGTGGTGGCGATATTGAGCAGCAGACCGGCGGCACAAATGACCGCTATATCGGCGGGCGTGGCTTGCCGCCTGAATTCATCGAAGAACTGGAAAAAGAATTCGGGTTCGACAAACCGCCCTTGGAACGGTTTCTGAATATGATGGGTAATTACCTGACGCTGGATTTTGGCGAGAGCTATTTCCGGTCGATCAGTGTGACCGATCTGGTGCTGGAAAAGATGCCGGTGTCTATTTCGCTAGGGCTTTGGTCGACGCTGATTGCCTATCTGGTGTCGATCCCTCTGGGTATTCGCAAGGCGATCAGGGACGGATCAAGCTTTGACACCTGGACCAGTGGCGCCATCATCGTGGCCTATGCCATCCCAGGATTTCTGTTCGCCATTTTGCTGCTGGTGCTATTTGCCGGTGGGTCCTATTGGCAGATCTTTCCATTGCGGGGGCTTACCTCGGACAACTGGGACAGCCTGAGTGTATTTGGCAAGATTGCCGATTACTTCTGGCATATCGCGTTGCCGATCCTGGCGCTGACCATCTCGGCCTTCGCAACGCTCACCTTGCTGACCAAAAACTCGTTTCTGGACGAGATTAAAAAGCAATATGTCATGACCGCCCGCGCCAAGGGCCTGAGCGAAAGCCGGGTGCTGTACGGCCACGTGTTCCGCAATGCGATGCTGATCGTAATCGCGGGTTTTCCGGCCGTCTTCATCGGTGTGTTTTTCGGAGGGTCAATCATCATCGAAACCATCTTTTCGCTGGATGGATTGGGTCGCCTTGGGTTCGAGGCGGCGGTCGCGCGCGATTACCCGGTTATTTTCGGGACCCTGTTTATCTTTGGCCTGATGGGTTTGGTGGTCGGCATCATCAGTGATCTGATGTATGTGTTGGTTGATCCGCGCATCGACTTTGAAAAGCGGGAGGGGTAAATGGCGCTTTCCCCCCTGAATCAGCGCCGGTGGCGCAACTTCCGTCGCAATGGCCGGGCGTTCTGGTCGCTGATCATCTTCTCGATCCTGTTCGGCCTGTCGCTATTTGCTGAATTTATCGCAAATGACAAACCGATCCTGGTGAAATACCGCGGTGAGCTTTATACGCCGATCTTCAATTTCTACCCAGAGACCGAGTTTGGCGGTGATTTCCAAACCGAAGCAATCTATCGCGACCCCGAAGTGCGTTGTCTGATAGACAGTGGCGGTTTGGATCAGTGCTTTGACGATCCTGACGGCATTATCGAACAGATCGAGGCCGGATCCTTTGCCGCCGACGGGTTCGAGCGCGGCTGGGCCATCTGGCCGCTGATCCCATACTCTTTCAAAACCAGCGTTGATCGGCCGGGCGCCGCCCCGCTGCCGCCCAATGGTCAGAACCTGTTGGGCACCGATGACACCAAGCGCGATGTGCTTGCACGGGTGATCTATGGGTTCCGTCTGTCCATTCTGTTCACGCTGATGGTCACAGGTGTTGCCAGCCTGATCGGTATCTTCGCAGGCGCCATTCAGGGCTTTTTTGGCGGCTGGCTGGATTTGATCTTTCAACGGATCATCGAGATTTGGTCGGCCACCCCATCGCTTTATGTGATCATCATCATGTTCGCTATTCTAGGGCGCAGTTTCTGGTTGCTGGTGTTGCTTATGATCCTGTTCAGCTGGACCGGATTGGTTGGCGTTGTCCGAGCTGAGTTCCTGCGGGCGCGAAACCTTGAATATGTCCGGGCCGCGCGGGCGTTGGGCGTCAGCAACAGGACGATCATGTTCCGCCACATGCTGCCCAATGCAATGGTCGCCACGCTGACCTTCATGCCCTTCATCGTCACCGGCACGATTGGCGGACTTGCCTCGCTGGATTTTCTGGGCTTCGGCCTGCCGTCCTCGGCCCCGTCACTTGGCGAGCTGACCTTGCAGGCAAAACAGAACTTGCAGGCCCCTTGGCTGGCCTTTACCGCCTTTTTCACCTTTGCCATCATGCTGTCGCTTCTGGTCTTCATTTTCGAAGGCGTCCGCGATGCGTTTGATCCCAGAAAGACCTTCTCATGAGCCTGCTGGATGTAAACAACCTCAAGGTTTCGTTCCGGCAGGACGGGCAGGTCAGTGCGGCGGTCAAGGGCGTGTCCTTCACCGTGGATCGTGGGGAAACCGTGGCTTTGGTAGGGGAATCCGGGTCCGGAAAATCTGTGACCGCCTTGTCGACCGTCTCGCTGTTGGGAGACAGCGCGATTGTCGAAGGTTCGGTGAAATATGACGGGCAAGAGATGATCGGGACGTCCGAGCAACATCTGATGGATGTGCGCGGCAACGACATCAGCTTCATCTTTCAAGAACCGATGACATCGTTGAACCCGTTGCACACGATCCAGAAGCAGATGGCAGAATCGCTGGCGCTGCATCAGGGGGTGGTGGGCGACGCGGCCCGTGATCGGATTGTCGAGTTGCTGACGAAGGTTGGTATCCGGGACCCGAAGGATCGGTTGGACAGCTATCCGCACCAACTTTCGGGCGGGCAACGGCAGCGCGTCATGATCGCCATGGCGCTTGCCAATAAGCCGGACATTCTGATCGCAGATGAACCGACCACGGCGCTGGACGTGACCATTCAGGCACAGATACTCGAGTTGCTGGCAGACCTGCAGAAAGCCGAAAACATGGGGATGCTGTTCATCACCCATGACCTTGGCATCGTGCGCCGGATCGCCGATCGAGTTTGCGTCATGAAGGACGGAGAGATTGTCGAAGCCGGTGCAACCGCGGACATCTTCGAGAACCCTCAGCATCCCTATACCCGGAAATTGCTGGCGGCCGAACCGTCGGGCCAACCCGATCCGGTCGCCGCGGATGCAGAAGAGGTCGCCCGCACTGATCATCTGAAAGTCTGGTTCCCGATCCAGCGCGGCTTTCTAAAGCGAACTGTCGGCCATGTTAAGGCGGTGAATGACGCCAGCCTCAGCGTGCGCGCCGGCGAAACCGTGGGGATCGTGGGCGAAAGCGGGTCGGGCAAGACCACGTTGGCGCTGGCCATCATGCGGCTGATCGCGTCCGAGGGTGGTATCACCTTTCGCGACCAGGATGTGCGCCGTTGGTCCACACGCGAATTGCGCCGTTTGCGCAAGGATATGCAGATTGTGTTTCAGGACCCGTTTGGCAGCCTGAGCCCGCGCATGACCTGTATGCAAATCATCGCCGAGGGTCTGGCAATCCACAAGATTGATCCACACCGCTCCCCGCGTGATCTGGTGGCGGATGTGATGACCGAAGTGGGGTTGGACCCGGCGTCGATGGACCGGTATCCGCACGAGTTCTCGGGCGGGCAGCGGCAGCGTATCGCCATCGCACGGGCGATGGTGCTCCGTCCCAAACTTCTGGTGCTGGATGAGCCGACAAGCGCGCTGGACATGACGGTTCAGGTGCAGATCGTAGACTTGCTGCGAGATCTGCAGCGGAAATACGGGTTGGCATATCTGTTCATCAGCCATGACCTAAAAGTGGTCCGGGCGATGTCACATAATGTCATCGTTATGCGGAACGGTGACGTGATTGAAATGGGCGCTGCCGAAGACCTGTTCGAAAACGCGCAGACAGATTACACCCGCGAATTGATTGCGGCAGCGGGCTGAAGCCCGCTCGCCGTGTTTTTCACGCGTTTGCGGTTTCCCGCGTTGCCGTTTTCGGTATAGGGCCGCGCAGTTCTTCATAGTGATCAAAGCTTAACTTTACCCAACCGGTGCCGCGCGTGGCGCTGGCCAGGGTGCGATGCAACTCATCCTCGGCCACGGCAGGAAGTTGGGCATTGAAAATCTCCCAGCCCGAAGCGTTGGGGTTGCCTTCGAAACCCAGCACTTGACCCTGTAAGGAACTGATCGTGGGGACAAGGTCGCCGACGAAATCGGATGGCAGGTGAATCTCTGCGTTCAGAATGGGCTGCAGGACCACCGGTTTGGCCTGAGGCAGCGCCTCGCGTACGGCGTTCTTGCCTGCGGTGCGGAAAGCATAATCGGAACTGTCCACATTGTGGTGTTTGCCGTCACTCAGCGTGATTTTGACATCAACAACAGGGAAGCCCTCGGGCCCCTGCTCCAGCGCGTCCTTGGCTCCGTGTTCAACTGAGGGAATATAGTTGCGCGGCACCGAACCGCCTTTCACGATCTCTTCGAACTGAAACCCTGATCCGCGCGGCATGGGCGTGACCGAGATCACGACATCTGCAAACTGACCCGCACCACCGGATTGCTTGCGGTGACGGTGGCGGTGTTCGATGGGCGCACGGATGGTTTCGCGATAGGCGGTCTCGATCGGGTCGGCCACGATTTCAATCCCGAAATCTTCGGCCAGTTTGGCGGTGATCCGGCGCATGTGCTGCGGGCCTTGAGAGCCCAGCACCGCATGGCCGGTCAGCTCATCCTGTTCCAGATGGAGACCGGGGTCGATCTCGACAAGACGGGTCAGAGCGTTCGACAGGCGCACGTCATCTCGCTCATGCGCGGGTGATACGATCTGACGTTGGGCGACTGGATGTGATGATGCCCATTCCGGCAACGGAGATTCGGATTTGCTGTCGTAAATATTGCCGGGGATCAGGTGATCGGATTTCACGGCCAGCCCGATCTGACCTGCCTCCAGCCCGGAAATCTGGGTCTTGACGTCAAGTGTCGTCAGATTGCCGACCGTCT
This sequence comes from Ruegeria sp. CDSC045, assembly GCF_059610725.1. NCBI lineage: Bacteria > Pseudomonadati > Pseudomonadota > Alphaproteobacteria > Rhodobacterales > Roseobacteraceae > Ruegeria > Ruegeria sp. CDSC045. Next base: position 154,406 of record NZ_JBXWOE010000008.1, read on the forward strand.
CACCTCCCAAAGCTTCATGCGCATGCACGCCATCTCCCAGGCCACGAAGGACGATGATCTTGCCGATATGTTTCTTCACGTCCGCGAATCCCGCAATGGCGCGGGCAGTCTCGGTGGCCTCATCGCGGTTGGCGGCAATGTTGAACTCAGGGGCTTCGTGCCGCAGGGCTTTCATCAGGCGGGTCAGGCCATTGCCATGGCTGGCCGCGCCCAGACAGGCGGGGATCAACTGGTGGTTCTGCAAAACCTGCGCGGCCAGATCGTAGATCTCGGCACTTGCGGGCTGTTTGTCTTCGATCAGCTGCTCCAACAGGTGATCGTCAAAATCCGACAGCGTCTCTAGCAGCTCGGTGCGGGCTTCTTGTTCGCGGTCCTCGACCGAGTGCGGCAGTTCGATCAGGGCCGAGGGCTGGCCTTCCTGATATTTCCAAGCCCGCTCCGAGATCAGATCGACCGCGCCGACTATTGTCTCGCCGTCGCGTATAGGGACCTGACGTAGGGCGATGTGCTGGGTGCAGTAGGTCTGTAACGCGGCGATGATATCCCGGATACGGCCATTTGGGGCATCCATCCGATTGATGAACAGGAAACAGGGAATGCCCGCCTCTTCAACCAGCCGCAGATAGGGCGCGCACAAGACAGCTGCGTCTGGGTCTGGCGGGACAACCACAACCGCCGCATCCGAAATCGCCATGGCTGGTCCGACATAACCCAGATTGTCGCTGCCCCCGTCCACATCGATCGCGCACCAGGGCTCGTCCAAGTAAGAAAAACCGTGCAAGTGCACGGTTCCGGAGACATCGAATGTGGTGGGTCGGTTGTCGAGGCGGCTTATGGCCTCGACCAGGGTTGTCTTGCCAGATTGGCTGGGGCCGAGGACGGTGAATACGCGCATGAGTGATGTCCCTCTTTTCAGGTTGCAGTAATACCTGCACGAAAAGGGCCGACCCACACGGCTGCGTGGGCGAGGACTGACTGCGAATTCACCTGCCTCAGGGTTCGGATCGTTCCGCCCAAGTGTGAAGACAACCAGAGGCTCGCGTCAAGCCCCTGTACTGGTATCTAAGCGGCGGGCCGCACAACCGGGCCCACCTGTAAGCGATCAGATCGCCGAGCTGTGGCCTGCCTTGCTCAGGTCATAGGCGTCAAAGCTGCGGGCAATCATTCGGGTCAGCGGCCGGGCCTCGGGTGGAATGAACAGGCCATCCTTGGTGACGTGTAGCAGATTGTTGAAGTCGGCATTGGCCCTCTGGTACATCTCGTTCAGCTCTTGGGCGGATATGTTGTGGTCACGCAGAATCTCAGCCGAATTGATCTGAAAATCACACATCAGCGCTTCGATCAGACGTGCGCGCAAAATGTCCTGCCCTTTGAACAAATGTCCGCGCGAGGTTGCAAAGCGCCCCTCGCGGATGGCTTTCGTATAGGCCGATGTTGCCGGTGCGTTCTGGGCGTAGCCCTGAGGAAATCGCGAGATCGAGCTTGCGCCCACACCGATCAGCACCTCGGCCTGATCATCCGTATAACCCTGAAAGTTCCGTTTCAGTCGCCCGGCCCTGAGCGCATGTGCCAGACCATCATCCTGCGTGGCAAAGTGGTCAATTCCGATCTCGGCGTAATCATCCCAGAGGAACAGTCGACGGGCCGTCTCGAACAGCTCCAGACGTTGCTCGGGCGTGGGCAATGCGTCCGAAGGAATCAACTGTTGCCGTTTGGCCATCCACGGCACGTGGGCGTATCCATACAGCGCAACGCGGTCGGGGTTCAGTGACAGCAGTTTCTGTACGCTTTCTGTCATCCTTGATTTGGTCTGATGCGGCAGACCGTACAGGATATCAGCGTTCAGGCTGGTAATGCCGCGGGCACGGATCATGTCCACAGCTGCGCGCGTGGTGTCATAGCTTTGGACGCGACCGATAGTTTTCTGAATCTCATCGTCGAAATCCTGCACGCCGATCGAGGCACGGTTCATGCCCGCTTCGGCCAACGCGTCCAGTCGGGCCTGGTCAATCTCGTTCGGGTCGATTTCTACCGAGAATTCAGCACCCGGGCCCAGCGGTACAACATCCAGAATGCGTGTGGCCAGATCCCGCATCAGATCGGGATTCAACAGCGTTGGTGTGCCACCGCCCCAGTGCAGACGCGACAGGGTGACGCCTTGAGGCAGGCGCGCGGCCAGCAGATCAAGCTCGGCCTTGAGGACGTCGACATAGGCGATGACCGGGTTGTCAGTTTGCGTCCCCTGTGTTCTGCAGGCACAAAACCAACACAGCCTGCGGCAGAAGGGCACGTGTATGTACAACGAGACGGAGCTGCCGGGTTTGATGCCGGTAATCCAGTCTTCGTAAAGGTTTACCCCCACATCATTGTTGAAGTGAGGGGCTGTTGGATAGCTTGTGTAGCGCGGTACTTTCGCGTCAAATAGTCCAAGCTTTGCAAGTTGTGGTTTAACTATCATGGCGATACCGTTAGAGGACGGCACGCCTAGCAACCTTGATAGAGATCAAGTGGGAACGCGCATGACACAGATTTTCAAAATCGATCATACAAACTGTGAAGATTGTCCAATCCGCCACAGAGCAGTCTGCGCGCATTGCGATGTTCATGAGCTGGAGCTTCTTGAAGGTATTAAATATTATCGCAGCTTCGAGGCTGGGCAGACAATCATCTGGTCCGGTGATCAGATGAATTTCGTGGGCTCGGTCGTGTCGGGGATCGCTTCTTTGACTCAGACCATGGAAGATGGGCGCACGCAGATGGTTGGCCTTTTGCTGCCCAGCGATTTCGTCGGTCGTCCCGGTCGAGATTCAGCGCCTTACGACGTCGTGGCAACGACTGACATTGTCATGTGCTGTTTCCGTAAGAAGCCGTTCGAAGAACTGATGGGTGCTACTCCGCATATCGCGCATCGTTTGCTTCAGATGACATTGGATGAGCTGGACGCTGCCCGTGAATGGATGCTGGTGCTGGGGCGCAAGACTGCGCGCGAAAAAATCGCAAGCCTGTTGTCCATCATCGCGCGCCGGGATGCGTCGATTGCGCAGAACGGAAGTTCCAGCCCAATCGTTTTTGATCTTCCGCTGACGCGCGAGGCGATGGCAGACTACCTTGGCCTTACACTGGAAACCGTCAGCCGTCAGATATCCGCCTTGAAGAAAGACGAGATCATCTTGCTAGAAGGCAAGCGCCGTGTATCTGTTCCGGACATGGGCCGGTTGATGGAAGAGGCAGGCGACGATTCCGATGGCGGATATCTGGTGTGATTCACATACGGCGTGACCCGTTGTCTTAACCGTGGTTTAGTGGGACCAGTGAAACTGCGTCAGGAGTTAAGTCATGGGATTCAGCAGCCTTTTGGCCATGCTGCTTATTGGTGCCATCGCGGGATGGTTGTCCGGAAAGATCATGGAAGGCCGGGGATTCGGCTTGATTGGTAACATCATCGTTGGCGTTGTCGGGGCATTTCTGGCCGGGCTAATTTTCCCAGCCCTTGGTTTTGCCGTTGGCGGCGGTCTGGTCTCGTCAATTATTTTCGCCACCATTGGGGCAATCATTCTGCTTTTCCTGATCGGCCTTGTGAAACGCGGATAAGAGCCGCCCGCTGGGCGGCTCTGCCGTTTCAATGTGCCATGAACACCGGAACAGTCGATTGTTCCAGCATATTGCGTGTCGCGCCGCCCAGGATGGCTTCTCGGAATCGGGAATGCCCATAGGCGCCCATGACGATCATATCTGTTTCGGTATCCGTCGCATGGCGGTTCAGGATGTCCGATACACGCGACATTGTTTTGCTGAGCACGTCGATTTCGCACTTAACTCCGTGGCGCGACAGCATCTGGGACAACAACCCACCGGGGTCCGAGCGATCCGGCCCATGCGTTGGTGGGTCGATCACCACGATCCGCACCTGATCGGCCCCGATCAGGAAGGGTAGGGCGCAGCGAATTGCGCGCATGGCTTCGACGCTTTCGTTCCAGCCGACCAAGACAGTACCGGGCTTGTCAAAAGGCGTCGTGTTTTCGGGTATGACCAGAACCGGAGCGTGACCTTCGAACATGGCTGCCTCGACGATAGGCTCTGCTTCGACGCTGCGGTCTTTTCCGTAAGGTTGCGGCAAAATAACAAGGTCCGAGAACCGCGCCCGATGGGCAACGTGGCGACCAATATCGGCAATCTGGGCCACGCCGCTTTCCGCAGACCAGCGTACGCCGGAACTGTTCAGATAGGTCTCTGCATAGTGCAGGGTGTCCTCGGCCTCTGCTTTGGCGCGGGACAGGGTCTCCTGCAGAATCAGCGCGTTGGCGCCAGCATAGTAATAACCGGTCTGACTGCGATCGACCCCCAGGCACAGGGCTTCGGCATGCGCATCCTGGGCTGTGGCCAGGGCTGCCATCTGTGCCAGCGCCGGGGCCGATTGTTCCGTTTCCGTTAGAACTGTGAGAAGGGACTTATACGCCATCTTGACCTCTTGCCTCCAGGGCCGTTCCGTCCGCGACATTCCGGCCAAATCATTTCTGTAGCCTTGTCATAATATTCGCTATTCTGTCTTGATACAGATCAAAGCAGTTTGGGCTGTCCTCGGACAAAACAACGACCAGTCAAATGGGTTCCGCGACAAAAAAGAATCGCGCGGAGCATGGCAAAGGGACGCAATATGTCAAATTACATCAAGCTGATCGTGCTTGGTCTGATCGTGCTGTTTGCAGCGATCGGGACCAATTATGCACGCGATTTGGCGTATCAGGTGCATGCAATTCTGGTGATGTTGATCGCCGCGGGATTGTTCATCTGGACGCTTAGAAACACGGATGAGCCAGATATCCTCATAGATCGTTCAGGCGAATACATGGACGATGTGGTCCGTTACGGCGTAATCGCGACGGCCTTTTGGGGCGTGGTTGGTTTTCTTGCCGGGACATTCATCGCCTTTCAGCTGGCCTATCCGGTGCTGAACTTTGAATGGGCACAAGGATATCTGAATTTTGGCCGATTGCGTCCGCTACATACATCGGCGGTTATCTTTGCCTTTGGCGGCAACGCACTAATCGCAACGTCCTTCTACGTCGTCCAGCGGACCAGCGCCGCGCGCCTGTGGGGCGGCAATCTGGCATGGTTCGTTTTCTGGGGCTACCAGCTGTTCATTGTGCTGGCTGCGACCGGGTATGTGCTGGGCGGAACCCAGTCCAAGGAATACGCCGAGCCGGAGTGGTATGTCGATCTGTGGCTGACCATCGTCTGGGTGGCCTATCTTGCCGTGTTCCTGGGAACAATCGTCAGGCGGAAAGAGCCTCATATCTATGTGGCGAACTGGTTCTACCTGGCCTTTATCGTTACCGTCGCCATGCTGCATCTGGTCAACAACATGACTATCCCCGTCAGCATTTGGGGTTCGAAATCTGTCATCGTCTGGTCAGGCGTTCAGGACGCGATGATCCAGTGGTGGTACGGCCACAACGCTGTGGGCTTTTTCCTGACAGCCGGCTTTCTGGGCATGATGTACTATTTCATCCCGAAACAGGCCGAACGTCCGGTGTTCAGCTACAAGCTGTCGATCATCCACTTCTGGGCGCTGATCTTCCTGTATATCTGGGCTGGTCCGCACCATTTGCACTATACCGCGCTGCCCGACTGGGCCTCGACACTGGGCATGGTGTTCTCGATCGTGCTGTGGATGCCGTCCTGGGGTGGCATGATCAACGGCCTGATGACCCTATCGGGTGCGTGGGACAAGCTGCGTACGGACCCGGTGATCCGGATGATGGTGATTTCGGTCGGCTTCTATGGCATGTCCACTTTTGAGGGCCCGATGATGTCGATCCGAGCGGTTAACTCTTTGAGCCACTATACCGACTGGACCATTGGTCACGTGCATTCGGGTGCGCTGGGTTGGAACGGCATGATCACCTTTGGTGCGCTGTACTTCCTGGTTCCTGTCTTGTGGAAGCGTGAGCGTCTGTATTCGTTGCAAATGGTCAGCTGGCACTTCTGGCTCGCCACTATCGGCATCGTGCTCTACGCCGCGTCGATGTGGGTGACAGGTATCATGGAAGGCCTGATGTGGCGCGAAGTGGATGCCAACGGTTTCCTTGTGAACTCGTTCGCCGACACCGTGGCTGCCAAGTTCCCGATGTATGTGGTGCGAGCTCTGGGTGGGGTCATGTTCCTCGCTGGGGCGCTGATCATGTGCTACAACCTGTGGATGACTGTGCGGAAAGCGCCGGCCAAAGAGGCCAGCCTGACCGTCGCGGTCCCGGCTGAATAAGGAGGGCCGGAGCAATGGCAATTCTCGACAAACATAAGATCCTCGAGACCAACGCGACCCTCCTGCTGATCTTCAGCTTTCTGGTCGTGACCATCGGTGGCATCGTGCAGATCACCCCGCTGTTCTATCTTGAGAACACCATCGAAAAGGTGGAGGGCATGCGCCCTTACACCCCCTTGGAAATGGCGGGCCGTGACATCTATATCCGCGAAGGCTGCTATGTCTGCCACAGTCAGATGATCCGCCCGATGCGGGATGAGGTCGAGCGCTATGGCCACTACTCGCTGGCGGCTGAATCAATGTATGATCATCCGTTCCAGTGGGGGTCCAAACGCACCGGCCCTGATCTGGCCCGTGTCGGTGGTCGTTATTCTGACCAGTGGCATGTGGATCACCTGCGCAACCCGCAGTCGGTGGTGCCTGAATCTGTAATGCCGAAATACGGCTTCCTCGAGCATCGCAAGATTGACGGTAAGTACATCGGTGATGTCATGAAGGCGAATGCGCTGGTAGGCACGCCCTATACCGAAGAGATGCTGGAGAACGCCGTGGCGGATTTCCGGGCGCAGGCCGATCCCGACAGTGACTATGACGGCCTGCTGGAACGCTATGGTGACAAGGTCAGCGTGCGGAACTTCGATGGTCAGCCCGAGCTGACTGAAGCGGATGCGATGGTCGCTTATCTGCAGATGCTGGGAACGCTGGTCGATTTCTCGACCTTCACCCCAGACGCGAACCGGTAAAGGAGGGTGTGATGGAAGAATATACACTCTTACGGCAATTCGCGGATAGCTGGATGTTGCTGCTGCTCTTTGTTTTCTTTGTTGGGATCATAATCTGGGTTTTTCGCCCGGGTTCCAGCAAGGAATACAAGGACACCGCGAATATCCCGTTTCGGCATGATGATGCACCAGCGCCCCTGCGGGGCGACGACAATCCCGCCACATCCAAGGAGGCGCGGCAATGAGCAAGACACCTGAAAAACAGCCGGGTGATCCGAGTACAACCGGCCACAGCTGGGATGGTATCGAAGAATTCGAAAACCCGATGCCGCGCTGGTGGTTGTGGACATTCTACGCCACCATCTTCTGGGCGGTAATCTATACGATCATGTATCCCGCATGGCCCTTGGTTCAATCCGCCACTGCTGGCGTTTTGGGCTGGTCCTCTCGCGCTCTGGTACAAGAAGAGATGATTGCGTTTGAAGAGGCGAATGCCCCTTGGAACGCCAAGCTTGTGGAATCATCGCTTGAAGATATCTCGGCAGATCCCGAACTGCAGCAATACGCGGCGAATGCCGGGGGCGCGGTGTTCCGTACCTGGTGTGCGCAATGCCACGGCTCAGGCGCGCAGGGTGCACCAGGATTCCCGAACCTGCTGGATGACGCCTGGCTGTGGGGTGGTTCGCTTGAGGATATCGAGACCACAATCGCCTATGGCATTCGCAACGAGGAAAGCGACGATGCGCGCTATTCCGAAATGCCTGCATTTGGCGAAATCCTGGAACATGACGAGATCACCCAAGTGGTTCAATACGTGATGTCCCTGACCAATGCGCAGACTGATGACGTAGCTGCGCAGGCAGGCAAGGTTGTCTTCGAAGATAACTGTTCGTCCTGTCATGGCGAGGATGGCACTGGTGACGTCTTTCAGGGCGCACCCAACCTGACCGATGCGATCTGGCTCTATGGTGGCGACGCAGAGGCATTGACTGAGACCGTGACCAATAGCCGTTTCGGTGTAATGCCTGCTTGGGAAAACCGCCTTACCGACGCGCAGATCCGCGCTGTGACGGCCTATGTCCACCAGTTGGGTGGCGGTCAGTAAGGCCAAAAGAATACCTTCGGACGGTTCGCCGCCCGAAGGTTAAGGCACCGGCTGTTCTCTCTGTTCGCGCGTTTCCTGAACAGCCGGTGCTACTATTATCAGACTACAGGCCCCCATTGGTGCAGTCCAGATGCGCCTTTTCGCGCGGGCCAGACTTTTCAATCCACCAGTGATGGTCCGGCAGCCAGCTGCTGCGCGCAAGGTCGCGGCTATCTGTGCCAGTGCCTTTGCCGTTAGCCTCTGTTTTGGTGGCTACCATGAAACTTCGTGCCAGTATCGCAAGCATCTGATCCCTCCTGGATTGTGTTGCCGCTGTTATCAGGATTGATCTTTAGCCTGATAAATGCGACTCAATTACGATTCCAATATGTAAGTAGGACTTACAGATGAACTGGATGGATATGCCGCCGCTTGCGGCTTTGCGCGCCTTTTCTGCCTTTGCTGAGACTGGAAATGTTGTTCAGGCAGGGGCGTCGCTGAATGTCAGTCACGCAGCGATCAGCCAACAACTGCGTGCGCTTGAAAAACACCTGGATCTGGCCCTTCTGGACCGATCCGGTAAATCCATGACCCTGACGGCCGAGGGCAAGGTTCTGGCGCGTGCCCTGCATTTGGGATTTGGGGCCATAGGTGCGGCGGTCACTGACCTGAAGCGTACAACCGAGGATCGCCCGGTCCACGTATCGCTGACGGCCTCTTTCGCAGCTTCGTGGCTTATGCCGCGCTTGCCCGCATTTCAGGCCGAGCATCCAGGCATTCACCTTGCGCTGGATCCTTCGCCCCGGTTGGTCGATCTGCGCCCGGGCGGCGTGGATCTGGCGATCAGATATGGGGCAGGGGACTGGCCCGATGTGACGGCCGAACTGCTGTTGCAAAGTCCGATCGTGATTGTCGCTGCGCCATCCCTGTTGACTGGGCGGGCACCTGTGACACCTAAAGCACTCAGCCGTCTGCCCTGGCTTGAGGAGTTCGGCACAACGGAGGCAACGCAATGGCTGGCCCGTCACGGCGTGGACCACAGCCCCGGCGCTGGCCGCATCGCCTTGCCGGGAAACCTGCTGCTTGAGGGAGTGCGCGCCGGGCAGGGTGTAACAGCCACCGTGCGGCATTTTGTCGAAGCGGATATCATTGCGGGTCGATTGGTCGAACTGTTCCGCGAACCCGACGGGCGCGGATACCATATTGTCACCGGTAATATGCCGCTTCGTCCAGGGGTGAAGATATTTATCAGGTGGCTCAGGCGGCAAGCTGGTAAGATGTGACAAAAGGTGTCTTTACGATGCGCTTTTGACCCATGTCAAAGTGGCTGCCCGTATGATCTGGAAGAAGACGCCGTAGAACAGCTACATCTGGAGCCAGCCCGTGAGCGATTCCGACCCCGCCCCCAGCCTATACGCAGCGCGCGAACCGATCTTTCCCCGCCGCGTGTCCGGCCCGTTTCGCAACCTGAAATGGTTCATCATGGCGGTAACGCTGGGGATCTATTACGTCACACCCTGGATCAGATGGGATCGCGGTCCCAGCCTTCCGGACCAGGCGGTGCTGCTGGATCTGGCCAACCGGCGCTTTTACTTTTTCTGGATCGAGATCTGGCCGCACGAGTTCTATTTCGTGGCCGGGTTGCTGATCATGGCCGGTCTGGGCCTGTTTCTGTTTACATCGGCGCTGGGGCGCGTGTGGTGCGGCTATGCCTGCCCGCAGACCGTCTGGACTGATTTGTATATCTTGGTCGAGCGCTGGATCGAAGGTGATCGAAACGCCCGTCTGCGCCTGCATCGTCAGAAAAAGATGGATTTCCACAAAGCAAGGCTGCGCGTCACCAAATGGGTCGCCTGGCTGTTTATTGGTCTGGCAACGGGTGGTGCCTGGGTGTTCTATTTCGCGGATGCGCCAACGCTTGTCCGTGATCTAGTGACCGGAAATGCACATCCGGTCGCCTATACAACCATATTGATCCTGACGGGGACGACCTTTTTGTTCGGTGGGTTCGCACGCGAGCAGATCTGTATTTACGCCTGTCCCTGGCCGCGCATTCAGGCCGCGATGATGGACGAGGATACTCTGGTGGTTGGGTATCGCGAATGGCGCGGTGAACCGCGCGGCAAAGGCAAGCGGACCGCGGATTCCGATCTTGGGGACTGCATTGATTGCATGGCCTGTGTGAATGTCTGCCCTGTCGGTATCGACATCCGCGATGGTCAGCAGCTTGAATGTATCACCTGTGCGCTGTGCATCGACGCCTGCGATGACATGATGGCCAAAATTGGCAAGCCGCGTGGCTTGATCGACTACATGGCGTTGAGCGACGAATCGAGTGAACGCGCCGGTCATCCGCCCAAGAATGTCTGGAAACACATCCTGCGGCCTCGGACCATTATGTATACGGGTATGTGGTCTGCGGTTGGCTTCGCGCTTTTGTTCGCCCTGTTCATCCGGTCTGACATTGATCTGACCGTAGCGCCGGTGCGAAACCCGACATTTGTAACCCTTTCTGACGGCACTATCCGTAACACTTATGATGTACGACTGCGGAACAAACATGGCGAGGACCGCCCATTCCAACTGACCCTGTCCGGTGATCCGGCCCTGAAGATACAGATCGAGGGGGTTGAAGGTGAGACTGTCAATGTGACGGCGGATACGGCACAGTTGACCCGTGTTTACATCGTCGCATCGGGCGACACCGGGCCAGCAACTTTGGATACAACGCCGGTCCGCATCTGGGTCGAAGACCTGCAGAGCGGTGAGCGCGCCTATAAGGACACCACGTTTAACGGACGAGGGAACTGAACATGGCTGAACGTAAATTCACCGGCAAACATGCGCTGGCTGTGTTCGTTGCATCCTTTGGCGTGATCATCACGGTGAACCTGGTTCTGGCCTATAGCGCGGTGAAGACCTTTCCGGGGCTCGAGGTCAAGAATTCTTATGTGGCCAGCCAGGAATTCAACGAACGCCTGAAGGAACATCAGGCGCTGGGCTGGTTTATCCGCGCCGAGATGTCGGGCGGCTTGCTGATCCTGCATATAACCGATCAGACGGGCGCACCGGTCAAGGTGGCTGACCTGCAGGCCGTTGTGGGCCGCGCGACCCATGTCAAAGATGATTTTGCTCCTGATTTCACATTCGACGGGACTGCATATGCGACTCCGGCATCGCTGGGTCCGGGCAACTGGAACATTCGGCTGGTTGCCAAAGATCACAGCGGGGCCGAGTTTGCACAGCGCGTGCCGCTTTTTGTGAAGGGCTAGGGGATGTCTGCGCAGATGTCCTCCGGCACCGCAGCTTGCCCCGGCTGTATCGCCGCCCCGGCAGAGCCCGCAAGGCCGATCCCGCAGGATGTGCAGATCGCGCTGTCATTGCCGGGAATTCACTGCTCGGCCTGTATTGCCACGGTCGAGCGTGAATTGAATGCCCAGCCCGGAGTCGAGGACGCGCGCGTGAACCTGACCTTGAAACGCGCGATGGTCAAAGCCGCGCCCGATCTGCGGGCCGCCGATCTGATCCCGGTGCTTGAACGCGCAGGCTTTGAGGCGCACGAGCTGGACCCTGGATCCCTGTCTGCCACGCAGTCCGACAAAGCTGGTCGCGACCTGTTGATGCGGTTGGCGGTGGCTGGTTTTGCCTCGATGAATGTAATGTTGCTGTCTGTCTCTGTCTGGTCAGGGGCAACCGATGCAACGCGCGACATGTTCCACTGGATTTCGGCAGCGATTGCTTTGCCTGCGATCGCGTTTTCGGCGCAGCCCTTCTTTGCCAATGCCTGGAGCGCCTTGCGCGTCGGTCGCCTGAATATGGATGTGCCGATCGTGTTGGCAATCCTGTTGGCATTGGCCACATCGCTGTGGGAAACCGCGCTGAATGGTGAGCACGCCTATTTTGACGCCGCCCTGACCCTGACGTTCTTTCTGCTGGCCGGTCGCTATCTGGATTACCGTACTCGCGCCGCCGCCCGATCCGCAGCCGAGGAGTTGACCGCGTTGGAAGTTCCGCGCGCGATCAGGCTGGCCGATGGTCAAGAAGTTGAGGTGCCCGTCGCAACGCTGAGCGTGGGTGATCTGATCCTGGTACGTCCCGGAGGCCGAATGCCGGTGGATGGCGAAATCGTTTCCGGGCAATCCGAGCTCGACCGATCGCTGCTGACGGGTGAAACCTTGCCGGTATTTGCGGAAACCGGTCTGACGGTCAGTGCTGGTGAGGTAAATCTAACGGGTCCATTGACCGTACGGGCGACAGCCGTGGGTGAGGATACCTCGTTGCACCGCATGGCCGATCTTGTGGCCATCGCGGAATCTGGGCGGTCGCGTTATACTTCGCTGGCGGATAAGGCAGCCAAGCTTTATGCACCGGGCGTGCATATCCTGTCGGCGCTGAGCTTTCTGGGCTGGTATATCTATTCCGGCGATATCCGCACCGCGCTGAATATCGCAGCAGCGGTGCTGATCATCACCTGCCCCTGTGCGCTGGGTCTGGCCGTACCGGCGGTGACGACGGCGGCCTCGGGCCGGTTGTTCCGCAAGGGGATGCTGATCAAACACGCCACAGCGCTGGAACGCCTGGCTGAGGTGGATACGGTTGTGTTCGACAAGACGGGAACACTGACCTCGGGAATGCCGGAGCTGACCAATCTTGCGGATCATGCGCCCGGCGATCTGGAAATTGCACTGGCACTGGCCGAGGCCTCGTCGCACCCGCTCTCTGTTGCGCTGGCGCAGGCTGCCCGTCAAGCGGGGGTCACGCCCGCAAATGTCGAGGGGATCTCTGAAGTTCCGGGGTACGGCACCGAAGGCATCTTTCAAGACCATCCCGTGCGTCTGGGACGCGCCGAATGGACCGGTGGGCAAGAGGCTGAACAAACTGCGGCCTGGCTGTCGTTAGCAGGGCGGGCGCCTTCAGTGTTCTTGTTCTCGGACACATTGCGCGCCGGTGCGGCTGAGGCGGTTCAGGCGTTTCGCGATGAGGGGAAAAAGGTCATTTTGATCTCGGGCGATACGCAAGGCGCGGTTGAGACGCTGGCCGGTAAGCTGGGGATTGAGACATGGATTGCGCAGGCCCTGCCGCAGGACAAGGCAACCCATGTGCAAAGCCTGCGGGATCAAGGCTGCCACGTCCTGATGGTTGGTGACGGGCTGAACGACACGGCGGCGCTGGCCGCGGCGCATGTGTCGATTTCACCGGCCTCGGCGCTAGATGCTGCGCGAGTGGCATCCGATATCGTGCTGTTGGGTAACGACCTGTCGCCGATTGCGGGTGCCTGCGATACCGCGGTTAAGGCAACGAAACGGATTCGCGAGAACTTCCGTATTGCAACCATCTATAATATCATTGCAGTGCCACTGGCGGTTGCGGGCCTAGCCACGCCGCTGATCGCGGCATTGGCAATGTCGACCTCGTCCATTACCGTTTCTCTGAACGCGCTGCGGCTAAGGTGATCTGAATGGAAGTTCTGGCCTATCTCATACCGATTTCCCTGCTTTTGGGAGGGGTTGGCCTGTTTGCGTTCATCTATACCGTTCGGTCGAACCAATATGACGACCCCGAAGGCGATGCGCGCCGCATTCTAAGCGACGAATGGGACGATAAGCCCAAGCCCTGACGGCCCCCTTGAAATTGCCTCAATGCCCGGTTATGTCCGGCCCATCCGCTAGCAGAGAGAACAAAGCCAAATGGCAACTATGAATCCGATCCAGTTTATTCAGCAGGTCCGTGCCGAGGTTTCAAAGGTCGTCTGGCCAACCCGCCGCGAGGTGTTGCTGACCACGGTCATGGTGTTCATCATGGCAGCACTGACGGCTGTGTTCTTTGCGCTGGTCGATCTTGGTATTCGTGGTGGCCTGCAGCTGATTCTGGGCATGTTCGGTTAAACCGGGCCGGGCAGGTCGGAAACGTCGCTGCCCCCTTGCACAGCTTGCGATGTCAGAGTAGGTGACGCGGTACTATTCGGAATGGGCGTGCGGCGATTCGGGCTGTGCGCCGCTTTTTATTCCGGGTGACGCGACAGATTTTCAATAACGGCTTTTCCGGTACATGGAATGCAGCCGAAGGCAAACAAGGACGACAGGTTCATGGCGAAACGGTGGTACTCGGTCAGCGTTCTTTCGAATTTCGAAAAGAAGATCGCAGAGCAGATCCGCACGTCGGTGGCCGAGCAGGGCCTTGAGGATGACATTGACGAAGTTCTGGTGCCCACCGAAGAGGTGATCGAAGTGCGCCGGGGCAAGAAAGTCACAACCGAACGTCGCTTTATGCCGGGTTACGTGCTGGTACATATGGAAATGTCGGATCAAGGGTATCACCTGGTCAACTCGATCAACCGGGTCACTGGTTTTCTGGGCCCGCAAGGCCGCCCGATGCCGATGCGCGATGCCGAGGTGAACCAGATCCTCAACCGTGTCCAGGAGGGCGAAGAAGCGCCCAAGCTGATGATCTCGTTCGAAATTGGCGAGAAGGTCAAGGTGAATGACGGTCCGTTCGAAGATTTCGACGGCATGGTCGAAGGTGTGGATGACGATAACCAGAAGCTGAAGGTCTCGGTCTCGATCTTTGGTCGGGAAACCCCGGTCGAGCTGGACTTCACTCAGGTCACCAAACAAAGCTAATTTCCAATTAGCGAAATTTGACAACGCCGCGTTGCCCTGGGCACTGCGGCGTTTCTTGTTTTGGAGCCTTCAGCCCGTTATCAGACCTGGGCAAATCAGGGCGGAACTGATCTGTCGAAATCGGGATAATCTTTGTCGTAACCAATCGGGATGGAACCCGGCCGCCTGGCATATTTGGACAACCATGCAAGGCAAGTGGGCAGGTAGATGAAATTCATACATATCACAGATATCCACCTTGTTGACCAAGACGGGCACCTGAATGGCGGCGTTCCTTCGACCCAATTTGCCCGTTGCCTTGAGGATATCGCCAAATGGCATTCGGATGCAGCGTTTTGCGTGATATCCGGCGACCTGGCCGAGTTTGGAAGGGCTGAAGCCTATCAGGTGCTCAAGTCACATCTGGACGGTTTCCCGCTTCCTTGTCACCTGATGATCGGCAACCATGATGATCGTCAGGTTTTCAGAACGGTCTTTACGGATGACCATGTGGATTCAAATGGCTTTGTTCAGCACAGCATCGAGACCGACGCGGGAAAGTTTATCTTTCTGGATACGACAAAAGACGGTGCGGATATGCATGAAGGCCAGCTGTGCACCTTGCGCTTGAATTGGCTGAAAGAACAGCTGATCTCGGCGGGGGATAAGCCCTGCTATTTGTTCATGCACCACCCGCCTTTTGACATCGGCATTCCCTATGTGGACGACATCCGCCTGGTCGAAGCCGAAGTGTTTTTTGAAACACTCGATCACGGGCGTAACATTCGCCACGTCTTCTATGGGCATGTCCATCGCATGACCTATGTGAACTGGCGTGGCATCCCGTTCACCAGCCTGCCCAGCCTCAATCACCAAATCCCTCTGACTGCCGACAGTGTTGACGGGGAATTCTGTGATGAACCGCCAGCCTATGGTGTTGTGCAGATCGCGGACGACCAGATGACTGTGCACTATAACACCTTTCTGCAGCGCAATCCGCTTCATCAGACCTGAGATATGGAACTTGGCCTGATTGTTCTTGTTCTGATTTCGGCGGCGACACATCCGCTGCGGGATCTGTTGTTGAAAGACACGGCGCATCCGGTGTCCTGTTATGTCGGTGTAGCGCTGACCTGGGTCATTCTTGCGGCGCTTCACGCTCGACTGGTTGGCCAGCCCCTGACCCTCAGCCGCGAGGTCTGGCCTCTGGTGCTGGTTTCTTCCCTGGGGTTGAGTTTTTATTACTATGGCACGCTTTCAGCCCTGCGCCGGGGCAACCTTTCGGTGTATTATCCGATCATCCGGTCCTCGCCGATTGCCATCGTTGCCTTTAGCTGGCTTGCGCTGGATCAACAGTATTCGTGGCTCATCCTTGTGGGGATTTCGCTGGTCCTGATGGGCAGCCTGATGATCCAGAAATCTCCGGGCGGATTGCTGCATGATCACAAGGCTTTTGCGCTGGCTGTCATGGCGATGCTGGGCTCGGCCGCCTATTCGCTGAGCGACGCAAACGCTATGCAAAAAACAACGCCCGCGCCTTTCCTGTTCTACTGTTATATCCTGGTGACATTGACCCTTGCCGGCATCCGGGCCTGGGAAGATCGCCATATGTCGACCCCATTTCTGGGCGTGGTACGAGGCTGGACACACGCCCCGTGGCGGATCGTATTCGCAGGGATTGCATCCTATCTATCTTATCTTTTTATCCTGAGAGCTTTCCAGTTAGGCGCCGAGGCCGCACCTGTCAGCGCAGTCCGGCAGGCCTCGATTCCGGTATCCGTAGTCCTTGCCGCGCTCGTCCTGAAAGAGCCGCGCTTTCTCCACCGCATCGGCTGGGCCAGCCTGATCGCGCTTGGGATATTGGCAATCACACAGTCCTGATTTGCCTTTGCGCGACAACTGGCAAGCAAGGCAGAGGTGCACCAGGTTTTCTACATCACTCAGCGAGATGGCGAAGCGCCCAAGCTGATGATCTCGTTCGAAATCGGCGAGAAGGTCACGGCCTACTCTGGTCCATTCGTGGATTTCGACGGGATTGTCGAGGGCGTGGATGACCAGAGGCAGGAGGCAAAATTTATTCGGTGGATTTTGAGGGGCCGCATTGCCCTAGCCAGTGCGGCATCTTGGCTGGCGGAACGTTTACATTGATGATCTGGGTTGGTACATAACTGCCCTATTGATTTGACCGAATGTTTTTTCCGAAAAGTGACCACAAGGCGTTTTTCATGCGTGCGTTCATCTATTTTGTTTTCTTGATTTTGGCTGCGTGTACCGCTGATGTTTTGTCACCCGAAGTGTTGTCTTCGAAAGTAGCGCGCGCATCGTCCGCAGAGCTGTGTTCCGCATATCGGCTCCCAAGTACGACATTGCGGGGGAAACTGATGATCGAAGCAGAGCTGGCTGCTCGAAAAGTGAACCAATGTGGTAATAGCAATTATGGTCAGTACAGCCTGTCTACAGCTCGGACCAAATCCTACGAGCGACCGTTTTCATCCGAGGCAGCAGGGGGTGACTATGATTGTGATGACTTTCCGAATGGCGCAGCAGCGCAAAGGTTCTTCTTAGCGTCTGGTGGACCTGTATCTGATCCACATAATTTGGATCTTGATGGCGATGGTCTCGCGTGTGAGTGGGGTGCTCAGATCAGGAAAGTATCTTCGTACCGCCGACCGGTTGCCAGCGTTAGGCGCGTGACCTCACGGTGCTACACGGGTCCAAGAGGCGGAACCTACACAATCACGGCGAGTGGAAACAAGAATTATGGCGGCTGCTAAGTTGCTCTGATAGCACGCAAGGTTGTGCATGTAGCGGGTGCAAACTCATTGGGCGGTGACAGATGCTGTTTTGCTGTTGCTTAGCTTTGGAGCGAGGGTCGGTTTGGGTTCGATGTGGCTGCTTCAGGCCGTGATTCAAACCCTTGCCAATACTTCCGTTCCCCTGTACATGCCGCCTCTATCGTCTTTGGGCGAGATTCTCTCGTGGGAGATTACCGGGATCGCGATCCCGGATCGGACCACGCAACATAATCTGGGTGAAACGCGTTTCACCTTAGTTGAAAGGAAAACCAAATGGCCAAGAAGCTTGCTGGTACAATGAAACTGCAGGTTCCTGCAGGTCAGGCGAACCCGTCGCCGCCAGTTGGTCCGGCGCTGGGTCAGCGCGGCATCAACATCATGGAATTCTGCAAGGCGTTCAACGCCAAGACCGCAGACATGGAGCAAGGCGCGCCTTGCCCGACCGTGATCACCTATTACCAGGACAAGTCCTTCACCATGGACATCAAGACGCCGCCTGCGTCTTATTACCTGAAAAAAGCAGCTGGCCTGAAGCCGGTTGGCAAGCGTAACCGCCCCCGTGGCGCGGAAAACCCAGGTCGTGAGACTGTGGCATCCGTGACCTCGAAGCAGGTTCGTGAAATCGCCGAAGCAAAAATGAAAGATCTCAACGCCAACGACGTCGAAGGCGCAATGCAGATCATCCTGGGCTCGGCCCGCTCTATGGGCATCGAGGTGAAGTAAGATGGCAAAACTCGGTAAACGTACCCGCGCTGCGCGCGAAGCTGTCGCTGGCAAGGAAAACCTGTCGGTCGAAGAAGCAGTTGCCCTGGTCAAAGCCAACGCAACTTCGAAATTCGATGAGACCATCGAAATCGCTCTGAACCTGGGCGTTGACACCCGTCACGCGGACCAGATGGTTCGTGGCGTTGTTGGCCTGCCGAATGGCACCGGTAAAACAATGCGCGTTGCTGTATTCGCTCGTGGCCCCAAGGCTGACGAAGCGAAAGAAGCAGGGGCGGATATCATTGGTGCAGAAGATCTGATGGAAACCATTCAGGGCGGCACCATTGAATTCGATCGTTGCATAGCAACCCCGGACATGATGCCCATCGTTGGTCGTCTTGGTAAAGTTCTGGGCCCCCGCAACCTGATGCCGAACCCCAAGGTTGGCACTGTGACCATGGACGTGAAAGCGGCCGTAGAAGCAGCCAAAGGCGGCGAAGTTCAGTTCAAAGCTGAAAAAGGCGGCGTTGTGCACGCTGGCGTTGGCAAAGCGTCCTTCGACGAAGCCAAACTGGCAGAAAACGTTCGTGCATTTGTGACCGCTGTTGCCAAAGCCAAGCCAACAGGCGCCAAAGGCACTTACATGAAGAAAATCGCGCTGAGCTCGACCATGGGCCCAGGCGTGACTCTGGATGTGGCTGCTGCTGCGGGCGAATAAGTCCCTAGCTTACAGCTAAAATGATTGGACCCGAACGGTGAAGGCTGTTCGGGTCTTTCTTTTTCAGCCTCACTCATACACGGCTTGCAGGCGCAGGTTCAGGCGGTCTCTGCGAAAACTCTCGTATTCGCTGCAGGATCTGTCCAATCGCCATAAGTCCAGCCAATCCATCACCAGACGTGCGCGCATACACATATCCAGAACGTCCATCTGAATTGGATGGCGGTATTTGCGAAAGAACATGTCCTTGTTTGTTTTCAGGATGCCGCTTTGATCAATTTGATCCTCAGTGCCATCGCGAAAGATATCGGATTTCAGAAAGTCGACGATATCGTAAACTGCCAGCTTTTCGCGTGCTTCGGTAAAATCCAGACCGATCATCTCACCTTGCCCGACGATCAGGTTTTGGCTGTGAAAATCTCCGTGCGCATGGATCAGCAAGTCAGTTATGCCCTTTAGCTGTGCGGCCTCATGGGTCAGGTGCTGAACCATCTTCTGCCCCCAAGGCTGCACTGTATCTGGGACAAGGCCTAGCAAAGCCTGAAGCTTGTCGACCATCCAACTGGGCCGGAAGCTATAGGTCTTGATGGGTTGAAAGCTGTGCAGGTCGTTCAGCCACGATCCGGCGCGGCGATAGATGCGGCCGATCTGGTCGTCATCCGGGCTGTTATGGATAAGATCCGCAGCGGTGGGGCGGTCAATAAACTGCGTCACAAAAAACGCATCACCCGGTGATATGTAAACCGGGTCGACAACCCCCGCAGATTCGTATCGTGCAAAATGGGCGGTCAGCTTTCCGAGCATGTCAAACTCATCGCGCAAACGTCCCGTCCCGGGCGATTCCGTATCGACCTTTAGGGCATAGTCCCGGCGCGCACCCCGGACCCTGAGCACTATGCGCGAGCCCGCAAAATCATGAGAACGATAGACGCATTCGAAACCCGCCGGTCCATCCTCGGGCGTTTGATCCAGGAACTCCTGAACAAAGCCGCGCGCGCGTTCGTATTCGTCTGTGGTGAGGGTCAGCATTCAGGGATGGATACCTAAGAAGAAAGGGGCTTAACCAGACTGGACCTCAGCGCATGGAACATGTCAATCTAGGACACTGTTCCGGTGCCAGCTGCGCTGCTCGATCATTTCCGGTTTCTGCCCAATTTACCCCTTGGAAACCCGGCGTAACTGCCATAAAGAGAGCTGCGAAGTAAAGCGTGCGATTCGTCGTGCGCTTTATTTTGTTTCGTCCAAGACGGTGGGTGGTGTCATCTGGCCCCTTAATTCCCTGCCTGAGACGGGTAAGACCAAAGAATTCTGAGGGCTTCGATCCTCGGGCGAATTTTGGCTAATCCCGTAACAACGGACCTGAACGCCGGAGCGTAAGCTGCGGCAAATATGAGCCGGGGTGAGATATCACCCCTAACTTGGAGAAAACTGTGGATAGAGCCCAGAAAGAGAAAGTGGTCGACGAGCTCGGCCAAATCTTCGAAAGCTCTGGCGTCGTAGTGGTTGCACACTACGCCGGTCTGACAGTTGCCGAGATGCAGGACCTTCGCGCACGTGCTCGTGACGCGGGTGGTGCCGTGCGTGTTGCCAAGAACAGGCTCGCCAAAATCGCCCTCGACGGAAAGCCATGTGAAAGCATTGCCGACCTGCTGACGGGGATGACCGTTCTGACCTATTCTGAGGACCCTGTGGCAGCAGCCAAAGTGGCCCAGGACTACGCCAAAGAGAACCAAAAGTTCGAAATTCTTGGCGGTGCAATGGGTGAGAACGCTCTGGATCGTGCCGGCGTTGAAGCCGTGTCCAAAATGCCTTCGCGCGAGGAGCTTATTGCTACTATCGCGGGCATGCTGGGCGCACCTGCTTCGAACATCGCTGGCGCAATTGGCGCACCTGCAAGCAACATCGCAAGCATCCTTTCCACCATCGAAGAGAAGGCGGAAGCTGCGTAAGCGGTTGGCACTGAATGATCTGCGTAGGGTAGTCACCCTGACGTTGGAACACACACTGTAAACGGAAAGAGCTGATAAAATGGCTGATCTGAAAGCACTCGCAGAAAGCATCGTGGGTCTGACCCTGCTGGAAGCACAAGAACTGAAAACCATCCTCAAAGACGAATATGGCATCGAGCCCGCAGCTGGCGGCGCGGTTGTCATGGCAGCCGGTGGCGACGCCGGTGGCGCAGCTGAGGAAGAAAAAACCGAATTCGACGTCGTTCTGAAGAACGCCGGCGCTTCGAAAATCAACGTGATCAAAGAAGTTCGCGGCATCACCGGTCTGGGCCTGAAAGAAGCCAAAGAGCTGGTCGAAGCTGGCGGCAAGATCAAAGAAGCTGTGTCGAAAGACGAAGCCGAAGACATCAAAGGCAAGCTGGAAGCAGCTGGCGCCGAGGTCGAACTGGCCTAAGTCAGTCTTTTGGTGCATCGCAGATGCACCGGAAATTTGGCTGGTCCCGGAGAAATCCGGGTCCAGCCGAACCTGTCTTAGAAAGGACCTCATGGATTGGGGTGTTTTCTAAGACGCGGTTCATGGATCGGGAGGCTGCCATTCGGGACGGTGGCCACGAATTGATCCGGACGTGTTGTCTCTAATGTGCAAGGCACCGGGGCCCGACGGTGTCTTTGTCCGCTGAGAACATCGAAAGGTGACATCTGACATGGCTCAATCGTTCCTTGGCCAGAAACGTCTTCGGAAATATTACGGCAAAATCCGCGAAGTGCTGGAGATGCCGAACCTCATTGAGGTGCAAAAATCTTCTTATGATCTATTCCTGCGCTCCGGCGATGCAGATGTGCCGACAGACGGCGAAGGCATCAAAGGCGTGTTCCAGTCGGTTTTCCCGATCAAGGATTTCAACGAAACCTCCGTTCTGGAGTTCGTGAAATACGATTTGGAAAAACCCAAATACGACGTCGAAGAGTGCATGCAGCGCGACATGACCTACAGCGCGCCGCTGAAAGTCACTCTGCGTCTGATCGTGTTTGATGTCGACGAGGACACTGGCGCCAAGTCGGTCAAAGACATCAAGGAACAGGACGTGTTCATGGGGGATATGCCCCTGATGACACCAAACGGGACGTTCATTGTGAACGGTACCGAGCGTGTGATCGTGTCCCAAATGCACCGTTCGCCTGGTGTGTTCTTTGACCACGACAAGGGCAAGACCCATTCCTCGGGCAAGCTGTTGTTTGCCTGCCGCATCATCCCGTATCGCGGCAGCTGGCTGGACTTTGAGTTCGACGCCAAGGACATCGTGTTCGCTCGTATCGACCGTCGACGCAAACTGCCTGTGACAACCCTGCTGTATGCGCTGGGTCTGGATCAAGAAGCGATCATGGACGCCTATTACAACACGGTGTCGTACAAGCTGGACAAGAAGAAGGGCTGGATTGCACCGTTCTTCCCCGAGCGTGCACGCGGTACGCGTCCGACCTATGACCTGATCGACGCCAAATCCGGTGAGGTGATTGCCGAAGCGGGCAAGAAAGTCACCCCGCGCGCGGTCAAGAAGCTGATCGATGAAGGCAACGTCACCGAGCTGTTGGTTCCGTTCGATCACATCGTCGGGAAGTTTGTCGCCAAGGACATCATCAACGAAGAAACCGGCGCGATCTATGTCGAAGCTGGTGATGAGCTGACGCTGGAATACGACAAAGACGGCGAGCTGATCGGAGGCACCGCGAAAGAGCTGATCGACGCGGGCGTCACCGATATTCCGGTTCTGGATATCGACAACATCAATGTCGGCCCCTACATGCGTAACACCATGGCGGCAGACAAGAACATGGGCCGCGACACAGCGCTGATGGACATCTATCGCGTCATGCGCCCGGGTGAGCCGCCCACCGTCGAAGCGGCCTCGGCGCTGTTCGAAACGCTGTTCTTTGACAGCGAGCGCTATGACCTGTCCGCCGTTGGCCGTGTAAAGATGAACATGCGTCTGGCTCTGGATGCGCCCGATACGCTGCGCACCCTGCGCCGCGAAGACATCGTGGCCTGCATCAAGGCTCTGGTTGAACTGCGTGACGGCAAAGGGGACATCGACGATATCGACCACCTCGGCAACCGTCGTGTGCGTTCGGTCGGCGAACTGATGGAAAACCAGTACCGCGTTGGCCTGCTGCGCATGGAGCGCGCGATCAAAGAGCGTATGTCGTCGGTCGAGATCGACACCGTCATGCCGCAGGACCTGATCAATGCGAAACCGGCTGCTGCTGCTGTCCGCGAATTCTTCGGCTCGTCGCAGCTGTCGCAGTTCATGGACCAGACCAACCCGCTGTCGGAAGTCACCCACAAACGCCGTCTCTCGGCGCTTGGCCCCGGTGGTCTGACACGCGAGCGTGCGGGCTTTGAGGTGCGCGACGTTCATCCTACACACTATGGTCGGATGTGCCCGATTGAAACGCCGGAAGGCCCGAACATCGGTCTGATCAACTCGCTGGCGACCTTTGCCCGTGTGAACAAGTATGGCTTCATCGAAACACCGTACCGTGTCGTCAAAGACGCCGAAGTGACCGATGAGGTTCACTACATGTCCGCGACCGAGGAAATGCGTCACACAGTGGCACAGGCGAACGCGACACTGGATACGGATGGCAAGTTCATCAACGATCTGGTTTCGACCCGCCAGTCAGGTGACTACACTCTGGCCCCGCGCGAGAATGTGGACCTGATCGACGTCAGCCCAAAACAGCTGGTATCGGTTGCTGCATCGCTGATCCCGTTCCTTGAAAATGACGATGCTAACCGCGCTCTAATGGGCTCGAACATGCAACGTCAGGCGGTTCCGCTGCTGCGGGCCGAGGCACCGCTGATTGGTACCGGAATCGAGGAAAAGGTTGCGATTGACTCAGGTGCTGCGATTCAGGCGAAACGCGCCGGTATCATCGACCAGGTCGATGCCCAGCGTATCGTTATCCGCGCGACTGAGGATCTGGAACTGGGCGACGCTGGCGTTGACATCTATCGTCTGCGCAAATTCCAGCGTTCGAACCAGAACACCTGCATCAACCAGCGTCCGCTGATCAAAGTGGGTGACACCGTCCAGAAGGGCGAAGTCATTGCTGATGGTCCGTCGACCGATATGGGTGAACTGGCCTTGGGTAAGAACGTGGTCGTCGCGTTCATGCCCTGGAACGGTTACAACTACGAAGACTCGATCCTGATCTCGGAACGTATTGCGCGTGACGACGTCTTTACCTCGGTCCATATCGAGGAATTTGAAGTCGCCGCCCGTGACACCAAGCTGGGTCCGGAAGAGATCACCCGCGATATTCCGAATGTCGGTGAAGAAGCGCTGCGTAACCTCGACGAGGCGGGCATCGTTTACATCGGCGCGGATGTTGAACCGGGCGATATCCTGGTCGGCAAGATCACTCCGAAGGGCGAAAGCCCGATGACCCCGGAAGAAAAGCTGCTGCGCGCCATCTTTGGCGAAAAAGCATCTGACGTGCGCGACACTTCGCTGCGCGTGAAGCCAGGCGATTACGGTACGGTCGTTGAGGTCCGCGTCTTCAACCGTCACGGCGTCGAGAAAGACGAGCGTGCGCTGCAGATCGAGCGGGAAGAAGTCGAACGTCTGGCCCGTGACCGGGACGATGAGCTGGCGATCCTGGACCGCAACATCTATGCGCGCCTGCAAGGCCTGATCATGGGTAAAACCGCGGTCAAAGGCCCGAAAGGCGTCAAGCCAGGGTCGGTGATCACCGAGGACCTGTTGGAAACCCTGACCCGTGGTCAGTGGTGGCAGCTGGCGCTGGAAGATGAGCAGGACGCACAGATCGTTGAGGCTCTGAATGAGCAGTACGAAGTGCAAAAGCGTGCTCTGGACGCCCGTTTCGAAGACAAGGTCGAGAAGGTTCGTCGCGGCGACGACCTGCCGCCGGGTGTGATGAAGATGGTCAAAGTCTTCATCGCCGTGAAGCGCAAGCTGCAGCCGGGCGATAAGATGGCCGGTCGTCACGGGAACAAAGGTGTAATTTCCAAGGTTGTTCCGATGGAAGACATGCCGTTCCTGGCCGATGGTACACCGGTTGACTTCTGTCTGAACCCGCTAGGTGTTCCTTCGCGTATGAACGTTGGTCAGATCCTTGAAACCCACATGGGTTGGGCCGCGCGCGGTCTGGGTCTGAACATCGACGACGCGCTGGGTGAATATCGCCGCTCTGGCGACCTGACCCCGGTTCGCGAAGCAATGAAGCTGGCCTATGGCGACGATGTCTATGAAGAAGGCATCACTGGCATGGACGAGGGTCACCTGATCGAGGCTGCGGGCAACGTGACCCGTGGTGTTCCGATCGCGACTCCGGTCTTTGATGGCGCCAAAGAGGCAGACGTCAATGACGCTCTGGTGCGCGCGGGCTTCTCGCAAAGCGGTCAGTCGGTTCTGTTCGACGGTCGTACGGGTGAGCAGTTTGCACGTCCGGTGACCGTGGGCATCAAGTACCTGCTGAAACTGCACCACCTTGTGGATGACAAAATCCACGCGCGTTCAACCGGGCCGTACAGCCTGGTTACCCAGCAGCCGCTGGGTGGTAAGGCGCAGTTCGGTGGTCAGCGCTTTGGTGAGATGGAAGTCTGGGCTCTGGAAGCTTACGGCGCCGCCTACACCCTGCAGGAAATGCTCACCGTGAAATCGGATGACGTCGCCGGCCGGACCAAAGTGTACGAGTCGATCGTCAAGGGCGAGGATAACTTTGAAGCGGGCGTACCGGAATCGTTCAACGTTCTGGTGAAAGAAGTCCGTGGCCTCGGCCTGAATATGGAACTCCTGGATGCGGAGGAAGAGTAGGGGCGGCAACGCCCCAAACTCATCCCATCCCAATTTGTAAGGACGCAAAATGAACCAGGAAATTACCAATAACCCGTTCAACCCGCTGACGCCGCCTAAGGTCTTTGACGAGATCAAGGTCTCATTGGCCAGCCCGGAACGGATCCTCTCTTGGTCTTATGGCGAGATCAAGAAACCCGAAACCATCAACTACCGGACGTTCAAACCCGAACGTGACGGTCTGTTCTGCGCGCGTATCTTTGGCCCGATCAAAGATTACGAATGTCTGTGCGGTAAATATAAGCGGATGAAATATCGCGGCGTTGTCTGCGAGAAATGCGGTGTGGAAGTCACCCTGCAGAAAGTCCGCCGCGAGCGTATGGGTCATATCGAGCTGGCCGCGCCCGTCGCACACATTTGGTTCCTGAAATCGCTGCCGTCCCGCATCGGTCTGATGCTGGACATGACGCTGCGCGATCTGGAACGCGTTCTGTACTTTGAAAACTATGTCGTCATCGAGCCGGGTCTGACCGACCTCTCCTATGGTCAGATGCTGACCGAAGAAGAGTTCATGGACGCGCAGGATGCCTATGGCATGGACGCGTTCACCGCGAACATCGGTGCCGAAGCTATCCGTGAGATGCTGGCCCAGATCGATCTGGAAGCCGAAGCCGAACAGCTGCGTGCTGATCTGGCCGAAGCAACTGGTGAACTGAAGCCCAAGAAGATCATCAAGCGTCTGAAGGTTGTTGAATCCTTCCTTGAGTCGGGCAACCGGCCTGAGTGGATGGTGATGACCGTGATCCCGGTGATTCCGCCGGAACTGCGTCCGCTGGTTCCACTGGATGGTGGTCGTTTTGCGACTTCGGATCTGAACGATCTGTATCGCCGCGTCATCAACCGGAACAACCGCCTGAAGCGTCTGATCGAACTGCGCGCACCTGACATCATCGTCCGCAACGAAAAGCGGATGCTGCAGGAATCCGTCGATGCTCTTTTCGACAATGGCCGTCGTGGCCGCGTGATCACCGGCGCCAATAAGCGTCCGCTGAAATCGCTTTCGGACATGCTGAAGGGTAAGCAGGGTCGCTTCCGTCAAAACCTTCTGGGTAAGCGCGTCGACTTCTCGGGCCGTTCGGTCATCGTGACCGGTCCGGAACTCAAGCTGCACCAGTGTGGTCTGCCCAAAAAGATGGCGCTGGAACTGTTCAAGCCGTTCATCTACTCGCGCCTTGAAGCCAAGGGTCTGTCTTCGACCGTGAAACAGGCGAAGAAACTGGTCGAGAAAGAGCGTCCCGAAGTGTGGGATATCCTCGACGAGGTGATCCGCGAACACCCTGTCATGCTGAACCGTGCGCCAACACTGCACCGTCTTGGCATTCAGGCGTTTGAACCGGTTCTGATCGAAGGTAAAGCCATCCAGCTGCACCCGTTGGTCTGTTCGGCCTTTAACGCCGACTTCGACGGTGACCAGATGGCCGTTCACGTGCCGCTGAGCCTTGAGGCCCAGTTGGAAGCGCGTGTTCTGATGATGTCGACGAACAACGTTCTGTCGCCAGCAAACGGCGCGCCGATCATCGTTCCTTCGCAGGATATGATTCTGGGTCTGTACTATGTGACCCTGGAACGCGAAGGCATGCCTGGTGAAGGCAAGGTCTTTGGCTCTATCGACGAAGTTCAGCACGCGCTGGACGCCGGTGAAGTGCATCTGCACACTAAGATCACTGCGCGGATTACTCAGATCGACAGTGAAGGCAACGAAGTTCAACAGCGGTTTGAAACCACTCCGGGCCGTGTGCGCCTGGGTGCTCTGCTGCCGATGAACAACAAGGCGCCGTTCGAACTGGTCAACCGCCTGCTGCGGAAGAAAGAAGTGCAGCAAGTGATCGACACCGTCTACCGTTACTGCGGTCAGAAAGAGTCGGTCATCTTCTGTGACCAGATCATGTCGATGGGCTTCAAGGAAGCGTTCCGCGCCGGTATCTCGTTCGGTAAGGACGACATGGTGATCCCGGACGACAAATGGGGCATCGTGGATGAAACCCGTGGTCAGGTGAAGGATTTTGAACAGCAGTACATGGACGGCCTGATCACTCAGGGTGAAAAGTACAACAAAGTTGTTGATGCCTGGTCGAAGTGTAACGATCGTGTAACCGAAGCGATGATGAGCACGATCTCATCTTCGGATCGGGCAGAGGACGGGTCTGAAAAGGAACCGAACTCGGTCTACATGATGGCCCACTCGGGCGCGCGTGGCTCGGTCACTCAGATGAAACAGCTGGGCGGTATGCGCGGCCTGATGGCCAAACCAAACGGTGACATCATCGAGACGCCGATCATCTCGAACTTCAAGGAAGGTCTGACCGTTCTTGAATACTTCAACTCGACCCACGGCGCCCGTAAGGGTCTGTCGGATACTGCTCTGAAAACGGCGAACTCGGGTTACCTGACCCGTCGTCTAGTGGACGTGGCACAGGACTGCATCGTGCGTGAGCTCGATTGTGGAACCGAGCGTGCGATCACTGCGGAAGCCGCGGTAAACGACGGTGAAGTTGTTGCTTCGCTAGCCGAACGTGTGCTGGGCCGTGTCTCTGCCGATGACGTTCTGCGTCCCGGTACCGATGAGGTTCTGGTCGCTGCGGGTCAGCTGATCGACGAACGCATGGCTGATATCATTGATGAGGCCGCTGTTGCGTCGATGCGCATCCGTTCACCTCTGACCTGTGAGTCCGAGGAAGGCGTCTGTGCAACCTGCTACGGTCGTGACCTTGCACGCGGTACTATGGTCAACACGGGTGAGGCTGTCGGCATCATCGCCGCCCAGTCCATCGGTGAACCCGGTACGCAGCTGACAATGCGGACCTTCCACATCGGTGGTGTTGCGCAAGGTGGTCAGCAGTCGTTCCAGGAAGCCAGCCACGACGGTGTCGTTTCGTTCGAGAACCCGCAGATCCTGGTCAATTCCGCGGGCGAAAGCCTGGTCATGGGCCGGAACATGAAGATGGTGATCAAAGACGAACATGGCGAAGAGCGTGCCAACCACAAGTTGGGTTATGGCTCGAAGCTGTTCGTCAAGGATGGCACCAAGGTGAACCGTGGCGACAAGCTGTTCGAATGGGATCCTTACACCCTGCCGATCATCGCCGAAAAGTCCGGTACCGCGAAATATGTTGATCTGGTTTCGGGCATTGCTGTCCGCGACGTGACCGACGATGCAACCGGTATGACCCAGAAGATCGTGATCGACTGGCGCGCGGCCCCCAAAGGCAGCGACCTCAAGCCTGAGATCATTCTGGTTGGCGAAGATGGCGAACCAGTCCGTAACGATGCGGGCAACCCGGTTCACTATCCGATGTCGGTGGACGCGATCCTGTCGATCGAAGACGGTCAGCAGATCGAAGCTGGTGAAGTTGTCGCGCGTATCCCGCGTGAAGGTGCCAAGACCAAGGACATCACCGGTGGTCTGCCGCGTGTTGCCGAACTGTTCGAAGCCCGTCGCCCGAAAGATCACGCGATCATCGCAGAAGCCGATGGTTACGTGCGCTTTGGTCGCGACTACAAGAACAAGCGTCGCATCAGCATCGAACCGGCTGACGAGTCCATGGAGACCATCGAGTATATGGTGCCCAAGGGTAAGCACATCCCGGTTGCAGAAGGTGACTTCATCCAGAAGGGTGAATACCTGATGGACGGTAACCCGGCCCCGCATGACATCCTGTCCATCATGGGTGTCGAAGCGCTGGCGGATTACATGATCGACGAAGTGCAGGATGTTTATCGTCTGCAGGGCGTGAAGATCAACGACAAGCACATCGAAGTGATCGTGCGCCAGATGCTGCAGAAGTGGGAGATCCTGGATTCAGGTGACACCACCCTGCTGAAAGGCGAACATGTCGACAAGCAGGAGTTCGACGCGGCCAACGAGAAGACCCTCGCCCGCGGTGGACGTCCGGCTCAGGGCGAGCCGATCCTCTTGGGGATCACCAAAGCCTCGCTGCAGACGCGTTCGTTCATCTCGGCGGCGTCGTTCCAAGAAACCACACGGGTTCTGACCGAGGCTTCGGTTCAGGGCAAGAAAGACAAGCTGGTTGGCCTGAAAGAGAACGTCATCGTCGGTCGTCTAATCCCTGCCGGTACCGGTGGCGCAACGCAAAGCGTACAGCGCGTCGCGCAGTCGCGTGACAACGTTGTCATCGAAGCCCGCCGGGAAGAGGCCGAAGCCGCCGCTGCTCTGGCTGCGCCGATGATGGATGACGATATGGTCGGGGATGAGCTGGATGTTCTGGTGGAAACACCGGAAAGCCGCGAATAAGCGATCCTACATTCCAAAGATCAGGCCCCGCGATTTCGCGGGGCCTTTTCATTTCAGGCTCGGGTGGGGCGCTGCATGAAGCGCCATCGGAAATGTCATGCTAGCAGAGCATTGGCGGGCGGAGCCATATTGACATCTCTTTCTTGAACGCCGCCAAATGCACTTCGTGGCCAAATGCGGAGTTCAAAAAGAGTGACGCCGAATTTCAGGGGTGCTTTGCTGATGATGGGCAGCATGGCTGCCTTCACCATCAATGACACTTTGATCAAGGCCGCCGGAGCCCAGATACCGCTGTTTCAGATGGTTGCCATCCGCGGGGTTTTGGCGACCATTCTGGTGTATCTTCTGGCACGGTACTATGGGGCGCTGCATCTGAACTTTCCGCGTCATGACAAGTGGTTGGTCGCGGCACGTTGTCTCGCCGAATTGTTGGCAACAATTTTCTTTTTGGTCGCGCTGCTTCATATGCCGTTGGCAAACGTGACGGCCATTCTGCTGGCCTTGCCATTGACCGTAACACTTGGAGCCGCGTTGTTTTTTCAAGAGTATATCGGTTGGCGTCGGATTCTTGCCATCGTTTTCGGGTTCGCCGGTATGTTGCTGATCGTTCGCCCGGGCACGGACGGTTTCAGCCTCTACGCGATATATGCCTTGATCGCAGTTGCTTCGGTAACTGCCCGGGATTTGATTACGCGACGCATGTCGGTGCATGTGCCATCACTTGCAGTAACGCTGGCAACAACCGCGACGATTACATTGACGGCGGTTCTTGTCACCTCTGTCTCGGGCTGGGTTCCGGTTCCGGCAGCCGCCGGTTCGATGGTAGCGTTTGCTGCGGTCTTTGTTCTGACAGGATATTTGTTCAGCGTCATTGTCATGCGCGCTGGTGAGATCGGCTTTATCGCGCCGTTTCGTTATTCCAGTCTGATCTGGGCGTTGGGTTTGGGCTGGGCCGTATTTGGGGACTGGCCCGACAGGATTACGATGGCGGGCGCGGCGCTGGTGGTTGGGGCCGGGATGTTCACGCTGTTTCGCGAACGAACCCGTCAGCCCGCCGAATGAATGCGGCGAACGGCGTCCTGATCGATGGCAAACCGTGCGATGAACTCGCCTTCTTGCTCGGGCGTTAGGGGGGACAGCTCGGCCTTGCTGTTGCGCGCGTGCGGGGAATCGTTGAACTGGTTCAAAGTACGGACCCACATTGGCGCATCCGGATAGCTGATAACGGGCATGAAGTTCCCGATCCGATGGTGGCTGAAATTCATGATCGTCAGCTCACACCCACCGGCGGAGTACATCGCAAAGCCCACCCCCAACAAAGGTTGATACACCTGTGCGGCCCGAATACCGCCCGCATCGAAACGGGCCAGGAACCCCTGATTGTAGTCAATCGCAACGGTTCTGTGGTTCCGCATTAAGCCCTGACCCTCATCTGCGGCGATGCGCAAGCGCTCAACGAAATCGACCGAAACCGCATCGTCGTCGTCATGGCGGAATTGGATGCAGGGGGCGGCCGGGTCAGTGCGCGCGGAATTCAGAACCTCTTTCATCAGCCTGCGATGCCGCTTCGGTTCGCGCGCGATGATCTGCACCTGCGGCATGTCGGCCGTTAAATCGTGAAGACGTTCGCGTGCCGCGTTTGGCAGGCATGTCCCGATCACGATGAGAAACTGAAAATCCTCGTCGGTTTGTTCCTTTATGCAGGGCAGAGAGGTGGTTTCAAACAGGCGGAACCGCTCTTCCAGCCGGTCAGGCTGATACAGATAGGCGCGTCGGTCCTCGATCGTTTCATGCTCGACCTGAAAACCGCCATGGGCAGGATAGGAAAAACGACACAGGCCAAGTATTTGCATGATTCATCCGTGGTCCAGATCAATGGGTTGACTATGCCTGCAGGGACGTGTTCCTGCAACGGGCGGTGCGGATGGATGTGCTTGAGTTTCAGCGCGAACCAGCCCGATGCGGATCAGATCAGCTGTGCTGTTGACACTGGCGCCGACTCCCCCTATTACGCGCCACATCTCGGTACCGGGGGCCGCCCCAAATCCGATTTCAGTAATGAACTGGTCAAGGCCCGAACTCTTTTATCGTTCGCGCCCTCTGATAACAAACCGCGACGTTCACCTCGGAATGGGAACGCTCGCGGGTTTTGCGCTTGTGGACGCACGAACGCAGCGAATTTAACCGCACGCATCACGCGTGCATGTCATGTGTGTTGCAAAACGGGGATATAACCGGAATGCCAACGATCCAACAGCTGATCCGCAAGCCGCGGCAGCCGAAAGTAAAACGCTCGAAGTCCATGCACCTGGAGCAGTGCCCGCAGAAACGCGGCGTCTGCACACGTGTTTACACAACCACACCGAAAAAGCCGAACTCGGCGATGCGTAAGGTTGCCAAGGTGCGCCTGACAAACGGGTTCGAGGTCATCTCGTACATCCCCGGTGAAAGCCACAACCTGCAGGAACACTCGGTTGTTCTGATCCGTGGCGGTCGTGTAAAAGACCTTCCCGGTGTCCGGTACCACATCCTGCGCGGTGTTCTGGATACCCAAGGCGTCAAAGACCGTAAGCAACGTCGTTCGAAGTACGGCGCGAAGCGTCCCAAATAAGAAGGAGAGGCTGATATGTCACGTCGTCACGCCGCCGAAAAACGCGAAGTCCTGCCTGACGCCAAATTTGGCGACAAGGTCCTGACTAAATTCATGAACAACCTGATGATCGACGGTAAAAAGTCGGTTGCAGAGCGCATCGTCTACAACGCATTTGACCGCGTTGAAGGCAAGATCAAGCGCGCACCCGTCGAAGTGTTCCACGAAGCACTCGACAACATCAAACCGTCGGTCGAGGTTCGCTCGCGCCGGGTTGGTGGTGCAACTTATCAGGTTCCGGTCGAAGTGCGCCCCGAGCGCCGCGAAGCACTGGCCATCCGTTGGCTGATCACTGCTGCGCGTGGCCGCAACGAAAACACCATGGAAGAACGCCTCGCCGGCGAACTGCTGGACGCCGTACAGTCCCGCGGTACCGCCGTTAAGAAGCGTGAAGACACCCACAAGATGGCCGAGGCGAACAAAGCCTTCAGCCACTACCGTTGGTAATTCCAGAGGCTTATTGAAATGGCACGCGAATATACACTCAACCATTACCGTAACTTCGGTATCATGGCGCATATTGATGCGGGTAAAACGACCTGCTCGGAACGCATCCTGTACTACACCGGCAAATCCCACAACATCGGTGAGGTGCACGACGGTGCAGCCACCATGGACTGGATGGAGCAGGAGCAGGAACGCGGGATCACCATCACCTCGGCTGCGACAACCACTTTCTGGGAACGCACTGAAGACGGTGAAACTGCTGACTCGCCCAAGCACCGCCTGAACATCATCGACACCCCCGGCCACGTTGACTTCACCATTGAAGTTGAGCGTTCGCTGGCGGTTCTCGACGGTGCCGTCTGCGTTCTTGACGCAAACGCCGGTGTTGAACCTCAGACCGAAACCGTGTGGCGTCAGGCTGACCGCTATAAGGTTCCACGGATGGTGTTCGTCAACAAGATGGACAAGATCGGCGCGGACTTCTTCAACTGCGTTGCAATGATCGAAGACCGTACCGGCGCACGTGCTGTTCCGGTTGGTATTCCGATCGGCGCAGAGACCGAGTTGGAAGGCCTGATCGACCTGGTCACCATGGAAGAATGGCTGTGGCAGGGCGAAGACCTGGGCGCAAGCTGGGTCAAAGCACCGATCCGCGACAGCCTGAAGGACATGGCTGACGAATGGCGCGGTAAAATGGTCGAAGCGGCCGTCGAAATGGACGACGACGCGATGATGGAATACCTGGAAGGCAATGAGCCCGACGTTCCAACCCTGCGCGCCCTGCTGCGCAAAGGTACTCTGGAAATCGCGTTTGTTCCGGTTCTGGGTGGTTCGGCGTTCAAAAACAAAGGTGTTCAGCCGCTGCTGAACGCTGTGATCGACTATCTGCCCAGCCCGCTGGACGTTGTCGATTACATGGGCTTCAAACCCGGTGACGAAGAAGAAACCCGTAACATCGCCCGCCGTGCGGATGATGATATGGCGTTCTCTGGTCTGGCGTTCAAAATCATGAACGACCCCTTTGTTGGCTCGCTGACCTTTACCCGCATCTACTCGGGCACTCTGTCCAAGGGCGACACGCTTCTGAACTCGACCAAGGGTAAGAAAGAGCGTATCGGCCGGATGATGATGATGCACTCGAACGAACGTGAGGAAATCACCGAAGCGTTCGCGGGCGACATCATTGCGCTGGCAGGTCTGAAAGACACCACCACGGGCGACACTCTGTGTTCGACCGGCGATCCGGTGGTTCTGGAAACCATGACCTTCCCCGATCCGGTGATCGAGATCGCGGTTGAGCCGAAGACCAAGGCTGACCAGGAAAAAATGAGCCAGGGTCTGGGCCGTTTGGCCGCCGAAGACCCGTCCTTCCGTGTGGAAACTGATCTGGAATCGGGTCAGACCATCATGAAGGGCATGGGCGAACTTCACCTGGACATCCTGATTGACCGTCTCAAGCGTGAATTCAAGGTTGAAGCGAATATTGGTGCGCCGCAGGTGGCCTATCGCGAAACCATCGGTCACGAAGCCGAGATCGTTTACACCCACAAGAAACAGTCGGGTGGTTCGGGTCAGTTCGCCGAGGTGAAGATGATCATCACCCCAACAGAGCCGGGCGAAGGTTATTCGTTCGAATCTCGTGTTGTTGGTGGTTCGGTGCCCAAGGAATACATCCCGGGCGTTGAAAAAGGCATCAGATCCGTCATGGATAGCGGTCCGCTGGCTGGCTTCCCCGTGATCGACTTCAAGGTTGCCCTGATCGAAGGTAAATACCACGACGTGGACTCTTCGGTTCTCGCCTTTGAGATCGCGGCGCGTATGGGTATGCGTGAAGGCATGCGCAAAGCGGGTGCGAAACTGCTTGAGCCGATCATGAAGGTCGAAGTGATCACTCCGGAAGAATATACCGGTGGCATCATTGGTGACCTGACATCGCGTCGGGGACAGGTTTCCGGGCAGGAAAACCGTGGCAACGCCATCGCGATTGACGCGTTTGTGCCGCTGGCCAACATGTTCGGCTACATCAACACCTTGCGTTCGATGTCGTCTGGCCGTGCCCAGTTCACCATGCAGTTCGACCACTACGATCCGGTTCCGCAGAACATCTCGGACGAGATCCAGGCGAAATACGCATAAGCGAAAATTTGAGGGAGCTCGATTAGCGGGCTCCCTTCATTATCGATAAAGGAGGCCATCATGGCAAAGGAAAAGTTTGAGCGTAATAAGCCGCACGTCAACATTGGCACGATTGGGCACGTTGACCACGGCAAGAC